>JBFXAM010000123.1:0-13402 GCA_050184295.1 Phycisphaerae bacterium | reverse complement strand
CGAGCTGGCCGAGCAGCTCGCGCCCCGCAGGGACGAGCGGCCGCTGGCCGTGATGATCTTCGTTGCAACGGACGACGGTGCCGAGCCGGCGACCGACGCGTTAACGCTGGCAAGCACACTGGAGGAGCAGGACGCGGCGCTGGCGGAATACCAGTCGGCGTGGCAGGCGGCGTACGCGGAGAAGGCGGGACCGATCCTCGATTTCCTCAACGAGCTGGGCTTTGCCGCAAAGCTAGACGCACTGCTGCCGGTAATCTACGCCGAGCTGGATCCGAAGCTCATCGAAGCGATCGCGGCGCTGCCCGAGGTGCGGCTCATTCAGGGTTCGCAGACGGTCGAGCCGGAGCTGGATGTGGCGCGGCGTGAGATCAACGTGCACCTGCTGCCGGCGGCGTACACGGGCGTCAATGTCGTGGTCGGCCAGGTCGAGGTGGGCGGGCGCGTCGCGGTGGCGAATCCGAGCCTGACGCACGTCGTGCAGGACAACGCGTTCGTCTGTGGCGCGGCGGACAACCACAGCACGACGGTCGCCGGCGTGATCGGAAGCCGACACGCCGTGCACCGCGGCATCGCGCCGGGTGCGCGGCTGTGGGCGGGCGGATCGTGCCTCGGGGTAGATGCACAGCTCCAGGATCGGTCGTCGTTCGGCGTCAGCAGTGCGGGCGTGAACGTGCTGAACTTGAGCTGGGGCGCGGACATCGGCGGCGTCATGAGCGCGCGCGAGCGGTTCTACGACGCGCTGTCGCTGAACGGGCGCGTGCTGATCGTGAAATCCGCAGGCAGCACCGGGCCGCTGTGCGGCGGCACGGGGCGCGTTTCGAGCCCGGGCAACGCCTACAACCTGCTCGCGGTCGGCGCATTCGACGACCGGGCGAACCCGATCTGGTCCGGCGAGACCATGCAGCCCTGCTCCGCGGGGATCGATCCCGCGTCGCTGCACGGCGATCGCGAAAAGCCCGAGGTCGCGGCGCCGGGCGTGAACATCATGACCACGAGCATCGCGGCGCCGTGGCTGACGCAGTTGTCGGGCACGAGCGTGGCGGCGGGTTTCGCGAGCGGGACCGCGGCGCTCGCGATGCAGCGCAACCTGAACCTGCGGACGCGACCCGAGGCGCTCAAGTCGATTCTGATGGCGACCGCGGTGCACAACGTCGAAGGCGCGACGCGCCTGAGCGAGTTCGACGGCGCCGGCGGCATCGACGCGTATCGCGCGTTCCAGATCGCCGGCGGCACGCAGGGCAGTTGGAAGCACGCCGTCTACACCTGCGCCAGCCCGGCCGTGCTCGACTTCGCGGTGATGCCGCTCGTCGCCGGCAAACGCACGCGCGTCGTGATCTCATGGGGCGTCGACCCCGCGTATGCGCAGTACGCGCAACAGCCGAACGCCGACCTTGATCTCCAGATTCTCTCGCCGACGGGCGCGAGCGTGGCCATCTCCGCGAGCTGGGACAACGGCTACGAGATCTGCGAGTTCACGCCGACCGTGACGGGGAACTTCCGGCTGCGGGTGCACAAGTTCCGGTGCGACCTGAGCCCGCGGTTCCTGGGCGCGGCGTGGTACCGGATGCCGTAGTTTGCACGCACGAGGAGCCGGAGCCGGGGCGAACCGTTCCGGCTCCTCGTGGGGCGCGCGTTTCCGGGGTCGTGCTCCCGCGCGTTCGGGTCTGACCAGGCTGGGCAGCAGCGGCGTGCCGGCCGCCGTGCTGAATAATGCGCCGATCACGCGCGAGCCGGCGCGATGAGGGGTGTTGGACGCACCGCGCTAGAACGACGCGCCGAAGGAGAAGTTGAAGACGCGGGTCGCGTCGTCGTCGTCCTTCGCGATCGGGAAGCCGAAGTCGAAGATCATCGGGATGCGGCCGAAGAAGTCGAGGTTGATGCGGATGCCGAAGCCGACCGAGACGCGCCAATTCGTGATTTCAAAATCCTCTTCGACCGTGCCCATGTCAATGAACGTCACGCCGCGGACGGTCTCGGCATAGAGCGGCACCGAGTATTCGGCGCCGGTCAGCAGGATGAAGTCGCCGCCGACGGCGTCGTCGTACACGCCCTTTCGGGGCGAGACGCCGCGGAAGTCGAACCCGCGCAGCGACCCGAACCCGCCGGCGTAGAAGCGCTCGAAGACGGGGGCATCGCCGACGATGTAGCCGATGTCGCCGCGCAGGCTCAGGATGCTCTTGCGGTCGAGAATGTCGGTGCGGACAGTGCGATACCAGCGGGCGCTGGCGCCGGGCCGGCCGAAGTCCCAGTCGCCGCCGAGCGCGCCGGCCTGCTCCCAGCTCACGCTCAGGCGCGAGCCTTCGCTGGGTTGAATCCGGCTGTCGGTCGTGTCGCGAACGATGGTCCCCTTCAGCGTGGTGAGCGTGCTGCTGCCGCGGGCGTCGCGGATGGCCTTGGCGGCGAAGGTCTTCACGTCCGTGATGTCGACGCCTTCGAGCCCGACCGCGCCCTCGACCGCCCAGCCGTTCAGCGGACCGGTCTCGAAGCGCCGGCTGAGACTCACGTTGCCGCCGAGGCGCTCTTCCGTGTATGGCCCGCGGTCGCGCTCGAAGAGAAAGAACGCCGTGTCAAACCGCAGCGGCTTGTCGAAGAGGTAGGGCTCGGTGAAGTCAATGCGGAATCGCGAGACTTCGACGCCGGGCTCGAGCGAGAGTCGCAGGGTCTGGCCGTCGCCGCGAAACGCGCGGCCGCGGAAGAACTCCCCCCAGGTTCGCGGCCAATCCAGCAGGTCGAAATTGCGGTTGTTGACGGTGATGTTGCCGATCAGACCGTTGTCACTGCTCACGCCGACGCCGATCAGGAAGTCGATCATGTTTCCTTCGGTGACTTCGACCAACGCCTCGCGGTAGCCGTCGACGTCCTCCAGCGGCGTGATCTTGACTCCGCCGGGCGTGAACAGCGTGGTTTCGAGCACGCGTCGTTCGGCGCGACGGGCGGCGACGGTGTTGTAGTCCTCGCCGGGATAGAAGCGGAGCTCGCGGCGGATCACCTCGTCCTTGGTGGTGGTGTTGCCGCGGATGGTGATGCGGCCGAACTTGGAGCGCTTGTTCTCGGCGATGTCATAGCGCAGGACCACGACGCCGGGCGTCTCGGTGAAGTCGTATTGCGTGTCGATGCGGGCGTCCACGTAGCCGATCTCGCCGTAGACGTCCTGCACCCGGCGGATGTCGCGGCGGCGGGTGTCCTCGCGGGCGAAACCGCCGGGCGCGAGCTGCATCTCGCTGAGCAGGCGCGGCGTGTCGAAAGCGGCGTTGCCGGCGACGGTGATTGCCTGGACGGTGTAGCGGGCGCCCTCCTCGATCACAAAGGTGAGCGTGAGCGCCTCGCGTGTGATCGGGTCGAAGTCGGGGCGATAGCCGACCTTGGCATCGAGAAAGCCCTCGTCGCGATAGAACTGCTCGACCGCCAGCGCGTCGCGTTCGGCCTGCTCCTCGTCGAACACGCCGCTGATGATGAACCAGAAGCGCTTTTGCGTTTTGATCTTGGTGCGCAGGACGCTGGCGGCGAAGGCGCGGTTGCCCTCGAACGCGATCTGCGCGACGTGGACCTCGGGGCCCTCGGTGATCGTGTAGACGACGCGACCCTCGTCGAGCGCGGCGTCGTCGAGCTTCACTTCGGCGTAGAAATGGCCCGTCTCCTTGTATTTGCGCAGCAGATCGTCGCGCCCCTTGTTCACTTCAAACCGATCGAGCACGCTGCCCGCAGCGAACGGCAGTTCCTTGAACAGCGCCTCGGTCGTAAAGCGCTTGTTGCCGACGATCTCGACGCCCGCGATCTCGGGTTTCTCGGCGACCGTGAAGATGACCACCGCGCGATCGCCTTCGGCGCGCGTCGACCCGGCGGCGTTGAGGAACTTGCGGCTGCGGAGCAGTTCGCGCACATCCTCCTGGAGCTGGCGGGTGGAGAACGGCTGGCCCTCGCGCGACTTGATGAGCCGGCGCACGAAGCCTTCGTTAATGCGGTTGAGCCCCTGGAACTCCACACGCTCGACGAGCGCGCCTTCGCCCGCGGCGACGTCCGACGCCGGTTGCGCAGAAGCCGTTAGAAGCCACGACGCGGGTTCGCTCGGGGACTGCGCCTCGGTCGGCGCCGCGATGAGCCACGCCAGCGAAGCAGCCCCCATCAGCGGTGCCACCCGGCGAGATCGAAGCGAAAGCGCGGAAAAGCAGGATGTGAACCGCACGTGGCACCCGTCGTACGTAGAAGATGATCGATGCGCCCGCGGCCGACCGCAGCACAACCCGCGAACCGCGCCAACCCAACGCGCGGTACTATAACCGGCGCGGCTTCGCTTTCAACCGCGCCCGGCGGCGGAGACGCAGCGCGTGATCGGCCAGCATGGCCGCAGCCGCCCGAAACGCGCGACTGCCCCGGACCTTTGCGGTCCACACCGCGCCCCGCGGGGCGCTTGGAGAATCGTCACGTGCCCACGCGTCCGCTGATCGGCGTCACGAGCAATGTCGAGCGCTCGCCCACGAATCCTGAGCGCGTGCGGATCGTGCTGAACACGACCTATGTCGACGCGATCTTCGCCGCGGGCGGCCTGCCGCAGCCGCTGCCCGTCCCGCCGAAGTTTGACGACGTGCTGCTGGATGAACTGATCAGCCGCTACGACGGCTTGCTCTTCACCGGCGGCGATGATCTCGACCCGGCGAACTACGGCCAGCCGCGCCACCCAAAAACCGAAACGCTCGAACCGCGCCGCGACCACTTCGAAACCGCGCTCTTCCGCCGCGCGGATGCGCGCGGCGTGCCGATCCTGGCGATCTGTCTCGGCTGCCAGGTCGCAAGCGTGACGCGCGGCGGGTCGTTGGTGCAGCATGTCGACGACGTCCCGCGCGCCGCGCCGCTGTCCCACTGCGGCGACGGAAGCGCGAGCGCGTATCACCCGGTCGAGATCGAGCGCAGCTCGCGCCTCGCGGCGATCATCGGCGTTGAGCAAATCGAGGTAAACAGCCGGCATCACCAGGCGCTCGATCGGGCGGCGTTCGGCGACGGACTGCGCCCGGTCGCGTTCGCACCCGACGGCGTCGTCGAGGCCGCCGAAGACCCGCGCAAGCCGTTCTTCGTCGCCGTGCAATGGCACCCGGAAGACCTGATCGATCGGCCGGAGCAGCTGCGCTTGTTCGAAGCGCTCGTGGAAGCGGCGCGCGTGCGCCGCGCGAATGCAGAATGAACAGTGCAGAAGAGCCGCGCCGCCTCTGGATGCTTCATTCCGCATTCGTCAGCCGCGGCACATCGACGCCGCGCGTGCGCGCGACCGCGATCGCCTCGTCGTAGCCCGCGTCAGCATGGCGCATCACGCCCAGCGCCGGGTCGGCGGTCAGCACGCGCTGCAAGCGGCGATCGGCCTCGGGCGTGCCGTCGGCGACGATCACCTGTCCCGCGTGAATCGAGTAGCCGATGCCCACGCCGCCGCCGTGATGCACGCTCACCCAGCTCGCGCCGCAGGCGGTGTTGGCGAGCGCGTTGAGGATCGGCCAGTCGGCGATCGCGTCGGAGCCGTCCTTCATCGCCTCGGTCTCGCGGTTCGGACTGGCGACGCTGCCGCAGTCGAGGTGGTCGCGGCCGATGACGAGCGGCGCGCTCACTTTTCCTTCGCGCACGAGGCGGTTGAAAACGAGCCCCATCTTCGCGCGCTGGCCGTAGTTCAACCAGCAGATGCGCGCCGGCAGGCCCTGAAACGCGACGCGCTCGCCGGCGAGCCGGATCCATCGGCACAGGTGCTCTTCCTGTGGAAACGCATCGAGCACGGCCTGGTCCGTCACCGCGATGTCGCGCGGATCGCCGGACAGCGCCGCCCAGCGAAACGGCCCGCTGCCTTCGCAGAAGAGCGGGCGGATGTACTCGGGCACAAAACCCGGGATTTCGAAGGGATCGAAATCGAACTTGGAGTTTGGAGTTTGCAGTTTGGAGCGCGGCGCGGCGGCGGTGATTGCGGATTGCGCAGAACTCGCTCCCGCCCCCCCGGCACCGGCGTCGCCGCCGCTGCCCTCCGCCAGGGCGCGTTCCAGCGCTTCCTTCGCGTGGCCGCGCAGGTTGTTGCCGTAGTCGAACGTGATGCTGCCGCGGTCTTTCAGCGTGAGCATGAGCGCGACGTGCCCGGCCATGGTTCGAAAGCTCTGCGCGGTGTATTGCTGCGGATCGTCGGCCCGCAGTCGCAGCGCCGCCTCGTAGCTCATGCCGTTGGGCACATAGCCGCCGAGCGGATCGTGAGCGGAGGTCTGGTCGGTGAGCACGTCGGGCGTGACGCGGCGGCGGACGAGTTCGGCCAGCAGGTCGACGATGTTTCCGACCAGGCCGATGGACAGCGCCGTTTTTTTCGCGCGGGCTTCGTCGGCCCATGCCAGCGCTTCGTCGGTGCTTTCGGTCATGCGGTCGATGTAGCGTGTCGCGAGGCGCTTCTCTATGCGCGAGCGATCGACATCGGCGCCGAGAAAGACGGCGTCGTTCATCGTCGCGGCGAGCGGCTGCGCGCCGCCCATGCCGCCGAGCCCGCCGCTGACGACCAGCTTGCCGCGCAGCGATCCGCCGAAGTGCTTGCGCGCACAGGCGGCGAAGGTTTCGTACGTGCCTTGCAGAATGCCCTGCGTGCCGATGTAAATCCACGAGCCGGCGGTCATCTGCCCGAACATGGTGAGCCCGAGCGCTTCGAGGCGGCGGAACTCGTCCCACGTCGCCCACTTCGGCACAAGCATGCTGTTGCTGATGAGCACGCGCGGGGCGTCGGCGTGCGTCTTCAGCACGCCCACCGGCCGGCCGCTCTGCACCAGCATCGTCTCATCGTTTTCCAGCCGTCGCAGCGTCGCGACCAGCCGCTCGAAATCTTCCCACGAGCGGGCCGCCTTGCCCGACCCGCCGTATACGACGAGCTGATCCGGCGCTTCGGCGACCTCGGGGTCGAGGTTGTTCATGAGCATGCGCAGCGCGGCTTCCTGAAGCCAGCTCTTGCACGAAAGCTCGCGGCCGCGCGGGGCGCGGACGGGGCGCGGTCCGGCGGGCGAGCGGTGAGACGCACCGGGCGGCGCCGCGCCCCCGCCGGACAAGGTGGGCGGCGTCGGGGGCGTGATCGGCGTGCGGCACGCCGGGCGGTTGGGAGCAGACATCGCGGATTCCTCGCGCAGCGCGCGGTTGGCGCGCCGCAGCGCGAATTCTAACGCGCGGGCGCACCCGGCGGGCGCGCGGCAACCGGCTGCGTCGGGCGCTGCCCGATTTCGGTCGGCCGGGTCAGCGCCGCGGGAGTGTGAAACTGTGGCGTGTCAAAGCTGACTGACCAGCAAGTCGACAAACGGGTCGATGTCGAATGAGTTCACCGCGCCGTCGTCATTGACGTCGCCCGTCGACAACTGGCAGGCCGGATACAGGAGCGCGTAAGCGGCGGGATCGACCAGGGCAATCACAAACGGATCGATGTCGAACGCGTTGACGGCGCCGTCGCAGTTGACATCTCCGGGGCACGGCGGATCGCGCGGGATGTCGCTTGCATAGCCGCCGCCGGACGTCGCGACGTAGAGGCGGCGCACAGCGTTGAGGGTGCCGCCGTGGACGATATCGCGTCCGCCGGCGGTGGAGATGAAATTGGCGTCGTACGGCGCGAAGGAAGCGCCGTCGTTGATGGAGCGCTGGGGTCGCGCATTGTTGAACGGAGCCAGCGCGTAGAGGGTGTCGTCGTGGTTGGGATCGACCGCGAGGTAACGGAAGATCGGCGTGCTGCCTTGCGCGATCCACGACGCGCCCGCGTCGATGCTCTTCAGGATGGAGCCGTTCGTCATGCCCGTATTCGGCGACGCGGCGACGTAGACGGTGTCGGCGGCGCGCGGGCTGGGGGCGATCTCCCATGCGTTCCAGCCCGCGGGATAGCCGGCGTCGGCGGGGTTCCAGGTGTCGCCGCTGTCGGTGGAGCGGAACACGCTGCCCGCGCCGGTGCCGAAGTTGACGATTCCGACCAGCGCGGTCGCGCCGCTGCCGCCGTTCAGGAAGTGCACGGAGTAAGCCTGTTCGTTCGCGATGACGCCCTCATACTCGAGCTCCCAGGTGTCGGGGGCGGCACGGTTGTACGACCAGACGCGCACCGGGCGCGGCGTGGGCAGCCAGCGGTAGCCGGCCCAGAGCACGACCGGGTTGGCGCCGCTGGAAATCGCAATGTCGTTGCCGATGGTGTCGAGCTGCGCGGGGCTGCCGGGGCCGAGGTTCGTCCAGGTGTTGTCGGGGTTGCGCCGCCAGAGGCCGTCGTCGGCGCGCCCCAACGGCCCATTGTGCGTGCCATAGAGCGTGCCGTCGGGCGCGAAGACGACCTTCAGCCAGCGCGGCAACGGCGCCTCGGAAAGGGACCACGTCGCGCCCGCGTCGGTGGTGACGAAAATGCCGCCGTCATTCACGCCGATGTACGACGCCGCAATCTCGCGCGGGTTCAACGGATTCACGGCGAAGCTGGAGATTTCGAGGCGGCTGATGCCGGTTGATGACGCGGTGAAGCTCAGTCCGGCGTCGGTGCTGCGCAGTACGGCGATCGAGCCGAGGCCGAGAAAGACGGTAGCCGGCGCGAGCGGCGCGAACTCGATGTCGTTGACCTGGTAGGTTCCGGTGCCGCCGACGCTGTGGGACCAGTTAGCGCCGCCGTCCGCACTGTATGCAAGGCCGGCGCGGGTCGTGCCGACGAAGACTCGCGACGCGTCCGCCGGATCAAACGCGATCGAAGTGGCGGCGCGGCTGGGCCATGCCGCGCTGAGCTCGATCCAGGTGACGCCGTCGTCGAGCGAGCGATGGAACCCGACGAACTGGCTTCCGAAGTCCTGCCCGCCGGCGAGGTACGCGACGCCCGCAGCGAGCACGATGTCGTTGATGGGTCCGACGGGCAGACCGGCGGAGCGCTCTGCCCAGGTCCCGCCGCCGTTGGTGGTGACCCACACCTCGCGCGCGCCGCCGAAATTCGGGGTGAACGCGGCAAAGACGCGGAGCGGGTTGTTCGGATCGACGCCGATGGCGGTGGCGCCCATGCCGGGGGTCACCGGCGGGGAAACGTCGGTCCAGTTCGCTCCCGCGGTTACCGTGCGCAGCACCACGATCGGCGACGTGCCATT
Source organism: Phycisphaerae bacterium (assembly GCA_050184295.1). Classification (GTDB taxonomy): domain Bacteria; phylum Planctomycetota; class Phycisphaerae; order UBA1845; family Fen-1342; genus JBFXAM01. Next base: position 4,322 of record JBFXAM010000123.1, on the reverse strand, counting down.
GAGCAACTGCCCGATGCCGACCCACGCGACCGCGGGATCGGCGGGATCCACGGCGACATCGCGGACGACCGCCTGGCCGGCGATCGGCAGCGCCACGGGGGTCCAGGTCGCGCCGCCGTCCGTGCTGCGAAACAGGCCGTCGTCCGTGGCCGCCCAGGCCGCGCCGTCGGCAGCGAATTCGACTTCACGCACGGCGCGGTTTGCGGTGCCGCTGGCGAGCGTCCAGCTTGTGCCGCCGTTGGTCGAACGATAGATGGCACCGCCGCCGACCGAGCTGGAGACGCTCGCGAGCACGAGTCCGCTGACCACGGGCGAGGCGGCGACGCTCTCCGTGTCGGCGCCGGACGGGCCGAAGCTGGTCCAGCTCAATAGTCCGCAGGTGCCGCCGCCGGCGATGCCGCCGTCGTCGGGCGCCGCGGGTTCGCTGATGCGGCGCGCGGCATGGTCGACGGCGCGGTTGCCGTCGTGATCGACGGGCACTTCGGCGCCGCGAAGCGCGATCGTGTCGGCGACGGACGGCGTGTCGGGTCGGAGCTGCGCGCCCGCACTGGCGGCGTAGATTCCGACGGTCAGCCCCAGCAGCGGGTACGCCACGGCGCTTCGCAACGTTGCCATAAGGTGCTCCTCGTTCGACGGATCGCGTGCGAGTGCGGCAGCGGGGGATCCGCTGGCGGAGCGCCATGGTAGCAGGCGAAGAACTGCACTGCAACTATATTGTGCAATACATTTGCGAACAGGTCTCATTCACATGCAACCCACGGAGCAGTATGCTGATGGAGATTGCTGTGGCCGTTACAGGAGTCGTTGCGGTGACGAGGAGTGACGCTGGCACCACGAGGCGGCGCGGCAGCGGACGGAGCGCGCCACGCCCCGCCGCACCGCCGACGCTCGACTTTGTTGCCGATGCCCGGTTGACGCTCGAACGACTCGCCCGCGCGACGGGCCGTGTGCTCGACGCTTTCCCGCAGGCACAGAGCGCGCGCCAATTGCAGCGAACGCTGCAACTCGACTACGCACTGGCGTGGCAACTCCAACGTGTCGCGGGCGCAGCGGACCCGTTCGCGGCGGGCGGCAACGTGCCGCGCCGATCGCCGTTCGAGCGGTTTACGCGCGCCGCGGAAAGGCGCGGCGCGCCGCGCGCAGCCGTCGAAGCGGCCGACGCGGCGTATGCCGCATACGAGCTGTGCATCCGCCGGCACGCGGGCGACCGGGGCGCTTTCGATTCGCTCATCGCCGGATTGCGGCAAGACGCTGCCGATGCACACGAGCTGCGGCAGCGGCGGGCGGCGTTTCGGGCCAACGCGCACTTATGGGGAAAGTCGGTCGCAGCGCGGCTGCAACTCGCGATCTACGTGCCCGACGTGCCGGATCATGTCGACTCGGCGAGCGTCGCGGGCTGGGTGGCACTGACCGCTTCGCGCGCGAACGCGGCGATGACGATTCCTGTATGCAACTTCATGCGCACGATTGATCCGGTGGAGGGGCGCGCGCCGCGAATCGAGGCCGGGCCTTGCCAAGCCCGACCGATCGAGCTGCTGGCGGAGTTCAGCTCGCCGGGCTTGCCGGACGTGGAAACGGTGCGGTTGTCGGGTGCGCGCGAGGTGGGAAATCTACGGCTGCGCGGCGTGGGGCGCGCGTCGGCGGTGACGTTTCACCTGCTCGCGGTAGCGCCGCACGCGTGTGACGATCCGATCCTGGGCGTGGGCACGCTGCTGCGCGTGCCGAGCGAGGTGTTGATTTCGGATGTGTACGTGGCGGAAGGATTCTCGGATCCCGCGACGGCCGAGTTGGCGGCCTATGCCCGGCCGGACCTGGTCGACCAGGTGACCGAGCGGCGCCCGGAGGATCGACTGCCGGCGCCCGCGCGGGTGACGCACGTCGCGGGGATCGACGTTGCGCCGCGCACGCCGGAAGTGCCGCAGTATCCGGAGCTGGTGCAGCACCTGCTGCTGCGGATGGGTTGGGCGGGGCGGCGGTTCGATCTCTATCGGGCGCGGATTGAGTATCCGCTGCTGCACGGGTTTGTGGAGCTGAGCGTGCGGCGAACGAGCTCCTGCGCGCCGGGATCATGAGGATCGAGTCGACAGGCCACCGCGCGCGGCGCGCGATCGGTGTGCGGCAATCGGCGACGGCTGAGGAGGAGACATCGCGAACTCCGCGGCCGACGCCCCGGTGGCACGTGAGATCGAGAGCCCTCATGCGCGGGCGTGCTCGGCCGGCGAGCCGCGCCGCCGCGCGTCACGGACATCCCGCCCCGGGCGCCGGCAGGTTCGTCAGGCACGCGACAAACGGATCGATGTCGAACACGTCGACATTGCCGTTGCCGCTCACATCCGCACGGCACACGCGGCACACGGCATCGCCGCCGCAGAGCTGCATCGTGTAGGCGTCGGGATCGACGAGCGCGAGGACGAATGCCTCGATGTCGAAGTTATTGACGAGCCCGTCGGCATTGAGATCGCCGCGCAGCAGTTCCGCGCACGGATCGGGGGCGGCGACGCCGGTGTAGATGTACGCCGCGCCCTGGTTGGTCGTGTCGAACGGCGCCGCGATCACGGCCCGGTCGCCGCGGATGGCCACGTTCCAGCCGAAAAAGTCGTGGGGCAGCGTCGCGGAGCCGGTGAGAGTCACACCCGCTCCGACGCCGCCGGGCTCAAGGTGAAAGAGCCGCGCATAGCCGCGACGCGTGAACGGGGGAAACTCGGGCTGCGTCGCACCGACCAGCAGCGCGCCGCCATGCACCGCGACGTCGACGCCGAATGCGTCGCGCGCGCTCGGCGCTTCGTTGGTGATCTTGGGCCGCGGTTGCCATGCGCCACCGCTGAGTTCGTAGAGATACACCGAGCCGTGCTGAACGCCCCCGCCGCTGGTGGCATCGTCGGGACTCCCAACGGCGAGCCGTCCATCTTCAACAGCCAGGCTCGCGCCAAAATCCGCATCGCTGGTCTGGTCCGTTGGGTGCAATGCCGCCGTCTGCTGCCACACGCCGCCGATTTTCTCGTAAACAAACACGGCGCCGACGGGTTGTGCGCTCACGTTCAACTCGGCGGATCCGCTGACGAACACGCGACCGGCGTCGATCGCGACATCGCCGACGGCGACAAAACCTGTGCTCGCCGCGGCAGGCGCGGGCAGACGGGCGCGCTGCTGCCACTGGCCGCTCGCGCGCTCGAAGATGTAGATCACTCGGCCGGCGACGCCGCCGGCCGTCGGAAACGCCTCGGTCCAGGCGCTGACGGCGAGCAGGTCTGCCTGTCGCGCGAGACGATCGCCGAAAGCGCCGTCGCCGACCGGCTCCGAGGGTTCGATCGTTTGCACCCGATCCCAATCCGCCGCGCGCTCATATGCGAAGACCACGCCGGCGCCCGCCAAACCGCCGGCGTTGTGCCCCGAGGCGCCGATCAGCAACGACGTGCCATCGACCGCCAGCGCCGATCCGAAGCTGCCTCCGAGCTCAGGCTCTTCGGCAAGCAGCCGGCGCTGCTGGACCCACGACCCGCCGCCGTCCTGCGTGAAGAGATAGACCGCGCCCGCACCGGTGAACGCGTTGTTCTCGAACGCGGCTCCGGCGGCGATCGTCGTCCCGTCGAAGTCGAGCGAGAGTCCGAAAATCTGGCTCGTGATGCGCGGCGCCGGCGTGATGCGCTGCTCTTCAACCACGTCGGCGGCCACGCGCCCCATAGAGGTCAGCGCGAGCACGCTCATGGCGAGCATCCCCGACCGCAATCGGCTGCGAGCGTTCGCGCCGGGGGTGCAACGCCGCGGCCGAATTGCGGCCGATCGCGCGGAGAACGTCGGGAGTCGGTCGCAGATTCCAGGCATGGGCTTCTCCCACGTTGGACAGGGAGGGCAGGCCGCGCGGGTTTACGGGCGCGGTGGCAAGATCGAACGCCGGCGGCGCAGCGCAATCGAGCGAGCGCCCGATGCAGTAACCATCTCCGCCGGTTTTCTATTCCGGCTGATTCGGTTCGACTCTGCCGCGTGGACCCACCACGCGCGCCGTTCTTCAGCCGCGGCGCAACACCGCTGCTCGGCACGCGGCACGACCGATCATTCGGCGTACTTGGGAGGTCGTGACGCCCCACTGCAACCGAACGACTTTGGGCCGGCATCCGCGCTGTCGGACGCCTCCATCGGCGTCAGCGAGCCGAGTGCGGCGCTGAGGGTGGGTGTCGGCGCGCGCTGCTGGTGATCGCTAGTGTCACGAGTTATAAATTCGTTGAATAAGTGTGCTGCCACGGCGTTTGGCTTGGTAGGATTCGCTACCGGAGCCCGACGATGGCACGTGGACGACCGATCAAACCGTTGACGTTGACCGAAGT
>JBFXAM010000122.1:0-13494 GCA_050184295.1 Phycisphaerae bacterium | reverse complement strand
AGAACGGATGATGACGAGCACGGGGAGCATCATCGCGCGCCGCGCGCGGGCGGCGAACGGTCGGGACATGGAGCGCCCTCCAGCCGCGGAACGTACGTCGCGAGCGCCACCTCGACCCAGCGGCCGCCGCCGACCGCCTTGCGGCCGACGACCCGCACGTGATCGAAGCCTAGCCACGCACCCTCGCCGCGCGTGGTGGTCGTCGCCAACTGCATGTCGCGCGCGGGGTCGTCGGCGCGCCGCAGCGCAGGCGCGTCGACCACGCCGGCTCGCACGCGGCGAAGTTCCGCCTCGACCACCAGCCGCAGCGCACGCCGCGCGTCGGTGTCCTCGCGGGCGCGGCTGAACTGGGCGATTGCAACGCTGAACAGCACCGTGAGCAATATCGTCGCACCGATCGCGAACACGAGATCGAGGCCGAGAAACGCGCGCCGCGCCGCCGGTGAACGCCGCCGACTCGGCGCGGGCTGCGCGACGACCCAATGGAGCGCGACGCAGGCGGATCGCGCGCCGAGCGCCGCTGGGCGAGTGAGCACCGGCTCTTTCGGGACATTCGTGTGCACGATCCGTCTTCCTCAATCAGCGCTGCGTCCCAGCGACGCCACACCTGTCGAGCCGACAACGCGCCTGAATCGCCATTCTAGATTCCGCGGCACACCACGTCCCAAACATCCGCGCGGGCTGAAGCCCGCGGCTCGACGGTGCGCTCCGCGTTCAGGCATCACGATTCAGTAGATCGTCTCCATCACAGCTTCCGTCAGCGCCTGGATCGGCAGGAACATCCCCAGCGCCGCCGCTAGCGCCGCGGCCCCCGCGACCAGCACGACCGCCGGCGTGAGCGCCTCGGCCAACACCCGTGCGCGGTGGTCCCGCACGCTCTCGAAATACACTGCGAGGTATCCCAAGGCCGCCGCGAACGCCTCCCGCGCGCCGCCCGCCGCGACCGCATTCACCACCTTCGGCGACATGCCCAGGTGGCGTGCCGCGCTCGCCGGCGCCGCGCCGCCCTCGATCGCGTTCGCCCACGCGCGGAGCCTTCGCCGGGCAAAGATGTTCGCATCGGCGCAGGCCGCGACTCGCGCCGCCGCCGGCAAATCGTGCCCCGCGCGGATCGCGGCTTCCAGCAGCGGCAGCGCGGCCGCCCAGGCGCGCGTCTCCGCGAGTTGCCGTGCGCCGGGAAGATGCCACGCGAGTGTGTCGATCAGCTCGTTCAGGGGCTGGCGCCGGTCGGGCAGCCGCCGCGTCATGTGCCGCCCGAAGAGTGCCTGGAACGTAATCGCCGCGATCACGCCAAGCAGCGCCGTGAATGCGATCGAATTGGACGCGAGCACGGCCGACGTCGACAGAAGAAGCTCCGTCATGGCCGGCAGCGCGACGCCGAAGTCCCTGAATATGTCGCGAAACTTCGGCCCGACGACAAGGCCGAACACCGCCGCGTACACGGGAATGAGCAGAAGCAGCACAAGGTACGGAATGACCGGCGAAACCAGTCGCGGCGTCGCGGCGCTGCGGCGTTGTTCGGCGGCGAGCTCGCGGAGCACGGTAGGCAGCGTGCCGCCGGTCTCTGCGGCGCGCAGTGCGCCGTACACGGCGCCGGGACACGCGGGTTCGACGTCCATCACGGCGGCGCTGAGGGCGACGCCGTTCTCGAGATGGTCCGCCAAGTGCTCATAGATGCGCCGCATGCGCCGCGGCTCGTGCGCCGCCGCCGCCCGCAGCCCCGCGCCCAGCGGGATGTTCTGCCCGACGAGCAGCGCGAGCGTGTGCACGAGCCCGCGAATCCGCAATTTGCGCCCGCGCAGGAATATGGACATCGCCGCCCCGACAGCGAGCACGAACATCACGAGTAGAAAAACGACCACGATCATGCGTGTTCAGAAGCTCAACGCCTGGATGATCCCGCCGAACGCCAGAAAAACAATGCTGAACAGCGCCCCAAATGTCCCCGCCAGGAGCAGCAGCAACAGCGGCCCGAGGATGATCCGCAGCAGGCTCGTCCACTGCGCGGCGCGCTGCTCGTAGGCGCGGGCCAGCTCCGCCAGCGCCGCCGGCAGTTCGCCGCGCGCCGCCGTGGACCTCACCACGCATGTCCAAAGCGCGGGAATGCTCCGCTCGGGTGCGAGCGCCGCCTCGACGCTTGCGCCGGCGCGCATGCGCTCGGCCGCGCGCCGCGCCGCCACCGCCAGCTCCCGGCTGCCCGACGCTGCCCCGCTCGAATCCATGATTTCCGGCAGCGGCAGCGCCGCGTGGGCGCCGAGCGCCGCCGTGTGCGTGAACCGCGCCAGCACGCTGGCCCAATACACGCGCCCGACGCCGGGCATGCGGCGCAGCACCCACTCGCGAAACGCCGCCCCGACCCGAAAACTCGCAAACAGCGCTCCAAGCACGAGCGCCGCGACGACGACGGCAAACCCCGCCTCGACCCGCGGCCACGCATCCGCCAGCGCGAACAACGCCGTCGGTCCGTCAATCGCGAGGCGCGGCAGGTTGCCCAAGCCCATCCCGCGAACGTCGCTCATCAGGTCGCGCAGCGCCGGCAGGATGACGCGCATCACGCCGGACAACACGAAAAACGCCGCGATCAGAACGACCGCGGGATAAGTGAAGATCTCCACCAGCGCCCGCCGCACGCCGCTCTTGATCCGCAGGTGGGCTGCGACGCCATAGAGCGCGCCGCTCAAGTCGCCGGTGCGGACGCCGGCCTGGACGACGCCTGCATACGACGCGGGAAACCGGCCGCGCTGCCGGGCAATCGCGCTCTCCAGCGGCGTGCCGCTCGACAGATCGTCGGCGAGGTCGAGCAGGAGGCGCTTCAGCCGCCGCGATGCCACGTCGCTCGCCAGTTGCCGCAGCCCCTGCTCGAGCGGGATCTCCGCCTTGCTGATTGCCGCGACCTGTTCGTTGAAAAAGAGGAAGTCGTCGAGCGCGAGCGGCGCGACGTACCCATTGCGATCCGTCGGCCGCAGCGAGGTCACCCAGACCCCGAGTCCCGCGAGCGCCTGCTGGGCGGCGCCGAACGACGCGCACTCGATCGTGCCGCTGAACGCCTCGCCCGATTCAAGCTGTCCGGTGTAGTCGAAGAGCGGCATGTCGAATCTCTCGCGGTCGGACGGAGACGCGAATGCGGACGGTCGGCCCCTCCAGAGTATCGCCGCGCTGGGCCGATCGGAGAAGCGCTGCCGCGCCCGCACGCGCACATCTGACAATTTCGGACGCACCGCACCCCCGAGCGTGCCGGCGAACCGTAGCCGGCGCTCGCGCTCCGTCGTATCATTTCTGCGGCCCCCCGGAGGATCAGCGCGTGCGCGCCCGACGACCGATCTCGCCAACGCGGTTACTCACGGCCATCTTGATCGCGCTGACCGGTTGCGTCGGCAATCCGCCGGCTCAGAACAACGGCAATCGCAACGCGAGCAGTGAGTCGGGTCGCAACGCCGCTGCCGCGACGACCCAGCCGGGCCGGGCCAGCGACGAGCGGAGACAATTCCCTCTGGAAACGCTGAAAACATCGACGCTGCTGATCGGCACGCACTCGTTCCGAATCTGGCTGGCACAGACCGACGCCGAGAAGACCGAAGGTCTGATGTTCGTGCCGGAGAGCGAGATCGGCGACGACCAGGGCATGCTCTTCGTGTTCGACGACGAGCAGGTCCGCTCATTCTGGATGCGCAACACGATCACGCCGCTGGACATCGCGTACGCGCGTTTTGACGGCACGATCGTCAAGATCCACACGATGCCGCCGCTGACGCTCCGCAGCTTCTCGTCGATCGAACCCGCCATGTTCGCGCTCGAGGTCAAGGCCGGCACGTTCGATCGTCTGAATATCCGCGAAGGCGACCGCATCGTCGTTCCCGACGACGTATTCAAGCGCAACCCCTAGCCCGCCGAACCGATTGCTACCGTCCAGGTCCGCGGCTGTCGGTCGCGGCACGTTTGCGGCCGTGATGGCGGCGTGATTTTTCCGGGCGGCGCGGACGCGCATCCGCGTTCACGACAGGGAGCCGCATGGCCCGCGCCCAACCCGTGCTGGTCTTCGATGGCGCCCCGGCGCGCTCGGCGGCGCTCTGCGAGCGACTGCTCGCGCTCGGCCTCGACACGACCCGCCAGTCGCTGTCCGACGAATGCGATCCGAAACGCGCGCAGAAGTCGCCGCTCGCGGCGATCGTGCTCGAACCCGGCGTCGATCCCGCGCAGAGCGTGCGCGTTGCGGCGCTGGCGGAACGTCTCAGCCAGGACAAGGTCGCGACGCTCGTCTGGGGCGCCGCGCCGCGGGGCGCGTCGGCGCCTCCGTCCTACGCCGAATTCGCGGACGCCGAGCAGAGCCTGGACGAGATCGTCGGGCGAGTGGCGATGATGGCGCGCTATGGGCCGATGGTCCGCCGCATGGAGCAGGAGCTCGAATACCTCGACCGCCTCGCGCGCCAGCTCAACCGCCACTTCGCCGAGCTCGACCAGGAGCTGCGTCTCGCCGGCCGCTTGCAGCGCGACTTTCTGCCGCAGAAGTACCCGCCCGTGGCGGGCCTCGTCTTCGCCGGCATCTTCCGCCCGGCCACCTGGGTCAGCGGCGACCTGTACGACGTGTTCCGCGTCGACGAACACCATGTGGGCTTCTTTATCGCCGACGCCATGGGCCACGGCGTCGCCGCCGGGCTGATGACCATGTTCCTGCGGCAGGCGTTGGAGCCGAAGCAGATCGCCGACGGCGTGCACCGCGTTTGCGCGCCCACGGAAGCGTTGATCCACCTGCACGAGGGGCTGCTGAGACAGGACTTGCCCAATCAGCAGTTTGTCACCGCCGTCTACGGGCTGATCGATACGCGCGACTGGACGGTTCGCCTGGCCCGCGGCGGCCATCCGCATCCGATCCACATCGACGCCGCCGGCGCGCTGCACGAGCTGCGCCCGCAGGGCGGCCTGCTGGGACTCGCCGATGTCGAGGCCGAGTTCTCGGAAGCGTCGATCACGCTGCAACCCGGCGAGAAGCTCCTCTTGTACACCGACGGCGTCGAGGAAGCGTTCGTCGATTCCGACCGCGGCACCGATGACACGCCCGTGTTCCGCGCCCCCTTGCGCGAGTGGGCACGCCACTCGGCGCCGGAGTTCGCCAGGCTGCTCACGCTGCACCTCGACCAGCTCGAAGGCTCGCTGCACCCCAGCGACGATGTGACCGTGCTGCTGGTCGAGCGCACCCCCTAGGGCTGCCGGGCCCGCGTTCCCGTGCTGCTCATCAAAAAAAACGACGCGGCCGGCGCGCGGGGAGTGTCACGCACGCCGACCGCCCGAGTTCCAACTCGCGACCACTAAGGGCAACTCACGCGAGAGCCCGCGTTGCGGCTGCTGAAACCGCTGACGCCACACGCGCTGCGCGCTTTCACCCAGTAGTTGTACGCTTGATTGAACGCGCCGGTCGTATCTCCAAACGACGTGGTCGTCGACGTTCCGATCAGGACGGCGGCCGCGGAGTTGTTCGAGGTGCCACGGTAAATCTCGTAGCTGGTGGCGCCGTTCGACGCCTTCCAAGTCACCGTCGTGACGTTGCACTGACCGTCAGAGGCCTTTACGCGCGTCGGTGCGCTCGGCGTGCTGCCAACGGCGCGTGAGCCGGCGTCGGAACTGCTGAAGCCGCTGGTGCCGCAGGTTCCCGTCGCACGCAGCCAGTAGTAATACACCGTGCCCGCGGTTCCGGTCGTGTCGTCATAGGGGCTGGCGCTGTCGGTCGCGACCTGCGTCGCGGTGGCGCTGTTGTTGGTCGTGCTCCGCCAGATCTGGTAGCTGGTGGCGCCCGCGGAAGCGTTCCACGACACGGTCGTCGCCGCGCACGAAACGGCGTCGGTCGCGCTGACGCCGGTCGGCGCCGCGGGCACGCCACTCGCGTTCACCGAGCCCGCATCACCGGTGCTCCGTGCACTGGTCCCGCAGCCGTTGCTCGCATCGACGAAATAGTAATACGTCGTTCCCGCGCCGGCCGACGAATCGACGAGCGGGCTCGCTGCACTGCTGCCGATCAGCGTCGCGCTACCCGCGTCGTTGACCGTGTTGCGATACACGCCATACGACGCCGCTCCCGCCGACGCGCTCCACGACACCGTCACCGACGTACATGAGGAGCCATCGGTCGCGCTCACTCCCGTCGGCGTCGCGGGCGGGTTGCACGGGCCGCCGCTGAGCGGAACCGACGCGCACACCGAGTAAGGCTGCGGCCCGTTCGGAACATTGAAGCCATGCACCTCCATCGTCCAGGCGCCGGCCGCGGGATTGTCCACCACAACCTGCTCGATGTTGTCGCGCGTGTTGCGAGCGGTGCGGGCCGCCGCCGCGCTCGGGTTGGCCGGGTTGAGCGTCCAGGGAAACGCCTGACCTGCGCTGGGACTGACTACGCGCAGGTCGAGATCGTTGATCAGCGACGGCACCACGTTCGGTGTGCCGGCGGCGTCATCCCACGCGAGCGTGATCTTGAGCTGCGCGGTACCCGCCGGGACGTTCAGCGTGTAGCTCACGACGCCGGCCTGGCCCACGCTGTTCTCTTCGAATTGGCCCGTTCGCATGAAGTCGATCGCCGGCACGATCCGCACCGATCCATAGCCGTAGACGTAATCCGGCCCGACGTTTCCGAGATCGACCGCGGTGTGTGCGAGCAGGATTTTCATGGTTGAGTTGCGCGGGTCGGGTGCGGCCGGATACTGCGCCCGAAAATCCTGCAACAGAAGCGCCAGCGCACCGGTCACGGTCGGCGCCGCCATCGATGTTCCACACAGCGACGCATACTGCGTGTCGCTGCCTGAATACGTCGAGGTCACACTAAAGTCGCCGTCCGACTGACACCCCGGCCCGGCGATGTCCGGCTTCATCCGCCCGTCGTCCGTCGGACCCCAGCTGCTGAAGCTCGTCATGCTGTCGTTGTTCGAGTTCAGCGCCCCGACTGCGATATGGTTCTTCGCGGTCGCCGGCGGCGCCGTGCTGTAGTAGTCGCCAAAGCCTTCCACGTCACATCGGCTGCCCTGACGCTCGTTACCATTTGCCCAGACGACGCGGAAGGGCGATCCGAGGCTGCCCCGCACGATGTTGTCGATCAATTGGTCCGTGACGCCGTAGTCGCCTTGAATGCTGCACGGAAACCCGTTGGTTTCGGTGTTGGTGCCGATCGAGTTGTTGGCGATGTCCGCGCCGTAGGTATTGATCGCCTGGTTGTAATCGGATTGCAGATCGCCCGGGTTGGTGTAGAGGAAGATCCCTGTGCCGTCATATTGGAAGCCGTACGACTGGATCGTCACGCCGGGCGCCATTCCCTTGCGTACCCCACTGCTCGCCGCCCCGCTGCCACCGATCGTACCCGCGACGTGCGTCGAGTGTCCGCTCAGCCCGGACGCATCGCGCACCGTCAGGCGCCCGCCGAAGTCCTGGTGCGTCGCGCGGGCGTAGCCGCCGTCGTACACCAGCACGGTCACGCCCGCGCCGGTCAGGTTGTATGGCGCCAGCTGCGCCGTCGCCGCGCCACTCCGCGTGCGGTTGCTGTCGTTCCACTCGTCGAAGCGCGGCAGCGCCGGCTCGATCCACTGCACGCCGTCCGCGCCCGCCACCGCGGGCACGGCCGCCAGCGGCAACTCGACCACGAGTGCGTTGACCACGCTCACCGCGTCGCGAATCGTCGCGCCGTGCGCCGCCAGCAAATTCGCGCCGTCCGCGAGGTTGACATCCGCGTAAAACTGAACGTAAGCCGCCAGTTGCGGGCCGGTCGCGGCGTCAAAACCGACCAGCGCGTGGTCCGGCGCGCCGCCGTTGAGCAGCAGCGGATGCGTCTTCCACGCCGGCTCCGGCCTGGCGGCGTAGACCAGTGCGGCCATCGCACCGAGCCGCTCGGCATCGAGCGCCGCCGGATCGAGCGCGGCGAAATAAGCATGATCGTTCAGGTACGCCAGCAGCGTGACACCCGTCTGCGCGAGTTCGTCCCGCTGTTCGTCCGCGAGCGGACCGGCAAATTGCAGCACGACGTGCCGCGTCTCGTCGTCGTTGAGGCACTCGACAACGCGGTGCGCCGCCGCCGCCGCGAGTTCGGGCTGCACCGGCTCGGCCGTCGTGTGCCGCGTGCCCGACCGCCACTGAATCACCCGCGCATCTCCGGGATCGACGAACGCGGCTCGGGCGCCCGCGAGCGCCCCGGAATCGCTCGGCCCGGATGCGAAGCCGATCTGCAGTGCGACGCCTCCCGTCACGAGTGCCAGACCGGACAAGAACACCGCTTTGCACGCCCGCAGCGCACGAACGCACGACATGGTTAAGCCTTCCTTTGTTGCGAAAAGACACGAGGACGTGGATTGCAGGCGGTCGATCAACCCGACGCCAACCTGCGGATTCACTCTACCAACGCCGCGCGCGGGGCTCAATGGGAAAAACGCCGATCGTGCGGAGACGCCGTTTGCCCGCGATACGCCAGGTCGGGCATCACGCGACAACGCGCCCGTTTCACACTTCGCGCAGCCGCCCGCATGCGTCTCGCGCTTTCGGCGCCCGCGGCAAGCGGCGGTGCCCCGTGGTGCCTTCCTGCACGGGTGCCGGTAAACTCACACTCATGTTCGAAGCTCTGAGCGAAAAACTGGGCTCCGTTTTCCGCAGCATCCGCGGCCGTGGGAAACTCACCGAGGGCAACGTCCGCGAAGCCCTCGCGCAGGTCCGCACCGCCCTGCTCGAGGCCGACGTAAACGTCGAGGTCGCCAACCGCTTCGTCGAGGAGTGCCAGCGAAAGGCCATCGGCGTCGAAGTGCTCACCACGCTGCGACCTGAGCAGGTGCTCGTCAAAGTCGTCCACGACGAACTCGTCGCGCTGATGGGCCCCGTCGACGCGCGCATCCCTTTCGTCAGCAGCGGACCGACCATCATCCTGATGGCGGGCTTGCAGGGTTCCGGCAAAACTACCACCTGCGGCAAGCTCGCCCGCTACTGCATGCAGCGCGGCAAGAAGCCCCTGCTCGTCGCGGCCGACCTCAAACGCCCCGCCGCCATCGACCAACTCGAAGTGCTGGGGCGCCAACTGGATGTGCCCGTCTACACCGAGCGCGACCACCAGCAGCCGGTTCGCGTCTGCCGAAACGCCGTCCGCGACGCCCGCAAGCTCGATCGCGACGTGGTGATCCTCGACACCGCCGGGCGACTTGCGATCGACGACGAACTGATGACCGAGGTCTCGCAGGTCGCGCAATCGACCCAGCCGCATCAGGTCTATCTCGTGCTCGACGCCATGACGGGGCAGGACGCCGTCAACACCGCCAAGTCGTTCGACCAGCGCCTCGAACTCGACGGCGTCATCCTCACCAAGTTCGATTCCGACACGCGCGGCGGCGCGGCACTCAGCGTCAAGTCGGTCACAGGCAAGCCGATCAAGTTCATCGGCGTCGGCGAGAAGCTCGACGCGCTGGAGGAGTTTCACGCCGAGCGCATCGCCGGCCGCATCCTCGGCATGGGCGATGTGGTGTCGCTGGTCGAAAAGGCGCAGGAGACGTTCGACGCCGAGCAGGCCGCCAAGGCGCAGGAAAAGATGGCCCGCGGCGACTTCGGCTTCGACGACTTCCTTTCGCAGTTGGAGAGCATCCGCAAGATGGGCCCGCTCAAGAGCATTCTGAAGATGCTGCCGGGCATGGGCGGGGCGCTCGATCAGTTGGAGATGCCCGAGGAGGATCTTGACCGTTACAAGGGGATCATCCACTCGATGACGCCCAAGGAGCGGCGCAATCCGGATGTGATCGAGGCCTCGCGCCGCCGGCGGATCGCACGCGGCGCCGGCGTCGAGCCGCAGGAAGTCAGCGCGCTGGTGAAGCAGTTCCTGCAGATGAAGCCGCTGATGAAGATGATGTCCGGAGCCGGCATCGGGCAGCGCATGAAGATGATGCAGGGCCTGTCGCAGATGGGCGCGCTGCAATCCGGCAAGATGCCCAAGCTCAAGGCCGCAACCACCCGCTTCGACCCGCGCGAACGCGACCGCAAGCGCAAGCGCCGCAAGCGACGGTGACGATCAAGCCGGAAGACGCCTGTGCTGTTGCGACGGTGGGTCTGGCGCTACGGCGGCGATGTGGGCGGAGAAGCCGCTGTTGAACGCGGTCTGGCCGGTCGTGACCGGCGTCATGTCGGCCGCGACCAGCCCGAGCGCGGCCAGGGGTGGCGTGGGCTTCCAGCCCGCGAACTATCTGACGAAGTTCGTGACCCACGCCTGATCGTCGGCGTCGGGCCCGGGCAAATAGTCGGCCATAAGAACTGTTCCTGCCTTTCATGTGGGATGGGTGGCAGGGGTGGTACGGGCGTCCCGCCCGTCGCTGCTCGCCGACCCACACCCGGTTCGCTGGCCCGCCGTCGATTCGCGCCGCCCACGCCGGACGCGCGCGCCCCCGCTACCCGAGCCATCAATCGGCACGCGGGGGAATCTGGGAGGGGCATCGGCTCGCGCAGCGAGCCCCTTGGATAAAAGGGGGCCGTGAGGACGGGAACCCGCCGGAAATCACGGCTGGGCAAGAGCGCACCACGCGGTACAATTTGCGTCGAAACAGTGGAGCAACCCGATGAGCGGTCGAGCCGGACACCGCAAGCGTTTAATTTGCGTGAACGCGGCGAACCTTCGCGCGAACCATTTGTACCTGACGGGACACGCGGACTTTTTCCCCGCTGATTGCTACGGCGGTTCGTCAGAGAGCGACGGGACAGGGAACCTACTGCGGCTCGACGTTCTGGGGCTTTCAACTCCGGTGTACACGGACATCCCGACGGAGAAAGGTTCCGGCAAACCGCGCCGTTTCTTTCGCAAGCGTGCGTGGGTGGGTGAGTTCTTCGCAAAGCACGGGATCAAGCCCGGTGACACGATCGCCATCGAGCGGCTGGGTTCGCACCGCTTTCGTGTTTCGCCCTTCGACGCGAAAGAGGCGCGGGATTGCCCGACGACGTTCCGCTTTGATGCAGAACCGGATGGCGTCGGCCCCCGCGTCATCGAGTTATTCGCCCACGCGCGTGCGTCGGTGCCTCGCGCGGCGTAAGGAGTCCGATGAATGCGCGGCCTGCGAACGACGGTCAACCGTGGACTCGCGAACAACTGATACTCGCGTTCGAGTTGTATTGTCGCATCCCGTTCCAGCGCACCAAGGCGACCGATTCGGGCGTCAAGGCACTCGCGGCACTTCTTCACCGCACTCCGGCGTCCGTCGCTCGTAAACTCGGCAACTTCGGGGCCTTTGACCCGCAACTCGCGGCCCGCAACATCTCCGGTTTGACTCACGGCAGCAAACTCGACAAAGCGATCTGGGACGAGTTCCACGCCGACTGGAACGGATTGATCGTCCGCGCTCACGACTTGCGCCGCGAGCGCGAGCCGGAGAAACATACCGACACAACGCTGATCGCTCCGATTGGTCCGTCGGAAAAGATCGTCACCGTCAAACAGCGATTGCACCAAGCGTTCTTCCGCGACGCCGTTATCAGCAGTTACAACGTGCGGTGCTGCGTGACCGGTCTGCCGCTCGTCGAGTGTCTGGTTGCCGGACACATCATTCCGTGGAGCGTGGACGAACGCCGCCGCGCCGATCCGACCAATGGCGTCTGTATGTCGGCAACCTTCGATCGGCTGTTCGACTCCGGCCTCGTTACGATCGAGGACGACTTGACGCTGCGCGTGAGCGGCCGTGTCCGCAAACTGAAGGACCAGGCGGCCGCCGATCTCGTATCCGCGCGACACGGGCAGCGGATCATTCCCCCCGCCCGTTTCTACCCCGATCCCGAATGCCTACGTTGGCACCGGGAGAATGTGTTTGACGCAGCCGGACCAGCATGACCTTCGTGGAGCCGCCATCATGCCCGAACTCATCACCGACGTCCTTCTATCCGAATACTATGCCCTCATCGCCGATGTTGGCGATGATGCGACCGACGAGCAGATCGTTAGCGCCCTCGTGCGCGATGCTGATTGGACCGAGCGCGGTGCGCGCGAAGTGCTCCAACTCGCGCGGAGGTACGGAACCAGCATTCTCCGCAACGCGCTGGCCGTTGCATCCGCCATGGACATTGAGGACGGCGAAGCCGGTCTCTAATCGGCTCGAAACGCGGTCGCGAGCCGAGCCTTTGTGTTCGCGGGTCGAGTCTTGGCCCCGAAGGGGCCGCGGACTGTAGCCACGGGTGGAGCGGCGGCGCGGCGCAGCCCGCCGACGCGAAACCCGTGGAAGCGTGATTTTCTTTTCCTCTTCTTGCCCCGGAGGGGCAAAGGAGGCTTGATGCCCGGCACCTACACCCAAATTCTCCTGCACATCGTCTACTCCACTAAACATCGCGAGCCATGGATTACACCCGACCTCGCCGACCGTCTGTATCCGTACATCGGCGGCATCATCCGAGCCGAGAAGGGCGTCCTCTACGACATCGGCGGGGTCACGGATCATGTGCATCTTTACGTTCGGTGGCGGCCGGACGAGACCGTCTCGAACCTGCTCAAAACGGTCAAGTCGCGATCCTCGCTCTGGGTGCATCAGACGTTCCCGAATCTAGCCGCGTTCGCGTGGCAAGAGGGATACAGCGCGTTCTCGGTAAGTAAGTCCCAGGAAGAGGCCGTGAAGAAATACATTGCCGGCCAGCATGAGCATCATAAGCACGAGGACTTCAAGACCGAGCTTCTACGGTTCCTCCGCGCGCATGAGATTGAGTTCGACGAGCGCTACGTGTTCGATTGAGCGTCCGCGCGACCGAATGCTTCCTCTGCCCCTTCGGGGCAGCACCGGGAGATCGACTCCGATTCCACGGGTTCCGCTCCGATCGCCTTGCGGCGACCTGCGCCCCACCCGTGGCTACATTCCGCGACCCCTTCGGGGTCAAAGCCTGTGACCCCTGCACAGCGCCGCGCGTGCATCCAGGCGGTGAAATCGCACGATACCGGACCGGAACGCGTCGTGCGCTCGGTGCTCCACTCGCTCGGCTGCCGGTTCTCGCGCTCACCGTTAGGACTTCCTGGTTCGCCGGACGTGGTAATGCCCGCCAGGCGCACTGCCGTCTTTGTCCACGGCTGCTTCTGGCACGGACACGGCTGCGCGCGCGGGCGTCGCAAACCGGCGACGAACGCAGACTACTGGAAAGCGAAAGTTGCCCGCAATCGGGCGCGGGACAAGCGAGGGAGTGCCGCGCTACGACGGGACAATTGGCGGGTGGTCGTGGTTTGGGAGTGCGAAACGCACGATCGCGCAATGCTAAGAAAACGCCTCTCAGCATCCATTTGCTCGTAGCGACTCTACGCCGCCACCGTCGCCGCCGCGATTTCGCTCCACGGCCCCGGTTCGCCGCGCGTGCTGAGCCAGCGCAGGGCGTAGTACGCCGTGCGGCCCGCTTCGGCCGTCGAGAAGTCGGTTTGCAGCGTGCCGCTCGTGCTGATCGACAGGAATCGGAAACCCGGCGGGGTCGATTCGGCCGGCGAGGACGCCGACGCTCTCCCGTTGGAATTCGCTATTCGCTCTTCGCTATTCGCCAGTCCGGCGACGC
>JBFXAM010000121.1:0-13746 GCA_050184295.1 Phycisphaerae bacterium | reverse complement strand
GCTTGGGCGGGGCGGCCGGCGCCGTAAGCTCGGCCACGCGGTCGTTGGGCGGCTCGGCGGCGGCGCCGATGCCGACCGCGAAGACCCGGGCCTTGAAGCGGGCGACATAGGCGGCGAGTTCGTCCGCCGACATGCCCTTGTTCGCTCCGCCGTCGCTGAAGACCACGACACCGGCGATCGGGCCGCTGCCGGATTGCTCGATCGCGAGCGCGAGCGCGGCGCCGAGATCGGTGCGGTTCTGAATCCCCGTTGCGAGCGGCTCATGCAGGCGCCGGGCGGCGCGCGTCGCCGCGAGCGCCTCGTCGGCGGCCGGTGCACCGCGGGGGTCGTCCGGGCGCGGCTCGTCGAGGCGCGCCGGGAACTCGCCGAACGCGTACACCGCGAGTTCGTTTTTCTCGGCGAGGCGTCGCAACCAGTCGCCTTCGCCCGCCGTCAGCAGCTCGCGGACACGTTCGAAGCGCGTGACCTCGGCGTGGTCCGGCGTGCTCGATGGGTCGGCGATCGCCATGCTCGCGGACGCGTCGACCAGCACGGCGATGCGCGCGGGTGCCGTGCGCACGACGTATGTGGCGATCACGGGCTGGAGCCAGACGGCGGCGAGAATCACTAGCACGACGCAGCGCAACGTGGCCAGCACCAGCCGCAGCCGCCGGCTCGCGCCGACGCGCGACTCGCGGCGATAGAGCCAAATGACGAGTGTGCAAAGCGCGACGAAGAGCGCCAGCGCCAGCACCGCCCACCACCCGTGCGGCAGGCGCGCCAATTCGAACGAGCGCTGCTCGCTGAGGCGGACGTCGGCCAGGATGAGCGAGGCGAACGCCATCATTCGATTCTCACCACGCGCGATCGTATCGCGATTCCGCAACCGCCGATCCTCACCGCCCGGGAACCGTCAGCGGCGGGGCGCCGGCGCGACTCACGGCTTCCACCCGTCCGAACCACCACGCGAGCGCCTGCTCGGCCAGCAGCACGAGCACCAGCGCCGCCAGCACGCTCGACCAGAGCTCGCGCCGGGCGGGCTGGTCGTCCCGCAGGAATCCGTCCGCCACGCCGACCAGCTCGTGCGGCACCCCGACCAGGGCGGCGTCCAGGTCAGCGGCGCTTGCGACGGCGAGATCCGACTCGGCCGGGTCGAGGTTCACACACAGCGGGCGCGTTTCCGCGGCGCCGCCGCGCGGCGTGAGCTCGACATGGTAGCTGCCGAGGCGCGTGGCGTGCGGGCCGCGAAGTGCGAGGGTCTCGCCGGCGCTGTCGGGGGGCGTGGCGCCCTGCACGCGGACGGCGGGCTCGTCGGGATACGCGGGAGGACGGAACTCGGCGTGCGGGTCGTAGCGGTCGGCGGAGAGCGAGAGCGTGAGCGTGTCGCCGGCGCGGAACGCGGCCGGATGCGAGTCCCGGCGGGCCGCGTATTGCACGGTTTCGAGCATCGTGACGACGTAGCTGCCGTCGACCGCGCGGGCCCAGTCGTTCCAGTCGAGGTCGACGCTCGACGTGAACAACACGACCCGCCCGCGACCAAAGCCGCGCTCGATGAGCGCCGGCGTCTGTTCGAGGTCGGTGTAGCGTGCGAGGATGCGCGGCGTGCGAAGGGCGGCCTTTGAATCGGGCGGCTCGTTCGGGTCCGCATCGGCGGGGACGGCGGACTCGGCGACGCGAAAATACTGTCGAAAGTGGATGTATTCGGAGAGCGCGGCGCCGCGCGTGGAGAACATCGCGGTCAGGGGGTGGTCGCTGGTGCGGACGAGGCCGACACCGGCCGCGGTGTCGGTGGTGACGAGTCGTTCGAGCGGCAGGGGCAAAAGGCTGTCGTCACCGGCGCGCCAGGCGCGGTTGTGGTCCTCGACGCTGCCGGCCTCGCTGCCGAGAAAGAGCACGAGCCCGCCGCCGGCGCGGACGTAGCGCTGGAGCGCGTCGACGGCGCCGGCGTCGGGTGGGGGCAGGTTGCAGGCGAAGACGACGTCTTCGCCGGCGAGGTCCGCGCCCTCCAGTTCCTGCGCGTCGATCACGTTGATGCGCAGGCCCGACGCGAACGGTCCAGGCGGCGCCAGCGCGTTGCGCAACAGATAGACCTCGTCGTCGAACGATTCCACCGCCGGTGCGCCGTTCACGATCAGCACCTGGAGCGCTTCGCGCACCGGCGTGGCGACGCGGGCGGCGTCGTCGGCGGCGAACGCGTCGGGCTGCGACAGCGACACCGCCAGCGCGCGATACCCGGGTTCGGGAAACTGCACTTCCACCGCGACGCGCTCTTCGGCGCCCGGTTCGAGCGCGTCGACCGTCACCGGCGGCTGGGCCGCACCGTCGATCTCCAGCCGCAGCGTGAGCGGGCCGGCGGCGCGTGGCGTGTAGTTGCCGACGCGCACCGACGCGAGCGCGGGGAGGCCCGCGATCGCGTGCGGGCGTTCGAACTCGACGCCCAGCACCGCGACGTTCTCGCGCGCGCTGACGCCGGAGGCGACGAGCATCACGCGCAGCGCCGGCGGGCGCTGGGCGCCGTTGCCGTCGGCGGTCTCGCGCAGCGGCTCGAACGCGGCCCGCGCCGCGCTGTTGTGCAGCAGCCAGTCGCTGCGCTGAAAGTCGCTGAACAGATACAAATCGGCGTGCAGCGGGGCGCCGGGCTGCGCGAGCTGCTGCGCGATGCGCGTCATCACACGCGCCGGCTCGGCGCGTAGCACGGTCGGCTGGTGTCTCGCGACCCGCGCGATCAGATCGCCGTATGTCGCCGCGGAGGGTGCGGTGTTTTCGAGCCACGGCGCGGCGGGGTCGGAGGTGACGTAGAGCGTCACGGGATCCGTGGGGGCTTCGCTCTGGAGCCAGCGAAGGAGCCGAACGGACGCGGAGCGGAGCGCGTCAAACTCAGGCTCCGTTCCGGCGCGGTAGCCGAGGCTGGCCGAATCGTCGAGCACAATGAAGCGTTGCACGTGCGTGCGACCCCCGAGCAGCGACGCCAACAGTCCCGGCTCGACGAAGGGCCGTGCGACCAGCAGCGCCAGCAACAGCAGCGCCAGACAGCGCAGCGCCAGCAGCAGCCATTGCTCGAACCGGACGCGGCGGCGGTTTTCCTTTTCGGCTTCGAGCAGGAAGCGCGTCGCGGCCCACGGCACGCGCCGAAAGCGCCGCCGCGAGAGCAGGTGAATGATGATCGGCAGCGCGACGAGGATGATCCCGGCCAGCAGCGCGGGGTTCACGAAGCCGACGGCGAGCGGCGTCAGCGCGCTCATCGGCGTGCTCCGGCGGCGCGGCCGGCGCGTTTGGCGAGGAACCCGCTGAGCACGCCGCTGAGCGGGTCGTGCGTGTTCACCGGCACATAGTCGGCCCCGTGCTTGAGACAGACGGCGCGGACGCGCGTCGTGAAGCGCTGGACGGCGTTCAAGTAGCTGGCGCGAAGGGACTGCGGGTCGGCAAGCAGCTTCACGTCGTCTTCGAGTCCTTCGAAGAACACATTCTCCGCGAAGGGAAAGCTCCACTCGTCGCGGTCGAGCACGTGGAACACAACCAGCTCGTGCCCGGCCAGGCAGATGTGCTCGATCCCGCCGAGCAGGTCGTCCACGTCGGTCAACAGGTCGCTCAGCAGCACCACCGTCGAGCGATGCTGAAGCTCCTCGGCAAGCCGGTGAAAGAGGATCTTCACGTCCGTCTGGCCGGCGGGGCGCGTCTCGGCGAGCACGGCGAGCAGATCGAGCAGGTGCCCGCGGCCGGTGGTGCAGTGCAGCCGAGACCGCACTTGGCTGTCAAACGTGATCAGACCGGCGGCGTCGTTCTGATGGATGAGCAGGTACGCGAAGCAGGCGGCCAGCGTGGCGGCGTAGTCGAACTTGTTCAGCGGACCGCTGCCGTAGAGCATCGAGTGGCTCATGTCGACCAGCAGGTTGCAGCGGAGGTTGGTCTCCTCCTCGAACTGCTTGATGTACATGCGATCGGCGCGGCCGAAGACGCGCCAGTCGATGTGGCGGATGTCGTCGCCGGGGACGTACTGGCGATGCTCGGCGAATTCGACGCTGTAGCCGCGATAGGCGCTGCGGTGCATGCCGGAGATGAACCCCGCCACGATCGCGCGCGCCCGCAGCTCCAGCCCGCGCAGCCGGGCGATCGCTTCAGCGTCTAAGTACTTCCGGGAGGCCGGCATGAGCGCTCTCGTCCGAGCTGTGCACGGGGATCGCCGACAACACCTCGTCGATCAACCGATCGGGATCGAAGCCCTCCGCTTCGGCGGTGTAATTCGTGATGATGCGGTGGCGCAACACCGGGTGCGCCAGGGCGCGGATGTCCTCGGCGGCGACATACTTGCGACCGTGCATGACGGCGCGGGCCTTGCCGCCGAGGAGCAGGAACTGGACGGCGCGCGGGCCGGCGCCGAAGCTGACCATGCGATCGATCGCCTCGCTGCGTTTCTGGCCGTTGCCGGGCTTCGCCGGCGTGCGCGGCAGGACGCGGCTCTGTTCGCGCGGGGCGGATTCGCCGACGCGGGCGAATTCAAGCCGCTCGCGGGCGGGACGCGTGGCACGCACGAGTTCGAGGGCGTAGTGCATGACGCTCGGGGCGGCGGGCACGCGCTGCACGACCTGTTGCAGGTGGAGGATTTCGTCGCGCAGCAGCACGGGGCGCAGCTCGGCGAGCGGGCCGCTCGTGGTGCGCTCGGCGATGGCGTACTCGTCCTCGTAGGTCGGGTAGTCGACAAAGATCTTGAACATGAAGCGATCCTGCTGCGCCTCGGGCAGCGGATACGTGCCTTCCTGCTCGATCGGGTTCTGGGTCGCGAGCACGAAGAACGGCTGTTCGATGCGGTGCTGCTCGCCGCCGACCGTGACCTGATACTCCTGCATGGCTTCGAGCAGCGCGGCCTGGGTCTTGGGCGGCGTGCGGTTGATTTCGTCGGCCAGCAGCACGTTGGCGAAGACCGGGCCACGCAGAAACCGGAAGGAGCGCTGTCCGGTGCGGCGGTCCTCCTGGATCACCTCGGTGCCGGTGATGTCCGAGGGCATCAGGTCGGGCGTAAACTGGATCCGGCGGAATTCGAGGCCCAGGCAGCGCGCGAGACTGCTGATCATCAGCGTCTTGGCCAGCCCGGGCACGCCTTCGAGCAGGACGTGGCCGCGGGCGAAGAGCGCGACGAGGAGCTGGTCGACGACGTCGGTCTGGCCGACGATGACGCGCGCCAGCTCGTTGCGCACGATCGTATACGCCTCGCGCAGCCGCGCGACCGCGCGGACGTCGTCGGGCGGCTCATACGCGGAAGCCGCGGGCAGCGGCGGCTGCGTCGGATCGGGGGCGGCGTCGGGATGGTCGCTCACGGGTCACTCCTTCGAAGACGCCCCCGGCGACGCGGGGTCGCGCTGGGGGACATCGTAGCGGCGCGCCGCGGTTCACCTCTGCATGATCGGTAAGTTTTTGTACGGAAGCTGAAGCACGAGCAGCGCCACCGATGTTCCGTAGGTCGAGCCGACATGGTCGCCGTCCCACGATCCGTCCTCGCTCTGCTTGTCCAGCAAGATGTCGCGGATCGCGGGAAAGTAATCGTCCCACTTCTTCTCGCCGGTGATGAACATGACCTGCGCCATGTAGAGATGGGCGTAGAAATAGTGGCCGAAGTAGCGGCTCGCATCGGGGTTGCGCGGCGAGAGCGTCCGCTCGACAAACGCGAGCGCCTTGCGGGCGTGTTCGTCCTCGTACTGTCCGGCGTTGTACCAGCACGCGACCGCGGCGGCGGTGATCGCGGGTCGGCTGGGGCCGTTGTCGGAGACCTGGTAGCGGATGCCGCCGTCGTCGTTGGCCGATTTTTCGAGATAGCGCAGCGCGTTGTCGATGACGCGCTTGGGGACGGCGATGCCGACGTTGCGGCAGGCGCGCAGTCCCTGGACCTGCGTGACCGTGACGGAGCCTTCGTCGCCGCCGCTGTCGGGCGTGTAGAGCCAGCCGCCGGCGGCGCTCTGGCTGCGGGCGGTGAGCTCGATGGCGCGTTGCAGCGCGAGCTTGATCTGTGCCTGGCGCTGCGCGTCCTCCTCCATGCCGAACACCTCCGCGAGAAACAGCATCGCGAAGCCGTGGCCGTGCATGCAATGACTCTCCTCCTCGAGCTGCGCGATCAGTCCGTCGCGCCGGGCGCTCTTGAGCAGAAACGTCATCGCGCCCGAGACATTGCGCGAATAGGGGCCCTGCGTCGGCGTGCTGCCGCTGCCCAGCATCGCCAGGCCGGCGAGGGCGGTCATCGCGGTCGGATAGCCGCCCGTCGACCCCTGCGTGCGCCAGCTCCCGTCGCGATTCTGCGTGCGCGCCAGATAGCGCAGCCCACGGTCGATCGCGGCCCGCGTCGCGGGCGTGACCTCCGGCGGGTCGGGCGCGAGCAACGCACCGCCGCCGCCACCCGCGGCGTCGTCCTGCCACGGCGCCGGCAGCTCCGCCCGCGCGTCGAGCAGCGCAGGATGCGCGGTGAGACGCGATCGATCGCGCAACGCCGCTGACCCGCCGCAGGTGCCATCGAGCGGGTCGCCGGGCGCGCGGGGCGCCAAGCCCGTGACGCCGAACAGGGCCACGGACACGGCCAGCGCGCGACGGGCACGCCAGGCCTGGTCGGCGGATTGCGTCATCATGCGGCGTTTCCTTTCCAGCGGCCGGATTCGCCAACGCGGCGGGGCGCGCAACGGGGTTCGCTACGGCGCGCTGGCCGGCGGCGCGGTTCCGTACGCCACGATGTTGCCGGCGGCCTGCACGAACACGCGCGTCGGCGTCGCCACCAGTGTGACGCCGCACCACGCGCGGCGCTGTTCCAGTTGTCTGACGAGCGAATCGAAGTGCCGTCCGACGGGGAGCGCGCGGCCGGCGGCGCCGCTGGATTTCTCGACCCGTTGAATGGTCAGGGAGCTGAGGTCGTTCCAGCCTTCGGCGTTTCCGGGGCGGCGCAGCAGGAGCAGCGGCAGGTGGTCGGGATGCGCGAGCAACTGCGCTGCATTGAGCGGCACGGTCGTGTCGATCGTCGTGGTCCACAGTTCGGCGGCGGTGGTGCTGTCATACGCGGCGAGTTGCAGGTTGCGACGCTGCTCGCCATCGCCGCCGGCGCCCGGCGAAGTCGCGACGAAGAGCCGCGCGCCGTCGACGGCGAAGAGCGCCGCGTCGGAGAATGTCGCGAGCGGTTCGCCGAAGACCGGTTTACCCGCAGCGACGTCGACGACGTTCCAGCCCGGGCGCGAGCGGCTGCGGAAGGCGATCCACGGCCGGCCGGCGACCTCGGTCCACTGTCGCACGCCCTGGATCGCCAGGGTCCAGCGCGGTTCGAGCGTGGTCGGGTCGAGCGCGTGGAGCGCGTCGTCGGTCCACGCGACGAGCGTGTCACCGACGACGTGCGCCGCGCGGAGCGTTCCGAGCGCCGCCGGCACGCGGCGCACGTCGTCGCCGAACACGGCGCTCATCGAGAGCAGCTCTTGTCCCGTGCCGACGACGATCAGCCGTTCGCTCGCGAGGTAGAGGCGCGCGACGCTGATCGTCGCGAGGTCGCGCTGCCAGCGGACTTGTCCGTCGTGCAGGCCGGCAAGCGCGATGCGCGTCGGACGCGAAGCGAAGTAGAACCCCTCGCGCCCGCCGACGCAGCGTTCGACGAACTCGTCGGAGACCTCGTCCCACTCGGGGATCGCGAGTTCCCACAGGCGCTGCCCGCCGGCCCGTTCCGGCCCAAGCCCGACGCACACCAGGCCGCCGGCGACCGGAACCGCGGCGAGATCGCCGTAGACGGCCGCGGGCCACGCGAGTCGATCCGCGTCGACGAGTTCGCCGCTGTTGCCGAGGAACACCTCGGCGGCGGCGCGTTCACGGAAGCGGTCGAGCCGTCCGTTCTGCTCCAGCGCATCCCAGGTCTTGCGAATCTGCGTGCCGACGCGCGTGCTGCACAGCGCGATCTGCCGGTCGCGCAGGTCGCGCACGAGGAGCGTGCGGGCGAGCGACGGCGTGTTCACGCGCGGATCGAGGATCAGCTCGGCTGCCGGCATGTCCCAGCGCTTGCCGAACTCCTCGTCGAAGGGGGCCTCGACGGCCTGTTCGAGCTTGCGCAGCGCGCGGTCGATCCGCTCGACGCGGCGCGACTCGTCGTCGTCGCCGCCGGTCGTTGCCGGCTGGGACGCGGCTTCGGCGTCTGCGGCGCCCGCAAAGATTTCGTTCCAGACCGCGCGGTCGGCGGCGGCCTCGGCGAGCCGGCCGAGTGCGACGTGAGTTTCCCAGCGCGCCAGGTGCAGCGCGCGGCGCGTCGCAGGTGGTAGCGCCACGTCGTCGGCCGCCGGCAGCGTCAGCACCGCGAGTTCGGGCCGCAGCGCGGCGAGCGTGAGCGCGCGCCGCAGTTCGGCCATCTGCGGTTCCGACGCGACGATCAGCCGGGCGCGATCCAGACGGGCGGCGTCTGCGTCCGGGCGGGTGGCAACGAGCGAGTCGAGATACGGGGCGCGCCGCCCCGCCGGCAAATGCTCCAGGCAGCGGCGCACGCGCTGGGCCGCGTGCAGCCACGCGGCCCGGCGCAGCGCGGGGTCGTCGCTCTCCGTGACCAGCGCAGCGGGCGAAGCCAGCAGCACGTCGCGATAGTGATCGAGCGCGTCGGCGAACAGCCCGGCCTCTTCGAGCGTCGCGCCGATCAGGTTTGCCAGTCGGGCGGCCGCCTCGGGTGCGAGCGAGAGCGAAGCGGCCCGTCGCAGCCAGTCGAGTTTGGCGCGGCCCTCGCCGGTGTCGCGGGCGAGTGCTACGAATGTCATGCTGAGCAGCCGGTCGCGTGTTTCGGAGAACTGTTCGTCGGGCGCGGTGACCTCGTCGAGCAACTCGATCGCGGCGGGATAGTCGGCTGCCAGCAGCCGCAGCCAGGCGCCGGCCAGCGCGGCGCGGATGTCCTGTTCGTCGGCCGCGCGGAGCGCGTCACACGCGGCCTCGGTCGCGTCGGGATCGGGATAGCGCGTCACGCCGCCGGGCGCGACCGCAAACAGCGCGTCGCTGCCGATCACGAGGTTCGCGGTCGTCCACCGGCCGGGCGGCCGCCCGACGCACCCGTCCCGGACGACGCGCCCCGTTCGGGCGTCGCAGACCAGCAGCCCGCCGCGCGTCGGTGCGAAGATCCGCTCGCCGCGCAGCGTCGGACGGCCGGACAACTCCAGCGGGACCGAGCGCCAGCGAAGCGTGCGGCCGTCGGAGAGATCGACGCACGAAAGCCGGCTGCCGCCCAGCACTAGTCCAGTCGCCGTGAGGCCGAGCAGTGCGGCGTGTTCCGCCCGCGGCACGCGCCAGCGCTCCTGCCCGGTGAACCGGTCGAGCGCGAAGATCTCCGACGAGTCCACCGGCGCGAGCACCAGCAGGTCCGCCGACAGCAGCGGGCGATCGACCGGCGACTCAGCGGCGGCGACCATTTGCGGGCGCCACCACACCATGCCGAGGTGCACGCCGAGCGTGCTCGGGTAGACCGCGGCCCACTTCCAGCGGAACTCGTCCTGCGAGACCGCCGCGACCACGCCGTTGCCGGTGCACACGTAAACCGTTGTCTCGTCCGCGATGAGTTGGCAGCGGCCGCCTTCCACGGGGAAGTGGGTCGGCGGGCCGACCAGCGTCGTCGTCCGCAGCACCTGCCCCGTCGGCGGATCGAGCGCGACGAGCCGCAGTTCGCCGCCTTGCGCGACCGCGGCGACCAGCACGTCGCCGATCGCCAGCGGCGCGTCCTGGATCGCGGCGCCGAACAGCGGCGCGCCCGCGTCGCCGCCGGAGCGCCAGACCAACCGTCCGCTTGACAACTCGCGCGCCACCAGCTCGTTCGGGACCGTCGCGTCGCCGCCGCGGCCAAACGTCAGCGGCGTGTCGTCGGGCTCGGCGTCGGCGGGTTGGAGCGCCTCGACCGACAGCACGAGGCCGAACGCGATCGCGACGCTGTGACGCAGAGGCTCGGCGATGAAGCGTCGCGCGTCGCGCGAGAGGCGCAGCCGATCGTCGCCGGGGATGGTGGGCGCGGCGAACCCGATGCCGCCGATCGGGCGCCACTTCGCGGGCAGGTTGGTGGATTCGGCGGGAATCTCGGGGACGCGCCAGCGCGGCGTCAGCGTCAGGGCGTCGAGGCACCAGAGCGTGCCGCGCATCCGTACGACCAACGCGCCCGCGGCGATCGTCGGCGCCTGGAGCGGCAGGCGGCGCGTCTGGGCAATTGCGTCCGCGAGCACGTCGTCGTCATCAAAGTTGCCGGCGTCGCCGATCGGCGCGAGCGGCTGGTCCCACGCCAGCTCGCTTTCGAGCAGCGGCTCGAAGCGGCGGGCCGACTCGCGCGCCGCGGGGCCCTCGCCGCGGGTGCGTTCGAGCCAGCGGCGAACGTCGCGCAGTCGATCCGGCCAGTCCGGCCGAGCGTGTGCCGCGGCCTGTTCCTCGAGCGCCGCAAGCCGGCGCTCGGCCTCGTCCCAGGCCAGAATCCGGCCGAGCGCCACGACCAGCTGGGCCTCGCGCTCCGGCGACGGCGTCGCGCCCGACGCCGCCAGCTCGCGCGCCACCTCGACCGCCTCGCCGTACCCGGCCCGATCGAGCAACAGGCCCATCAGCTCCTGGCCGATCCGCGGCCACGCGGTCGCGATCGGGTAGCGGCGGAAGAGCTCGCGGAGCGCCTCGACGTTGCTCTCGGCGGCGGCCTGCTCCAGACGGGCGGCAACCTCCGCGTCGTACAGTTGGCGATAGAGGTGCACGCCCGCCGGCGGCAGGCGTCGAAGGAGTCGCACGCCCTGCCGCCAGACGGGGTAATAGGTGCGGGTGGCGGGTGTGACGACGAGCTCGGCGGGCAGCTCGGTCACCTGTTCGATGAGCCGGATCGCAAGCCGAAAATCGCCGGCCTTCACCGCGTCCTCGACGCGGCTGGAAAGGATCATCGCCTCGTTGCTTTCGGGCAACGTCGCGGTCGCGGACATGGCCCGCGGCGTCGGCTGGGCGCTGGCCGGGGCGAGCGCGAACGCGGCGACCGCGAGCGGCACGAGCAGCGAGGAACTTGCACGACGCGCGCCCGGGCGCGCAGCGGTGCGGCGTTGGGTTTTCGATCCGGAACACATTTCGTGCTCACGCTGGCCCGCTAGGGGATCACGCGACGCGCGTGTCCGATGTTCACATTCTAGCGTCGCGGGGGGCAAGTAACCGCCGCCTGGCGGGCCCGGCGACGCGGGCTGCGCTCGGGCAGGTGCGGGTCGCGTGCTCGGCGCGGCCGGCGCGCCGCGCCGACGGGAATTCGCGCAGGAGCGGACGCCCGCGTGCGCACGGCCCGGTTCAGACGCCATCGGCGGTTGACGCAGGCGAACTTCGCGGGCGCCGCATCGCGGCGTGGGTGTTCAGGCGCACACCGGGACGACGCGCGGAATCAGCGCGACGTCGAAGCCGGCCCTGCGAATACGCGTCCTACGGCTCAAACCCCGGGAAATTCACGAAGGGGTCGGCATTGGCGCCATACGGCGGCGAGCAGTACGGCGGGTAGGTGCAGGATGGGTCGATGTCCGGATCGACGCCCGGTCCGCGGTAGCCGGAAGTGTCGAAGCGGTACGCGACCGGATCGCAGAGCAGGATCGTGAGGCAGGGGTTGAAATTGGAGACGAAGTTTCCGAGGCCGTCGAGCCCGCAAGCGCCGAGCTGGAGGCAGGAGCCGCCCACGGAGAGCGACGCGAGGACGCGAACGGCACGGATTTTCAGGCTGCGCATGGGAACCTCTCGGGGCGGCTCGCCCTCAGGGGCAATCGACAAAAACGACGACCGGGTCGCAGAAGTTGAAAAACGCTCCGCCGGTGCAGTTTACGACGGAGCAGAAGTCGAACGCGCTCGCCAGCACGCCGGTGCCGTACTGATAGCACCCGGAGGGTGTGAACGGCACCTGCAAGAGCGTGCCGCCGAGGATCGCGGCGAACGTAAGCAGCCTGCGTTTTTGCTTGGACATTCCGGCGGTTCTCCTGGGGCGTGCGGCTCGAAGGCGCCAGCCGACGGGAAGTATACGAACGCGCCCGCGCGACCATCAAGGGGCTGGGGCGGGTCGGGGGAAGGAAAAAAGCGCGCCGGCGGGATGCGGATCGGCGTTCGCGTGCCCGATCCGAGTCGGGAGGGACAAAAGGAAAGAGGCACGGCGGATCGCGCCGTGCCTCGCACCGTTGTGTTGCCAGCGTCGCGGGTCCGCGGCGCCGTCACGGTCGGAGTGGGCGTCGCACGCCCCGCCGACGGGTTGCCGAACTAGTTGAGCAGGCCGGCCAGCGGGTTGACGAGGCTGGCGCCGATGTTCGGCAGGCAGTTCAGTCCCAGGGCCATGAGGAAGCCGCTGGACAGAACGAACAGAGCGGTAATCTTCCGCTTCATCTGATGATCTCCAAGATTCCGTTTTGGGGCATGCACCGGTCGAGCCGGAACGCCCCGGGATAATCAAGACTTCAGTGACCGCGCCAAGGTTCGTGACAACGGCCGCCTGACACTTGCGGGCGCGGCGGCGATCGCCGGCCGCACCGGTCAGGCCGGCAGGTCACTAGCCGAACAGCTCTTCGTTGAGAACGTCGATCGCGATGTTCAGCCAGCGGTTGCCGTTGGGCCAGCCGCCGTTGAAGAAACCATCCCAGAACGAGCCGAGGCAGCCGTTCTGGAAGAGGGTGGCGCCCGCGACCAGCGCGGACAGCATCATGAGCTTGGACTTCTTCATCATTTCGATCTCCTAAAGGCGTTCGGGTCGGTTTCGGGCGCGGGCGCCCGCGGTTCGTCCCGAGCGTTGAAGGTCAGTTGCGTACCGCTGGTTAGTCGATGCCGCGGAGCCAGAGCGCGTCGCCGGCGAGATCGCCGAGGAAGCGCAGCAGGTTGCCGGCGCTGCAGCCGCCGAACTGGAACGCGATCATGCCGGCGGTAAGCGCCAGCATGGCCATGCGAATCTTCTTCATGAACGTTTCCTTTCTGAGTGGACTAAAGAGTGCCGCCGGACGTCCGGTCCGCGGCCTAGTCGAAGTTGACCGCGACCAGGATGCGCTGCACAGCAGCCGCCAGGCAGCCGCCGCCGAGCCCGAGTCCGAGCACGGTGCCGGAGAGAACCAGCAGCATGCTCTTCGTCCAGAACTTCTTGGCCATCGCGAGCCTCCTAAGTGAGTAATTCCACCCGAAATCCTCGCGGATCCGGGCGCCGGCGAGCGGCTACGCACCGCATCGCCCACACGTCAAACAACGGCCGGCTCACGATCTGTGGATGCGGACTTGTCAGAATGACAAATCCAGATCTGTCCGCGCCGCGAAACAAAGGCCGAAAGTCTATGGTCTGTCCACCTGTTTGCAAGGGCTTCGGTCAAGAATTTCCCGAATCACCCTGTCCGTAACCGGTTTCACCACGCCGACTTCGGTGATGATCGACGTAACCAGCCGCGCCGGGGTCACGTCGAACGCCGGGTTCCAGCACCGCGCTTCGGCCGGAACCTGCACGCGACCAGCCCACGCCCGGACTTCCTCGTCTGAGCGTTCTTCTATCGGTATCGCCGCTCCGGCGCTCGATGTCAAGTCGAACGTGCTCCGCGGGGCCGCCACGTGGAACGGAATTTTATGGTAATGCGCAAGAACTGCCAGTCCGTACGTCCCGATCTTGTTCGCCGTGTCCCCGTTCGCGGCGATCCGATCCGCGCCCACGAAAACCGCTTGCACGCGCCCGCTCGCGAGCAATGCCCCGGCCATCGAGTCGCACAGCACCGTCACATCCAGTCCGGCCGCCGACAGTTCAAACGCCGTCAGACGCGCGCCCTGAAGCAGCGGCCGCGTCTCGTCGGC
>JBFXAM010000120.1:0-13835 GCA_050184295.1 Phycisphaerae bacterium | reverse complement strand
TCGACGAGCCCGTGCACCAGCGACGCCGCGAGCGCGGCGAACGCACCGAAACACAGGACGTTGGCTCGGGTGCGGCCCTCGACAAATCCGATTGCCCAGGCACAGCCGACCAGCGCGAACGCCCACACGCCGACCAGCTCGATCGACCACACGATCGCGACCGCCGGGTTCTGCAACGCGACACCGCCAAAAAGTGCGTGCACCGCGGCGAGCGCGACGATCAGCGCGACGATTGTCGCGCGCGCCGGTGCACAGCGTGTGCGGGTCTGCTCGGTCGCCTCCGCGAGCTCGATCTCGCTGCCAGCGGTCGCAGCTTCCCCCGGCCGCGTCGCGGCGTTCGCGCTCGTCGGCAGCGCGGCGGACGCCGCGATGAGTGCGAGCAGTGCGCCCGCAAGAAGCCCGACGGGGCCGAGCTCGACGAGCAGCGACAGCCAGAGGTTGTGGGGGTTGCGGACTTCCTCGACGGCGTCTGCCGACTTGTGCCGCAGGTATGCGTCGGCGAAGTTCTCCCGCCCGAGCCCGGTCAACGGGGCGTCGGCATACGCGGCGATGGACGCGGTCCAGTATTGCCAGCGAAACGCGAGCGAGCTGTGCGGCAGCGTGCCGCGCGCCAGGCCCCACACGGCGCCCGCGGAAATGACCACGACGTAGACGCCCACCAGCGTGACGATGAGCCGGCGACGGAGCCGCGGCACACGGTCGCGCAACACGAGAAGCGCGCCGAACACGGCGGCGCCGGCGAGCAGCGCCAGCAGCGCGCCGGCGCTGCCCGTCAGCGGCAGCGCGGCGAGCAGTGTGGCGCCCGCACCGAGCAACACCACGATCGGGAGCGCGCGCGACGGACGCGCGTCGCGCGCCGTCGGCGGGTGCGGCGCCGCGCGGGGGTCCGCGCGACCCGGGGCGGTTTCGCGGGCCGCCGACGACGCGCCGGTATGAGCCGCTTCGCGGCCCGGACGCACGAGCAGCGCCGCCGCCGCCCCCGCCGCGGCCAGCAGCGCCATCATCATGCTCGACGCGGCGATGTTCGGGTGGTAGTGAAATCCGAAAGCCTCCGCGGAGCGGATCCGCCGCTCAAAGTTGACGAGCAAGGGATCGTCGACGGCGTAGCCGGCATCGAGCAGTTGCTGCTTGCGTACGTTCCATTCCTCCAGCGTTTGGCCGAACTCGGTGCTGCGCTGCGCGAAGCACTTGACGGCGTTGGCACAGCCGGTCGCGAGAACGGCGGCGAGCGCGAGGCGCGCCAGATCGCGGTGGCGCGTGAGCTTCGCGAGCGCGAACCCGGCCAGGGTCATCGCCACCAGGTGCGCACCCGCGTTGGCCGCGATGCGCTGATCGGCGGCGGCCGCGGTCGAGACGACGACGCTCACAATCAGCAGCGCGGCCGCGAGCACCGCGGCGGGCGCCGCAGTGGCCAGCGTTCGCGCCGGTGCGAGCACGAGCGTCGCCGCGACCAGCAGCAGCAGATCGAGCACCGCGATCGAGAACAGGGTGGGCCCGCCGGCCAACGTGTCGGCATCGAGGAAGGACAGCTCGACCGGCTCGAAGGTCTCGGGCATCAGGCCGCGCGCGCTGAGCACGGCGACCAGCGCGAAGAACGCGACGCGCTCCGAAAGCGGGGCGCGGGCCGCCGGCGCACGGCACGCAAGTTCCGTTGCGGCGTGACCGGCTGGGTCGGCGCGACGGGCGTCGCGGGCGCGTTTCATGGCGCGCGCCGCACGGGGGATTCGAGAATCGCGACGATCGTGAGCACGAGTACGACAACCGCGCCGATGGTCAGCGTCTGGCGCAGGTCGGCGCCCGGCAGCAGCGTCGCCGACAGCCCCGTGGCCGCCGTCGCGAGGTAGATCGTGACGACCGCGGCTTTGCGCGACAGCCCGCGCTCGACCAGGCGGTGCGAAAAATGCCGCTGGTCGCCTTGCATCAGCCGCCGACCCTCGCGCCAGCGGATGGTCAGCACGCTCGCGAAGTCATAGAGCGGCACCGCGAGCACGACGAGCGGCATCGCGAGCGCATAAGGCGGCGTCTCGCGGCCGCTCTCGTAATACGTGGTCATCGCGGCAAGGACCGCGACGAAGAACCCGCTGAGCAGGCTGCCGGCGTCACCCATGAAGATCCGCGCCGGCGGGAAATTGAACACGAGAAACCCGACGATCGCGCCGAGGAACAGGCAGCCCATCACCGGCACGAGCACCTGCCCCGCCAGCACGCCGCACGTCACCAGCCCGGCGATGCAGATGGCGGCGACCCCGGCGCTGAGGCCGTCCATGTTGTCGAGGAAATTGAACGCGTTGGCAATGACGACAATCCAGAGCGTCGTGGCGCCGATGGAGATGGCCGGGTGCGCGAACTCGCCGATGCGCACGTCGCCTTGCCACGAGACGAGCGCGCCGATGGCGACGAGCGCGATCAGTTTGGGCTGGGCGCCGAGCGGGCGCAGGTCGTCAACGAGCCCGAGCGCGTGCATCGCCAGCGCCCCCAGCACGATCGCGAGCGCGGTGTGCTGCTGATCGTGCAGACCGCCGGCATACGCCCGGACCGTCTCGCCGAAGCGCTGCGCCAGCCAGTCGTCCGGCAGCAGCAGCGCCCCCGCGAGCAGCCCCGCCACGGCGCTCACGCTGGCCGCCAGCATCGCGGTTCCGCCGCCGTACGGCGTCGGATCGCGATGCGACTTGTGAGCGCCCGGGCGATCGACGAAGCCGATGCGCCGCGCGACGCGGATCGCGATCGTGGTGAAGAGCAGAGAGAGAAAAAAGGTGGCGACGGCGGCGGCGAACAGCAGCACGGCCAACGCGAGCGGCGTCATCGCGCGGTGCTCCACCGGGGCGGCGGCCTCACGCCCGGCGCGGCAGGTCGCGACGGGAGCCTGGCCGGTGCGGGCGGCGCGACGCGGCGCGACGCAATCGCTCGCGATGCGTTCATGTTACGCCGGCTCCGTGGAAGGCGGCGCCGGCGGCGCCAGCAGCGTGCGTTCGAGCTGGGCCCGCTGGGCCGCGAGCCGCTCGCGCACTTGCGTGAAATACGCCGCGTATTCAGGCGAACGAAAGTCGGGATAGGTCCACGGCGACGGTTGCCACGCTTCCTGGGCGTACTGAAGCGTGACTTCGGCGAAGATGCCGGCGTCGAGATAGATGCGATGGGCGCGATCCTTGGTCGTCGCCAGGACCAGCTTGCCGAGGTCGAGATAGCCCGGGTCGAGATTCACGGGACGCGCGATGTCCAGTGCTTCGCAATCGGCCGCAAGACGCTCCTCCATTTCGTTGGTCTCGCGCTTGATCGCCGCGAGCCGCTCCGGCGCGATCAGCATTTCGAACGCCACGAACCCGCGGAGCAGGCTTGGACCCATTTCCGTTTCGTAGTACGAGGTGAACGTGAACGGCCACAGCGCACTCTCGACGTCCGCCGCACCGTAGCGCCGCGTGAGCATCTGTCGCGCCCGCCGAAGCAAATCCCCGTCGGCGCCCAGCATCCCGACGAACAGCTTGACCGGCGCCGGTCGGCGCGGCTTGCCCATGGCTGGCAGTGTAACTGACCGATAGGATGCTTGCGACGCGGCACGCCGCCGCGCGCGACCGGCCGGCGCTCGCGGACGGAACCACGCATGAACATCGGTTTTTTCGAAGACGACGGGTGGCGCAATCTGCTGCCATTGACGTGGCTGCGGTCGGCCTTCGAGCTGCGGACCGGTCGCGACACGCTGCTCGACAAGGTGGCGACGCACGTGCGCGGCCGCGTCGCGCGGGTCTGGGTGCGCGAAGCCCTCGCACCGGTCGTCGCCGAGCGCATCCCGCTCGCGGACGCGGCACCGGCGCAAGCGTGGGCACTCTTCAACAGCCGAACGCTGGTCACGCAGATCATCGCCCCCCCGCCGCCGAGCGTGGTCTGGCGCATCGACGGGGCGGTCGTCGCAATCGGTGTGACGGCGGCGGAGCTTGAGCGCTGGACCGCCCGCGACTTCCTCGACCATGCCCGGCTCGACGAGCGGCTGTCCCGCTTTCGCGCGGAATCGCCGCCCGCCGGCGTCCGGCTCGTCACCTTTCCCTGGGAACTCGCGATCGGCAACGCGGACGAGTTGGCGCGCCAGTGCCGCGGCGGCGGCGAATGCGCGGGCCGCGTCTACTCCGGCGCTCATCTGCTGAACGAGCGCGAGATTCGCGTCGCGCCGGGGGCGGTTGTGAAGCCCGGGTGCGTGCTCGACGCCGAAACCGGCCCGATCGAGATTGACGAACGCGCCGTGCTTCAGCCGAACGCCGTCGTGCAGGGGCCGTGTTACATCGGCCGCGACGCGGTGGTGCGACCCGGGGCGGCGATTCGCGGCGGCACGACGATCGGCCCGGTGTGCAAGGTCGGCGGCGAGATCGAGGCCACGATTTTCCAGGGCCACGGCAACAAGCAGCACGACGGATTCCTCGGACACAGCTTCGTCGGCGAGTGGGTGAACCTCGGCGCGAGCACCGTCAGCAGCGATCTGAAGAACACCTACGGCACGATCCGCGTATTGCTCAACGGCGTCGAGGTCGAGACCGGGCACACGCTTGTCGGCACGACGATCGGCGATCATGTCAAAACGGGCATCGGCACAATCCTCCCCACCGGCTGCGTGCTGGGCGTCGCGGCCAACGTTTTTACGACCGCGCTTGTGCCGCGGTTCGTGCCGTCGTTCAGTTGGTTGACCGAAGCGGGCGTTGTTCGCGCGCGGGTCGACAAGGTGATCGCTGTCGCGCGCACGATGATGGCGCGACGGAAGCGCGCGCTGTCGGACGCGGAGCAGAAGCTGATCGAGGACGCCGCGGCGACGGCGCGGCAGATCGAGAGCGGCGCGCCTGCACCGTGACGCGCCGCGCGGCGGTCGCTCGACCGGCGCCACCAGACGACGATCCACCCCGCTCGCTTGGGATTGCCCGTCTACCCTTTCGCGCTCCTGCCCTTCGCCCGCGCGACGACCGCCGCCAGTCGCCGGATGTGCTCCGGTCCAGCGCCGCAGCACCCCCCGAGGATGTTTGCGCCGGCCTCGATGAGCGCGGGCGCGGGTTCGGCGAACTCGTCGGGTGTCTGCGGATAAACCGGGCGGCCGTCCTCCAGGTCTGGCAGGCCGACGCTCGGCTTGACCCACAGCGGCCGCGCGGTCGCCGAGCGCAGCGCGAAGACCGCGGGCAGCGCCGTCGCGATGCCGCCGCCGCAGTTGCAGCCGATGATGTCGGCGCCGGCCCGGTCGAGGGCGGCGGCGCATTCGCCGGCTGCGGCGCCCATCCGCGTGCGGGTGCGCTGCGGGCCGGAGTCGAACGAGAGGCTCGCGACGACGGGCAGCGCGGTGGCGTCCTTCGCGGCGCGGAGCGCAAGGAGCAGTTCATCGAGTTCGGAGAATGTCTCGAACAGGATGAGGTCTGCGCCGCCCTGCTGAAGCGCCGACGCCTGGGCGGCAAAGTCGGCCGCGAGTTCCTCCTCGGACGCCTCGCGGATCGCGAGGATCCGGCCGCTGGGTCCGATCGAACCGGCGACGTACGCACCGCCCGACCCATCCGCGGCGCGCGCCAGCCGCGCGCCGGCGCGGTTGATTTCCGCGAAGTCATCGGCCACACCGAGACGGGCGAGATTCTGGCGGCCGGCGCCGAAGGTATTGGTGGTGAGAAACCGGGCGCCGGCCGCGAGATATTCGCGCGCGAGCGCGAGCACGACCTCGGGGCGGCCCAGATTCGCAAGTTCGGCGGGCGTCGAGAGATCGGGATAGCGCGTGCGGAGCAGCGTTGACCACGCCCCGTCGGCGATCATGACCTGCGTGTGCAGCGTGGCGAGGTCGAGCGTCATGGGTGCGCGGCGCCGCTCAGGGGATGACGATCGGCAAGGATATTCCGCAGTCGGCGACACGCTTCTGCCGGCTCGCCGCCGCCTTCGTAAATCACCGGTCCATCATAACGAACGCGCCGCAGCGCGGAGATCACGGCGGACCAGTCGACGCTGCCCTCGCCCAGCGGGCAGAACCCGCTCCGCCCCGGCTTGCACAGGTCATAGTCCTTCGCATGCACGCGGACGACGCGCCGCCCGAGCGTCGCGATCCAATCCTGCGGATAGCTCGTCGCGAGCACGTTGCCCGTGTCCACGCACACTCCGACGCACGGCGAATTGACGCGCTCCAGCAAGTCAGACGTTTCCACCGGCGAGAGCAGAAATCGATTCCACACCGTTTCCAGCGCGATCGTCACGCCGTGCGACTCCGCTTCGAAACGCAGCTCCGCGAGCGCGTCGAACGTCC
This sequence comes from Phycisphaerae bacterium, assembly GCA_050184295.1. Lineage (GTDB taxonomy): Bacteria > Planctomycetota > Phycisphaerae > UBA1845 > Fen-1342 > JBFXAM01. The sequence continues at coordinate 7,588 of JBFXAM010000120.1, read as the reverse complement.
GGTTCAGTGCGTCGGCATAGGAAGCCTGCGGGGTCGGGTCGGCGGTGCGCCCGACCACCGCCGGGACGATCACGAGCGCGTCGACCTGCGCGGCGACGGCGCGGTCGAGCAGCGCGATCGTCAGGTCGACGGCGCGCGCGCGGTCGGCGGGATCGGCCGAAGCGAAGTGCGTCTGGAAATAGAGCGGACACGCGAGCCCGACGAGTGCCACGCCCGCGTCGTCCGCGATCCGCCGGGCCTGCGCGAACGCGTCGAGCGGTTGGTCGGCGCGCAACGGGGTGTCGGCTGCAATCACCAGCTCCACGCCGGCGAAACCCGCGGACCGGGCGGCGGCAAGCTGCTCCGCGAGCGGCGCACCGGCGGGGAAGATCGCGCTGTTTACGGCGGCGAGCAAGCGGCGACCTCCGGTGACGACGGCGGTTTCGACTGCGGCCACGCGCCGCGAAGTCGATGGGCGCAATGCGGCGTTCGCGCCGGCGTACTCACGCGCAGCGTAATGTCGGCGCCGGCTACTGGAAACGGGAGGTCGCATTCACGACTGCGAAATCCGCGCGACGCGGCGCGAGTCGGGCGGCGCTCATCCGCGTGGCGGCGCGCTGCGCGCCAACGGATAAGACAAAACAGGGTCGGCCGCGCCGACAGCGCGACCGACCCGTACCGGACATGAACCGTGCTCCCGCCCCGGCGAACCGCCGAGGCGTCCGGCCCCCTCACACGTTCGAGCGGCGAGCCGTCGCTCGTCGCCCTGGCTCCAAGAGCAGGATGCGAAAGATCGGCGGGCGCGGCAAGCGGGTGTGAACGAAGTCAACCGTGGGCGCGGTTTTCGCGCGGGGGGCGTCGAGCGACGGTCGTTATTCGGACCGTGCACGACCGGCGCGGACCGTCTGCGACCGCCAAACCGCGCGAGCCCGCGGAGGAATCATCGGCGCGCGTGCATGGAACCGCGGGGCGCTCCGGTTGCGGCGGCTCTCGCGGTTGCCGCGAATGGTCTGTGCCACGCGCCGTCTCGCACGACCGCCCGCGGCGCTTGCCGAATCGAAGCACGCTCAGGATGGCTGGCGGGTCGCGGTGTGGGTTGTCGCGGTTTTCGGCGGTGGAGCGGGCGATTCGCCCGGGGCGGGCGCGTCGCTGCGCAGGTGCGGCCGGCCGAAGTTGTCGAATTCCAAGGCGAACCCCGCAAACCGATACGTATTCTCGGAGAGGTGGCCCAGAATCCCGAGGAATATCGCGAGCACGATCGCGGTAATCCCGATCCGACGCGGCCAAGGACGCTTACGCGGGTGACGCGCGCGGCCGCGCTCGAGGAACGGCCAGAACATGAGCAGGAGAAAAGGCACGCCAGAGATCAGGATTCCCAGCGGTTTTCCCATGGGTCCGGTGAAATACTTCAGCAGTTGATAGGTCGGGAGAAAGTACCACTCCGGCTTGATGCCGTGCGGCGTCTGGAGGGGATCGGCGGGCTCGCCGATCTCCCACGGCCAGAGTACGGACAAGGTGAGCAGCACGCCGAAACAGACGGCGGCAACGCACGCCTCCTTGGCCATGTGCACGGGCCAGAACGGGACGCCAGTCTCCGGGGGATAGGGTTTTTCGCCGCCGACGTCTTCGAGCGTCGCGAGGTTGTGCAGGCGCATGAGCACCAGGTGAAGCACGACGAGCAGGACGAGCACCCAGGGAAGGATCGCGACGTGTACGACGAAGAAGCGGGAGAGCGTCTCCTGCCCGACGGCGGGCGCCCCCAGGACGACTTGCTTCAAGTCGTCGCCGATCATCGGCACCGCACCGACGACCTCCGTTCCGACGGTCGTGGCCCAATAGGAGAGCTGGTTCCAGGGAAGAAGATAACCGGTGAACCCGAAGAACATGGTCAAGAGAAACAGCAGGACTCCGATGACCCAGGTGAGTTCGCGCGGCCGCTTGAACGAGCCCATGAAGTACGTACGGATCATGTGCAGGAGAACGGCGACCATCATGAGCGTGGCGCCCCACGCATGAATCTGCCGGAACAGCCAGCCGAACGGGACGTCGCCGGTGATGTACTGGATGGACTCGTGCGCCTCCTTGAGCGTGGGGCGGTAGTACAACAGGAGCAGGATTCCGGTGACGAACTGGCTGACAAACATCAGCAGGGCCACGCTGCCGAAGACGTGCACCCAGCCGGTCTGCGGCGGCAGGCGTTTGAAGAGCTGCTTGTGCGCGAAATCGCGAAGCGAGAGATATCGTACGCGCTCGTGAAGGGCTTCCTGCCATCGCTTGGGCTTCGGTGTCTCGGCCATCAGACCCCCCTCAACCGGGTGACGTCACGATCACCTCTCCCTGCGCGGTGGCCACGCTGTACGAGGGCAGCGGGCTGGGCGGCGGCCCCGCGGTGACGCGGCCTTCCACGTCGAATCGGGCGGCGTGGCAGGGGCACTCGAACTCGCGCTTGGCGGCATTCCACTGAACGATGCAGCCGAGATGCGTGCAGACCAGCGAGAACGCCCGGAAGCCGCCGTCCGTACGAATCACGCCGACCGCCTTGCCGGCGACGGACACTTTCCGAATGTCCCAGACGCTCCACCCCTCCTGCTTGCCCGCGCTCACGCGCTCCCCCGCCCCCCCGCGGCGACGAACCGGAAACACGTACGCGATCGCGGGCCACAGAATCGCCGCCACGCCGATCGCGCCCATGGCGCGCAACGCGTGCCCCAGCACGCGACGCCTGCCGCCCACGGTCGCCGCGCTCGGCGACCGCGCGAGTTGGGGCAGCGGCACGGGCCGCGCGGCGTGGGAATCACCCGCAACGTAGTGGGCCCGGAGAATGCGGTATTGTCGGTACATCAGCACGACGAACAGGACGATGAACCCCCACACGACGCCGACCATCTGCCGTCGCCGGCTCAGGCCGGACTCCTTCGCATCCAACGCACCCTGCACCTCGGTGCAGATCTCGCTGAGCTTGCGGACGCGGTCGTGCACGGCGCTGCTGTCGAGCGAGTGGAGCGCGGCGTTGAGCGCCAGGAGCTCGGTTCGAATCTCCTCGACTCGGACGGCCTCATCCTTGACCAGCAGGACGCCGCGACCGAGCCGTTCGACGCGCTCGGCGGCGCGCGCGTACTCGAACTGCGCACGCCGCAGGGCCGCAGCCAGATCGTCGCCCTTGGCCAATGCGATCCGATCGTTCGCGACCATGAGCTGCGCGTGCGGATCGGCGCGCCCGCCGGAATGGCAGTAGGCGCAGGCGCGCTCGACGGGCAGCGTGTTCGGCAGCGCGTCGATCCGGCGGGTGAACTCCGCTCGGGCCGGGCCTTCGTCCGCGCGCAGCAGCGGGAGCACGCCGCGGAACACGTCGACGAGTTCCTCGGTGGAAGGCGAGGCCTCGCGGATGCGATGATCGTGCGGCGCGCCGCCCTGCGCGTGACATCCGACACAGCGCGGAAAGAGCGGGAGGCGCCCGTGAACACCCGACATGAACTCGTGTTCGATCTGCAAGTGGCACTTACCGCAAACATGTCCGACCTCGGCCACTCCCGGCGGTGCCGCGGCGTGGCTGCCGTGGCAGGTCGCGCAGTTCGGCGCGCCGGGGTCGGCGGCGCCAAGCACGCGCAGGCCGTGGACGCTCTCGGCGTACTGGGCGGGGATGTTCGCCGACCGTCCGAACGGCGCCATCAGCGCGGGGTCCGAGTGACACCGACCGCAGGTGGCGGGGACGTTCTGGAAAAACGTGCGGCTCTGCGGATGGTCGTGACGCAGGATGTCATGTGTGCCGTGGCAATCGACGCAGACCGCCACCCGAGTGTCGCCGGTTTTCTTGAGCTGCCTGCCGTGTCCGCTCACCCAATACGACGCGAGCTGATCGGTGCGCAGCCCATATGGATTCATCCGGCCGACCTCCGCGTGGCACTCGCCGCAGACGGTCGGAATGTCCTTTCGCGCAGCCTTGCCGCGGAACACGGCGCCGTGATCAAACGCCTGCGGCGGCGGCGAGGTGGCAGGCGACGCGAGGCGCTCCGCCCACGCAGCGGTGAGGGCGGGTTCGACGGAATAGTCGGAGAAACCGCCGTGGCAATCCTGGCAGCGCAGGGCGGTGGCGTGGACGGAATTGGCGAACTGCGCGCCTTGGGACTTGTGGCAATCCGAGCAGACGGTGCGCACGGGTTGACCGAAGCTGGCGAGCGTGAAGCCCGCGATGAGGGCGCAGGCCAGCGCGCCAGCCCGCACCGACGCACGCCGGCCAAACGGTCCTCGCCGTTCGTTCGCCACGGCACACCCCGAGCCTGGTACGCGAGCGCTAGCGTCGGAGCACGCGCTGGCGCTAACGGGTGCCCGTCAGCGCCAGCGCGGTCGATCTCGGAAAAGCGAGAGTCAGCGGCGGCTAAGGCAGTCGCGGCGGCGCAGTCTCTGCATACTCCAGGGCCTGGATCAACGCGTCGCGCACGAAGTCCGGGTTGTGCGCGCCGTTGCCGCCGCCCGCGATGACGTAGTAGAGGATGTAGCGGGCTTTCTTGATGTCGTCGGGGATCTTGTTCTGTCCCGCGGCGGCGGGCCCGCCTTCGCTGGTGTATTCCCAGCTGAGCAGACCCTTGCCATCAATGTCGTTGGCCTGCGCCCACTCGTCGAGCGCCTCCTCGAGCAACTCGACGCGGAAGTCGAGCTCGGCCTTCAGCCCCGCGAGCTTCGCCTCGCCGGCCGCGCGGCTGCCGTGGCAGTCGGCGCACGCGTCGAAGTTCACCTCGAACGTGTGGCCCGAGACCGTGGGGGCCAGCCCGGTCGCCGGCGTGCGGAACACGTGACACGTCGAGCACTGCTCCGGCGTGTTGAGGTGCACGGACGATCGAGCCGCGACGATCGGCGTCGGTTGGCTGTCGGGGACCGGCAGCTCGCCGAAGAACACGTTCACCTGGTCGCTGGGATGCGGCTCGCGCGACGAGTCCGTCCAGACGCGATCGCGCGTGTGGTGGCACTGCCCGCAGAGATTGAAGCGTGTGACGTCCTGGGCCGCCGTGAGCGACACCGTCGGCGTCGTGTACTTGATCTGCGCGAAGCGCAGCTGGTAGTCGCGGCCGTCTTCCGGCGTGGCGGCGTTGCCGGTGCGGCTGTGCGGATTGTGGCACACGGCGCAGGTGATCGGATTGAGCTGGTCGGCGGTCCGACCGGCGAGGAAGTTGTTCGCGACGGTCTCGCCCTTGATGCTGCGGGCGTAGAACACGTCGCCGGAATGGCACTGCCCACAAGACGCGGCGTTGCTGCCGTTGGTGAAGGATGTCACCAACGAGGCTTGGATCCCGGCGTGCTTGGACATCTGCCAGTCGTCGAAGTTCGGCTGGTGGGCGCCGGTGTGGCAGCGCCCGCAGACGTTCGAGGAAATGTCCACTTGCGGGCGCAGGCTGGCGTCGCTGGCGTTGTTCGCGTGCGTCCCTGCGCCGCCGTGACAGGCCTCGCACCCGACGCCCGCGAGATCGTTGGTCGTGGCGCGATTCACGAACCCGCCGGACTGGCCAAAGCCGACCGTGTGGCAGGGGAGGCACTCGGCGTTGTTCTGCTGGCCGATCGCCTCGAGGGCCTCGTACGCCTTGGCGTGCAGCGTGCCGGTCCAGCTCGTGTGGATGTTGCTGTGGCAGAGCGAGCAGCGCGTGGAGCCGACGAACGCGCCGCCGATGCCGGTGTTGCCGGTCATCGTCGTGCCGCCGCCGCCGCCGCCGCCGTTGTCGTTGCCGTTGCCGTTGTCTACGCCGTCGGGCGGGTTGATCGGGCAGCCGCCGACGCTGAGGAGCATCAGCGGCGTGAGCACGGCGGTCGCGAACCAAGCGACCTGTCGGGGTTTCGTGAGCAAACGCACAGGTGGTCCTCCGTGAAGCGTGTCGCGTCGTCGAGTCCCGCGTCGCGACCGTCGGCCGATCGATCGCACGCGCCGTCACTGTTACCGCGTAGGGACGTGAACACCCGGAACTGCCCTTCTCATTGATAACAGTATCGGCGCGCGGGACGGCGTGCAACGGGCGGCGCGCGTGTTGTTCGCAAGTTTTGATTCCGGCTGCGCGCTACGAGGGTCGCCCCGGTATTGGTATCCGTTGTGTACCATATCTCCGCGTTGCAAAATCTCGTGCCGCGAGCGATCGTGTGGCACGCTAATTGCTAGTGAGTCCCCTACTCGCGCGCGTTGCGATGCGACGTGGGTCCGTCGAGGAAGCTCTCATGCTCGCCAACTCCCAGACTTGTGCTCATTCCGGGACGCGCCGCTCGTTCGCCGCGGCGGTCGCCGCCCTCACGCTGCTGGCGGGAGCCGCCGGCGCCCGCGCGGAGGACCGCGACAACTGCCTCTACTGCCACCAGTTCCCCGGGCTCAGCCGGCTCGACCCCGATTCGGCCCGCGTGCGCCTGTTCTACGTCGACCCGTCCTACGTGCACAATTCGCACGGCCCGCACGCCCGCCTGGCCTGCACGGACTGTCACGAGCGCGACGCGGTCGGCGTGGTTCCGCACAAGCCGGTCACGCCGGTCGATTGCACACGGACCTGTCACCTCGCCACGCCCAACGCCCCGCCGCGACGCTTCAGCCACGAGAACGCGGCCCGCATGCTGGAGCACGGGGCGCACACGCGGGCGGTGCTGGAGGGGCTCGAATTCACCGGCGGTCCGCTGCTGAACGAGGGGCAATCGCTGTGCCTGTACTGTCACGACGAGCCCGTCTTTCGCAACCCCGCGAAGGTGCTGCACGCGATCGAAGACATCGAGGGCCGCACCTTCGACCGCTGCGACGTCTGCCACCTCACGCAGGTGCCGCTCGACACGACCTACTACCTCCGCCACGTCGCGACGCGCTTCGCACCGGCGCGCTCCACGCTCGAACTCGCACAGGTCTGCGCGGTCTGCCACAGCGACCCGAAGGTTCTCGCCGCCCACGACCTGCCCAACTCGATCGCGAGCTACGTCCGCAGCTTTCACGGCAAGGCCGCGCTGCTCGGCGACGAAACCACCGCGAACTGCCTCTCCTGCCACGTCGCGGCCGGCGACAACGTCCACCGCATGCTCGGACCCGAGAACCCCGCGTCGGCCGTGCATGTCAACAACGTGCCCAACGGGTGCCGCACGATCGCGTGTCACCCCGGCGCCGATCGCGGCATCGCCGCGACCGCGGTGCACCTCGACCTGCCGACCGCGCGCGGCACGATCGACTTCACGGTCGCATTGCTGTTCATCGTGCTGACGGTCGTGTCCTTCGGGCCTTCCGCGCTGATCGTGCTGCTGGAGCTCGCGCACCTGGTCGTCGGCCGCCGGCATCACGGCAACCAGCACCTGTACGCGCTGGCGGAACAGGTGATGGCGCATCCGGACGGGCCGCGGCGGCTACAGCGCTTCGCGCCGCGCGCCCGCACGCAGCACTGGATCCTCACGCTGCTGTTCACGGTGCTGTGCCTGACCGGCTTCCCGCTCAAGTTTCCCGACCAGCTCTGGTCGCGCACGCTGATCGACGCGTTCGGCGGCATCGGCGTCGCGCGCGTGCTGCACCACTGGGCGGGGATCGCGCTGGTGGCCGGCTTCCTCGTGCACCTGCTCGACATCCTGCTGGCGGTGCGGCGCCGGGCGCGCGAGCTGCACGAGAAAGGCG
>JBFXAM010000119.1:0-14128 GCA_050184295.1 Phycisphaerae bacterium | reverse complement strand
TTCGCCGCCTGCAACTGGCTCTGCAACCTCGACATCAACCGCGACGGCTCTGTCAACAACTTCGACATCGATCCGTTCGTCGAGCTGCTCGTTTCGCAGCCGTAGCGCACAAGGCAGTGCGAACAGGGAGCGCGGGAGCAGGGACAAAGGCACGGAGGGACCGAAGAAACGCAGGGATGGCGGGACGTCGGGACGCAGGGACGCAGGAGACAAGCGGACGGAGGAGCGCCGCACGAAATGGGGTGCGAAAATCAGAGCCGCGGGCGCAAGCCCGCGATTTCGTCAGACGGACGCCGTGAGCGGCGCGCAGCAGCTTGCGACTGGCGTCGTCGCGTGGCATGAGTGGTTGGCGCAAGCCCGCGATTCCGATGCGCACGAGAGACGCCGGCGCCTCAGGCCGCTCAACGACCGGAATCGCGGGCTTGCGCCCGCGGCTCTGATGGCAACGCATTCACGCTGCCCGATTCGCGGATCGCGGTCGCGCGGCTGTGCGCGGCACGCTTCGTGGCCCGCCCGGAGCGGTCGGGGCGCGGACTGCTACTCGTATCCGTCCGGCATGCGCGTAAACCAGCGCAGCCGGCTGCCGAGCGTCGTCGGCCAGCCCGAATCCACCTGCGGAAAGCTCATCGTCCGCGCGCTGCCGTCGAAGAACAGCACGTTGATTCCGCCCGGATGCCGCCGGTCGTTGGCGATGCGCGGGCGCAGCCCGAGCGGCAGTTGCGAGGTGAAGAAGACGTCGTGCAGGCCGACCGAGTTGGTCGGCAGGCTGGCGTGCGCCTCGGTCAGGTGCGCGATGCCCGCCGGGTTGACCTTGCTGAACGAGGTTGTGCGGAAAAAGTCCACCGAGTCGGCGTCGGTCTGGTTCTCCGCGACATGTCCGCCGCCGTTTCCCGCGCCGCCGCCGGGCACGTCCCGCGAAATGTTGTTCAACGTGTAAATCGGGACGAACGCGCTGACGACGTAGTCGAGCGGCTGCGCCGGGTTGGGAAAGCGCGGACACTGAAACTGCTTGATCGTCGGCAGGATCGTGAGAATGCGCTCGATGCGCCCCGAATATCGCGGCCAGAGGTTGGTCAGCGACCCCTGCCAAGCCAGCCCGTGCAGCAGCGTCATGCTGAAGTGCAACTGGCCTTCGTAGTTCTCCGCCCGGATGATCCAGTCCTGGTTCTGCTCGGCGTAAAGTACGCTGGCCTGACCCATCGAGCGCAGATTCGTCAGGCACAGCAGTTGCTGCGACTGATCGCGCGCTCCCTGCAACGCCGGCAGCAGAATGCTGATCAGCACCGCGATGATCGCGACCACCACCAACAACTCGATCAGTGTGAAGCCGCGGCGGGCGCTGTGGCGCAAATCGGATCGGGTACGGCTCGGCGCGCACGGCCGCATGCCGGACGGGTGGCGCAGCGGACGGTCGTTCATCGCAGCGTTCCTCCGATTCAGTGGTCGGTCAAGGCCTCCGGCGCAGGTTCCCGCGCCTCGCCGCCGCCGCACTTCGGGCAGCGCGGCGGCGCCATCTCCGCCGGGGTTGCCGACGGGTCGCGCACCCACGCAAAGACCATGCCGCAACGCGGGGCGGCGCATTGCAGCGCCTGCCACGCATTCCGCTGATTGCACGCGCGGCAGCGGGTCGGCTCGCGACCGAGCAGGCCCACGTACGACTTGCCGCACGCGGCACACGCGATCGGCGCGGGCCGCTCGATCGGCTGGCCGGCGCTGGGCTGCGCGGCGTAGAACCACCAGAGTCGCAGGCCCGCGGCCGCGATGACGATGGACAGAATGACGGTCCAGACGATCGGTTTCACAGGATCTGCGGCGCGGCCCTCGTACTGTCGGATGAGTTGACGATAGTCTGCGCCGAGATGCGAAGCAAGCGCGAAGCGCGACCGGTTTGCAAACCCGTTTGCTCCGCGCGGCCCGTCGCCAGCCCGATCCACGCGCGACGCGCCCGGGGCCGCACGCGACGGAAGCCAGAACGCGGCGAATTCGGCACGCGGCACGCTTGGCCGGGTTCCCGTTGGATCTCCGTGGAATTCTCTTCAGCGGCCAGCGCCGCCGTCCTATAATGGCCGGCAGTCCACGGATGGACGCGCACCCTTCGACGGAGCCAGCGCCATGTCACACCACGCGTCGATCTTTCAACGCATCAGCGGCCTCTTCCGAACGGACCACAACGGCGGACCGCGCGCCGACGGCGGCGACTCGGGTGTTTTCCCCGCGCAGGGATCCACCCACACCGACGCGCTGCCGCGCGCCGAGTCGTCGCTCATGCGCTGGGCACGTTCGGGCGTCACGTCATCGCGCGATCGTGTGGCCCGCGTGGAGCAGGTGCTCGACGCGCTCGAGCAGCACTTCCGCCAGCAGGATCAGCGCTCGGAGGAGCTGTCGGCATCGGTTCACCGCGTCGCGGGAATCCTCGAACAGCTCGGCGACGCGCAGCGCACGCAGGGCGAGTTTGTGCGCGCGATTGCGTCACACGTCGACGTGACCAACCAACAGGCGGCGAAAATCTCCAGCACGCTCGCCCAGATGCCCACCGCGTTTCAGAGCCAGGCCGACGCGATGCGCAGCGTTGCGCGCCAACTCGAAAAATCGCAGGCCACCGACGCCGCTCTTGCCGATTCGCTCGGGCGCTTCGGCGGCGCGGTCGACGGCCTGAATCACTCGAGTCGGGCGCAGGTGGATGCGTTGCGACAGATGCAGAGCGCGGATCGCGAGCACATGCAGGCCATTTCGGGCGTTCTGCGCGAGCAGAGTCGCCGGCTGGTCGTGCTCATCACGATCGCCGCTGTGCTCGGGGTGTGTGCGCTCGCCGCCGTCGCGACAACTCTCGCGCTGGTTTATCTCAAGTAGCGCGGCGAAACGGGCCTTTCTCGCGCGCCGCCGGGCGCATCGGCGGCGCGCAACGGCGTGTCAGCGGCGGCGCATTGCGCGGTCGATCTGGCGCTGCGCGTCGCGCTTCTTCAAGTCCTGGCGTTTGTCGGCCGCGACCTTGCCGCGCGCCAGCGCGATCTCCAGTTTCACCAGTCCGCGTGCGTTGAAGTAGATCGACAGCGGCACGAGCGTGAAGCCGCGCTGGGTCACCTTGGTTTCGAACTTGCGGATCTCGCGGCGATGGAGCAGCAGCTTGCGTTCGCGAGTGGGTGCGTGTTGTGCGTAACCCGCCATGGGATAAGGAGATATGTTGCATCCGATGAGCATGAGTTCGCTGCTGCGGAGCCGTGCGTAGGCTTCTTCGAGCGACGCCTGCCCAGCGCGCAAGCTTTTGACTTCACTGCCGGTTAGAACGATTCCGGCCTCGACCTTCTCGAGCACTTCGAAGTGGAAGCGGGCTTTCTTGTTCTGAATCGTCGGCGGCGGTCGGCCCGACTTCTTGGAAGTCATGATCGCCTATCCTAAGCTTGCAGCGGCGGTCCTGGCACTCTCCGACCCGTCACGCCGGGAGGCGCGAGGTCGTCCGCGGCCGCGATGTAGGCCCGATAACGATGCCCGGGTCAATCCGGGTCATCGGCGAGCCACCGCCCGATTCTGCCGCAACTTGCCCATGATGCGATAGTATAAGAGAGCGAATCGAGCATGATTCGCGACGCGAGACTCGCGGAGCGGTAGATGTCGAGAGATGAAGAACTGCGGTTGATCGGGCGCGCGATCCGCGGACACGCGGAGTCGTTTCGCGGGCTCGTCGACGCCTACAAGGAGCGCTTGTTCGCGTTCGTGTGGCGCGTGGTGCGGGATCACCACGAGGCGGAGGACATCTGCCAGTCGGCGTTCGCGAAGGCGTATGAGTCGCTCGCCAGCTACTCACGCGAGTACGCGTTCAGCACCTGGCTCTTCACGATCGCGTATCGGCTGAGCATGAATCACCTGCGCAAGCGGCGGGCGCTCTCGGGCGACGTCGACTTTTCGCGGATGAGCGGCGACGACGAGGAAATCCCGGACGCGCTCGCCGGCACGGAGCAGGCGCGGCGCGTGCGCGACGAAGTGTGGGCGGCGGTCGACCGGCTGACGATCGTGCAGAAGAGCGCCGTGCTGCTCTTCTATCGAGAAAACAAGAGCTGCCAGGAGATCGGCCAGATCCTCGACGTACCGGTCGTGACCGTCAAAAGCCACCTGCACCGGGCGCGCGAGAAGCTCCGACAGCACCTGAGCGCCGAGCTGGCCGCGGCCTGGACGCCGGCGGAAATCGCCCGCAACGCTCGTTGCGGATGAACGCGGAAAGCGATTCGAGATCCATGAACTGCGCGGAATGGGAAAATCTGTCAGACGCCTATCTCGACGGGCAGTTGTCCGGCACGCTGCGACTCGAGTTCGACGCACATCGGCTGCGCTGCCGCCGCTGTCAGCAGTCGCTCGCGTTGGCAGAAGCATGCGAACACGTGCTCGCCAATGACCGCCGCACGCCCGCGCTCTCCGCGGATTTCTCCGATCGATTGATGTCCACGCTCGCTCGATCCCGCGTGGCGGGGCCGCGCCGCGTTCCGTGGCGGGCGCTGAGCCTGGCGAACGCGGCGGTCGTGGTGCTCGCGGCGGGGCTTCTGTGGTCGGGTCGCACGCACAGCCCGGCGCCGAACCAGCCCGGCGGCGAACCGACGCCCCCCGCGACGATCGACCTGGCGCGCATGGATCCGGTCGATCTTTCGGACTACTTGTGGCGGCGCGTCGAGGCGGCGCGGAGCGGATTCGCCAACGATCTCGGGCAGCTTGCACGCTACCCGCTGAGCATCACCGTGTCGGACGACGTGGCCCGCGCCTCCACCAGCCTCACGACCAGCAATCCGCTGAGCGGCCTGTTCGAGGCGTTCCTGCCGGCCGCCCACGAGTCCGACGAGCCGACGCCCGGCGACTCCGATCAATATGCGCTGTAGTCCCACCGCGAGCGATCCGGTTCGCTAGCGCGACCTCTCCGCCCGGCGGCGGTTCCGCCGGTCGAAATCGTAGACCCGACCGGGGCGCGACCCGCCGCGGAGGCGCTCGTGCGCCAGGTTGACAAACGCGTGTTGCCGAATCGACGTACATGGACGATGGCAGGGCTGGGCCTGCTGGCCGGTGTGTGGAGCGCGCCCGCACGGGCCGGCGATTCGCTCGCGGCATTCGTGCCCGCGGACGCCGGGCTCTTTGTCGAGATGCGCGGCGCCGACGACCTGCTCATCGCTCTGACGGACGAACAGGTCTGGCTGACGCTGGCCGATCTCGCGGGGCAGCCTGCCAACGCCGGCGAGGTCGAGCAGTGGCGGGCGCAGATCCGTCACGCGATCGGCATGGATCCGGCCGAGGCGATCCGCACGCTGTTTGCCGACGGCGTCGCGTTCGTCGGCGACGCGCCCGGCCGGGCGCAGGACGCCGTGCTCCTGTGTCGCCCGCGCGGCGCGGGGCCGCGCGAGCTGTTGCAGCGCTGGGAAGCGCGCCCGCTGCCGCTCAGCGAGCGTGTGTCGGTTTATCAACTGCGCAACGGCGTGGGCGCGGCGCAGCTCGGCGACGTGCTGCTGTTCGGCGATGTGTCGGCCGCGGATGGCGCGTTCCCGCGCACGCTGCGTCTGGCGGAGCCGGCGCCGCCGACGAGTCTGGCGTCCGACGAGGAATACCGCGCGTTGCTGGCGCGCGCTCCTTCAACCCCCGACGGGCTGCTTTTTGCGCGGATCAACGGCGCCGGCGGCGGCTCGAGCTCGACCCAGCCGACCACCCGCGCGGCGCGCGAGCGCGAGGTCGCCGCGCTGCCCGGACCGCTGCGCGGCGCCGACCGCGTGCTGCTGGCGATGCAGCGCGAGGATCGGCTGCTGCACTTCACGCTGGTGGGCAACGGGCCGCAGCGGCCCAAGGCGCCCGAGCCGCGCGTCGCGCGCCTCGTCGAGCGGCTTCCGGAGCGGACGCTGTTCGCGTGGTCGGGAATCCTCGACTACACGAATCTCGTCGCCGCCGTCAATCGCCTGCCGGAGCGTAACGTGCTGCGGCTGGCGTTCGCGTTGCAGGAGAAGTCGGGGACGATCTCGCGGCTGGTCGATTCGTTCGAGGGGTCAGCGGCGATCGCGGTGGGCGTGGTGGAGCCGGTCGGTCGGCCGGTGGCGGCTCCGCCGACGCCGGCGCTCGCGCTGCTGCTCTCGACGCGCGATCCGGATGCGGCGCAAGGCGTCCTGGGAACGCTGCTGCGGTCGTCGCTCTCGGCGTACAACCTGCTGTCGCTCCAGTGGGGCACGCCGCTGCTGGCGCAGCCCGTGACGCGTCCGGCGGGCGACCTTTCGGCGGAAGTGATCGACCTGGGCGTGCTGTTGCAAGGCGTGGACGGCGGAGCGATCGGCGAGCTGCAATTGTGCTGGGCGATCGACGACGACGTGCTGATCGTCGCGTCCCATCTCGACTGGCTGCGGCAGATCGTCGTCGCGCGGCACCACGATGCGAACACGCTCGCCCGCGTGCTCCAGTTGCCGCGTCGGCGGCTCGCGTCGGACAGCGAGACCGTGTTCTGCACGCAACTCGGTCCCATCGCTGATCTCGGCGGAATGTGGCTGCGCTATCTCGAGACGCACGCGCCGCACGCGCTCCGTGAGGAGTGGTGGCGGCAGCGCCAGCCCGGCGGTCGCAACGTGCGGCTCGGCGTGCGCGGAACGGAAGTCGCCGATGAGAAGCGGCTGCGCGTCGAGGTCGTCGATGCGAACGGGCCCGCCGCGGGCGTGGTCCGCTCCGGCGACCTGATCGTCGGCTGCAACGGGCAGCGGTTCGCGACAACCCAGCCCGTGCGTGAGATTCAGGAAGGCCTCGCGGCGCGAAACGACGCCCGTTGGTTCGGGCTGCTGATCGAGCGCGACGGGCGCGTCACTGAGCGGCGCATCCCGATCCCCTTCGTCGATCCGGTTCAACTGTTGCGGCGCGTCGCGGCCCTCGGCGGCATCGCGCAGCGCGTCGTTTACCACGAGGAAGTCCCCGCCGACGCGCCGCCGCGCGGCTTTCTTACGGTCGAGTTGCGTTCCAGCCCCAGCCCGCTGTTTCGATTCAACCTGAGCCGACCGCCCGAGCCGGTGCGTTCGGACGAACCGTAGGCAGCCGGCACGCGGACCGGGCGGCGTGCAGTGCGCCCTTGCCGAGCGTGGCGGCGGCTCGCATGATGCCGCGCTATGCTCGCGTATGCGCTGCGTCGGCTCGCCCTGTTCCCGCTCGTGCTGTTCGGCATGTATGCGGGCGCGGTGCTGCTCGTGATGGCCGCGCCCGGCGAGGGGCTCGAAGGCGGCGAACGCGATCTGCCGCCGGAGGTGCTCGCGGCGCGGCGGGCCGCCTTCAATTATGACGAGCCGTGGTGGCAGCGCTACTTCTGGACCTGGCCGAAGCGACTCGTCTGGGACCAGGATCTGCCGGCGCACGAGTACCCCGACTGGACGGTGGTCGAGATCATGCGCTCTGCGCTGCCGGTCTCGCTCCAGCTCGGACTGCTCGCGTTCACCATTGCGGTGCTGCTTGGCATCGGCGTCGGCGTGCTGGCGGCGGCGACGCGCGGGCGCTGGGTCGATCATCTCTCGCTCGCGCTCACGCTCGTCGGCGTCGTGCTGCCGACGTTCGTCACCGGCTCGGTCCTGCTGCTGATCTTCGCGGTCTGGTTGCGCGCGGCGCCGGTCGGCGGTTGGGGTCGGCCGGACCAGGCGCTGCTACCGGCCTTCACGCTTGCGCTGCCGTACGCGGCCTACATCGCGCGGCTGACGCGGGCGGCGCTGCTGGACGCGTATGCGGAGGATTACATCCGCACGGCGCGGGCCAAGGGACTGTCGGAGACGCGCGTGATGTTCGATCACGCGTTGCGGAATGCGCTGCTGCCGGTGTTGAGCTACCTGGGACCGGCGGCGGCGGCGCTGTTCACGGGGTCGTTCGTGGTCGAGCGCATCTTCACGATCCCCGGCATGGGCACGCACGTCGTCGAATCGATCAACAATCGCGATCAGAGCCTGATTCTCGCGACGGTGCTGGTCTACGGCGTTTTTCTGGCGGCGTTCAACCTGGTCGTGGATTTGTTGTACGGGCTTGCGGATCCGCGCATTCGGGTCGGCGCGAGCGGAGGATGAGCATGCGCCGCGACACGGTCGGCCGCCGCTTCCTGCGTCACCGCGCCGCTGCCGGCGGGTTGGTGTTGCTCGCGCTGCTTGGCGGGGCGTGCTTCGCAACGCTGGGGTGGTCGACGCCGGCGATGCGGGTCGCAGACTTTCACGCGGCCCGCCAGCCGCCTTCGCTCACGAAGCCCTGCGGCACGGACGAGCTGGGCCGCGACCTGTTGGCGCGGCTGCTCTATGGCGGCGCGATTTCGCTGGGCATCGGGTTGCTGGCCGCAGCAATCGCGGTTGTCATCGGCGTCAGCTACGGCGCCGTCGCCGGTTACGTCGGCGGTCGCGTCGACGGCGGGATGATGCGCCTGGTCGACACGCTCTACGCAATGCCCTACGTGTTGCTCGTCATGCTCCTCACGCTGGCAGTCGGACCCTGGCTCGAGCGGGTGCCGATCGGCTGGGGCGGCGAACGCGCCGGACCCGAAGCCGCGCGGTTCGTCGTGCTCGCATTCGGCATCGGCGGCGTGAGCTGGCTCACCATGGCCCGGGTGGTACGCGGGCAGGTGCTGTCGCTCCGCACGCGGCCTTTCGTCGAGGCGGCCCGCGCGCTCGGCGTCCCGCCGGGACGTATCCTCACCCGCCACATCCTGCCCAACACGGTCGGGCCGATCATTGTGTTCGCCACTCTCACCGTGCCCCAGGCGATCTTGCAGGAGTCGTTTTTGAGTTTTCTGGGCGTCGGCGTACAGCCGCCGCAGACCACCTGGGGTTCGCTGGCGGCGGATGGGGTTCGGCAGCTGAACCCGGTGGCGTTCGATTGGTGGCTGCTGTTGTTCCCGTGCGCGGCGCTGTCGCTGACGTTGCTGGCGTTGAACTTCGTCGGCGATGGTCTCCGCGATGCGTTCGCGATTCGCGATCGGTCGGGCTGAGCGTCGGCGGCGGGCGGCGTCACCCTTGAATTACGGGGTATCGCGGCGTACACTCGCTTCGTTCGTTGGGGATTGGTGTAACGGTAGCACGACTGGCTCTGGACCAGTTAGTCCAGGTTCGAATCCTGGATCCCCAGTACCCGCCCGGCGGATCCTGCCGCGCAATCTCGGACCTCTGCGGTGATGCGTGCTCCGGCTTTCCGTCAAAAAACACCCGGACGATTTTTACAGTGCCGGCCGATAGTATTTGCATTCTGTTGGACCCGTGGGTATTATTTCAGCCTTGGACGTAATCACGGTCCCCGGGCCGGACTGCGTCGGCGTACGTGTCCCCCCCCGCACGTCCCGACCACCGGCCCACTTTTTGCGCCCTCCGATAACCGGCTCATCGCCTGGCCTCAGCGGGCCACCCGCGACAATTCCTGTCCTCGCGTATCGGACTCAACACCGAGAACTCTGCCGCGTGGCACGCGTCAGGCCGGGCTTGCTCCGCCGCCGTCGAGCTTGCGGCCGTGCGGGTCGAAGAGGCTGAGATCTACGTTTTTGAGCTCCTTGGTGATCTGCACGACCTGCCCGGTGTGGAACGACAGGTGCTCCACGACGTGAAACACGGCAACGAGCGTCGAGACGGAATAACCCTGAATCGAGCGCGGGCGCGCCAGATCGGACGCTCCCAAGGCGCCGATCACGTCCGCGGCGCGCCGCAGCACGCCGTCGAACTGCGGCATGAATTCTGCCGCGGCGCAGGGTCCACGGGCGCTGAATTCCGCCGGGCGGTCGCGCGTAACGGGTTCGCCGCCGACGCCGCCGAGAATCCACTGGCGGATGTTTCCGGTGAGATGCAGGACGAGGTTGCCGACGGCGTTGCAGTGCACGTTGGCGCGCTGCCAGAGCTCGTCGTCCGAGAGCAGCCCGACGCAGCGGGCGATCTGGCGACGGTTCTCGTCGAGCTTCTGAGTTGCGTAGAGGATGAAGTCGGTTGCCAACGCCGTCATGAGGCTCCCCTGGCAGTACGCGATGGATGGAACCCGGCACGCAAACGGTGGACCGGATGGTCCCGTACGTGCGTGCGGGGCGCTGATTGGCGATCAGAGTCTACGCGGCGTGTCGCGACGCGTCGTGTGGTCGCGCCCGCCGCCCGTGTCCGTGATCGCGTGCGCCAAGCGTGCCGGGCCGCGGGCGACTTTACACCCCCGCGCTCGCTACCTACCATGCGCCGCGTGGGCGGGTGGTTGTGCGCGGCGGCGGCCGCTCCGGGCCGCGACTCGAGGAATCCACGAATGACGTGTGGCGAGTGGACGTATGGGCGGCGCGCGGGGGCCGCGGGCGTGGTCGTGGCGATCGTCGCGGCGCTGGCGCTGTCCGTCGGGCACGCGGACGGTCCGCCGCTGGGCGCGTCGATTGCAGAGTATCGGGACCGGATGCTGGCGCAGGCGGCGGACGACGCGCAGCAGGGGTCGACAGAGGATCCCGTGGCGCGGCCGCGCGTGACGCAGCCGCAAATGCCCGTCCGGATGGCGTTATTGACGCAGCCGACCGGATCGGCGCAACCGTCGTCGGCGGAGCTGCTGCACGAAATCCCCGATCCGAGCGAGTCGGCGGCGATTTTCGCGGAGCGGCTCCGGCGCATCGAGGCGACGTCAACCGAAGAGCGCGTCAGCATCGGGTACAAAAAGGTCATCGCCGAGGCGGAGCGCTATCTCAACGAGCTGCGGCGGTCGGACCAGGTGCGGCTGACGCTGGCGGAGACGATCCAGCGCGCGTTGCTGAACAACTACACGATTCGGGCGTCGGCGTACGACCCGGCGATCGCGCAGACGCAGATCGTACAGGCCGAGTCGGTCTTCGACCTGGAGTTCTTTCTCGACGCGACCGCAGCCGACATCGACCGGCCGTCCGGTTCGGAGCTCTCGTCGACGCGCAGCGAGAACCGTTCGATCGGCGGCGGGCTGCGGAAGCTGCTGCCGACCGGTATGACCGCGTCCACCTCGCTGCGGCAGAACTTCACGCGCAGCAACTTCCAGTTTCAGACCATCAATCCCTCGTACGACACCGCGTTCATCGCCGAGTTCAACCAGCCGCTGCTGCGCGGATTCGGGCTCGATTACAACCGCCGGCAGATCACGCTCGCGCGGATCGGGCGCGACGCGGCGCAGCAGGAGTTCCTGCGGCAGGTGCGCGATACGCTGCTGAACGTCGAGACGGCGTATTGGCAACTGGCGCGGGCCCGGCGGACGGTCGCGATCCTGGCGGAGTCGGTGGCGCAGAACTTCGTCACCAAGCAGGACCTGTGGGAGCGGCGCGAGCACGACGCGACACCGGTCGAAATCAACAACTCGGAGTCGCGCTACCAGAGCCGGCGGGTCGCGTACCTGGAGGCCTTGAAGAACGTCCGCGACGCCGAAGACGCGCTCAAGAACCTGCTGAACGATAACGACCTGCTGCTGTCGCGTGAGGTCGAGATCATCCCCACGGACCAGCCGTTGCTCACGCCGTTGATGGTCGACCAGTTCGGCGAGGTGCGCCAGGCGCTGGACAAGCGCAGCGAGATCGTGCAGGCCAAGCTGGCCATCGAGCAGGCGCGGGTGCGCACGGCAGCCGCCAAGAATGAGACGCTGCCGAAGCTCGACCTGCAATTTCAGTACGAAGTCGACGGGCTGGGCGGCTCCGGAGACAGCAGTTTCGACAACCTGACGACGAACCGCTTTGTGTCGTACACGATTGGCGCGACGTTCTCGTATCCGCTGGGCAACCGCGGTCCCAAGGCGGCGCTGCAACAGGCGCGCCTGGAGGAACAGAAGTCGGTCGTGCAGTTGCAGGGCGCGATCGATGCGGTCGTGCAGGAGGTCAACAACGCCGTTCGCACGCTGAACGTGCGCTGGAGCCAGGTGCCGCCGCAGCTCACCGCCGTGCAGGCCGCGGATCTGAACCTGCGGGCGTTGCAGGCCCGCACGCAGCGGATCGACCCGAGCTACCTGGAGACGGAGCTGAGCGGCGTGGAGCAGCTTGCCAATACGCGCCGCAGCCTGCTCGACGTGCTGATGAGCTATACGACGGGTGTCGTCGAGCTCGAACGCGCGAAGGGCACGCTGCTGGAATACAACAACGTGACCGTCACCGATGAGCCCAAGGGACGCTAGCGCGCCCGGCGCCGCGGCCCCGCAGCCGCCTGGCGCCGCGCCGGCACCCGGGCGCGCCGCCGCGCTGCTGCTGAGCCCGTGGCTGGCGGCGCTGGTGGGGGCGTGCTGTTATCTGAACACGCTTTCGCACGGCTTCACGTACGACGACGGGCCCATCGTCCAGCGCAACCCGGTCATTCGCTCGCTGGCGAATGCCGAGGCGATCTGGCTTTCGGACTGGTGGGGCGCCGCGACGCGGGCCGAGCTCGACCTCGACGACCCGCGCCGCGATCGGCTCTATCGCCCGCTTACGTTGTTCACGTTCGCATTGCAGTACGCGCTGCACGGGCTCGCGCCCGCGGGGTTTCACGCCGTCAATGTCGCGCTGCACGCGCTGTGCGCGGCGCTCGTGGTCGCGTTCGTTCGGCGGCTGCTCGATGATCGGGTGGTCGCGGCGGTGAGCGGCGCGCTGTTCGCGGTTCATCCGGTGCACTGTGAGGCGGTCGCGAACATTGTCGGTCGGGCGGAAGTGCTCGCGGCGCTCTTTCTACTGCTCGGGCTGGTGATTCTGCTGCCGCGCACGGGGCCGCCGGGGTGGGGGCGCTGCCTGGCGGCGGCGCTGATGTTCTTCGGCGCGCTGCTGGCGAAGGAAACGGCGGTGAGCTACTGGCCGATCGCGCTGCTGGCGATGCACGGCGCGGGGCGGCTGCCGTGGCGCGGGGCCGCCGGGCGGTGGATGTGGACGGCAAGCGTGCTGCTGCTGCCGCTCGCGGCGTATCTGCCGTTGCGTTATGTCGCGCTCGGCGGGCACCTGCTGCGCGACCGCGCGGTCGATCCGATCTTCAACCCGATCGTCGTGTCGGCGGGACCGGCGCGGCTCGCGGCGCCGCTGACCGTCGCGGGGCACTATGTCCGGCTGCTGCTCGTGCCGGATGCGCTCGTGAGCGACTACGGCTACGCGGCCTTCGATCCGCAGGCGGGCGCGAACGGGCTGACGGTCCTGGGCGGGGCGGCGGTCGTCGCGCTGGGCGTGCTGCTGGGGGGCTATCGGCGGCACGCGGGCGTGTGGCGATCGCTCGCGGTGGGTGCGGCGATCGCGCTGGCGAGCTATGCGCTGATCTCGAACACGGCGCTGCTGATCGGCGTGTCGCTCGCCGAGCGGCTGATGTATTGGCCGAGCGTCCCGCTGCTGATGTTGATCGCGACGGCGGCGGTGGCGGCGTGGCGGAAGTGGTGTGCGCCCGGGGCGGTGCTCGCGGGGACGGGCGCGCTGCTGCGCATCGCAGGCGGGCTGCTGCTCGCTGCGCTGGCGCTGCGGGCCGTCGTGCGGAACATCGACTGGGCGAACAACTTCACGCTCTTTGAGGCGGATGTCGCGACGGCGCCCCGGAGTTTCACGCTCAACCGCGCGTTTGCACGAGAGATCCTCGTGTTCGCCGCACCGCGGACGGACGATCCGCGGCGCGACGTCTACCTGCAACGCGCCGAGCGGTATGTTCAGGCGGCGCTCCGCATCAGCCCGCGCGAGGCGGATGCGCTCAACCTCTACGCATACCTGCACTCGCTGCGCGGCGACGTCGAGGCGGCCCGCGCCTACGCGCAAGCCGCGATCGACGTGTTCCCCGGACATCGGCTCAGCAAGCAACTGCTCGCGTCGCTCAGCCCCGCGACGCCGGAGATGCTCGAACAGATCGCGGCGTTGCAGGCGGCGCTGGCCGAAAAGGAAGATCCCGCGGCACGCGTCGAGCTGACGCGGCTGCTGCTGACGGCGGGACGGCACCGCGACGCGCTCGCGGCGATCGAGCCGCTGGCGCGGGGCGACTCGCGCGACGTCGCGGCGCTGCAGCTCTATGCCGAGCTGCTGACGCTGACCGAGCAGGAGGCGCACGCGATCGAGGTGTTTCGGCGGGTGCTGACGCTGGCGCCGGACGATTGGAGCGCGCACTCCAATCTCGCGAACCTGCTGGCCGAGCACGATGCCGCCGCGGCGCACGACCATGCCCGCGCAGCGCACCGGCTGCGGCCCGACGATCTGCGCGGCAACATGAACCAGGCGGAGTCG
>JBFXAM010000118.1:0-14424 GCA_050184295.1 Phycisphaerae bacterium | reverse complement strand
CCGCTGCGGCAATGTAGGGCAGCAGCTCCTGCCGCAACCGATATGCGCCACGGCCCGCCTCGAAGTACTGCTCGTCGAACGCCCAGATTCGCCGCTCCGCCTGCGGGCTGCTGGTCGCATGCGTCCGCATCAATGGGCTGAGCGCGCCGAACTGTAGCCAGCGAACATATAACTCCGGGTCCACCGGTCCCGGCATGTGCCCGCCGAGGTCGTGGCTCCACCACGCCTGAAGCACGTTTCCCGCCGTGGACGTGAAGTGCGGCTGGAATGCGAGCGACGCCCAGGTGCTCCGCGTGTCACCGGAGAATCCGAGCGGATAGCGATGACTCCCCAGACCGCCCCAACGGCTCAGGATCAGCGGCCGCACCGCTTTCGGCGTCGCGCGCGCCCGGCGTTGCTGGTCAACCCAGTGCAGGTGATTGAGCCACCACAACGCGTCGACGCCGTCGACCGCAGTTTGGGTCCAGAACGGCGGAAAATCGAGCCACCAGAAGTCGACGCCGTCGCGCTCCAGCGGATGCAGGAGATGCCGAAGATACGCGGCTGCGAAGCGCGGATCGCCATGTTCGAACTTCAGCTTCGGCGTAGACGCCGGGTCGACGCCCAAGGCGTCCGCAAACTCGCGGTAGCGTGCCTCGAACGCCTCGACGTCGAATCCCGGGTGCAGGTTCAGCGTGACGTGCAGGCCTTCGTCATGTGCCCAATCCAGGAACGCGGCCGGATCGGGAAAGAGCTCGCGGTTCCAGGTGTACGCGGACCACGCCGGGGCGACGTGCCAGTCCATGTCCACCACCAGCACGTCGAGCGGCACGTCATGCCGCCGAAACTCGGCCAGCAGCTCCCGAAAGTCTTCCGCCGAATACCGCCAGTACCGCGACCACCACGCGCCCAGCGCCCAGGTCGGCGGCATCGGAACCTTGCCGGCTACGCGCGTGAAGTCATACAGCGCCCGCGGATAGTCCCGCCCGTAGCCGAGGAAATACCAGTCCAGCGCGCCGGCTGGGCGCGCGGTCGGCCAAACCGCCCCGACGACTTCGTTCACGGCGCCGCCGGCGTGAGCGGGAAGCGCGTCGAACACGGCACGCGACGAGTCGTCGATCAGCACCCAGCCAGCGCGCGACAGCAGCCCCGACTCCAGCGCCGTCGCGCCGTCGCAGCCATCCAGCGACCGTGCGGTGCCGCCCAGGTTGCCTGTGTCGCGCTGCCCGGGACGCCACGTTACGTCACGTCCGTCAATCGGCGTCCGCAGCGTGATGCTGAGCGTATCTTCGCTGAATGGCGCGCCCTCGCGATAACGCAGTCGCAAGTCTTCTGTGTCGATTTCCAGCCAGCCGCCGTCGCGGTGCGATCTGAGAGCGGGCGCCGGCAGACGCCGGTTCAACACCAGCAGCGACGCCCGATCCTCGAACGCCCCTGACTCGGACCATTCCAGTCGGAGCAGCGCCGGCGTCAGCACGGTGAACCGGGCTGACCCGCTCACAATCGTCGCTTCGCCGGCGGCGCACGGGTCTGGCGGCGAATCAAAGACGCCAAAGTCCGCGAGCGCGTCGCCGCGCGCCGCGGACAGGGTGCAGGCCCAAAACCCAATCGCCAGCGCGCGTGAGATGCGGCGCGCGATCGCACGCGCGGCGCGGATGGGTGTCCATTCGAGCTGGGGACCGGACGGAGCCCGCCACGACGCCGCGACCCGCCGCACGCCGCTCGAACAAACCCAGTGAGTTGACGCCCCGTGCTCGGCCATCGATTCGAACTCCGCGGCAGACACGCATTGTCCAGGAGCAGTCGGCGCCCGCGTGCCAGCTCAACGCGTTCGGCAGAATCGACCGATTCGCGGCCGCAGACCGTGCGAATGGCGATGCCCGATGTCAGGGCTCGGCCACGGTGAACGTGTCGCCGGCGTTTATGTCGCCGGTCTCGAACCCTTTGCGAAACCAGCGCACGCGCTGCGCGGACGTGCCGTGCGTGAACGAATCCGGAACCACGTATCCTTGCGTCCGCCGCTGGATGCGATCGTCGCCGATCGCCGACGCCGCCCGCAGACCCTCCTCGATGTCGCCGGGCTCCAAGACACGCTTGGTCCGCTCGGCATGATGGGCCCACACGCCGGCAAAGAAGTCCGCCTGCAATTCCAGCCGCACGGACAGTTGGTTGTACTCGCTCGCGCCCAGCCGGCCGCGCATCGCTTCCACGCGATCGGTGATTCCGAGCAGTTTTTGCACGTGATGCCCGATCTCGTGGGCGATCACGTAGGCCTGGGCGAAATCGCCGGGCGCGCCGAATCGCCGGTCTAATTCGTCAAAGAAGTCCAGGTCGAGATAGACTTTCGAATCCGCAGGGCAGTAGAACGGCCCCACCGCCGCGCTGGCCAGGCCGCACGCGGATCGAACCTGACCGGGGAACAGCACGAGCGTAGGCTCGACGTACCGCCGCCCCGCGTTCGCAAACAGCCGCTGCCAGACGTCTTCGGTTTCGCCCAGCACCGCGGAAACAAACTCCGCGGCTTCATCCTGCCCAAGCGACCGGCCGGCACCCGATTGCCGCGGCGGATCGTGCGGCGCCCCGGCATCGAGCACCAGCCCGCCGCCGCCCTGCAAAAGCGCCAGCGGGTTCACGCCGAATAGCAGCGCCGCGATAACAAGGACGAGCAGTCCGAGCCCGCCCCCAAGCGTGGCCCGGCCGCCGCTCGGGAAGCGCCTGCCGCCGAACGACAGACCGTCACCCCCGCGCCGATCCTCGACGTTTCGACTCCGCCGCATTTGATCCCAGCGCATGGATCACCCGCTCTCGCGCAGACCTGCCCCGCCGACAAAGCTTGCATTATATGACGCGTCGACGAACGAGTGTGCAACCGTGTGACAGCGCGAAGCCCGCGGGGACCGCTGAGCCGCAGCTTCGGCGCGGAATCGCCGTTCGCGCGCGCCGCGAACGCGGATACACTGGGTCGCTAAGCACCATGAACGCCGGCCACACGGAACCTGATCCGCGAATCGCGCAGGCCATCACCGGCGACGTGGCCGCGCTCACGGATCTGCTGCACGAGCACGCGCCGCGCCTCCGCGCGCTGCTCTCCATCGACAAACGTTGGCAGAGCGTTCTCGATGCCGACGACGTCCTCCAGGTCACGTACCTCGAAGCGTTCCTCAAGATCGGCTCGTTCGTCCCCGGCGGGCCAAACGCTTTCCTCGGCTGGTTGCGGCGGATCGCGGAGAATAACCTGCGGGACGCCATCAAGGGGCTCGACGCCGCCAAGCGTCCTCCGCCAAACCTCCAGGCCAACACCACCGATTCGTCCGCCGTGGCGCTCTTTGACCTGCTTGGCGTCACCAGCGCGACGCCCAGCCGCGCCGCCGCCGCGAACGAGATCGAGCGTGCCCTCGCGGCTGCGCTCGACGCGCTTCCGGCGGACTACGCCCGCGTCGTGCGGCTGTACGACATCGAGGGCCACCCGATCGCCGCGGTGGCGTCGGAGCTCGACCGCTCGGCGGGCGCGGTCCACATGCTGCGAGCCCGCGCCCACGACCAACTGCGTGAGCTGCTCGGCCCCGATTCGCAATTCTTCTCGCGCCCCGCGTGAAGGTCGCCCGCGTCCCGTCGCTCGCGTTATTGCGCCCGGGTCGCTGAACGCATTCCGCGAGATGAGGACACTGCATGTCGTCCGCCCGCTCCGACGACCGTGACGCCGACCTGATCGCGGGCGCCGCCGCCCAGTTTGCGGCGGTCCGGCGACCCAACGACCGCCCGTCAGGCGTCACGCGGGCGCTCGATGCCCGCGAGTCCTCCGACGCCGCCCGGGTCGCCGGCCTGAACGCCGACTCGCTCACCGGGTACGAATTGCTCCGGGAGCGCCACCGCGGCGGCCAAGGCGTGGTCTATGAGGCTCTCCAGCGCGCCACCAAGCGAAAAGTCGCGATCAAGGTGCTCTACGACAGCCCACTCACGGGCGGGACCGGCCGCCGCCGTTTCGAACGCGAAATCGAGATCCTCAGCCAGTTGCGGCACCCGCACATCGTCACCGTCCACGACAGCGGCGAAGCCGCCGGCCGCTTCTATTACGTCATGGACCTGGTCCAGGGCGTGCCGCTCGATCGCTGGGTCGAGTCGCTGCGCACCAACCCCGCGCAGCCCGCGTCGTCCGGTCAGCGCGCCGGCATGCGCGCGTTCGTCGACGAGACGCTCAGCCTCTTCGCAAAGGTCGCCGACGCCGTCAACGCCGCCCACCTTCGCGGCGTCATCCACCGCGACCTGAAGCCCGGCAACATCCTGATCGACGGAGCCGGCGAGCCGCGCGTGCTCGACTTCGGCCTGGCGAAAGTCGCCGACGAACTGCCCGACGGCGACCCCGACGCACTGACCGCCATGACCCAACCCGGCCAGTTTGTCGGCTCGCTTCCCTGGTCCAGCCCCGAGCAGGCTGCCGGCGAATCCGACCAGGTCGACACGCGCACCGACGTGTACGCGCTCGGCGTGCTGCTCTACCACGCGCTCGCCAGCGAGTTTCCGTACCGTGTCGTCGGGCGCGCCGCCGACGTGGTCGACCAGATCCGCCACGTCGAGCCGCGCTCGCTGCGCGAGGCGATTCGCACCGCAGGAGGCGATGCGCCACACCGCGAGCTGCGCGCCGCGCTCGACGGCGAGATCGAGACGATCGTCGCCAAGTGTCTCCAGAAGGACCGCGAGCGGCGCTACCAGACCGCCGGCGATCTCGCCCGCGACTTACGCCGCTACCTGGCCCGCGAGCCGATCGAGGCCAAGCGCGACTCGCTCGGCTACGTGCTTCGCAAGCGCCTCCGGCGTCATCGCCTGTCGGTCGCCGCCGCAGGCGCGGTGTTGCTCGCGATCGTCGGCGGGCTCGCTGCCAGCCTGTTTTTCTGGCGACAGGCCGAGCGCCAGCGCGACGCCGCAGTCGACGCCGCCCGCGAGGCCGGTGCGCGCCGCGCTGAGGCCGAAGGCATCGCCGACCTGTTGCGATCGATGCTCGGGTCGGCCGATCCGGTCAAGGGCGCCGGGCGCGACTACACGGTTCGGGAGCTGCTGGATGAGTTTGACCGCCGCCGCTCGCCCGAGTTGGGCACGCAACCGCTCGTCGACGCCGCCCTGCGCGTGACTGTCGGCAACGCGTATCGCCAGCTCGGCGAATTCGAGAAGGCTGCGCCGCACCTGCTCACCGCACTCGAACTCCTCCGCACCGCGGCCGGCCAGGACGACCCGCGCACCGCCGAAGCGCTGCTCTCCCTCGGCCAGTTGCACAAAGACCAGGAGAACTTCGAGCGCGCCGAGGACTATTTCAACCAGGCGCAGGCGATCCTCCAGCGCGCCAAAACGCCCGACGCCGAAGCGCTCGTCATGCTCCAGATCGCGCTTTCCGAGCTTTACCACCGCACGGGACGGCGCGATCAGGCCCGCGGCCTCATCGAGCAAACGCGGGCGTTGGCCGCGGAGCGTCTCGGGGAGAACCACGCGCTCATTGGCTCGTGCCTTCACAACCTCGGGCAGATCGCCGACGAGGAGCGCGACTTCGCCGCCGCCGAACGACACTACCGCGCCGCGATCCAGGTCTATGAGCATGCGCTCGGCCCGCACCATCCCAACGTCGGCGTCAACCGCGGCGATCTCGCGCTCGCGCTGATGAACGGCGGCCGGCTCGACGAAGCCGAAGCCGAAATCCTGCGGGCCCGCGAGATCGTCGCCGAGGCCTACGGCCCCAAACACTACAAGTTCAGCGGCGCCCTCACGCTGCTGGCGGACGTGCGGCGGCGCCAAAAGCGTCTCGACGAGGCCGAAGCGCTGGAGCGCGAGTCGCTGGCCATCCGCCGCGCCGCATTCGCCACGCCCAACGGCTATGTGGCCGACAGCCTGAACAGCCTCGGGAACATCCTGCTCGACAAAGGCGACACCGCCGGCGCGGTCGAGGCGTTCCGCGACTCGATCGCGATTCAGCGTGCCGTCGGCGGCGATCGCCGGCGGTCGTTCGCGAACACGCTCAACAACCTGGCCAGAGCGCTGTTCACGCTGAAGGAGCTCGACGAGGCCGAGCAGTTAATTCGAGCGGCGCTCGCGGTCGATCAGGCGCTGTTCGACGGCGACGACGCACGCGTGATCGATGATCGCAAGGGGCTTTCCTACATCCTTGAAGCGGCCGGGCGGCTGGTCGAAGCGACCGACGAGCTTCGGGAAGTCATCGCCGCCCAGACCCGCACGCTTCCGCCGGGAAATCCCGCCGTGCCCGCCAATCGGCTGCGCCTGGCGAACCTGCTGATGCGTCGCGCCGCCGACACGCTCGCCGCGACCCCCGCGCCGTCCGCGCCGCCGACCGACGTCGAGGCGCTTCTTCGCGAGGCGCTCGCGATTCGTGAAGTTGAACTGCCGCCGGACCACTGGCAGACCGCCAGCGCCCGCAGCCTTCTCGGCCTGGCGCTGCTCCGGGCCGATCGCGTCGACGAGGCCGAACCGCACCTGCGGGCCGCCGCTGAGACACTGCTCCGCGCCGCCGCCGCGCCACCGGCGCGCACACGCGAAGCGGTCGAACGGATGATCACACTCTGCGAACAGCGCGGCGACACCGCGGGCGCCGCCGAGTGGCGCTCACGCCTGCCGCCAGCGCCGTAGTCCCGCTCACCGCGCGACGTGATCGTGATGCGCGCACGCGCAGCACCGCCCCTGCGCCGCAGGGCCCGTCGCGTGTAGCGTGTGCCGCGCGATGCGCCGAGCGGACCTGACCTGCGACCAAACTTCATTGGTGGAGCTCAGCATCCGTCGCGCCGGCCTCGCAACCGCTTCACCACCCGTTGTGCGAGCGCGCGCAGCGCCCCTTCATAGGCGCGAACCGTCGCCGGCGGCCCGAGCGCCGGCCGCACCACCAGGTCCAACCCGATCGGAAGTTCAGCGCGCACAGCGCGGAACGCCGCCCGGATGCGCCGCTTGAATCGATTTCGCACGACCGCATCGCCGTGCCGCCGACTCACCGCGATTCCGCAGCGCGCCACGTCGCGGTCGTTCGACCGCGCCCAGAGCGTCAGCACGGCGTCCGAAACCCGCACCTTGGCGTGAAAGACCGCGTCGAACTCGCGTTTGCGCCGCAGCCGTACGGCGCGCGGCAGCGTCGCACGGACGGAGGAGCGCGAGTCGGCGGCGCCGTTCACGCGTGCTCAGCCGCCCGCGGGAGTGGAAGGTCGAAACAACCCGATCGCGACGGTGTGCCCATGCAGGAAGTTGCGCTCGCCGATGGGGCCGATCTCGCCCGCGCAGAAAAAGCCGCCGAGCGGCATCGTGCCGAGCACGTCGCGCACCGCGCGCACGTCGTGGCTTCGATAGGGGAAGAGCCGGGTGCCGCGCCCGTTGCACGTAAACACCAGCCCGCCGGCGTGCGGCTGGGCGGACTGGCGATCGAGGAGCGCCGACAGATCCTCCGACGCCGCCTCGCTGTCGCGGACGTGAAACTGCACCGTTTGCCCGATGCGGATCATGTCGTTCACCGCCATCGCCCCGCTGCTCGCGTCGAAGCCGATCGGATTGCGGATCAGAAAATCGCCGCGATCGAACCGCCCCTGGTACTCGTTAATCACGCGCCCGATCAGCAGCCCGCGCGTCTTCGCCAGCTCCAGGTCGCGCGGCGGCACCTCGTGCAGCATGTCATTGACGACGTTGAGCGGCGAGCGCCCGCCGAGCGCCTGGATGATGTTGCGCTCCCCGCGCGTGATGACCATGTGCTTGCCGATCGGCCGGCAGCCTTGTGAGACGATCATGTCGATTTCGAGATCGCCCCAGAGCGCGACGCCAACCAGCCCGTGCCCGAGCATCTGGCCTTCAAAGATGAGCGCGTTCTGCCCCGGCTGGTCCGCCGCCGACGCCATTCCGCCCAGCGCCGGCCGCCCCGGATAGGCCGCTTCCAGGTGCGCCAGCACGTCCAGCGGATTGATCGAAAACGGATCGCCCAGCAGCAGGAAATAGGGCCGCTCCGACGGCGGGATCCCCAGGTGCTCGCGCAGTGCGTCCGGCGACGAAAGCCGCTGCATGTCCTCGTGCGAGAAGTGAAACGACGCCTGCGACACGCCGGGCAGATGCGCCGTCCACAGCACGATCCCCGGCTGGTTCTCCAATTCCTGCTCGTCGCGCAGCACCGTTTCGCCGGTGACGCCGATGAACGCCCGCGGCTGAAGCTGCTCCTGAATCGCCCCCGCGATCGACTCAAGCGCGTCTTCAAAGTGCGCGCTCGCAAAGAGCATGCACAGGTCGACCGAACGTCCCGCCAGCGTCGGGCGGACGCCCTCAACCAGCAGCCTTCCCGTCTCCGGTTCGGCGACTTTCGTGACGACCGCACTCGCGATCGCCATGCGCGATTCCGTGGGCGTCGGTCTCGGCTGCGACTGGGTCATGGCGCTTATTCTATTCTTCGTCCCCGCCGGATCAATCAGGCGTGCATTCCCGGCCTGTCTTTCCCGCTCATTTCGCCCGAACGCCACACCCCGGCGTGTCGTCGAGCCAGATCGTGCTCCCCGAACGCCCGATCCCCGGAAACGGGTCTTCGGCAAGCAGCAGGTGCCCATCGAGATCGACGAAATCCACCAGCGACGCGATCGCCAGCGCCGGTGCGATCGCCAGCCCGCTCGACACGAAACAACCGAGCATGATCTTCAATCCGAAGCCGCGCGCGAGGTGCACCATCCGCAGCGCCTCGCGAATCCCGCCGCACTTGGTGAACTTGATGTTCACGCCGTCGACCGCGTCGCGCAGCCGCACGACGTCCGCGGGCCGCTGACAGCTCTCGTCGGCGAAGACCGGCGCGACGCCGAGCTTGCGCAGCTCCCCCATGTGCCGCCAGTCCTCGGGGTGCAGCGGCTCCTCGATGATCGTCGGTCGGAATCGCGCCAGCGCGCGGATGCGCTCCTCGGCCTGCCCGGGCCGCCACGCCTGGTTGGCGTCGAGAAACAGCGGGCCGTCGAACACGGCGCGGATCGCGCCGAGCGTCCCCTCGTCCGTCTCCACGCCCACCTTCACCTTCAGCCGATCAAACCCCGACGCGAGCGCCTCGCGCACCTTTTCGCGCGTCTCCGCCTCGTCCGCGACGCCGATGGTGAACGTGGTGCTGACGCGCGGCGGGTCGAGTCCCAGCAGCCGCCAGACCGGGACGCCCAGCTTCTGCGCGGCCCAGTCATGCAACGCGTTGTCCACCGCACCGATCGCGGCCCGTTGGCCGTCGTGCGCCGCGATGATCCGCCCCACGACCGACTCGATCGCGAACGGATCGTCGCCGAGCAGCGGCCGCATCTGCTCCAGCGCCTTGATCGAGCTTTCGTTCGACTGCCCGTAGAGGCGTGAAGCCGCCACCTCGCCGCGCCCCGTGACGCCGGCGTGCTCGAGCTCCACGACCAGCGTGTCCTTCTCCGACACACCGCCTTGCGACGTCGCGAAGCGATGCCGAGGACGGAGTGTCTGCGTTCGCCACGCGAGCTTCATGCCCGGAGTTCCGTTCCTGTTCGCCGCATCCGCAGCCGCCCGAGCCCGCGGTTTTGGGTGTTGCGCCGCGGACCGACGCGTGAGCGGCGGGGCGCGATGCCCGGCTCGTGCACGGTCATTCGTACTGCGGCTCGACCAACGGCGTCTCTTCCTCGACGTGCTCGTCGCTGATGACGACATCGTCGAGCGCCGAAATGCTCACGATCGCGTGCCGCTCTACGAACACGCGCTTTCGGTTCACGTTCCGCGTGCCGCTCTTTTCGAGCTCGCGCGCGAGATTGACATAAACTTCCTTGCCGCTGTGGCCATCGTTGCGGTCGTGCACGTCGGCATCGCGCAGCCAGTACCCGCGCTCGTCGTGCTGCTCCAGCAGGCCGATGTAGATCAGCGGCCCCTGCGTGTCGAGCACCACGCGCTTCTGCAAGTACCCATCGAGATGCAACGCTGCCATGAGCGCCCCTTGCCACAGGTCCGTGGCCAGCGCGACCACGCCGCGACAAACCGCGGGCGATACGCTCCGCGGTCGCTGCTACAGGTTCGTGGCCAACGCGACCGCGCCGCGACGGCGGGCCCTGCGTCCGCCATTCTATCGCCGCCTCCACGCCCCGCGACGCCCGAATCCGCCGCCGAGAAGTCCCTCGAGGAACCGTCGCGCCCGCTTCCAACCCGTGCCGACGCCGCCGGAAGAGCGTTGCGAAGACCGCCTGAAGTGCTGTGCCAACTGGCTCGGACGCCACCTTCCCGCCGGCGTCCCAGAGCGCTCGTCGCGTGGGCCTGGGTGCCCTGCCGACGACTCTCGCCGGGTGCCCTGCCGACGGCTCTCGCGTCGGCAGGCTCCGGCGCGGATGTCCTACCGCGACGGCGCTCACGTCGGCAGGCGCGGCCCCGCGCCGCCTCACGTCAACGCCGGGTGCCCTGCCGACGGCTCTCGCGTCGGCAGGCGCGGGCGCGGATGTCCTACTTCGACGGCGCTCGCGTCGGCAGGCGCGGCCCCGCGCCACCTCACGTCAACGCCGCCGTGCCGCAATGCGATTTGCATGCGCGGGTGCCCTGCCGACGGCTCTCGCGTCGGCAGGCTCCGGCGCGGATGTCCTACCGCGACGGCGCTCACGTCGGCAGGCGCGGCCCCGCGCCGCCTCACGTCAACGCCGCCGTGCCGCAATGCGATTTGCATGCGCCCCCTTCCGCCGCGCCGCCCGCACCCCTTACTCTCACCCCCCGGTTGTACGCCGCCTGCGCCGGCGCCGTCCGAAGGCCTCGACGAAGCGACCCTAATGCCCGCTCGCACCGACCACGCGATCGTCCTGCGCCTCGTCGACTACTCCGAGACTTCGCAGATCGCATCCCTCTTCACCGCCGAGAATGGCCTCGTCCGCCTCATCGCGAAGGGCCTCCGCCGCAACACCAGGAACCGCGTCTCCGTCGGGCTCGACCTGCTCGAATACGGCGAGATCGGCTTCGTCGCCGCCCGTGGCGACGCCGGTCTCGGCACGCTTACGGAATGGATGCAGCGCGACGCGTTTCCGCGCCTTCGCACGTCCCTCGCGCGGCTCTATGGCGGGCTCTACGCAGTGGAGCTGGTCAACACCTTGACGCAGGAATACGACCCGCACCCGGGGCTGTTCGAGGCACTTCTCGCGATGCTTCGGGAAATGACCGCTGATCCGCCGGCGGTGATCGCGGTGGCGCGCTTTCAGGCCCGCCTGGCGCGCGAGATCGGGTACTTCCCGCGGCTCGACGCGTGCGTGATCTGCCAGCGGCCGCGGCCCCCACGCACCGAGACATTCTTCAGCGCGGGCGCCGGCGGCGTGGTCTGTCGCGACTGCGAGGCGAACGTGGTCGAGAAGCGGAGCATCCCGGCCGGCCTGCTCGATCCGCCGCCGCGCACGCCGGCGGCGCGTGACGCGACGCAACCGCCGTCGCCCAGCGATCCGACGCCGAGAGCCGCGGCCGTTGCGTCTCTGCGCTCATCCGGCGACGACGTCGACCCGCGCCGTGCGCTCGAGTGGTTCCGCCTCTTGAACTATCACCTCACCTACATCGCCGGGCGACCGTTCGAGACGGCCGCGCCGGCGGAGCGGTGGCTCAGCCAATGAACGATCGACAAGCGCTATACGCCAGCCGGCACGCCGCGTCGAAGTACCTCACGACATGAGAGAACTGCGGCGCGGCGAACAGGTGTAGGGTGGAACGGCATTGCCGAACCACCTTCTCGCTACTCCACCAACCGCGCCAGTACGTCGCTCCAGAACGCGGCGGCGGCGGTGTCTTCGCTGCCGGCGGCGGTCGCGACGATCGTCAGTAAGGCGGTCTGGCGGTCGGACGCGACGCTGTCGCGCAGCAGCGTCGCGACGTCGGCGGCGGTCGGCGCCTCCGCGCTCTCGCCGTGACTGCTTTGCCCGCCGCCGCCGGTGAGGCTGTCGCCACAGGTTGCGTCGCATTCGTTTGTGATCACGCGGGCGACGAATGGGTCGATGTCGAAGTTATTGAATTCGGTGTCGCAATCGCAGTCGCCGTGATACACGCGGCTCGCTTCCAGCCCGGGGAACTCCTCCTGGTAACCTTCCGGATCCGACAGCGCGAGAATGAATGGATCGATGTCGAAGGCGTTGACCTCGCCGTCATTGTTCATGTCGCCGCGGCAGGGTTGGATTTCCCAGACGCGCGCGGCGGGCGTGTTCTCCGTGTAATGGCTCGTTCCGACCTGCACCGTCGCTCCGCTGACCCAGTCATCTCCGTCATCCCAGCCGTCGTAGTCGATCACGACGGCGGCGAGCGGCCCCATTTCGGCCACGACAATAGGTTCGTCGGACGAAGGGTATAGTGAGCCGTGAATGACCAGGCGCCCCTCGCCGTCGATCGCATCGACAATTAAGATGCTGCCGCCGTCGAGATCACCCAACAGCTCGAAAACACCAAACACGGAATTGTAGACAACGATGTAGGACTCAGCCAAAGCGCTGTGTGCGCGGATGCGTCCCGTTGCGGTCACGTCGCCAACGACGTCCATTTCGACATAGGGACCGATGTCGCCGGCGATGGTGACCTCTCCGGCGATGATTCCCAGCAAGCTAAGGTACGCGATTGACTCCTCCGTTCCAGTAACACCCGCGAACTCCGCCGTACCCGAAAACACGAACTGCGGCCCGTGGACATTGTAGTGGGGGATATTCACGGCTCCACGGATGACACCGCCGTTCACAACCGCACCGTCGCCGCCTTCGACAATTCCCAATGAGCCCTCGACGTCATCGCCGGTAAGGTTAACGACGCCCGGTGCGTCGAGCTTTCCGAGGACAACCGCGGCATAGTCGGGAATTCCATTGAGTAGCGCGACCTGTCCATAACAAGTTCCCAGCAGAGCAATCTCAACGCGTGAAGTGTCGAGCAAATCGTTGACCACGATGGTCGCCGTCGATGGTACGTCGCCATAGATCGAGAGCTGCCCACCGTCGACGAGCCGATCCGACACGGTCAGATCAGCTCCCGCCATGGCGTCTCCGAGCACTTGCAGCCAGCCGCCCGCGGTACCATCGATGATCGGGATGTCGGTGTCGCCGCCGATCGCTCCGTTAATCTGGAGCAGCCCGGTCAGCGTGCCGCCGGCGCCGCCGCTGGAACGTTGCAGCACGAGTCCGCCGGTGAGATCGCCGGCGATTTCGCCGCCCGCGAGGTTGGCATAATTGCTGCTGCTGGTCGGCTCCAGCGTGATTTGACCGACATTCGCGGCGCCCGGCCCGCCTTCGGGATTGACGACCTGCACGACAAAGTTATCCGCCGCCGGCGTGGAAATGCTGGCGATGTTCGCCGGATCGCCGGTAGAATTGAGCGTCGCATAGACGACCCAGCCGGCGTCGCCGGTGAGGAGTTCGACGGCGGGAGCCGTGGCGCTCGTGAACAGGATCCGGAAGTTCGTGTTGTGCACCGGAGGTGAAGCGGGGGTCCACTGCACGCACACGGTGACTTGCGAACCAACGACGCACGTCTGACCTTGCGCGGCTGATCGCGCAACTCCGAACAGCGTTGTGCAAGCACACACAGTAATCGCCATCCAAGACCGGAGAGCGTTCGTGTCAGACATCGCTCTACTCCTTCTTGCGAAGATGTCTCGCGATCTTCTCCCGCGCGCGCGGGACGTTGAGGATGACATGGTACCGCGCCGATTGGGGGTGGCACAGCTTACCGCGGCGATCGCGATAAGCTGCGGCGTTCTGACTCTTGCGGGTGCGGCCGCCGCAGCACAGCCAAGAGTTTTTGTCTTCGAAGCGAGTGTAATGCCGCAGGATGGCGGCTGGCTTCCAGTCCAGTTTTGGTGCAATCCGACCCTGTGGGGTCAGGGCGGTTGGCTCTATCTCCATGTCGAAACTTGTCCGCCACTTCAGCCACCAAACGGCCAGAGCGCCGCGTATCGGCGAATGATCGATGAATTTGTGGGATCGGGTACTTTCTTCCTGGAGTGGCGCGTTCAAACGGACGCGCCGACTTCGGAGCTTGTCTGGGGTGGAGGCGTGATCATCGCCGCGGGAGGAACCGGACCGTCGTTTTACCACTTCAGCATCGTAAGTGACGAAGTGCGCATGATCCGCGACAACCGGCTTCCCATTCTGTTCGCGCCGCTCACACCGGACGTTTCCCACCGCTATCGCCTGGAGCTTGCGGGCGCAACGAGCTACGAGCTATACATCGACGATCAACTTGCCGAGCGAGGCTTTCCCGAAGGGCCGTATCCGGATGTCCAACCGGAAATCGTGTGGCAGGTGAGGTCCGCCTACTTCCCAAGCACCACCCGCTGGGACTACATCCGCTACGGCGTCATCCCGCAGGACGCCGGCGGCGACTTCGACAGCGACGGCGACATCGACCCGTTCGACCTGCACTATTTCTTCGAATGCTTCGACGGAATGCCCGACGAACTCGCCGCCGGAATCACCCGCGGCCCGCAGCGCCCCAGCGGCCCCGGCTGCCGCTGGG
>JBFXAM010000117.1:0-14459 GCA_050184295.1 Phycisphaerae bacterium | reverse complement strand
CCCGGAACGAGGCGCGGAGCGTGGGATTGCGCCGGATGACGTCGAGCAGCTGCGTCGCCGCCTCGCGGCCGACGATCTCGCCGCGTCGCTGCGCCTCGGTGTCCGACGCGGGCGCGCCGGTCATGTTCACGTTGACTGCCAGGCTCAGGGACACGGGGGCCGCCCCGGCGCCGCTCGCCTCGACGCCCAGCCGGCCGCTGCGTCCGCGCACGAGCGGCATGATCGCCTCGGGGTCGCCGGCCTCGGCCGCCCGCACCAGCCGGCCCCCGCGCCTCGGCTGGAGCACCAGGCCGTCGGCCGCCTGCGCAATCGGCTCCAGTGCGCCGCGGAAGACAGCCCCGGCGGCGAACGCCGGCGGCTGCACGATCGTCGGCTGGAACCCGCCGGCCTCGCTCGCCAGCACAGCGCCGGCGCCGGGCCCGGCCGCCGCGCTCCCGATCCCGAGCGCGGCGGCGAGGATCCGCACGACGGCCAGTCGCGTCGTGAGGTCGGCGAGGATCCGCAGCACGTTCGTTCCAAGCTGCCGGACCGCCTTGTCGAAGCTCTCGGCGCCGGTGACCGACTGCGCGAACGCGTCGGCGAGGCTCGAACTCAGCGTGTCGGCGAACTGCTGCGCGAATTGCACACCCTGCTGGAATGCATTGGACAACTCCTTGTTCAAAGCCGTTACGCCGGCTCTGAAGCCATCGAAGAAAAGCTGGGTGTCCGGGATCGCCTCGCCGAACTTGCGTACAGCCGCTCCAGCTTCATCGCTCGCGCCGCGCACCCTTCGCAGAGCGTCGGTGTATAGCGAGACGACTCCAAGGCGGCCCTCCAACGTATCAAGCAGCTCGCCAACCGCATCACCAATGGGCTTCGCCGAATCTGCCGCGGCGCCACGCAAGTCGCCGACACCGGCGAGTGCTGTTCTGAGCAGTTCGCGCGCCGTCTTGACCCGACCAGTGAGCGGGTCGAGGACCTGCGGTCCGAAGAACTGTCCGACGACAACATTGTTGTAATCCTTCGCCTCCTTGGCTCCCTCCGTTGCCTGATAACGGATGTCGTCGGTGAATTTCTGTACCTCGCCAGATGCATCATCCGCCAACCCAAATAGATTTAGCGCAGATTGAAGTGCAGAACTGATTCCCTGGAACACGGCGCGTGTACCGGTCACAAATACGTCGAGCAGGCTCTTTGTAATGTTTGGCCCGAGTGCGTCCAACCCCACCTGAAACGTCTCCTGGGCCACGCTTAAGCCGAATAGCACGACCTCGCGTGCGACGACGCCAACGATATGTGAGAGCTGGACTCCGATTTCGCGTAGCGCGGCCTTCGCTTCCTCGCCAATCGCGTCGCTTCGAAGCGCATTACGGATGAGGTCCGTCACTCGCGATATCACCTTTGGGATCGCGACGAACGCGGCCGACAGGCTGTCGGTGACATCGGTCGCGATCGGCGCGAGGCTCGCGGCCAGCTCCGAGCGCCCGCGCGTCGCCGCGACGCCCAGCAATCGGAACGACTTGGCGAGCCCCTCGAGCGCCCGGTTCTGCTCCTCCGTGAGCGTGTCCCCCAGCGCGCGGTACTGCCCGCGGAGCTTGGCGATCGCGTCCGACCCCCCGGCGAGCAGGTCGACGAGCGACTGGTTGTCCGCGCCGAAGATCCCCGACGTCAGCCGCCGCTGCTCCGCCTCGTCGCCGATCGAGGCGATCCCGTCGGCGATCTCCGGCAGC
Source organism: Phycisphaerae bacterium (assembly GCA_050184295.1). Classification (GTDB taxonomy): domain Bacteria; phylum Planctomycetota; class Phycisphaerae; order UBA1845; family Fen-1342; genus JBFXAM01. Next base: position 12,750 of record JBFXAM010000117.1, on the reverse strand, counting down.
AGCTCCTCCAGGGAGCGCAGATGCCCCGTGGCATCGCGCGTCCGGAGCCCCAGCCGCGCGATCGACTCCGCGGCGGATCCAGATCCGGTGCGCCCGAACTCCAGCAGGTTCGCCCGCGCGCCCTCGAGAGCGCTCGTCATCGCCTCGACGCCCACGCCCGACTGCTGCGCGACGAACCCGAGCTCGCGCAGGAACTCCGTGCCGACGCGGATGCGCCGGGCTCGGCGTGCGAACTGCTCGGCCTCGCTCGAGGCCGAGCGCAGGCCGGCGACGACCGCGGTGAATGAAACGCTCGCGATCACACCGCCAACGAGCGCGCCCGTCGTCGCGAGCCGCAGGAACGATCCGATCATCCGCGTTGCCGCGCCGACCACCGTCGTCGCCGATCCGCTCGTCGACCGGCCGAGCCCGCCGATCGCGGCCTCGACCGCGCGGAGTGGAGCCGTTGCCTGATCAACGACACGAGTCGTAACGCTGAATGTCTTACCTGGCATAAGTCACCTCCTGCGGCCGCGGGATCGCCGCGCGGCCGCCTCAACATTCCGGCGACGCCGCGCGTCCGCCATCTCCGCCCGCACCCGCAGGCGCGTCAGGAACCCGCTGTAGGCCCTCCACGCCTGCACGAACCATGCGGATTGGTCCGTCCATCCGCCGCCCGCCGGCATCACACCGTGCTGCTCGAGGGCGGCGGCCGCCTCGAGGAACGGGCCCAGCGCCGCCGGCGCCCGCGGCGCGCGAACGCGCTGCGCCGGCAGCACGGTCTGCCCGCCGCACAGCCGGCACGGCGCGCCGTACGGGTGCGGCCGCGGGCAGCGTCGGCGGGCCGAGCCCGACGGACGCAGCCAGCGCCGGGCGGGCCCCTCGGGGTCCAGCTCGGCCTCGCGCATGCGCTGTCGGACGAAGACCGCCCACGCCGCCCTCCTCAGTTTTTTCGCGTCGCCGACGTCACGACGTTCGCGTCGACGATCGCCTGCTGGAGTCGCACGACCTGCGACGCGGTCATGCAGTACACGACCGACCGTGCGGCAATGATGCCGAGCCGCGGGTGCTCCTCCGTCGCGAACTGGACCTCGTTCCCATCCTCGTCGAGCAGACCGTCGCACCCCACGAGTCCCCACTGCGCCATGAGGCACCCGGCCTCGAAGTCGTTCGAATCGGAGCCTTGCTCTGACCACAGCTCCTCGAACTCGCGCAGCCGCTTTATCTTCGCGACGCGCACACGCGCTTGAACGCCATCTCCCAGGTCCACAACCCGTCGACCCGGCGCCAGCTTCTCAGACACACCGCTCATGAATCGCTCCTTTCGGGGTCTCCCCGACGTTTTTTATCGATGTTCGATAAGACGATAAACAACGACTTGACGCCGACCTTCGAGCCTCGATCTCCCCATCACGGCGTCGGCGCGTAGAACACGGCCATGTACCACGACCAGTCCACGCGCGGCCCGCGCCGCACCTTGCAGTTCATGGTGACGCCCAGCACGCCTTGGTTGTCGCCATACTGCGGCGCGTCGTACTGCACGCTGTAGGCATGCACCGCCACGCGCCCGCCCGCCGCCTCCCAGTCGCCGTAGAGCAGGCTGATGGCGAAGTCGTCGCCGCTCGTCGCTCGCTGCACGAAGTTGTGCGTCGCGTCGGCCACGTCCTCCGTCGCGAACACAAGCGTCGTCTCGACCTGCCGGATGCGCGGCGGCGCGAGCCCCGTGCCGGGGATGCCGCCCGTGGTGATCGTCGTGCGGTCGCCCACCTGGTTGCCGATCGGAAGCTCGAACGACGAGACGATCGGCGGCGCATACTGGCTCGCCCCCGGGTCGATGACGAGCGCGCCGCCCACGGCCAGCGGCGCCACCGCCGCGAGCACGGGGATGTTCGCCGGCGGATCCTCCGCCGGCAGGCCGCCGGCGACGGTCAGCAGCTGCGGACCCGAGTGCGTGAACTGGATCGTGCCGGGATTGCCCTCGGCGAAGGTGAACGTCGCGTCGCCGCGGGCCCCGATGATCTTGAACGCCTTGCCGCCGCGGTACTGCACCGCCGTCACCGAGGGCGGCACAACGCCCGTGCTCTCGCTCAGCGGGTGGTACAGGAAGCCCGACGCGACCGCGGCGCCGCTCGCCGTCGCGCTCGCCATCGAATCAGCGCCGGCGATCACGTCCGTGTCGACGAAGTCGCCGCCCGTGAGCGGCGCGAACACCAGGTAGTCCTGCGCCGAGTGCGTCTGCTTGTCGATGAACACGGCGCTCTTCGCGCCCGACGTAACCGTCTCGCCCGGCCGGAACGGACCGCCCGTCACCGCGCCGATCGGGATTGCCTTGATGGCGACGCGCTGCGTCCCGCACGACTGCAGCGCCGCGTCGAAGGGAGGCGGCGTCGTCGCGTCGAAGCCGAGGATCTCCTCGGTCAGCGGCAGCGTCAGCTTCTTCGTCGTCAGCCGGCCCGGCTCGCGCGCCAGGTCCTGCCCGGTGAGGGCGCGCTCGAACTGGCCGTACTCCTGGCTGGGGATCGGCGTCTCGCCGACGAGCGAGTGCCGGCAATCGTTCGCGACGATCGCCTCGGCGGTCTTCTCGTCCGCCTGCAGGCGATACCCGACGACAACGTTCTGCGTCAGTGTTGCTGCGGGGTCTGCCACGTCAGTTCTCCTCGAGCGTGAATGTGAATCGGGCCTGGTGCGGGACGTCGCGCGCGACGTCGAAGGACGTGATGAGGCGCCACGCCGTGGGCTGCGTCTCCGGCGGGTCCTCCGGGTGTCTCCATTCGATGAAGCCGGCCCCGCCGCCCGCCGCATTGAGCGCGGCGACGACGGCCGCAAACGCCGCCGCGTCGGCGGGGTCCGCGGTTACGGTGACGCGCCGCGTCCACGTGGGATCCCGGAACGACGACCGACGCGTCTCCACGAACGCAACCGCCGCCGCGCCGCCGGCGGTCGCGGCGTCGCCGCCGCCAGACCCGGCGGACTCCTCCTCGCGGTCGTGGATCACGCCATCGGGCGCAACGGTCTCGACGGGCCAAGTCAGCGGCAGCAACGTCACGCCCGTGCTCGTGTTGAGCAGGCTCGCCGCGACGGGGAAGGGGAAGGCGCGGTACGTCGTCGGCATCGCCCTACGCCTCCCTCAGCAGCTGGAGCTTGACGATGTCGCCGTTCACCACGTCGCGCGGAAGGAGCGGCGCCAGGTAGGCGCTCGGCTGCGCACCCATCGCGTTCAGCAGGTCGGCGAGCCACACACCGGCCTCCGCGCCGGGCGGGCAGTCGCCGGGATCGCCGGGGGTGCACGCGCCGGAGATCCGCGCCACAAGCTCCGCGATGGTGTCGTACCGCGGATCGTCGAACAGGTAGGTTCGCACGACGCGCGGGCCATCCGCCGGCGACCGCGTCAGGATCAGCGCCCCGGGCACGATGCGCAGATCGGCCGGGTCGGTGTGCTCGTAGCGCAGCTGCATCGCGTCGATCGGATCGGGCGGCGCCGGCGGCTCGCCCGCGGGCGCGAGCAGACGCATGTCTCCGACGCCCGTCCGGAACGTCACGTCGAACGACCGAGCCACGACGAAGACCTGCGCCTCGGTGTCGAACGCGACGCCGCCGCCCCCCGAGGGCCACGTGTTCACAGCCAGGCCGCCGCGCTGCGCATCCGCGAGCACCGCGGCGAAGATGTCGGCGCCGACGTGCTCGGCCACGTCGATCAGCCGCCGACCGCCCCAGAACGCCTCATCCGGCAGGTCGGCCTCGACCGCGAGCGGCGCGATGAACTCGCTGCGGCCCGCGATGGAGTCGGCGGTCCGCTGGTCGTCGACGAGCGCGCACCCGATGACAAGACGGCCCGTCTGCTCCGCCTCCAGCCGCGTGATGATGCGCGACTTCCCGGTCGCCGGATCGCGCACGCGCAGCTTGTCGCCGGCCATCTCGACCGCCGCATCGAAGAGCGCGCCGGACGCCTTGACGATCGACAGCAGCGCCGATTCGACGCTGTTCACGATCCACCGTCGCGTGCTCGCGTGCGCGGAGTTGAAGGGCGGCGCCGGCATCGTCTACGCGACCCCCAGTCCGGCGAGGCCCAGCTCGCGGTTGACCTGCGCCTCGAGCAGCGCGGGCAGCCCCGCCACCAGCGAGCCCGAGGCCGATGGCGTCGCCGTGCGCGCCGCGACGAAGCGCAGTCCCGACGCGCGCCCGCGGCGCCGCGCGATCTGGAGCGCCGACGCGGCGTCCTCGATGGCGAGGAACTCGGTGCGTCGCTGGCCCGGCGGCGCGGGATCCCAGCTCCGGGCCAGGAACGTGCGCCCGCCGCGCCCGCGCACCTGGAACACCCGCGGTCCCCGCCCCGCCAATGCGCTGCGCAGACGCGCAAACCCGCCCTGCCCCCGCGCCGCCGCGCGGTCGGCCCCGCGCGGCCGCAGCGGCACGAGCGGCCCGAACTCGGGCGTCGGCGCCAGCTCCGGCGCGGCCGGAGTCGAGAGCGCGCCGGGCGGCGTCGGCCCCCGGCCGAAGACGCCCGCAGCATTCGCGGCGAGCCCCGCCGATGCGCCGAGCGCGCCCGCTCCGCCGAGCGCGCCCGAGGCGCCGGCGCCCTCGGCGAGCAGCGGCTCCGTCGAGAACGTCTCCACCTCGCCGGAAAACCCCTTGAGCAGCTCGAGCGCAGCGCTGCGCGACCCAATCTCACCGGGGTTGCCGAGCAGCCCGCCCGTGCGCCCGGTCAGCCGGAAGGTCTCGCCGGTCGGCGCGATCTGGCCGAAGTCCTGGCCGAGCCGCAGGCCGGTCCCCCCGAGCGCGCCCGCGACGAGCGAGAGCACGCGGCGGTCGAGCCCGCCCAGCGTGCGGTTGCCCGAGGGCAGCGCGTCCGGCGCCGGGTTGATGCCGAGATTGATGGCCCGCCCGGTGAGCGACGACGCCGCCCCCAGCCGCGCCAGCACGTTCAACCGTCCGCCCGGCAGGGCGAGCAGAATGCGCGGGTCGATGCGCCCGAGCCGCCGACCCGCCGCGAGGCTCGCCAGCCGCGTCCGCGCGGCGAGCTGCCGGCGCCGCTCCGATTGGAACGCGAAGCGCTGGAACGGACGAAGGATGCTCGGCGCCCGCCGCAGCGCGTTCTCCAGCGACCCGGTCGTCGCCGCCAGCGCGAGCAGCCGGGCCGTCCCGCGGTCGAGCCCTCCGGGGAAGAGCCGGCCGATGAGCTGCTGCCGCTCGCGCAGGCTGAGGCGCGAACGGAAGGCCTGCTCCCCGGCCTCGACGGCCGTGCCGGTGAGCCCCAGCAGGCTCCCGTCGATCGCGAGCAACGCCCGCAGTCCGCCGCGGACGATCACGCCGCCGACGGGCCGCACGAACGCGCGGTTGATCCGCGACACGAGCACGTCCCCCGCCGCCGGCCCGGCCGCGGCGCCGCCGGCGAAGCGTCGCGCCCGCAGCGCGGCGTGCGCTGCGCGCTGGCGCACGAGTTGGGCGATCAGGCCGTCCTTCGCGTCGTGCACGCGGCGAACCGCGGCGATCGTCGTCGATCGGAGGTAACGCGCCGCGTCGCGCGTCATGCCCAGGAGCGCGTCCCGGTTCCCATAGAGCAGGATCAGCACCCGACACCCCCCCGCTCGACGGTGACGACCCACAGGCCGTCGTCGTCCTGCGCCTCGCCCCGGACGATCCACGCGGGGCCGGCCGGCGTGCCGTCGTCGTCGAGGATGCTGAACGTGTCGCCGTGCTTCGGCGGCTCCGCCAGCCCGTCGTCGCCGACGCGCGCGACCGTCAGCTCCGCCTGGGTCCGCTTCCGAGCCTCCAGCCCGACGCGGCCCGGCGCCGGCCGCGGCCCGCGCCCGTACAGCGCGCCGGAGTCCACGACGATGACGACGCTCCGCGTCGCCGCGCCGCGCCGCCACTCGGCCCGGCGCGCGCCGGGCGCGGCCGCGACAATCACGGCGGCGTCAAGCTCGATCTGTGTGGGGGCCGGGCACATGGTCTGAGTCACTTCCTGCAAAGCCGTCGGCCGCCCGAGAGCGGCCGACGGCCGGCGGTGCGCGGTCGGCGCACGCGGTGTGGGTCAGGACTTCGCGCCGGTCGCGTCGGTGCGTCCGACCGGCGGCGCCTTCGGGTCGGTGTCGGCGCCCTTGGGCGGATCGTCGTCCTTGGTCGGCGGGGGCGGCGGGGGCGGCGGGGGCGGCGGCGCGGACCGCCGCGGCGGGACAGCCGCGGTCTGCTTCACGGCCTCGTGCAACGACATGCCGCCCTCGAGCAGGTCGATCCGCACGCGCGTCTTGCCATCCGCAAGGACGAAGTGCCGCCCGTCGGGGTGCCGCGTCATCGGTCCCTCGAGGGGTCCCGGCGGCGAGGGGTTGTTTTCGCTCGTCATCTGTCGTGTGTCTCCATCGCCCGCGCTGCGGCCTCATGCCGCGCCGGGCGAAAAATGCGGGCGCATCCGTGCGCCCTCCGGGATCAGGGACGATCAGGGCTCAGGGCGCGTCGATGCCGGTCCACAGGTACGCGGCGCGCGGGTTGAAGACCTGCGGCTCGTACACGTGGTACGCCTGCACGACCTCGCTCAGCCGGTTGGGCTCCGGGTAGTTCGGCGCGACGAACGGCTCGCCGTTCGGGCCCGACCACTGGCCCCACACGAACGTGCGGCCGTACTGCACCATCTCCAGGTCCTGCGCCTGCTCGCGCACGCACCAGAGCGCCCGGTCCACGTTCCAGATGTCCGTGGTGACCAGCTGCTTGCCCTCCGGCGCCGCGTCGTACTTGGCGAAGCCGACGAGCACCTCCTTGACCTGGAACAGCTCCGCCAGCGCACCGGTCGTCGGGATCACGCGCCCGTCCGCGAGCACGGTGAAACCGCGGTCGCCGAACTGGCTGATGATGCGCGCGCGAACCTGCGTGTTGCGCCCGAGCGCGAAGTACGTCTTGTTCGAGAGCACAACCGTGTCCGGCGCGGCGCCGCACTGGTTGAGCACGTTGGAGTGGCTGTTCGCGATCCACGCCTCGACGTCCGCCGCCACGTCCCGATTCAGCTTCGGCCCCGCGGCGGTGAAGGAGAGCCCGGCGTCCTCGCCGGAGGCCGGCGCGAACAGAGTGGGATTGAAGGCGACCGCCGCGATGTTGAACTCCATCGCGCGCATCAGCTGCATGACGGTCAGCCGCGCCGCGGTCGCCATCGGCGCCACGATGAAGCGGCCAAGCTCCGAGGCCTGCATGAGGTCGATGGCCCGCTCCAGCCCGCGCGGCTTGCAGCTGAAGGACTTCGGGAGCGCCACGTCGTCGACGCGGCTGAACTCGCCGCCGTACGCGCGGTCGACGTTCGCGAGGCCCAGGCCCGTCTTGTTGCTCCACACCATCCGCTCGCCGGCCCGCTCGTCCGTGATGAACGGCGGGAGCACGGCCAGCCCGATGAAGCGCTCGCGCTCCATCGCGTACTGCATCGCGATGCCGGCCAGCGGCGTCCGCGGCAGTGTCGATCCGGGTGCTACGCTCAGCATGAATCCGTCTCCATGAATCGGCGCCGCAGCGCCGCTGTGTGCGTGTGTTGATTCCGTCCGCCCCGCTGCGCCGTCACGTCGGCTTGCGGATCACGGACACGATCGAGCCGTCGCCAGTCGAGGCCTCCAGCGCGACGAAGCGGATCGTCCCCGAGCCCGGGTCCGTCGCCTGCACCTTGCCGTTCGCGCCGACGTACAGGTTGGCGAGCGCCGCGAACGCCTCGTTCGCAACGGCCTTCTGCACGCCCGACTCGTTCCAGGGGATCACGGCGACGGCGTCGCCCGTCGCGGCCTTCGCGGCCGTGCTGCCCAGCGGCGGATCGTTCGCCGCCGTGTAGATGGCCTGCCCGGTCCCGTCGAACTTCACCTGCCGGTAGGGGTCGAGATCGGCCCCCGCGATGAAGCTCGGCCTCCGATTCGTCCTTGCCATGTTCGTTCCTCGTTGTCTGTGTGTGCGTTGTCGCGCCGGACCGGCGCGGTGGTCGCCGCGGACGCGGCGTCAGATCCGGGAGCGTCAAACCCGCGGCAGGCCCTTCGGGAAGTTCTTGGCGAAGGCCTGCGTGAACCCGACCTTGCGCACGTGCTCCGGCGTCGCGGCGTAGCACGCGTCGAGGAACGCCTCGGGATGCGCGAGCGCAGCGGCCTCCATCGTTTTCGCCATGTCGATGCCGCCGCCGGCCGTCTTCACCGCGCACGCCGCAACGGCGTCATCCCACGATGCCGCGCCGGGCACGCCCGAGCCGTCGCCGCGCAGCGCGCCGCTCACGCGGTCGGGCGCGGTCCGCGCCAGCCGCCCCAGCAGGTCGGTCTGCTGCTGCGCGCCGGTCGCGCCTCCCGAGACCCCGCCCTTCTTGCGCACCTCCGCCTGGCGGCCGATGAGCAGCGGGTACGCCGCCGAAAGCTCAGTGCCGTCGGCGATGCACTTGGCGACGACCTCGTCGTTCGCCGCGAGGCCCAGCTGCCCCGCGGCCTGTTGGATCGCCGCGATGCGCTTGCGCTCCATCGCTGCGCCCTCGCGCCGCGCCGCCGCGGCGCCCGTCGCCTTCCCGCTCGGCCCCTGGTCCGCGGGGTTCTGGTCGTCGTCGTCGGGATTGACCGGATCGCCCTGCGAAGACGGCTTGTTCTCGTCGTCCTTGTTCGGATCCTCACCCGGCATCGTCTCGGCGCGCGGCCGGCGAACCCCGGAACTCCCGGAACCCCCGGAAGCCCCGGAACCCCCCGACGCCCCCGCGTGGACGTTCACAGTGACGCCGCCGGCGTCGATGCGTCCGAGGGCCGGCTCCAACGCCGCGCCCCCAGCGCTCGCGGAACCACCGGCGACCCCAGCGATGTTCGCTGCGGTTCTCGACATGGTTGCTGCTCCTGCTTTTGCTGCTGACGGCGTGTTGGAACCTGCGCCGCCCCCGCCCGCCATCGCGGCGAGTGCGTCGTCGAACGTCGAAACAATCCGGTCGGCCAGCCCGGCCTCCACCGCCGCCTCGCCGATGAGGATGCGCGCCTCGAGCGCCCGCACGGCCTCCGCGTCCAGCCCGCGGTTGCGCGCGACTGTCGCGATGAACTGGTCGTTCACGCTCTCGACGAGGCGATGCAGCTCCGCGACCTGCTCCTCCGAGTGGTCGTTCAGCTCCGCGCCGATCGCCTTGAACTTCCCCGCGGCGATCACGAAGGGCCGACAGCCCAGCTCCTCGTACGCCCCGCGCGTCTCGAGGAACATCGCGATCGTGCCGATCGACCCCACCTCGCTGCTGCGCGTCGTGAAGACGCTGCCAGGGTCGACGGCGCTCGAGATCGCGCACGCCGCCGATGCGCACAGCCCGTTCTGGATCGCGCCGATCGGCTTGACCCCGCGGCTCGCGAAGATGTGGTCGCACAGCTCGAACGTGCCGTTCACCGTGCCGCCGGGAGAGTCGATGTCGAACAGCACGGCCCGCACCCGAGCGTCGGCGAGCGCCGCGTCGAACTCGGCCTTGACAGCCTCCGTCGCGGTCGCCGGCGGGCCCGACATGGTGTCGATCTGCGAGATCCGCTTCTCGACGATGCCGAACACCTCGATCACCGCGACCCCGTCGACGATCCGCGACCGCCCACCTGTCACGCGGTCCGAGTCGTCCCCCTGTGCGCGGGCCGCGAGCGAGGCGCCCGCGCCGCCGCAGCGCCGCGCGTCGGCGTCCCGCTGACCGGCCAGCACGATCGCGAGCAGCTCCTCCGCGCCCAGACGCTCGCCCCCGAAGACACGGCGCCGGAGCACGGCGTCGATCTGGTTCGCCGATCGCGCATCCAGCAGCATCGGCCGGTTGTAGAACAGGCCCAGCAGGTGCGGATACTTCGCGCGCTCGCTCATCGCCCTGTCCCTCCGTCGCTGCTCCTGTCGATCTGCCGCCGCTCCGCCGCGTCCGGGTCGCCGTCGGTCTGCTCGGCCTCGGCCGCGCTGGCGGCGTCCTGCGGGGCGCCGGATGAGTCCGGCGAGGGACCGCCGGGCGCGGGCGGCGCGGTCTGCAGCCCGTTGGCCCGCAGCTCGCGCTCCTCCTCCGCGAGCCGCGCGGGGATGGTCGACCAGTCGGCGCCACCGTCCTTCGCGGTGATCGCCGAGCGCGTCGTCAGCGTCGCGCCGAGCCGCAGCAGGTCGCCCTTGACCTCCTTCTCGACGTCGATGCGCGGCATGGGCGGAGCGATCCACTTCGCGTGCGCCCACTCCTCGAACGCGCCGCCGAAGGGGTCGGCGCCGCCCGCCTGGGCCGGGAGTCTCAGCCGCCCGCGCGCCGCCGCCTCCTCGATGACGTGCTCGTAGCTGGCGCGACAGACCGACCCGATGACGATGGGGTGCATGCGCCCGCGCACGCGCATCCACGCCCGCTCGAACGCGGCCCGCGCCGATGAGTACGTGGTCTTGCGGAAGTCGCCGGTGAGCAGCTCGTAGCTCAGGCCGACCGCGCCCGCGGCCATGACGAACGCGCGCTCGAGGTACACCTCGAAGTTCGGCCCGCCGGAAGGCGTCGTGTTGAACACGACCTCCTCGCCGATGGCGAGGCGCCGCAGCATGCCGGGACGCATCGCCTCGAGCGGCAGCCGCTCGCCGTCCTCGCTCGCCCCGGTCGTCTCCGGCGCTGCGCTGCGCCCGACGCCGTTGGCCGGGTCCTGCGTGATGTACCCGGCGTGCAGCGCCTGCACCTTCGCCTGGGTGAGCGCCGCGATCATGTACTCGGCCACATCCTCGGCGGCGCCGATCAGGGGCATCAGCGCCGGCACGCCGCGCGACTGCCCGACGCGGTTCCGCTCGAAAAGCCCGACGACGTTCCGCCGCCCGTCCTCATCGCGCCACGGGATGCGCATCGTCTCGAACGCGCTCGCCGCCCCGAGCGCGCCGGAGAACGCGCCCGTGAACAGGTCGCCCGGGTGCCGCCGGTAGATGTGCAGCGCCACGGGCCGCCCGCTGAGGTCGCGCTCCACGCCGCCCGCGACGGTGTGGCCGGAAGGGATCGCCTGCCCGAACCCGATCGGCGAGTCGAGCACCTGCGGCGACTCGACGACCTGCCAGCGGAACCCCATCGCGCGTCCGCGCGCCTTCCTGGGCCGCACATCGTCGTCGGCGTACTGCCGCACGAGCCACACGTCGCCGTTCTCGAGCCACGAGTCCACGAGCAGCCCGACGAACGTGGGCCACTCCATCTCGCCCTCGACGTCGGGCGTGCGCTTCCACGACATCCACGCCCGCGTGGCCGAGTCCCGGAACGCCAGCACGTCCGCCTCGGTGATCCCCGGGAGGTGCCAGACCTGCGGATCGGGCTGCGGCGTGAACTCGCCGGAGGCGACCGCGGCGCCGAGCGCCAGCAGCACGGTCGCCGCGATCGGGTTGTTGCGCTTCAGCTCCTGGGCCCGGGCCCGCGCCTCGCGCAGGTCGAGCAGGATGTCCGAGTCGGCCGAGCCGTACGTCAGGTCGGGCCGACGGCGCGTCGGGTCCTGGTTGAGGTCGCGGTAGGACCGGGCCGACAGGTCGATCCCGCCGCCGCGTCGCCCGCGCTGACCGACGGCGCCACGGTCCTCGAAGAGCGCCCGCGGTGCGAACACGCCGCCGCGCGTCCGCGTGTACCCCGGCACGTGGCCGTTGGCGGTGACGGACCGGGCGAACCCGGAGACGTGCGGCATGGCGGGCGAGAGGCGGCCCATCAGGCCCACCCGCCCGCGACGTCGGCGACGCTGATCCCGTTGTTGGTGTTGGCCGGCGCCGTGGCGCTGGCCAGCTCGGACCGCAACGCCCGCTCATGGTCCCGGAGGTCCTTGAGCGACGCCCGCGTGACTCGGCGCGAGTTGAGCTGCATCTCCTGCCCGCCCGTCAGGACGGCGGTGATCGCCGCCCGCACGCGGGCAAGGTCCGCCTCGATGTCGGCCACAGGCCGGGATGCGCTCGCCATGCGGGAAGTCTCACCCGCCACGGCGCGTCAGTGGAGAAACTAGTGTCCATCATGGACACTAAATCTGAAAAATCTTGTCCCGGCCTACTTGACGAGCGCCTCACGAAGCGATCCAACCTGCGCAGCACGCGGGCCATCGCGCACCCGCGACGGCCCGCTTTCATGTCGTCGATCGCCATCGCGCCATCGCGGCTCAGCGCACTTTCGTGCCCTTGCCGCGCCCCTGAGTCCCGTTCCCCGGCAGCGGGATGTGCTCGCGCTGCGTGGTCGCGGGCCGGCGGTTGGCCTCGGCCTGGGTGATGAACTCTCCCGTCTTGGAGTCCCGGGCGCCCATACGGCTCGTGCGTTTCTTCGCCATCTCGTTACTCCCGATCGGCTCCGCCATCCGTGCGGCCGACACGGCCGTCCCCGGAGCGGGTTCGGGTTCTTTTAGGCGCTGCCATGGCCCCCGGTCAAATGCCTCCGGAGGCAATCCCCGAAGGGCCCATCACGCATCGGGGGCGCCTCGTCCAATCCGGCGGCCCCTCCGATCGCGGCCGCCCGAACACAACCTCCCAAAGCCCGTCATTGGCGGGGAACGACTCGCACCAGAAGCCGGCGTCGGGCGGGTGGACGCGGACCTTCCGATGACGATGGAAGTCTCCCCGAGCCGATGTCACCCCCGGTCTGCTTTCTCTCGCGACCTACTCCAGCGACACACCCCCCACGACGGGGGTCTCGGCAGGGGCGAAAAATCCGGCGGGCCCAATCCGCCGTGTGGGGTCAGTCTCGCGATCTTCCCCACGCCCCCTATTGCGGTCATCCATGCCGTCGAACAGCGGCATCGCGTCGAGCCCGTCGGTCAGGCTCGGTCCGTTGATCAGCAGCACCTCCGGAGCGGTGACCACGCCTCCCCGATCGCG
>JBFXAM010000116.1:0-14487 GCA_050184295.1 Phycisphaerae bacterium | reverse complement strand
CCGCTGCCAGGGGATCTGCTCCTGGAATCCGTCGTTGGGATTAACCGCGTAGTACCACGCCCGGTCGCGCTGCACGCCGCTGAGATCCCATTCCGCGAGCCGATCGCCGGGTTAGCGCGCGTTCGTGTCGAAGCCACCGTTCGTGTCGAAGCGGATCGAGCCCTGCCCGACCTGCCGGCGACTGGTGTCGTCGACGACGGTGGCATTGGCGCTCTGCGCCCACGCGATCCAGCTCGACGCGTTCAGCTCGGTGAGCTCGGGCGGCGGATAGTGCTGAACGCCGCCGCCCAGGTTGAGCTGGCGCTCGATGACCGCGACGTCGGTCTGTCCCCGCCAATACGCGACATTGACTTCGGTGATGTCAAGCCACGAAAACTCGACGAAGCCCTCATGCTCGATCTTGAGGAGCAGCGTGCCGTTCGTGCCGACGACGGCGACATAGCCGAAGGGATTGTCATGCAGCGCATCCCCGGCGAAGGTCGTGGGGACCAACGTGGGGTTGATCGGTACGTTGGGCAGCGTCCACTCGCCCGCCGAATCGGTCACGCCTTGGGCCTTGACCTGCGTCGAGAGCACGACGCCTTGCCCCGGCCGCTCGCACTTCTGGTACACCGTCACCGTCGCGTCGGAGAGCGGTGCGCCGTCGCGGGCGCGGAGGCGCAGCTTCACGAAGTTGGGCATCTGGTATAGATACTGCCCGAAGTATCCGTGCGCGGTGTCGATCCAGTGGTTCATCGCCTGGGCGCTGTGCTCGCTGACGAACGTGGACACGCCGTTCATCAGGCAATCGATGCTGCGGTAGCCGGCGCCGTTCACGAGGTTCTGGCCGGGTTCCAGGTTGAGCTGGTAGATGTCGATCAGCCCGAGCTGGTGGCCCATCTCGTGCAGCAACCCGTAATCGACGTCGTCCGCAGGTCGATAGTAGCCCGCCGAGCGCAGCGAGCCGTCGGTGTGGCGATAGCGGAACGGGAAGATTGCGAACCACAGACGGTTGATGCCCGGATCGGGATCGTCGTCGCGGAGCACTTCGAGCAGGTCGAAGTGCACACGCTTGAGGGAGCCCGCCTGCGCGAGAATCGCGTTGAACCGCTCCATCGACCGGTTCAGCCAGTCGATGAAGTCATCCGTCGCGGCCTGCGGATAGAGCGGCGTGTCGACCTCGCGAAAGAACTCGATGTAGCTCACGTCCACGTAGCTGAGAAACGCCACGGACTTCGTATCGATCGCCAGCGCGTTGTTCTCGCTCCGCGCGTCGCTGACGTTCAACGCAAAGCCCACGTCGTGCGACAAACCGTCCCACGCCCGCACATAGTCGAACGTCGTCGTCTGGCCGGGTTGGAGCGCGACGGCCTGGCTCGGCGTGCCAACGACCACGCCATCGACACGCCACGTGCCGCTGAGCGTGCCGTTCCACGCGTTGGTCCCGCGATTCCGCGCGGTCGCGGTGTAGGTGACGTTCTGGCCGAGGTTGGGCCAGCGCTGCGTGGCGCCCGTCTGCCCGCTGCCGAGGCTCGTCGCCGCCGAGAACGCGTAAGGTCCAAACCCGGACGGCTCGGTCACGGTTCGATACGTGTACTGCGGGTCATAGCGTTCGAAGCGCGGCGTGCGCGAGATGCTGACCAGTTGCAAATCGCTCTCGTCGCGCGGCGTGCGCGGCCCGATCGAGGCGACCGTGTCGACCTGCCCGCCGCCGGTGGAGACCGAGACGACTGCGTAGTGATACGAGACGCCGTTGAGCGCCGTCGCGTCGGTGTGTTCGGTCGAGTTGACGCCCGGGATCGTGGCGATCGGCGTGCGACCGGCGAGCGCGGTGAAGGGCTGCGTGTCGCGATAGACGGCATAGTGCGAAAACTGGCCGGTCGGGTCGAGAATCGGCCGCCAGGTGAGTGCGACGGCGTGATTCAGCGCGATCGCGACCTGCCCCGGCGGCGGCGGCAGCGTCACCGTCGCGCCCGCGTTCAGGTCGTATCCGCAGAACAAATTCGCGACCTGAAATGTGGGGATGTCGCCGTCGCCGTTGCTAGCGGTCCACGTCGTGCGCAACGGCAGGTAGAGCTTGCCGTCGGCGGAGAGCGCCGGTGTGGCGCGCGCGACGCCGGTTGCGTGAACCGCGAGCGTGTCGAGCAGCGTCGCGGACGAGCCGTTGTCGCGGATCGCGAAGTAGGTGTCGCCATCGTTGTTGCCGACGATCACGACGCCGGTGGGCGTCACGATCGGCGACGCGGCGTGAAACTCCCAGCCGCGGCTGTTGGTCGGATAGCTCCAGCGCGGGGCGCCGGTGGCGGTGTCGAGGGCGTAGAGTCTGCCGTCGCCGGCCTGGCTATTGGTTTGAAAGTAATAGGTGCCGCCGTCGTGGCTGAGGCAGCCGGCCGACTGGGCGCGTTGCGCGTTAGTGACGCCGGGCAGGTGATCGAAAACGAGCGCCGCGGGCTGCCCGCCCCAGAGCGGCTGGCCGTTCTTGTCGAGGCCCACGACCCAGATGTCGGCGTCGCCGGCGCCGACGTAGATGTTTCCGTTCGCCGGATCGATCGTCGGCGTCGCGTCAATCGTCGGCGTCACGGCGTTCCAGAGCTGGGCGCCGGTCGCGCCGTTGTACATGCAGACGCGGCCGCTGCGACCCGTCGCGACGACGCGCAATTGTCCGGCGTCGAGATAGAGCGATGGCTCGCTCAGGCCGCTGTCGCTGGCAGTCGACGCCGCCCAGGTCTGCGAAAGGCGCGTGCCGAGATCGGTCGCGCCGTAGGGACGATCGACCCACGCGTGCAGAAAGATGCGGCCGTCGGGCGCGACCGTCGGCGAGTGCATGCCGAGGCGGCTCGGATCGGGGTCAAGGCCGTTGTGCCGGAAACTCGCCGGCCCGCTGGTCGACGCGAACGCCATCAGCGGGTGTCCGTTGGGAAAGGACGTACTGGCGGTGGCATCGTTGACGACGTAGATCGACGTGCCATTGTTGGCGAACGCGGGCGTCATCGAGCCGATTGTCTCGCCGCCGGCGGGATTGCCGGTCCAGAAGACGCGGCCGTTGTGGCGGTTCATGCCGTGGACGCCCTTCGGCCAGTGATATCCTGCAACGACGAGATCAGCCCCTCCCGGACCCGCGCCGTCGAAAAAGACCATCGAGCCGCTGTCGATATTGCCGTTGCTGGGTGAGCCGGGAATGGGCGTTTGCCAGCGGGGAATGTCGAAGAACGTGTTGTTGAGCCGTTCCGACGGGACCACAAAGTCGGCGCGGCCGGTGTGGTGGTAGTCGCGGTGTTTCATGGGCCAGGCATCGCCGAGAGTGATCGCGGCGGCGCTGAATATCACGCAAGTGCTGATCAGAAAACGACCTGCGCGAGAAAGCACGGTTCGGTACATCGCTGGATGCTCCTTTCGGATCGCGCGCCGCGGTCGGGGGGCCCGCCGTCGCGACGCGCGGCTTTCCGCCCCGGCAAATTATCCCTGCAATCAGCGTGCCAGACCAGAAATTTCCCCGCCGCCGCCGCCTAACAAGACCCGCCCTGGCGTGTCTCTTCTCGCGGCTGGCCGAATATCCGCTCTTTCGACCCGAATTCGCTGAGGCAGTCGCAGACGTCCAGCCCGACTTTTTCGACCCGGTCGGGGCGACCGGTCGCGCGCCGCGCGACCGACGGAGTGGACGCTGCGTGCGCCGCTGCCTGTCGACGCCTTTCACCGGAGACTCAACATGCTTCCCGTCCCGCATCCCGCCTCGCAACGGTCCATGACATTGCGGTGTCGCGCCGTCACCGCCGCGCTGCTCGGTGCGATCCTGGCGCCGGCGACCGGCTTCGGACAAAACGCGAGCGAGCGCTTGTATCGCGCGTACTACCTCGAGCACCAGCAGCAGAACTACGAGGCCGCCGCGAAGCTCTACCAGGAAGTGATCGCGGAACGCGGCGCCGACGCCGAGTTGCGCGGCGTGGCGCAGACGCGCCTCGCCGCATGTCGTGAGGAGCTTCAGGCTGTCGATTTCGCGGCGCTGATGCCGCCGGAGCCGATCGCGTACGTCGAGCTGAATCGCCCCGGCGAGCAGTTGGTCGCGCTGCTTGAGAAACTCGGGCTGGCCCTCGACCGCGACCAGCTCGTGAAGCTGAGCGGCAACCGCGTCGCGATCAGTCCCGAGCTGGTCCGCGAGGTGCTCGGCAT
This sequence comes from Phycisphaerae bacterium, assembly GCA_050184295.1. Taxonomy (GTDB): domain Bacteria; phylum Planctomycetota; class Phycisphaerae; order UBA1845; family Fen-1342; genus JBFXAM01. Next base: position 10,341 of record JBFXAM010000116.1, on the reverse strand, counting down.
CCGCGGCGCGGCGGTCGCGCTGACCGGATTCGACCCGCAGCGCGAACGGCCGTCGGGCATTGCGGTGCTGCACCCGGGGCGCGTCGAGATCATCCGCGGGCTGATCGAGTCGGCGCTACCGGCGGCGGCGACCGTCGTGCCGCCGATCGGCGGCTACCCGACGTTCCAGATCGAAGACGAAGTCTTCGTTACGCTCACGCGCAAGCTCATCATCGCCAGCGACACACGCGACGAGATCGAGGACGCGATCGCGCGGCTGCAAGGCAAGGACGACGAATCGCTCGCCCGAAACGCCGCCTACGCCGAAACACTGCGCGATCGCGACTCCGCGCTGCTGTTCTTCTGTGTCCACGCCAAGCCGCTGGCGCCGCTGATCCAGGCGGGGCTCGCGGCGGCGGGGTCGGAAAGCCGCGAAGCGCAGATCGCGCACGCGCTGCTCGATCCCGCGAGCCTGCACGCGGTGAGCGGGCGCGTCGGCGTAAACGCCGAGGGGCTCTTTCTCGACGTTTCGCTGCGGCTTGCCGAGGGGCATCGCAACCTCGTGTACAACCTGCTGCGCACGCCGGCGATTCCCGAGGCGACGCTGCGCGCGATCCCACCGGGTGTCGCGGGCTTCGTCATCGGCGCGCTGAACGAAGCGCCGTCGCGCTTCGGCGGCGCCCCCGCCGAGCGCGACGCTGCCGCCGCACCCCCGATCGTGACGCTGCTCGACCTGGGCCGGGAGGTGTTCGGCAACATCGTCGGATACGCGGCGTACGTGCTGCCGCCGGAGGCCGAGCGCGCGAAGTCGGGCGGCGTGCCGCTGCCGGACGCGGCGCTCGTGTTCACCGTCCGCGACCCCGGGCGCACGCAGGCGATGTGGTCGCAGATGCTCGGCATCGCGAGCCTGGCGGCGGGGACCGGCGCGCTGGAGGGGGCCGCGGAGGACGTCGGCGGCGTGTCGGTGCGGCGATACACGTTTCCGGAGCGGATCAGCGTGTACACGGCGACGACGGGCAACGAATTCTACGTCGCGCTGACGCGCGGCGCGGTCGAGCGCTCGCTCGCCGCCCGGCGCGCCAACCAGTCCGTGCGCAACGACGAGACGATGCAGCGCTCGATGCAGCGGATCAGCGCCACGAGCACGATCGCGGCGGTGGTTCACGCGGGGCGCTGCGCGCAGCTCGCGCGGCTCTACATTCCGGCGCGCGAACTGGACGAAGCCGAGCCGTTCCTGAACGCGCTCAGCGACACGGCGGGCGCGCTGGTCGTCGATCACTCGGACACGCTGTTCCGCGTGTCGGCGGTGGTGACGGGCATTCCGCGTGTCGGCGACCTCGTCGCGCAGAAACTGATCGAGGAGCGCGGCCGCGGCGAAACCCGCAGCCGCGCCCGGCAGATCGTGGCGGCGCGGCGTTCGGATGACGCGCTGGCCGAACGCGACCGGCGGCCGGCGGACGCGGACGAAACAGACGACGAGCGGCTGACGCGGGTGCAGGCGGCGCTCGGGGCGGGGCGGATCGACGCCGCGGCGGCGCTCGTCGACGAGCTGGCGCAACGCCACGCGGACGACGCCATGGAGCTCAACAACCTCGCGTGGGCGTTGCTGACCGAGCCGCGCTTCGCCGGCCGTTTGAACCGCGTCGCACTGCGTTGGGCGACGCGCGCGTGTGAGCAGGCGCCGGAGAATTGGATGATCGTCGATACGCTGGCGCGCGCGAAGTTCGAGAACGGCGACGTGCGCGGAGCGGTCGAGCTCCAGGAGCGCGCGCTCGATCTGTGCAAGGGGACACGCGCACGCGAGGTGCGCGCGGCGCTCGACCGCTATCGCGGCGCGCTGGCGGCGGCGGACGCTTCTCCGTAGGCGGCGCGCCCGCGCGTCTCACGGCCCGACTCTTTTCGCGACAATCCGCGTCGGCTTGAGCTCCACGACTTCGAGCTGCACGTCGAACGGGCGGGCCGCCAGACGCTCGGCGAGGGCGGCCGCCGTGAGCTGAGCCTTGATGCGGAACGATCCGATGCCCTTGGCGAAGTCGCCGTCGACCGAGCGCACGCCGGGCAGATCGGCGAGCGTCTTGCGCAACTCGGCGAAGCCGCGGAAGTCGAGACCTTCGACTTCCAGGTCGATGTCGCCGCCCGTCGTGAGCTGCGTCGACCACTGCTCCATCACGGCGGAAAAAAGCCGGTCGGCAAGCGGCGGTTCCCGGCGCGGCGTGTCCACATCGGGAAACGTGGCCCGAGCGAGCGCCGCCGCCGCCGCCTGCGGGCTGTACTCGCGGTCGCCGCGCGCCCCGGCCCGCGTCACGGGCAGCGACTCGCTCGCCAGCAGCCGGCCGCTGTCGGCGGCGTAGACCTTTGCCTGCACCGTACAGTTGTAGTGCGGGGCCGGAACGCCGTAGAGATCGGCGATCCCCGCGCGGTCGGCGCTCGCCGCGCCGCGGATCAGAATGTGGGCGCCGGCATCCTTGGCGAGCTGCGCGGCGCGGGCCGCATTTTGCTCGTCCAGCGCGTCGGCCGTCTCCCGCGTGCGCAGCTCCGCGACGGCTCTGCGTTCGACGAGGTCGAAGCCCGCCTTGAGGAACATCTGCTCGATGCGGCTTTCGACGATGGACTCGCGCGCCCGGCGACCGTCGATCGTCTCGTCGATCCAAACCATGATCTTCGGCCGGCCGAGCTGATCGAGCACGTGCTGGAGCTCCGCCCAGGCGCTCGCCACGGCGCCGGGCCGCACCGTCGCCTCGACCGTCAGCTCCACGCCGTCGCTCCTTGGGCGCTCTTCGAGCACGCGGTAGTCGCGCACGATGGCGCTCGCCTGGCTGTAGATCGAGCCGCGAAGCAGCACACCGTCGCGGGTGTCCGAGCGCGCGTCGATCTGTCCGCCCGCCGCCTGCTCCAGCGCTCGGCGCAACGCCTGCTTCAGCGCGTCGTCGCGGCTGCGACCCGCGACCGTCACCCGCACGACGCGCGCCTCGGCCGCGCCCGTGGCGCCATCGCGCGGCGGCGGCGAATCCTGCGCGCGCACGCCGCTCGCGGACATCGCGCTGAGCATCACGGCGCCCGCAACACATCGCAGCGCCCACGCGTCGATCGGTGATCTCGAAGTCATTGGCCTCGTCTCCCCGCGCACGATCGCGACTGTCGCATCTACGGCTTCGCTGCGCCCGGCTGGGTTGCCGGCGACGACGGTCGCGGCGGGAGCCGCGCCGGCCGCTCATCGGGCGCGTCCGACGCCACTGCCGGCTCACGGACCCGCGGCGTTCGCTCCGGCTCGGTCGCGGGGCGCGTGGTCGCGAGTTCCGCCGGCTCGACCTCGATCGTTCGCATGCCGCGACGCACGATGTCCCACAGCTTCGCCAGCGGCAGCTCCACGCGCGCTTCGACGATGTCCTCGGGTCCGGCCTTCGGCGCGTTCACGAGCCGCGCGCCGCTGAGAAACACCACCACGTCATCCTTCAGCTCCGGCCGCATCGCGAGAAACTGCTCCAGCGTCACGTCCTTGCGCACCGCAAGGGCTTCGATGTTGCGTCGCAATCCGTCCAGCGCGGTCCACCGCGCCGCCTGGATGCGGCCGTTCGTGTCGAGGCTCGGATCGTCGGTCGCGTCGAAGCGTCCGACCGCGTCGGCGGTCGTGTGGATCCAGCCGGGCGCGTCGAGCTCGATCAGTTGGAACTCGGGGGTCATCCGATACTGCGGCGGCGGCGACGCCAGTCCGATGCCGCGCAGCTCGACATGCTCGTTGATCAGCGTCATCTCGCGGAAGTCGGCGGCGCGAAAGCTCTCACCCTGGTACTGCTGTTCGCACGCCGTGCTGAGAATGCGCATCAAATCGGTGATGCCGAGCGACGCCTCCGCGACGGCGACCTGATCGGGCGCGAAGTCGACCTGCTTCGTCGCGGTTTTCTCGATGGCGGCGCGGACCGCCGCCCGCAGCTCGTCGCTGGAATCGAGAAACTCGCTCAGCCTTCGCGCGTTGGTGACTTTCAGCCGGCCGGCGCGCGTGATCAACTCGGCGAGCGCGTCCGCTTCGGCAGCGCGGCGCACGACCTGCAACCCTTCGAGCCGCACGTCGTCCCAGCCGACGGGCTTGGCTTCGCTCGTGCGCTCCCCCAGTGCCGCGCTGCCTGTCGCCCACACGATCGGCCAGTCGCGCGCCGCTTCCGTGATGGTCTCGGGCTTGATCGCGTCGGCGTCGTCGCCGGAGCAGCGCTGCCGCAGGTCGGTGAGGAACTCCCGCAACTCGTGCGGTTCGACGCGCACATCGCTCTCGCCCGTCTGATCCGAGTAGCGCCGCGCTGTGCCGTGCCGCGGCCGCGCGCGCAGCCACTGCCGCAGCGCGCGGTCGCGCTCTACGTCGCGCTCCGCCCACACCCCAATCGTCACGTCGTGGCGCAGTCGCAACGCGTGGACGCGCTCCCGCAGCTCCGTTCGCGCGCGGGCCAGCGAGAGCTTGTCGAGAAACGCCTGCTGCTCGGCAGCGAGCACGGTCCCCGGCGGCGCCGCCGCCGCGGCTGGGCCGGCCGGAAGAACAAGAAACAGCGCGAACGCAATGCACGTCCCGAATGCGCGGCGGACACACCGTTGACGCGAGGGAGTGGCGGTCATCGTGTGACATTCTACCCGACGCGTTCGACGGCGCGCGGGCGCGGCGGATGCACCGGGCGGCGCCCGCCGTCCGAACGCGCTGCGCCGACGCGCGGTTGCTGGCGGCCATCAGAGCCCGCCGCGCCAACGGCAGGTCACGGCGTTTCGAGCTCCCCCCGCGCCGGTCCGCACCCCCAGCCCCCGCCTTGCGCTGAGGATTCCGAAGGCCGCTGCCACGCGCGCAAGGTCGACCCGCGACCGAAAACCGCCCGCGCACGGCACATGCTCCGCGAGCGGATCGCCGCCCGCGCGCAGTCGCCGCCGCTGCGTTAGACACGTCCCGCGGACTCAGGTTAGGCTGCGCGGCCGGCCGATCAGACAGCGTGTTGCGCGCCCCGGCTACGCCTGGAGAACCACTTCGTGGACGACCCGTCTCGCTCGCGCCCCACACCCGACGCCGGCCCCTTGTGGAGAACGCAGCTCGACGGCTGGCTTCGCGAGCGGCCGGACATGGCGCTGATGGCGCCCTACCTCGCCTACCTGCTCCTGCTGGCGCTTCAGAGCATCGAGCCGTTCGACACCCAGGCGCGCTGGCTCTCGCACATTCTGCGCGGCGCCGGATCCCTCGCCGTGTTCTGGCTGGTGCGAAAACACCTGCCGCCCTTGGGTAGGCCACACCTGCTGCTGGCGATTGCGGCGGGCGCCGCGTGCGCGGTGCTGTGGGCGGGCGGGCAACACGTGTTCAACCGGCTCGGCGTTCCGATGCACATTCCGCTGCCGCTGTTCACCGCCGGCGAATTCCAAGATCCCACGACGATCTGGACTGACGCAACCGAGTTCTGGGTGACCGCGGTGCTGAAGGTGGCGGTGGCGTGCACGGCGGTTCCGATCGTCGAGGAGCTGTTCTGGCGCGCGTTCCTGTTGCGCGCGCTCATTCGCTGGGACGACTTTGAGCGTGTGCCGCTGGGCACGTTCAGCTGGCGTTCGTTCCTCGGAACGTCGCTGCTGTCGACGCTTCAGCACCCGTCGAACTGGCTGATCAGCATCTTCTGCTGGTTCGCGTTCAACGGGCTGTTCTACTGGAAGAAGAGCATTCTGTTCCTGGTGCTGGTGCACGCGTTCACCAACCTGTTCTTGTACGTGTACGTGCTGGCGGCCCGGGACTGGCAATTCTGGTGATGGGCGGCGTGCGGTCGAACGCAAACCGAAAGCCTGGGCGCACCCTCATTATCAGACCCTGCCCAAAAACGCCATTCCTCGCGACGCCGCAACCTGATAGAGTCAACGACATGCGCTGACAGGGGTCTGTCCCGCCCCCGTGTTCCGGACTCTCACAGGCCTTGCAAACCGAGGAAGCTCATGCTGATCCGACCCGACGAGCCATCCGATTTTCGACCGACCGCGCTGCGCATTATTGCGATCGCCGGACTCCTGGCCGCAAGTGCGGCGCTGCCCACCGCGAACGCGGCGACGGTGCGCTTCCGAAGCGGGCACGCCGTGCTGCCTGTGCAGACGCCCGCGGAAAAGTCTGCCCAGTTGGATCGCACGCTGGCGCTCGGTGCTGACGTGCACCGTGTGCTTGTGCAGTTCGACGCCCCCGTGGCCGATGAGACGCGTGCCGAGCTGACTGCCGCCGGCGTACACCTGCTGAACTACGTCGGCGATCTGGCGTTCTTCGCCTCGCTCGCGCCGGACGCGGACGCGGCGGTGATCGCGAAGGTTGCGACGCTGACCTCGATCAACGACATTCAGACGAACTGGAAACTTCACCCGATCTTCGTCGCCGGCGAAACGCCGCCGTACTCGATCGTCGGGCAGACCGCAAACGGCGAGCCGATCGTGGGCGCCTACGTCGTCTTCCACCCGGACGTGGACCTCGATCAGCAGGGCATGGGGGCGGCGCTCGCACACAACGCGGTCATCCGCGACACGATCCGACCTGTGAACGGCCTGGTGATCGAGCTGCCGCGCAGCGCGATCGCGGCGCTGGCCGCGGACGGATCGGTGCAGTGGATCGAGCCGCCGCTGCCGCCGCTGAGCGAGACCAACACACAGAACCGCGCGTTGACGCAAGCCGACGTGGCGCAGGCGCCGCCTTACAGCCTCGACGGCAGCGGCGTGACGGTGCTGGTTTTTGACGGCGGTACGGCCCGCAACACGCATCAGGACTTCGGCGGCCGGCTCACGCGGCGCGACACCACCAGCATCGCGACGCACGCGACGCACGTGTCGGCGACGATCGGCGGCAGCGGCGCCGCCAGCGGCGGCGCGAACCGCGGCATGGCGCCCGCGGTGACGCTGGTTTCGTACGGATTCCAGTTCAGCGGCGGCGGGACGTTTCTGTACACGAACCCCGGCGACATCGTTGCGGACTACACGAGCGCCATCAACACGGACGGCGCCGACATCGCCAATAACTCGATCGGCACGAACACCGAGACCAACGGCTTCAGCTGCACGATCCAAGGCGACTACGGGGTGACGGATGGCGTCATCGACAACATCGTTCGCGGCAGCCTCGGCGCGCCGTTCCGGATCGTGTGGGCGGCCGGCAACGAGCGGCAGGGTTCGCGCTGCGACGTCGAGGGCGTCGGCGACTATCGCAGCTCCGCTCCGCCGGCGGGCGCGAAGAATCACCTCTGTATCGGCGCGGTGAACGCGAACGACGACTCGATGACCACGTTCAGCAGTTGGGGGCCGACGGACGACGGCCGGCTCAAGCCCGACTTCTGCGCGCCCGGCTGCCAGGCCGGTGGCGACAACGGCGTCACGTCCGCGAGCGCCACGAGCGACACCTCCTACTCGGTGCTCTGCGGCACATCGATGGCGTCGCCGACGGCGTGCGGCGTCGCCGCCCTGCTGCTTCAGGACTTCCGTGTGCAGTATCCCGGTCTGCCGGACCCGCGCAACTCGACGCTGAAGGTGTTCTTCGCGAACACCGCGGTCGATCTCGGAAACCCGGGGCCGGACTACCAGTTCGGCTACGGCTCGATGCGCGCACCGGCGGCGATCGACGCGATGCGCTCGGGCAACTGGACGGAAGCGACTGCGGGCCAGGGCACTTCGGACACGTACAACGTCGTCGTCCCGCCGGGCGCCAGCGATCTGCGCATCATGATTGCGTGGGACGACGTGGCCGCGGCCGCCAACGCCGACCCCGCGCTGGTGAACGACCTGGATCTGGTGGTGCGCGATCCGTCGGACACACAGCGATTCGTATGGACGCTGAATCCGGCCGTCCCGAGCGCGAATGCCGTGCAAACCGGCGCTGATCATGTGAACAACATCGAGCAGGTGCTCGTGGCGAACCCGCCCGCCGGCACGTGGACGGTCGAAGTGGTCGGATTCAACGTGCCGCAAGGCCCGCAGCCCTACTCGCTGGTCTCCTCCGCGCCGATCAACTTCCCGCCGGACATCGACATCATTCCGATCGGGGCGCTTCCGAGCGTCATGGAGCCGGGCGTGGCGAGCAACGTGTCGGTGCAGATTCGCGTGGTGAACGACACGCTCGTGCCCGGCAGTGCACAGGTGCATTTCCGCTACGGCGGCGGCGCGTTTCTGTCGACGCCGCTGACACCCGCGGGTGGGCAGACCTATGCGGCGACACTGCCGCCGCCGGTGTGCGGCGCCACGCCGGAGTTCTACTTCGCCGTCGAAGGCGCGACCGTCGGCGTGGTGACGTATCCCGCCGGCGCGCCGGCCACGCTGAACGCGGCGACCGTGCAGCAGAGCATCGTGGCGTTCGGTGACAATTTTGAGACGGATCTCGGCTGGACCGTGACGAACACGGCACTGACCGACGGCCCGTGGGTCCGCGGACTGCCCGAAGGGGGCACGCGCGGAGCGCCGGCGGCGGACGCCGACGGCTCGGGGCAGTGCTACATCACCGACAACGTCGCGGGCAACTCCGACGTCGACGGCGGACCGACGGTCCTCACGTCGCCGGCGTTTGACGTCAGCGGCGGCCCGCCGTTCGCGCTGCGCTATTCGCGCTGGTACAGCAACGACGACAACGCGATTCCCGCGGAGCGCGACGAAATGGTGGTTGAAATCTCGAACAACGGCGGCGCGAGTTGGACGCCGATCGAAACGGTCTCGCACGCCGCCAGCTGGGTCACGGTCGAGGTGAACATCCCCGACCTGTTGCCCCAGACCGCCAACATGCGCGTCCGCTTCGTCGCCGTCGACAACCCGAACAACTCGGTCGTCGAGGCCGGCGTCGATGCGTTTACCGTCCTGCGGCTCGGCTGCGAGCTGGTGCTCGACGACTGCAACAACAACGGCATCGTCGACAGCGACGACATCGCCAGCGGGCGCTCGACCGACGCGAACGCGGACGACATCCCGGATGAGTGCGGTGCCGTGGTCGGCGACATGAACTGCGACGGGCTGCTTAACAACTTCGACATCGACCCGTTCGTGCTGGCGCTGACCGATCCGGCGGCCTACGCGGCGACGTTCCCAGGCTGCAACATCCTGAACGGCGACGTCAACAACGACGGCGTGGTCAACAACTTCGACATCGATCCGTTCGTCGCGCTGCTCGCCGGGCCGTAAGCCGGTCCGCGCCCGCCGCACGGTTGGCGCGTCACGTTCGATGCTTCGCCGCGCCCGCGTTGACCGGCAGCGGCTGAGGACTTGAAACACACCGGCCGACGATCGCGCGGTATCGCGATCGTCGGCCGGGGGTTTTCTCGGTCGACGCGGACCGGTCGCCGTGTTTGCCGGCATCCGGTGTTGCCGGCGCTACACCCGGCGCGAGCCGGCCCGGCGGGTCGCTACCCCGCGGCGGCGCGGTCAACCGACCGGTGGTTGGAACGCCAGGTCGCGCCGCGCGGACACGATCGAGATCGTGAAGCCGGCGATGACGTCGAGCAGCGCCATCAATCCGAGGATCAGAAAAGTCGAGTTCCCGCAGCCGGCGACGACGATGAACTCGATCAGGTAGACCACGAAAACGCCGAGTGAAAAGAGGTGATCGACGATCGACTGGGCGCTGGTGCGCGTCGCTTTGACCATCTCGACATAGAGCAGCACGACGCCGAGACCGAGCAGCAGCTCGGCGAGCGAAACGCTCCAGTTGGCGCCGGAGATCAACTGCACCGCGAACATCTCGCCAGCCAGTCGGCTGCCCATGTCGCCGCCGCCGAAGAGCAGCACGTTGTAGATGATCAGCAGGACGCCGGGCAGAGGGATCGTGTAGAGCCACGCCATGGCGATTGACCTTTCCGACTTAAAGGGGTCGTCACAAAGCCGCGCGCCGTTCAGCCGTGGGCCGATCGTGCTCCGCACGCCGGCCCGCCGCGCACCGACGCGCGGGTGCGCCCGGACGTCGCTGCCGCACACGAACCGCCGCCGCTCGCGCGCCACCACCATACCCGACAACGCCGCGTCGCGGGAGCGTGCTGACCGGGGCGCACACCGGGCGACCCTCAGCCCGAATTTCGCCCCCATCGCGTGCGCGCGCCGTGGCATGCTGGGCGCGTGCGCCGATCCGCGCAGGGCGCCGCGCCCGCGCCGTGCCAGTCGTGCTCAGGCCTTCTTCAGCAGGTCGCGGATCTCAGTCAGCAGCTGCTCCTCGCGCGTGGGCGGAGGCGGAGGCGGGGGTGCGGCCGCCTCCTGCTTCTTCGCCTTCATGATCCACCCGAGGAATTTCACGATGAAGAGGAAGAGCGCCGCCGCGACGATGAGGAAGTTCAGAATCTCACCGAGATTGAGCCCGTACGGATCCTCCTTCCCGTTGAGCACGAGTTTCCACCCTACGTAGCTCTGTTCGCCGGG
>JBFXAM010000115.1:0-14551 GCA_050184295.1 Phycisphaerae bacterium | reverse complement strand
CCGACATGGTCGGGATCGAACGCCAGGCGGCGACCATCCGCTACGACGTGGTCAACCCCGGCGGCGAACTGAACCCCGCGCCGACGCTCATCCCCGATGAGCCGGCAAGCGGCGCGACGCCGACGGCAACGCCGACCAGCGTGAAGCCGCAGCCGTAGACGCGGCGCGGGAGCGAGAAGGCGCGGCGGTAGGGCGGCTCGGGAGCGTGAAGCCGGCGCCCCACACGCCGCTGGTGTGCCGAAGGCCGACGCAATACGCGGCGCTCGCGCGAAAAAAAAAGCCGACGCCACACACGGCACGGGCGCGCGTGAAGCCGCAGCGATTAGCGTCGCGCGCGGCCTGCGTCGGCGGCAACTACTACGCCGCGAGCGTAGGGCTCAGCGGCCGGCGCGATCGAAGAGTTTTGACACGACAGCACCGGGGCGCAGCGCAAGCTGCGCCCTGGTTGTTTTTTCGACGGGCGCGCCGGGGGAGCGAGCGAATTAGGCTCCCGCTTGCAGCGCCACGCCTCAGGATGTGCCAGGCCGTGCGGGCGCGCGGCAAAGCGCGTACGCGCGGCAACCGACAAGCGTCGGCGGGAAGCGTCGACAGCGCGGGATCCCCGCGAGAATCACCCCAACAACGCCGCGCGTACTTGGCGAAAGAGCACAGGGGGATGGGCGTTCGATGCGGCGCCCGAAGGCGCGGAGCTGGTCGCGCCGCGGCTGGCCCGGTCGCATGGGCAGAATCTCCGCACGACGTTCACGAAGATTATCACGCGGGCCGGGTTGAAGCCGTGGCCGCGGCTGTTTCACGCGCTGCGGTCAAGTTGCGAAACCGACTGGTGCGACCGGTTCCCAGCGCACGTGGTCGCGAGCTGGGTAGGGCATTCGCCGCTGATCGCGGCCCGGCACTACCTCCAGACGCGCGACGCACACTTTCAGGCGGCGGCGGCCGGCGGCGAAGCGCTGCGAAATGCGCTGCAGCGGACGCACGCGGACGGGCGCGAGCGAGCGCACGACGAAACCGAGAACGTCGGGGATTCTCGCGGAATCGCGCGTATCAACGCGAGTGCTAGCGTGTCTAGAAGTGAAAGAATGGGCGTTACAGGACTCGAACCGCTCGCCGGCGACGCTTCCGTAAGCGCCCGCGGCCGAAACGACTTGCGCCCCGGACGTCCGAACCCCACCGACGAGCGCGCTGCGCGCGGCGCTACAATCGGCGATCCAGAACTCGCCGAAGTGCTCCGCGCGTGGCCGAATCTCCCCGCTGAGACGCGCGAGCGCGTGCTCGCGCTCATCCATGCCCCCGAAAGAGGATGAACCCATGACCACGATGGAAGCTCCGACCCTGCGCGAGACTCTGACCGACGCCGACGCCCCGATGACGGACGGCTGCGCCCGCTGCGCGCTGATCGCGCGTATTGCGGCCAGACACCTGGACGCGTCGGCTTGCTCCGTTCTGCTGAGCGCGCTCGCCGATGGGGATCGTTCCGATGATTGCGACGCGTGTGTCCGCTGTGGTGTGATTGCTCGTTTGGTTGCGCTCGACACGGCAGTGTGCGACGCAATCGACGAACTCGCGGGCACCAAATGATCGCGCGGGCGCGGCTGCTGGTCCGGCTGGTGGGTGTCGGCGTCCGACTGCGCATCCACGACCTGCGCTTCGTTGTTGACGTGGTGCAGACCTGGAGCGACCGCATCGAGCTGGAGCGCCGGCGGCGGGACCTGGAGATACTCCAGACCGTCACCCGGCCGGACCCGGCCGCGTCCGCGGCTGATACTGAAAGGGCCGAAAATGGCTGAGAAACTCGTCGAAGTCGTGATTGCGGCGCGGAACAAGGTCGAAGACGGCACGCGCGCCGCCGAGCGGACGTTGAACGACTTCCGGGCGCGTGCGGCTCGGCAATCCGTGATCGGCGACGGCGGCTTCGAACGGTTCGCCGGCGGCGCCGTGAAGGCGGCGACGGCGATCGCCGGCTTCAAGGCGGCGAGCGCCGGGCTGGTTCCCTTGGCGCACGCGCTGCGCGGCGAATGGACCCAGGCCGCCGACGCGCTTGAGCGAATCCCCATCATCGGCCATGAACTCGTCACGTTTTCGAATTTGTGGCGCGACGTGGCCGCCGGCGAGGAAGAACGCGCCGAAGCCCACGCCGAACGGATGCGCGAGCTGCAACGCGCTCGCACGCTCGATATCGCGAAGACGATCGCCGCGGGCCGCGAATCGGCGGCGAACCTCGAGCGCGAGGCCCGGCTCGCGGCAACGGTGAACGACTTCGAGCGCGAGCGGCTGGCGTTGCAATTTCGGCTGTCGGACCTGGCGGAGAAGCGCGCCGCCGCGGCCCGAAAGGGCGTGCCGGCTGCCGAGCTGCGACGCATGAGCGACGCGGAGCAAACGATCGGCGTCGTCGGCATGCAGCAGATTGCGGCCCGCGAGCGCGAGGCGATCGCCGAAACCGCACGCAAGGCCCGGCAGGAACAAGCCGAAGCGGCGAACCAACGCGAAGCCGCGCTGCGCGACCAGCTCCAGCAGCAGAGCGACACAGAGTCGCTCGCCGCCGAGCTTGCGGCGGCCCGCATGGAGGAAGTCGGTCGCGAGCTGGAGGCCCAGCAGATCCGAATCGTCGAGCGCTACCGGCGCGCCCGTGAGGACGTGAACGCCGAGCAACGCGCGATCCTGGACGAGCTGGAGCGCGGCGAGCTGGCGAAGACGCTGCGCGGTTCGGCCGGTGAGCGGCCCGCCCGCCCAAGCGTCGAAGCCGTCGTCGTCGACGAGCGCTTCCGTGGGCTGGCCGCGAGCACAACGGCGGATTCCCTTCCCCGAGCAATCCGGGAACAGACGAAGGACCTGCGCGACGCCGTCGAGCGCATCCGACAGACCATCGTCGAACTGAGCCGGCGGCCGCCCCAGCAGCGGGGATTCGCGCTGTGACCCGAGCCGAAAAACCGACGGGTCCTTCCCACGCCCCCCCCCAAGCTGCGGGTAAATCGGCCCGGGGTTTGGGGGAATGTGTGCCGCGGTTTTTTGGGGCCCCACCGCCCCACGCCCCACCGCCCCACGCCCCACCCGCCGCCCCCGGAGCGGCGATCGGCGGTCGGATCGCCCGCCGGGACAGGGAAAACGGGGCGTGCGCGGTTCGCGGGTGTCAGCGCCCGCGGCGGGCGGGAATGCGCGCCGCGGATTTTTGGGTCCGCACCCGCCGCCCCCGGAGCGGCGAACGATTCAGGCTCGGCTCGCACGCGCGGGCCGGCGTCACGACGACAGGGTACGATTGAGGCGCCAGAGAGGCGCCGGAAGGAGATTCGGAGGTGGCAACGACGTTTCAGAATCTGTCCCGCGGGCAAGTGCGCATCAAGCAGAGCGACAGCGGCGGGCCGATCCGCGCGGAGTACGTGCCGACGGCGCCGCGCGGGCTGTTGCACGCGCGCGACGTGGCGGTCCTGCTGAAGGTGACGCCCGGCGAGCTGTGGAACCTGCGCGGCGAGCTGCCGCCGGTCTTCGTCGGCTGGCGGAAGTACTACGCGATCGACGCCGTCGAGGCCTTCCTGGAGGGGCGCCGCCATGCCTGAGCACGCCCCCGGATTGCTCGCCGAGCTGCACGACCTGGCCGCGGCCGGCCGCGCGGCCGCCGCACTCGAATACGCGGAGATTCTCGCCCGGCGCGAGACGCCCAAGGCCGGCGACGCGAAGCAGCTCAAGGTGCTCGCGGCCGAGCTGGGCCGATCGCTCGCGGACGTGGCCGCCGACGCCGAAGCGCTCGCGGAAATCGAGCGCGCCGCGGAGGCCGCTGCGCTGATCGCCGAGCGCGAGGCCGCGGCGGCCGCGGCGAAGAGCGCCTACCGCGAGTTGGTTGCGCGGTGTGAAGAGCTGGGCGCGGCCCTAAAAGCTGCCCAGGATCAGGCCCTTCTCGCCCAAGGCCGGACGCGCGACACCGGGCAGCAGGCCGCAATCGCGCGCGACGCGGTCGAACGTCGTCGCGCCGGGGCGGTCCGATGGTGGCACGCGCTCGGCGTCGAGTCGCCGGGCGCGGCGGCGCCGTCCGTGCTGCGCGCCGAGCCGGCCGTACTCTGAGTCTCCTTTCGCCCCCGCCGGCGGCGCCCGCGGCCGCCGGCGGTCTGAATCTCTCGGTCCCGCCCGGCGTGCTTCGTGAGCTTCGGCGCCGGGCGGGATTCGCGATCCAGAAGCCCACCGCGAAACCGAGAACCCCCCATGCCGAAGCGCCCGCCCCCGAGCGCGCCCGCGCGTTGGTTGCGTTTGCTGGATGAATTCGTGGGTGACTTGGCCGACGCGCGCCCGTCGCGCGCCGATCGTGCGTTGGCGCTGGCGCGGCCGCTCGCCTTCGAACTGGGCGAAGTCGCCGACGAGCTGAGGATTCCGCGCCCTGTCGAGTACGTGCATGACGTGGTCGATGGGTGGGACTGCCTTTCGGTGCACTGGCGCTATCCGCGCGGCGGCGCCGGCAAAGCGCTGCTGTCGCGCCAACGGCTCGCCGGGCGGGCCGGCGACGCGGTGCGTGAAGCCGTCGAGCGATACGAGCACCCGGACCCGCCGCGCGTCGTGGCGGATCTGCTGGATTGCCTGCGGGCGTGGCGACGGTCCGCGGAGCATGACTTGCGGGGCGCGCCGACGAACGCGCCGCCAGCGGCGGGCGGCCGAAGCGACGAACTGGCGCCGATCGACCGCGCGCTGCTGGCGCGTCGGGATCATCCCGACTGGACGATGACGCAGCTCGCGAGGCACGTCGGCGTGAGCGTGCGAACGCTTCAGCGCTCCAACAAACGCGAATTCCTGAAGCGCTCGAATGGCGCGCCGCCGCCCCGCGGCTCGAAGCGCGACGGCCGAATCGAGGCCGAAGGCGACTGACCGCCGGCGGAATCGTGTCGTCTTTTTTGTCGCGTCGATTTTTCAAAAACCCCTGTTTTCGCCGATCGGATCGCCCGTCGGCGTGTCGCGTCGCTGTCGTGTCCGGCCCGATGTGGTGAGGCCAGTACACGGAGACGACACGGTGCGCACCCGCCAGACGCGACGACCCCAGCCCGCCCCCCCACCCCAGACGGACTATCGCGACGACGCCGGCGCGTGGTTCCTCGTGCTCGACCGCGCGAGAAAACAACGCGACTACGAGCGTGCCGCCGAGGCGCTGCGCGAGCTGCGCCGGCTCGGGGTCGTCGTGCGGTTCATGCCGCCGGCGGCGGCGAAAGGCGGTGCTGCGTGATGCGCCCGCGCGACGAGCCGATCGGGCCGCGGCCGCGGCGCCGGTCGCGGCGCACCCCGATCCCGCCGCCGCCGGCCGCGCCGCCCGATCCCGCGCCGCGGCTCATCGACGCGCGCGCCGTCGCCGAGCGGCTCGGCGTCTCGCCGCGCCAGGCGCGGTACCTGGCGCGGCGCGGGTGGATACCGGGCGCGATCCGGCTCGGCGGCGTGCTGCGCTGGGACCGGGCCGCCATCGACGCCGCGATCGCGCGGTTGCACGCCGCCGCGCAGGCGGACCCGCCGCCGGGGGGTGACCGTGGCCCATGACTGCGTGCGCGCGGCGATGGAGGCGTGCGCGGCGCGCGGCATCACCGGCGCGCGGTGGGCCGTGCTCGTGGCGGTCGCGCAGCACGCGGACCGCGACGGCGTGGCGTGGCCGAGCATCCGGACGGTCGCGCGACTGACGGCGCGGTGCGTCGGCGACGTGTCGCGCGCGCTCGTCGCGCTGCGCCGCGCCGGCGAGCTGGTCGTCGTGCGCGACGGCGGCGGATCGCGCGGTGACGGCCCGTCGCGCCGCGGGCGCAGCACCGTGTACGTGGTCCGCGGCGGCCGGTCCGACGACGACCTGCGCGCCGTGCTCGCACGCGCTGCCTGCGCGCCGGCGCTCGCGTACCGGGGCCGTGGTACATACGCGCCGGCGCGCAGGTACCGCGGGGGTGGTACCTGCGCGCCGGACGGCGGTACCTGCGCGCCAGACGCCAGTACCTGCGCGCCGGCGCGCTACGATCTGTCATCACCAGATCCGTCACGACCAGATCCGTCAGGGGGGCGCGCGGCGCGCGCAAGGCGTCGCGCGACGGATGACCCGCACGGCGTCGAGACCGCCCCGCCCGTCGACGGTCGACCCGTCCCCGGAAGATGCGCCGGGGGCTCGTCCATCGACGCCGGCCGCGAGTCGGACACGCCCCGCGCCGCCGCACGACGGGTGGGACCGACGGTCCCCGCGTCCGACGACGGCGCGGCCGGCCCGCCGCCGGAACCGCCGCGCCACGCCGCGATCGTCGGCGCGCCCGACCCCGACGCCCCGCCCCCGCCCGACGCGGCGACGGCGGCCGAGCTGGCGCGGCTGGACGCCGCGGTCCGCGCCGCCCAGGCGACGCATGACCCGCGCGACCGGTGGGACGCCGTCGCGGCCGCAGTGCGCGCGCGTGACGCGTGGCTGCGCGCCCGGCCCGACGTGCGGGCGTGGGTCGCGCATCACGACGCGCGGCGCGAGGCGGCCGAGCACGCGGACCGCACCGCGGCGATCGACGCGCGAGCCACCGCCCACGCGGCGCGGACCGCGCGCGTCGCCGAGCTGGTCGCGCGGGCGCGCGACGAGTGCGCCGTCGACGAGGCCTTCGGCGCGGAGCTGGCCGCCGCGGCGAGCGCGAGCGACGCACGCGCCGCCCAGCTCGCCGAGTGTGTCGCCGCCGTGCCGCGCGACGCGGCGAACCCGGCCGGGTACCTGCGCCGGGTCGCGGAGTCGCGCGGGCTGCTGCCGCGCCGCGTCGCGGCGGTGACGTCGTGACGCCGGCGGCCGCCGAGCTGCTGCGTGTGCTGCGCGCCCAGGGCGCGACGACGCGCGAGCGGGCAATCACCGACGCCCGGCTCGCGACGCTGACGAGCCTGTCGCCGCGGGAGATCTCCGACGTGGCGGCCGAGCTGCTGGCCGCCGGACACCTGGTGCTGTCCGAGACGCGGCGCCCGTTCGGGCGCTGGCTGCTGCTGCCGGGCGCGGACCTGGAGCCGGCCGAGCACTACGCCGAATCGCTCGCGGGCCGGGCCGCGGAAATCTTCCGGCGTCGCGACCTGGTGCTCAAGTGCATCGAGGACCGCCGCATGCAGGCCGCCCAGGCGGACCGCCGCGGGCAGTTGGTGCTATTTTCGGGCGGTTAAAATTGACAAACGCCCGAACCGGGCGCAGGATGCAGGCATGAGACTTGCCGAACAGCTCCGCGAACTCATCCGGCGTGACGGCCGCACGCTGAAGGCGATCAGCATTGCCGGCGGACCAAACCCCGCGCAGCTCTCGCGGTTCATGCGCGGCGAGCGGTGCCTGTCCATCGACTCGCTTCAAAAGCTGCTGGACGCGCTCGAAAAGGGCTGCCGATTCGAGCGCGCCGCCGGCGGCCGGAAAACTTCGACATCGACGCGGCCGGCCCGGCGCCCGGCCGCGACGCCGAAGAAAACGAAGGGGTAGCGCTATGGCGTGGTTGCTTCAGCGCGGCGAATCGTGGTCGGTGCAATTCAACGCCGCCGGCGGCGCCCGGCGAACCGTCGCGCTCGGCGAGATCGCCAAGAAATCCGCCCAGGGCGTGCTGGAGAAGATCGAGCGGTTGATCCACGCCCGCCGCACGAACGGCGCGCCGCCGCCCGAAGTGGCGGCGTGGCTGGCCGGGCTCGGCGAAGTGCTCTACGAGCGGCTCGCCGGCGTGGGGCTCGTCGAGCCGCGGCGGTCCGCGTCCTTGAAGGCCTTCGCGGATGGATACGTGAAGTCGCGCGGCGATTGGAGCGTCGCCGCCCGCGTGCAATTCGAGCTGGCGACGGCGGACGCGGTGCATTTCTTCGGGGCGGATTGCCGGCTCGGCGACATCAACCCGGCCGACGCGGATCGATTCCGGGCGCACCTGGCGCAGCGGCTCGCGCCGGCAACGGTGCGCAAGCGCGTCCGGTTCGTGAAGCAGCTTCTTCGGGCCGCGGTCCGCGGCCGGCTGCTGAGCGAGAACCCCTTCGCGGACCAGAAGACCAGCAACGTGACGGACCGCTCGCGACTGGTCTACGTGCCGGCCGAGCTGGTGCTGAAAGTCGCCGACGAGCTGAGCACGCCCGAAGTGCGGCTCGTTTTTCTTCTGGCGCGGTTCGCGGGACTGCGGACGCCGAGCGAGTGCGACGCGCTGCGGTGGTCCGACGTGAACTTCGCGGCTGGCACGATGAACGTCTTCGCGCCGAAGACGGACCGGACGCGCGTCGTGCCGATCCTCCCCCAGGTGGAAGGCGAGTTGCTGCGGACGCACGCGGCGGCGCCGGACGGATCGGAATTCGTGCTTCAGGACCGCCGCAAGCTGCCCGTGCTGCGTCGCGCCGTCGAGCTGGCCGCGAAGCGGGCCGGCGTGCGACCGTGGCCGAAGATGTTTCAGAATCTCCGCGCGTCGTTCGCGACCGATGTTGTGCGCAACCTGCCGGCGAACGCGGCCGCGGCCGTGCTCGGACACTCGCGCGCGGTGGCGGCTGAGCACTACTGGACCACGAACGACGACGACTTCGGCGCGCTGCGCGCCGCGCTACACTCGCCCGCCCGAATCGCACCCGCCAGCGCGAACGCTCCGACGAGCACCCCCGCCAGCATTGCAGAATCGAGCCTTTCGAAGTGGAACGCGGACGAAGTGGGAACTTCGATGGGCGTTACAGGACTCGAACCTGTGACCTCTTCCGTGTGAAGGAAGCGCTCTAGCCAACTGAGCTAAACGCCCGCTCGACGGTCCGCGAATCGAACCGCCGCAGGGTGCAAATTGTCGACGGCGGAATGCGGTGCGTCAAGGCTTGTGCAGCGCCGCCAGGTCGGATCGGAGTCGTCGGCGTGCGCGGCGATCGCCGAGCACGGCGGGCCGCCGAGTTGGCGCGCGTGCTGCCGCGCCGCCGCGGCGGGCACAGTTTCGTGCATCAACGGCAGGGGGGTCGGCGGTGCCGCCGGGGTGTCGGGGAGCGTCCGTTTGGTGCGGGACGGTTGCACTCCGGCGAATGCCAGTTCCGATTCGGCGCGGGCGCCATCTCGTCTGATCAAGCCAGCCCGTGTGCAGGCCCGATATCCCGAACATCGGCGCGACGTGTGCGTGCGATGGTCGTGCGGTGGCCGTCCCGGCGGGCCGGTGCTTCCCGGCCGACGGGCGCAGCGCGGTGCGTGTCTGGCTTAATGAACGGAAGGAGCGCGATTTGGGCGCGCGATGTGGCGCAAGATGTGCGGGTGACCGGCGAATCGCGTGCCTGTTCCTGGCCGCACTGGGGTTCGGTGACGCGTGGGCTGGACAGGAGACGCGAGGCGCCGACGCCGACGTGACGAGCGGCGTGGTCGCGCACGCCACGCGGGGCGCGCCGCCCGCGTCGGCGGACGCGCCGGACGAACGTTTGGAACCGGCAGCGGCGCCGCGCTCGCCGGTCGCGCCGCCGTCCGGCGCAGCGTCGCCCAACGGCGAAGTGCCGCCGACGCTGACGATCAATGAGGCGGGTCTGTTCGACGTGCATCTGCGAGATGTGGCGCTGTCCGACGCGCTGCGTCTATTGAGCCAGCGCTCGCGGCGGAACATCAGCGTCAGTGAGGCCGCGGGCGCGAAGGTGACGACAGATCTCTACCAGGTCACGTTCGATGAGGCGCTCGACGCGCTGCTCACGCCGGCCGGGCTGGCGTGGTTTTCGCGCGACCGGTTCATCTTTGTCTGTCGCCCGGACGAGCGCGACGCGCTGCTGAACGCGAGCCGCGCGACGGAGCTGCGGACGTTCGAGTTGAACTTCATCGCGGCGCGCGAAGTCGTGCCCGTGGTGACCAAGCTGCTGTCGCCGAAAGGCCTCATCACGCACACCATCGACCCGAGCGTCCCGGGCTTGGCGCTGACGCCGGAGTCGTTCGACAGCGCCCTGTCGAACGGGCTGGGCGGCAAGAGCCGGGCGGTTGGCGAGTTTCTCGTGGTGCGCGACTATCCCGAAGTGCTGGCGGAGATTGCCGGCGTTGTGGCGCGCCTGGACGCCCGCCCGCGCCAGGTGATGGTCGAAGCGACCATCCTGCGCGCCCGGCTCAACGAGAACAACGCGCTGGGCGTCGACTTCAATGCGCTCGCCGGCGTCGACTTCCGCACGCTCGGTTTCACGAGCGTCGGCGGCGTCAACCGCACGCCCGGGGCGGTGCCGCCGCGCGAGTTCGACCGCGGGCTCGGTGCGGTGCAGACGGATGTGAGCGCGCAGCTTCCGGCGGGGGGGTTGAGCGTCGGCGTGATGACGAACAACGTCGGTGCGTTCATCCGCGCGCTGGAAGAGGCGGTCGACGTGACGATCGTCGCGAACCCGAAAATCCTCACGCTGAACGAGCAGCCCGGTCGCGTCATCGTGGGGCGCGAGGACGGCTACCAGACGACGACGGTGACGGAGACCGCCGCGGTTCAGAACATCGAGTTCATTCAGACTGGCACGCAGATACTCTTCCGTCCGTTCATCGGCAGCGACGGGTTTGTGCGGATG
This sequence comes from Phycisphaerae bacterium, assembly GCA_050184295.1. Classification (GTDB taxonomy): domain Bacteria; phylum Planctomycetota; class Phycisphaerae; order UBA1845; family Fen-1342; genus JBFXAM01. Next base: position 4,111 of record JBFXAM010000115.1, on the reverse strand, counting down.
GACATTCACCCCGAGGACAGCAGCGGCGGGCTCACGCCGGCGAACCTGCCGTTCAAGGACACGACTGAAGTGACCTCGAGCGTGCTGGTGCGCGACGGGCACACGCTGGTCATCGGCGGGCTCTTTCGCGAGGTCACGTCGTCGCGAACACAGCAGATTCCGTGGTTCGGCAACCTGCCTGGACTCGGCCTGCTGGGACGCGGGAAGAACGACGAGGTGACGCGCGAGGAGGTGATCGTCCTGCTGACGCCGCACATCGTCGACGGCGCGGCGGCGTCCGGAGAGTCTGCACGGCTGCGCGACGAGGTTGAGCGGCGACGGACGCTGGCCCACCGCGCGCTGTTGCCGTGGGGGCGCGAGCGCCTCGCGCAGGCGCACTACGGCTGGGCGCTGGAGCACGAGCGCGCCGGACGGACCGAGGACGCGTTGTGGGATCTCGACCTGGCGCTGTGGATGAATCCGGGTTTCACCGAAGCGGACGAACTGCGGCAGCGGCTGCGTGGCGCGCCGACGCGCGAACCCGACAACAGCGTGATCCGGCACTTTTTGCGCGACTGGCTGAGATCGAACGATGAGTCCGCCGCCCCGACCGGAGCGTGAGATGAGCCAAACGTTCCCCGCCGCAGATCAGCGCGCGCCGGCGCAGCGTGCGTCCACCGCCTGCGTGACCCCACGCCGCGTGACGCAGATGTCCCGCCATGCGCCGGGCATGTCCCTGGTCGTAATCGGCTTGTTGGCGGTCGGCGGTGCGGGCTGCCAGACGCCGACCCGATCGAATTTGCCGGCCGGGCGATTGGAGCAGACGCGGCTCGAAGCGGCGCTGCAACTGGCCGAGCAGCACCTGTTGGCGGGCGAGTTCGAGCGCGCACGGCGCGTGCTGGCACCGTTGGAGACGAACGGCGAAGCGCGTGCGTGCGTCGCTCGGGCCCGGATCGAGCTTGAGGAAGGCCACTACGAAGCCGCGTTGGAGTGCGTGGACCAGATCCGTGCAGCGGCGCCCGGGACCACCGGCGCGAGCGTCGTGCGGCTGGCGTCGGACACCGGTGCGGCAGCGCCGCCGGACGTGCATCCGGCCGGGCTTTCCGCGTCGGAGGCGGCGGCCGTCGGCGGCGTTCGTGCGGTCGCGTACGCGGGTCTGGGGCGCTGGCCCGAAGCTGGCGCCGCGGCGAGCGCGGCGTATCGCGCGGCGCCGCACGCGGAGCTGTTGGCGCTGTGGGTCGAGGCGTTGGTGCAAGAGGGTCGCACCGACGAGGCGCTGGCGACGCTCCAGCGCGAGCGACGCCACTTTCCCGGCGAGCGCACCCTGGCGCAACTGGCGGTGCGGCTGCTCGCGGCGAAGGGCGACTTCGACGCCGTCCGGCGTGAATCGGGCGCCCATGCCGACGACAGCGTCCTGCGGCAGATGCTCGCGGACGCGCTCACCGACGCGGGGCGCTTCGCCGACGCGCTGCCGCACTGGCAGTGGTTGCTCGCCGATGCGGCGCACGCGTCGCCGGGAGGGCAGGGTGCGGCGGTGCGGCGCGCGCGATTACAGCGCAAGGTCGCGGACTCCGCGTTGTGCGCGATGCGCTACGCGGACGCCACCGCGGCGTATCGCGACTGCATCGCCGCGGACCCGGACGACGCGGGGGCGCGGCTGGGGCTGTCGGCGGCGCTGCTCGGCTCGGGCGCGCCGCGCGAAGCGCTCGCGGTCTGCGACGAGGTTTTGCTGCGTTGGCCGCGCAATCAGGACGCGAAGTTGATGGCCGCCGCGTGTCACCACGCGCTCGGACAGGCGTCCGCCGCGCTGCGGTTGCTCGGCGGAGCGGCTCCCGACGACGACGTGATGCTCACGCTTCGCGCGCGGGCGGCGGCACAGTCGGCGTCCGCGGGGGCTGCGCCCGTCGAGCGGAGCGCCTCGGGCGCCGCGCCGCCCTGATCGTACAGCCCGTTGTCGACACACCGTTCGGCGTATCCGCTCGCGATCGGCAATCGTCTCGCGAAACACCGTGGGCGCGCGCCGCGGCCGCGAAACGGACGCATGGCCCCATAAAAACGCTGCGCGCCCGGCCGGGTCCGCGAGCGCTCACCGGCACTCATTCCGCTTGCGACCGGCGACGATACCGCTTCGGACGTCGGGATTCCCGTTGGGCGCGGACGCGCCGCGCGCGGCCGGCGTCTTTGCCGAAGGCAGCTCATGAAGCACCGTCAATATGGTCGGCGTGAGATCGACTTGTCGGTCCGCGTGGTGGTCGCGCCGGAGAGTGCGGCCCAGGTCGCGCTCGCGTCGGGTGGCGCGCTCGAAGCGCGGATGACCGACATCAGCGGCGGTGGCGCGCGGGTTCTGGTCTCGACCTTTCTACCCCGTGCCACGTGCGTCGAGCTGAACATCCCCGACAACGCGTGGGTACCCGCGGGCGCGGTTCGCGCACGCGTCGTGGCAAGCACGATGACGCATCGCGCGCCCAGCTACGCGCTCGGGCTGCGCTTCGAGGATCCCGCGAACCCGGTTGTCGTGCAGCTCCGGGAGTCGGAGTCAACGTCGGGGCCAGGCGAATGAGCACGTGGAAGCGAAACGCCGCGGGCGCTGCAACCGGTCCGAGCGATGCGTGTGCGGCGCCGGAGTGGCTGGCGACTCTGGCGACGCGCGGGCAGGTCACGGACGCCGACGTGCGCGACGCGTTGCGGGCGGCGGAAGGCGACGCCGACGCGGCTGGCGAATGGCTCGTCGGCCAGGGGCGGCTCGCGGCCCGCGAAGTCGTGCTGGCCAAGGCCGAGCAGGCCGGGTTGGCGTATATCGACATCGCCGACTACCGCGTGAACCCGGAGAATCGCGCGTGTCTGCCCGAGGCACTTGTCCGGGCCCAGCGCGTGTTCCCGCTTTTTCGCCTCGAGGGAGTCCTCACGCTCGCCGCCGCGGCCCCGCTCGAGTTGTCGGTCCTCGACCAGATTCGGCTTCAGACCGGGTGTGAAGTCGACGTGGGTCTCGCTTCCGAGGGCGACATCCGGCATCTGATCGAATCGGCGTACGGCGGGCAGCAGCCGGCGTTTTCGGCGGCGTCGCAGGACGCGTTCGCGTGGCACGAGCTGCTAAAGGACGTGGCCGACGCGCCGGCGGTGAAGCTCGTAAATGTGCTGCTCGAACAGGCCGCCGCGACGCGCGCCAGCGACATTCACATCGACCCCGAGGACACCGCGCTGCGCGTGCGGTTCCGGGTCGATGGGATGCTGCGCGAGGTGCCGGCGCCGCCCAAGGCGCTGCTGCCCGCGATCGTTTCGCGCATCAAGGTGCTCGCGCGCCTCGACATCGCCGAGACGCGCCGCCCGCAGGACGGACACTTCAAGCTGGCCACCGATGGCGTCGACGCCGACGTGCGCGTCTCGACGCTGCCGAGCGCGGATGGCGAAGCCGTCGTGTTGCGGCTTCTGCCGACGAGCCGTCGCCTGCTCACGCTTGAGGAACTGGGCATGGACGCGGAGACGCTGGTCGCGTTCGATCGGCTGGCGCGTCTGCCGCACGGCATGGTGCTGGTGACGGGGCCGACGGGCAGCGGCAAGACGACGACGTTGTATTCGGCATTGCAGCGGCTGGACCGACGCCAGCAGACGGTCGTGACGCTCGAGGATCCAGTGGAGGTTCGGTTGACGCAGACGCGCCAGGTGGCGGTGAATGCCAGGGCCGGCCTGACGTTCGAAATCGGGCTGCGGGCGATTCTGCGGCAGGACCCCGACGTGATCCTGGTCGGCGAGATTCGCGATCGCGAGACGGCCGAGATCGCGATGCAGGCCGCGCTCACCGGCCACCTGCTGCTGAGCACACTGCACACGAACAGCGCGGCGGCCGCGATTCCACGCCTGATCGACATGGGCGTGCCCGGATTCCTGGTCGCGTCTTCGCTTGCCGGCGTGCTGGCCCAGCGGCTCTGTCGGCGGTTGTGCGCTCATTGTGCGCGGCCGGTCAGCGACACGACCGCGCTGCGCACGATGGTCACACCGGAAGTGTGGGAGCATCTCTGCGGTCCACGTGGGAGCGAAGTGCGGCTTCAACAGCCGGTGGGCTGCTCGCGTTGCGCGAAGACGGGTTTCGCGGGTCGGGTTGGCGTGTTCGAATTGCTCGTTATTGACGACGAGA
>JBFXAM010000114.1:0-14558 GCA_050184295.1 Phycisphaerae bacterium | reverse complement strand
CACCGCCCCGCCCAGCGGTACCAGCAGCCCGCCGCCCGCCACGACCCGCGCCCGGGAATAGTAGATCTCACCCACCACACCCCTCGTCTTCGCCGATGCTCAACACCGCGCCCGCGCCGCGACCTGCCGCTCGCCCACCGCCGTGCGCTTGTGGGCGGCGCGCAAGCGACGCATAATACTCCGCTCCGCGTGCGGGCAAAGTCGCCCGCACCCGGCGCGCAGCCGCGCCGCCCGACGAGTTTCGCCGCGCGGCCCCGCTGCCGACGGCCTCCTGCGACAGGCGACGATGTTCAGCAAGCTCTACGCCATCACCTGGACCACGTTCATCGAGACGATCCGCCAGCCCGTGTTCAACGTGCTGCTCTGGACCGCGCTCTTCTGGATGGTCGTCTTCGGGCCCAGCCTCTCCGCGTATTCGCTCGACTCGGGAAAGGACGTGAAAATCCTCCAGGACGTCGCGCTCGCCACCATCCTGCTCTACGGACTGCTCGCCAGCGCCTTCAGCGCCGCCCACGTCATCAGCCGAGAGATCGAGTCCCGCAGCATCCTCACCGTCATCTCCAAGCCCGTCCCCCGACCGCTCTTTCTGATCGGAAAATTCCTCGGCGTCTCGGGCGCCCTCACCGTCGGCGTCTACCTGCTCTCGCTCGCGCTGCTCATGCTCGTGCGCCACGGCGTCATGGAGACGGTGGCCGACAAGTTTGATCAGCCGGTGCTCGTGTTCGGGCTGGGAGCGATTCTCGTCAGCCTCGTCGCCGCGGGCTTCGGCAACTACGTTTACGGCTGGCATTTCACCACCGCGCTGACGGCGTGGGTCGTGCCGCTGGGCACGGCGGCCTTCGCGCTGGTGCTTTTCTTTGGAAAACAGTGGGAAATTCAGCCACCGACCAAGGATTTCGGCAACCTGCAACTGTTCTACGCGCTGATGAACATCCTCTTCGCGGTCCTCATCCTGGGCGCCTTCGCGACGGCGCTCGCGACGCGCTTCAGCCAGGTCACGACGCTCATCCTCTGCGCCGCCGTCTTTCTGTTCGGGCTGCTGTCGGACTACTATCTCGGCGGACAGCAGCAGCCGTTCCTGTATCAACTGGGGTTCTATGCGCTGCCCAATTTCCAGTACTTCTGGCTGGGCGACCCGCTCACGCAGGATCTCGTCATTCCCGGCGAGCAGGTCGCTCGCTGCGCCGCGTACGCCGCGCTCTACATGGGCGCCATCCTCGCGCTGGGCATCGCGCTGTTCCAAACCCGCGAAGTGAGCTAGCCGCACGGCGACCGCCGGCGCGACGGCCCTGCCGGCGCCATTCGCGCCGCGCGCCGCGCCGCCTTCGCGCCCGACGACTACTGCCGCGCCGCGCCCGCTCATGCCACCGCCTGTAGCACCACGCGCCCTTCCGCCGGCCCAACCTCCGCGCCGCCGCGACCCGGGATGTGCGGATCAAGGTGCTCACCAAAGCGGACCATGCGCGCGCTGTTGAGCACCACGAACGCCGACGACCCCGTGTGCAGAATCGCCGCGAACATCGGTCCCACCCAGCCGTAGATGATGGCCGACCCGCTCAGCAGGATGAACACGATGCCGAAAAGCAGATTTTGCCAGATGACCTTGGTCGTTTCGCGCGAGAGCTTCACGAGGAACGGCAGGCGGCGCAGGTCGCTGCTCATCAGCGCGATGCTGGCGCTGTTCATCGCGACGTCGCTGCCCGCGGCGCCCATCGCGATGCCGAGGTTGCCCGCCGCCAGCGCCGGGGCGTCGTTGACGCCGTCGCCGACGACCGCCACCGTGTGGTTCCGCGCCTTGAGCGTGCCGACGAGGGCGAGCTTGTCCTGCGGCAACACCTCCGCCTGCACGTCGCTGCAACCCATCTCCTTGGCGACGCGCCGCGCGACCGACCAGCGGTCGCCGGTGACCATGATGAGCTGGTGAATGCCGAGCTGGCGCAGTTCGTCGAGCGCCGCGCGGGCCTCGGGTCGCGTGCGGTCCTCGAGGCCGATCCAGCCGAGCACGCGCGCCGCGCGCGCGACATAGAGCGTGCTCAGTCCCTCGGGCTCCTGAAAACGCTCATCGCTGAGCGTCGAAAAATCGGCGCCGCTGTCGCGCACCCATGATTGCCGCCCGACGAGCACGGGCTCGCCGTCAACCACCGCCTTCACACCCTTGCCCGCGACCTCTTCAAAGTCGTGCGCCTCGTCGATCGCCACGCGCGCCTTGTCCGCCACCGCGGCGATCGCCCGCGCCACCGGATGCGTACTGAGGCGCTCGACCGCCGCCGCCGCCCGCAGCAGCTCCGCCGGATCCACTCCCGGCGCCGGCATCAGCCGCGTCACCGCCAGTTGCCCCGTCGTCAGCGTGCCCGTCTTGTCGAACACCACCGCCGTCAAACGCCGCGCCCACTCCAGGTTCGCAACGTCCTTGATGTAAACGCCCAGCCGGGACGCCGCCGACAACGCCGCCACGATCGCGGTCGGCGTGGCCAGGATGAGCGCGCAGGGGCATGCGATCACCAGCAGCGAGATCACCTTCGTCGCATCACGCGTGAAAAACCACACGATGCCCGCGATCATCAGCGTCACCGGCGTATACCAGCTCGCGTACTGATCCATCAGCCGCATCAGCGGAATCTTGGTTCGCGCCGCCTCGCGGATGAGGTGCTGCACGCGGCCGAGCGTCGTGTCCGCGCCGGCCTTCGTCACACGAACCGTGATCGCCCCGGTGATGTTGCTCGTCCCGCCGAAAACTTCCTCGCCGTTGCCCTTCTCCACCGGCAGCGACTCGCCCGTGATGTTCGCTTCGTTGATCGTCGACTGGCCCTTCGCGATCACGCCGTCGGCGGGCACGTTGTCGCCGGGGCGGACCAGCACCACGTCGCCGGGCTTGAGACTCGGGGCGTCGACCTCCTCCTCGCGCCCGTCCTCGCGCAGGCGCCGGGCCTTCGTCGGTGTCAACCGAATGAGCCCCTCGATCGCGGCCCGCGCGCCCAGCGCCGTCCGCGTCTCGATCAGGTTGCTCAAGAGCAGAAAGAACGCGACCACGCCCGCCGTCTGGTACTCCCCGATCGCCACCGCGGCCAGGATCGCCAGCGCGACCAGCTCATCCATGTGCATTTCGCCGTGCCAGAGCGTCACCGCCGCGTGCGTCCAAAGCGGCACCGCCAGCAGCAGCGCGCCGACGAGCGCGAGCAGGTCGCTGTATACATTGGCCGACTTGCCCGCGACGGTCACCGTGCCGTCGGTGAACAGCCACTGCGCGACGAACGACATCAGCACCAGCACGCCGCCCAGGAACGTCGCGATCAACTTGGTCGTCGCGCGGCCTTCTTCGGAATGCACCGAAATGTGCCGCTCGGTGGTCATGTGTCGTTGCGACATGCGAGAGGGATCTCCTGTATCGTCACCCGCGCCGAAGCGCGGCCACCCGACGTGCGTCAGCGCCGTGCCGCAACCGCTGTCCCCGGTCGCCGGTCGCCGGTCGCCGGTCGCCGGTTTGGCACGCGGCTGCAACGCCAACGACGCTTCCGCGCTGTGCGCCGGCCATCCCCGTGGCGCTGGTCGGCCGTTACCGCGCGCGCCGACCGCGCGAAACCCCTCCAGGACAACGTACGACGACGACTGGTGCTGGGTTCGACAATTTTCTACGGACGCTGCCCGATTTTGTCCTCGCCCGCCCGAGGCGGGTCGGGCGCGAACCGCTGTCGCGCGGCACGTGCAGATTCGAGACAGGTTCGACCCGGGCGCCGCAGAGCGAGCCTGTCGCGTGCAACGCCACAACCTCTGCCGAAGGCCAACTCGCGCCAACCGAACGGCGCCGCGCCCTCGGGCTCACTTTCCGGACTTGCCCGCACCCTTCGCGGCGGGCGCCGCGGCGGGTTTTCCACCTGCAGCCGGCGCCGCGGTCGGTTTTCCGCCCGCGGCCGGCGCCGCAGCGCCCGCGGCCGGCGTCGCGGCGGCGTCGCCTTCGGCTTTTTCCGCCTTCTTCTTTCCGGCCTTGATCTTGCGGTGGCCGATCTTGGGCAGTCCCAGGGCCTCGGACTCCGCGGTCCAGCGCTCCTGGTCCTTGAGAACCTGGATGCGCTCGGCGCGCGAGAGCACGTTGCGGTGCCGGGCCAGCGACGCTTTCATTCTCAACGAACGATCGATCGACATACAGCGGCTCCGAATCCTGATGCGAGCCGGGCAGTGTAACGGGGCGCGGCCGACGTTGCCAAGGGTCGCGCTGCCGCGGAGAGCGCAATCCGTGCCCGCGAAACGCGGAGCGTCGCTGGCCCGATTCGAGTTACCGCCTGAGATGGCTTCCCGCAGCGCTTGGGGACGACCGGGTAACAGCCCAGATTTACTTCGAAACCGGTTTTGGAGCCGCGGTTTCCCATTCCACTTTGCCGATAGCGGGGTATACTGGCATGCGCGAGACGGTCGCCCGTCGCGTGCCGCGTCATCATGAAAACCGGCTTGGCCGCCGACGCAACCCGCCCGCGCGAATCCGCCGCGGACGTCTTGCGACGTTGGCCGACCACGAGGCCCACATCTCTATGGATCAGCGCGCCCAGTTGATCGCCGCCTGTCAAGAACGTATCGGCTACCGCTTTCAGAACGTCGCGCTGCTCCGTGCCGCGATGACCCACTCCTCCAGCGCCAACTCCCGCAAGGACAGCAACGAGCGCATGGAGTTCCTCGGCGACGCCGTCCTCGGACTCGTCGTCTGCCACGACGTTTACAACCAGATGCCCGAATCGCTCGAAGGCGATCTCACTAAGGTGAAATCCGCCGTCGTCTCCCGCCGCGTCTGCGCCCGCGTCGCCGAAAAGCTCGCGCTCGGCGACGTGATGGTCCTGGGCCAGGGGCTTGAATCCGGCGAGCAGCTTCCCAGTTCGCTCAAAGCGTGTGTGCTCGAAGCCCTGATCGCCGCGATTTATCTCGACGGCGGACTCGAACCCGCGCGCGACTTCATCCTCCGCCACATGCAGGACGAGATTCGCGAGACGATCGAGTCGCAGCACCAGTTCAACTACAAGAGCCAGCTCCAGCAGTACGCCCAGCGCATCTGCCGCTCCGCGCCGCAATACGAGCTGCTCGACGAAAAGGGCCCCGACCACAGCAAGTGCTTCGAGGTCGCGGTCACCGTCGGCCGACAGCGCTTCCCCGGCGCCTGGGGCCCGTCGAAAAAGGAAGCCGAGCAGAAAGCCGCCCGCCTGGCGCTCGAAATCCTCGGCGAGGTGCCCGCCGAGGCCGCCGAAACCGAGATCGGATCAACATCCTGACGACTCGCGCATCGCCCGCCCGCGACGAGTCCCTGCGATCCCGCCGGGCGGCGCTGAATTACCGCGCGCGCCTCCGCCGCGCTTCGGGCATCGTCCACGCCGGCCGCAATCCGCCGGTTGTGAATTCCGGCACCCGCCGCGCCGTTCGCCGCCGTGCGGGTAGAATTTCCGCGCCTCCCAATTTCGGGACGAAGGAGAAAACCCCATGCGCGTGTCTGATCGTGTGATCGCCTGCTGCGCCGCCGCCGGCTGGATGTCGCTGCTCGCACCCGCGGCGCTTGCCGCCGACAACTACAAGGCCGACGCCGTCCACTCCGCCGTCATCTTTCGCATCAAGCACCTGAACGTCAGCTACTCCTACGGCCGCTTCAACGACGTCGCCGGATCGTTCTCGTTCGACGACGCCAAGCCCGAGAACAGCGCCCTCGAATTCACCGTCAAGACGGCGAGCATCGACACCCACGACAAGAAGCGCGACGACCACCTCCGCAGCGCAGAATTCTTCGACGCCGAAAAACACCCGGCCATCACGTTCAAGAGCAAGGCCGTGAAGAAGCTCGGCGAAAGCGAGTTCGAGGTCGCCGGCGACCTCACCCTCCGCGGCGTCACCAAGCCGCTCACGGTAAAGGTCGAACGCACCGGCGCCGGCCCCGACCCGTGGGGCGGGCAACGCTCCGGCTTCGAGACGACCTTCACCATCAAACGCGGCGATTTCGAGATGAACGCCCTCAAAGGCGGCCTCGGCGACGACGTGCGCCTGATCGTGAGCATCGAAGGCGTCAAGCAGTAGACGGAACTAAGCAGCGACAGCGGGATACGGGGCCGAAGGGACAACCTCCCTTCGCCCCTTCCCAAGTCGGGGCCGCGATGCGCCTCACCATCATCCACCCCTGCATCGGGCGACGCGCCGGCCACCGTCACGCCGACTACATTCGCACCTGGCAGATGGAGCCGCTGCCGGCCGCGGTCGTCGCCGGCCTCACCCCGCGGGACGTCGAAATCCGCTTCTACGACGACCGGCTCGAAGCGCTGCCCCTCGACGAGCCGACCGATCTCGTCGCCATCAGCACGGAAACCTACACCGCCAAACGCGCCTACCAGATCGCCAGCGACTATCGCCGCCGCCGCGTGCCGGTCGTCATGGGCGGATTCCAGGCGACGCTCGTGCCCGACGAGGTCGCCGACTACGCCGACGCGGTCGTCGTCGGCGAGGCCGAAGATCTCTGGCCGCACGTGCTCGACGATTTTCGCGCCTGCCGGCTGCAGAAGTTCTATCGCGCCGCGGAACGCCCGTCGCTGCGCAACCTGCGGCCCGCGCGCGGCATCTTCCGCGGCAAGCGCTACCTGCCGATCGGGCTGATCGAGGCCGGCCGCGGGTGCCATTTCAAGTGCGAGTTCTGCGCGGTGCAGTCGTATTTCGGCGCGACACAAACGCGCCGCAGCCCCGACGACATCCTCCGCGAAGTCGCGCAGCTGCGCGACACCCGCCGCCTGTTCTTCTTCGTTGACGACAACATCACCTCCAACCTCGCCGAAGCGAAGGAGTTCTTCCGCACGCTCACGCCGCTCCGCATCCGCTGGGTCAGCCAGGCCAGCATCAACGCTGCCCACGACGACGAATTCCTCCGACTCATCCGCGCCAGCGGCTGCCAGGGCCTGCTCGTCGGCTTCGAAACGCTCAACCCCGACAACCTCGCCGCGATGAACAAGCGCTTCAACACCATGCGCGGCGGCTACGACCAGGCGCTCGCCAATCTCCGCCGCCACAATCTCCGCGTCTATGGCACGTTCATCTTCGGCTACGACGCCGACTCGCCGGCGAGCTTCACCGACGCCGTCGACTTCGCGACGCAGCACGGCTTTTTCATCGCCGCGTTCAACCACCTCACGCCGTTTCCCGGCACGCCGCTCTACGACCGTCTGCACCGCGAACGGCGACTGCGCTACGAGCGCTGGTGGCTCGACGATGCGTATCGCTATAACGAAGTGCCGTTCACGCCCGCATCGATGAGCGCCGGCGAGCTCGCGGACCGCTGCGTCGGGGCGCGCCGCCGGTTCTACAGTTGGACGGGCATCGCGCGGCGCGCCCTCGACCGCGTCAACCGCTCCGAGCCGCGCATGTGGTGGAACTACTTCCTCATCAACGCGATGCACCGCGCGGACGTGAGCGGGCGAGATCGCTATCCGCTCGGAGACGAGGCGTGGAAGGGCCCGCTGCTCAAGGCCACATGAGCGCCGCGGCCGGGTCGAGTGACGGCGCGGCGCGTCGGGCGGCCAACGACTGGGCGCAGCGCGCCGGCGGCGTTCGTTATGCCCTCGCGACCGCCGACGACGACGCAGACCTGCGCGCCCTGCTCCGCGAAAACCCGATGGGCGGCGCCGTGCGCGTGGCGCTGGAGCGCGAGCCGAGCTACTTCGCTTGCCCGGCGCTCGAAGGCGACGAGCACGCCACCATCCTGGCGCGCGACACGCGCACCGGCCGCGCCGTCGCGATGGGCGGCTGGTCCGTCCGCACCGCGTATCTCAACGGCGTCCCGGCGCGGCTCGCGTATCTCTGTCACCTGCGCGTCGCCCGCGAGTACCGCCGCCGCCCGCGGCTCGTGATCGATGGATACCGCTTTCTGCGCGCCGCGCTGCCCGCGGACGCGCCGCCGTTTCTGCTCACCAGCGTCGTCGCCGACAACCGCGAGGCGCTCCGTCTGCTGGAGCGCGGGCTCCCGGGCATGCCGGCGTACGACCGCGTCGCCGACTTCGTCACCCAGCTCCTGCCCGTCATTCGCCGCCGCTGCGGACCCCGATCGATCGCCGCACGCGGCGCCGCGTCCGGCGGCAGACTGCGCCCCGCAGAGGAGCGCGATGCGCCCGCGATCGTCGATTGCCTGGCGCGCAATCACGTCCGCTACCAGTTCGCGCCCGTCTGGACCCGCGCCACGCTCGGCTCCGCAACACACACACCCGGGTTGCGCATCACCGACTTCATCGTCATCGAGCGCGCGGGGGACGTCGTCGGCTGCGCCGCGCTCTGGGACCAGCGCGCGTTCAAACAAGCCGTGATCCGCGGCTACGCGCCGGCGCTCGCGCGCTGGCGCTGGCTCGTCAATGCGTTCGGCCCGCTCGCCGGAATCCCGCCGCTGCCCGCGGTCGGCGTCGCGCTGCGCTACGCGTTCATTTCGCATCTGGCCGCGGACGGCGACGACTGCGACGCGCTTGCGGCACTGGTCCGCGCGCTGCGCACGGACGCCGCCCGCCGCGGCCTCGACGCCGTCCTGCTCGGACTGGCGGCGGACCACCCGTGGCGAATCGTGGCGGGGCGCTTCGGCGGACGGGCATATCCGAGTATGCTGTTTGCGGTTTCGTGGCCCGAGGGGCGCGGCGCAGTCGCGGGCCTCGATGCGCGAATCGTCCACCCGGAGCTGTCGCTGCTATGAAGGGAAGGCTGGTTCTACGCACCGATTTGACGCCCGCCACGCGCGACGCCATGCGCGCCTTGCTCGATCAGCACTTCGCCGGCGTCACCCCGGAGCAGTTCACCGCCGACCTCGCCGAGAAGAACTGGATCATCCTCCTCGACGATGAGCACGGACGACTGCGCGGCTTCACGACCCTCCATGTGTATGAGACCCACTTTCGCGGCGAAATGCTCAGCGTCGTGTACTCCGGCGACACCATCGTCGACCGCGAGGCCTGGGGCAGTCGCACGCTGCTCGTCACCTGGCTCGCCGCCGTCATGCATCTCCGCCAGAGCTACCCCCATGGGCGCTATTACTGGCTGCTGCTCTCGTCGGGCTTTCGCACCTATCGCTTCCTGCCTGTGTTCTGGCGCGAATTTTTCCCGCGCTTCGACGCCGCCACGCCGCCTGAGACGCAGGCGCTGCTCGACCACCTGACCGCCACGCGCTTTCGCGACCGCTACGACCGCAACACCGGCATCGTCCGCTTCGATCGCCCGCAGATGCTCCGCGAGGGTCTCCGCGACATCCCCGCCGAACGACTCAGCGACCCGCACATCGCGTTCTTCGCCGCCCGCAACACCGGGCACGTCGCCGGCGATGAACTCGTCACGCTCACCGAAATGACACCCGAAAACCTCACCAACGCCGGCCGGCGAATGCTCGTCGCCGGCAGCGAGATGTTCGCCCCGGAGCCGGTGGCGTCGTGAACCCGCGGGCTGCGCTCGCCGGCTGGCTGTGGAAGACCGCCAACCGACCCGAAGCCAGGCGGCTCGCAAAAGCCCTGCATCGCCCGCGCGAGACCCAGGCCGCACGCCTTCAGCAGTATCTCGCCCGCAACGCCGACACCGCCTTTGGTCGGGCGCACGGATTCGCCCGCACTCGCGACCCCGCCGAATATCAACAGCGCGTCCCGCTCGCCGACTACGACGACCTCGCGCCCTGGATCGAGCGCGTCGCCGCCGGCGAGCCGGCCGTCCTGACCCGCGCGCCCGTCTTGCTCCTCGAAGTCACCAGCGGCTCCACCGCCGCCGCCAAGCTCATCCCCTACACCGCCGACCTCCAGGCCGAATTCACGCGCGCCGTCGCCGCATGGTTCGTCGACCTCTGCCGCCGCGCGCCAGGCATCGAGCACGGCCCCGCCTATTGGTCGATCTCGCCCGTCGCGCAACAGCGCCGCCGCAGTCCCGGCGGACTGCCCATCGGCTTCGAGGAAGACAGCGCCTATCTCGGCGGCGCGGCACGCCGACTCGTCGACGCCCTCATGGCTGTGCCCGGCGACGTCCGCCACATCTGCGACGTCGACGCCTTCCGATATGTCACGCTGCTCTTTCTGCTTCGCTGTCGCGAGCTGCGGCTCGTCTCGGTGTGGCACCCCAGCTTCCTGACGCTGCTGCTGGACGCGCTGCGCGCGCACTGGCCGCGCCTGCTCGATGACATCGCCCGCGGAACGCTTCACCCGCCCACGCCGCCCGAACCCGGCGTCGCGGCGCGCCTGGCGCGCCGCCTCGCGCCGTCGCCGCGCCGCGCCCGCGAACTCGCGCGCCTGACGCCGGACGCGACGATGCGAATCTGGCCGCAACTGCGGCTGATCAGTTGCTGGGCCGACGCGCACGCCGCGCTCTACGCCGACGAACTTGCCCGCCGCTTCCCCGGCGTGCAGGTGCAACCGAAGGGCCTCATCGCAACCGAAGGCTTCATCACGCTGCCGCTCGGCGGCGCGTTTCCGCTCGCGCTGCGCTCGCACTATTTCGAGTTTCTGCGCGACGACGGCGCCGTCAGCCTCGCGCACGAACTCGAAACCGGCGGCGAATACCGCGTCGTCCTCAGCACCGGCGGCGGACTCTATCGCTACCGACTCGGCGACCGCGTCCGCGTCGAGACCCGCCTGTTCGAGACGCCGTCCCTGCGCTTTCTCGGGCGCGGCGGGCTGGCCTCCGACCGCTTCGGCGAGAAGCTCGCCGAGAGCTTCGTCGCCCGAGTGCTCCGCACGCTGCTCGCCGATGAGCGCCCCGCGTTCGCCATGCTGGCGCCCGAGCAGAGCGCCGCCGGCTGGCGCTACGTCCTCTATCTGGAGCCCGCCGCGCCGCCGGACCGCGACCCCCCCGACGCCGCTCGCCGCTCCGACGCCGCGTGCGACACGGTCGCCGCGCCGCATGCGCACGCGGCGTCGCGGGCGGCGCGGCTGGAAGCGCTGCTCGCGGAAAATCCCCACTATCGCTACTGCCGGCACCTGGGACAGTTGCAATCCGCCGATGTGTGCCTCGTGCCCCCGCGGGCCTACGAGCGCTACACGGCCCATTGCCAGTCGTTCGGCCAGCGCCTCGGCGACATCAAGCCCGCAGCGCTCAGCGTCCGCGACGGCTGGCGCCCGGTGCTCGTCGGCGCGCCGGTCGCCGCCGGGACGTAACCGCACCGGGGCGCGGCGCCCGCTATCGCGGCGCCGACGGCGCCTTCCGCCGCGCGAGCAGCATGATCGCGACTCCCAGCGTGACGCCGAGAATCCCCGCGGTGATCCCGCTCATCCACGCCGCCACGCTCACCGACGCCTGCACGAACGGGTTGCGGGTCGGGTTCATGGACGCGTGCGCGCGCAACAGCTTCCACGCCCCGTCGACCCTGCGGAACACCGCCGTCCAATGCCCGACAAAGCGAAACTCGCGCCCCGTGTGCGACACCACCAGCTCGTCGCTTGTGCCGCGC
Source organism: Phycisphaerae bacterium (assembly GCA_050184295.1). GTDB lineage: Bacteria > Planctomycetota > Phycisphaerae > UBA1845 > Fen-1342 > JBFXAM01. The sequence continues at coordinate 3,154 of JBFXAM010000114.1, read as the reverse complement.
GCCACCGCCACCTCGCCGAACACCTGCGGCGACTCGACGCTGAGCCGGCAGGTGTAGCGGCCCTTCGCACCGATCAGTTCCTGGGTGCGCTGCCAATAGCCGCGCACCTCGTCGGCGCCCGCGAGCGCGTCGCCGGTCACGGTCACCGCGGTGAATTCGTCGTGCAGCAGCGGGATCAACAGGTCGGGCTGGTCTTCGTTCACCGCCCGCTCGTACACGGCGCACAGCGCGCGGATCGCCTCGGCGTCGGCGGATTCCTGGGCGCGCGAGTCGAGCGTCGCCCCGAGCGCAATGAGCAAGCCGAGACCCGCCGTCACCCGACGCGTCGGGGTCCATGACATGGCAATTCTCCAGGTGGAATGAGCCGGGGCGCGGCACGCGCCCGGGCGCTTCGCGGTCGGACGGCAGCCCGCGCGTCAGCTTGCGCCGTTGATTTCGTCGAGCAGCGCGACCGCCCGGCGCAGGTGCGGAATCACGATCGATCCGCCCACGATCAGCCCGACGTTGAACGCCTCGAACATCTGCGCGTCGCTGGCGCCCAGCTCCTTGCAGCGAATCACGTGATACGCGATGCAGTCGTCGCAACGCAGCACCAGCGACGCCGTCAGCCCGCAGAACTCCTTCGTTCGTTCGTCGAGCGCGCCGGCTTCGTACGCATTGCCGTCGAGCGTGAAGAAGCGGTTGATCTGCAAGTTCTTCGCCGCCAGGATGCGCTCGTTCATCTGCTCGCGAAACTCGCGAAATTGCTTCAGGCGCTCGGCCACAAGCAAAACCTCCTGCGCGGCGCCGATGCAGCGCTCGCGATTGCACGATGCCGAATGCCAGACGCGGGCGCGCCCGTTCGCCGCGCGCCCGCGCCTCGCTACCGCGTGATCTCGAATGAATCGGCGAGCAGCGCGAACGGCTTCTCCGCCGCGGCGGCATCCTCGTGGTCCGTCTGCAACATGATCAGCACGGTGCGGCCCGCCTCGCCGAACGCGTATGCCTCGGTCGTGATCCGCTGCCCGAGCACGGCATACTCCAGCTTCTTGCCGCTCGCCGCGCGGCCCTTGAACGTCCGTTTGCACGCGACCGGCTCGGGGGACTGTTTTGCGCCGGTTCCGGTCGCCACTTCCGCGGCGATCGACTCCAGTGTCGCGTCGACCAGCGGCCCGGCCGGCATCTTCGCGGCGTGGATGTGAACCATGATGATCCGCGAATCGGTGGCCTCGATCGTCAGGCTGATCATGTCCCCGTCACGCTCGCGCCGGAGCGTGAAGTCGCGTGGATACTGAAAAGCGACGCCGTCGGTCCGGTAGGTGCGGGTCGGCTTCGCGCGCAGCGTCGCCTTGAGCTTTTCGCCCTTCGGCGTCTCGATCGTGAACTCCTGATCGAGCGCGACCGAGATCGTGCGCTCGCCGACGCGCAGCTCGTAATCCTCGCCGCGCGCACCGCCCTTCGATTCATCGGCGACCGCCGCACCCGCAAGCAGAACGACCGTGGCCAAGGCCCGGATTGTGGGTCTCATCGGACAACACCCTTCGCTCACAAGCCCCGTCTTTTTTTTCGCGCGGTTTCGCGGGGTCGAAGAAGACACCTGCGCGACACGCGCAGACGCGCTTCATTCTTGAATCTGCATTCTGCTCTCGCGGGCGCGGTCCCGCGCGCTATTCCTTGCCTGCGTGAATTTTCATGATCTTCGACAGCATCGCCAATGCGTCCTTCTTCGGCCGCTGAAACGCATTGCGGCCGATGATCGATCCGAACGCCCCGCCGTCGCGCAGCCCGCGAATCTCCTCGTAAACCGCGGCCTCGTCCTTCGCCGCCCCACCGGAGAAGATCACGATCCGCCGCCCGTCGAACGCGCTCTGCACCACGTGCTTCACGCGCTCCGCGAGCGTCGCGATCGGAATCTGCTGCTTCTCGTACACCTTCTTCGCCTCGGCCTGCTCGATATGCGCTGTCGGCGGCTTCACTTTCACGATGTGCGCCCCGAGCTGACACGCAATCTGCGCCGCGTAGCAGCACACGTCGACGCCGGTCTCGCCCTCCTTGCTCAGGCCTTCGCCGCGCGGATAGCTCCACACCACCACCACCAGGCCGACCGACTTCGCCTCCTCCGCCAGCGCGTTCAACTGCTCGTACTGCGCCTGCGAGTTCGCCGACCCGGGATAGATCGTGAACCCGATCGCGGCACACCCCAGCCGCAGCGCGTGGTCCACCGACGCCGTGATCGCCTGGCTCGGATTCTTCGTCGAATACAGCGAGTCGTTGTTGTTCAGTTTCAGAATCAGCGGCAGCTCGCCCGCGAACCGCCGCGCGCCCGCCTCGATGAACCCGAGCGGCGCCGCGTATGCGTTACAACCCGCCTCCAGCGCCAGCTCGAAGTGGTAATGCGGGTTGTACCCCGGCGGGTTCGGCGCAAAGCTCCGCGCCGGCCCGTGCTCAAAACCCTGGTCCACCGGCAGGATCACCATCTTGCCGGTGTCCGCCAGGGTGCCCGTCCCCAGCATCCGCCGCAGGTTCGCGAGCACGCCGGGAACGTCAGACTCGTACCAGCTCAGAATCTGCTTGACGCGATCGGACATCATAGGTCTCGCTCCGCGAAGGGTTGAAAGGATCGCCCGCGCTCGCCCGCCGGCGGCGCTTGCCCGCGCCGGAGCCGCTGGCGCCCGCCAGAAGCCGCTCGCACCCGCGCTCGCGCGGAAGTGCGCGCGAAGCAACCCGCGGACGGTCCACGCGCCGGCGCGCAACCGCTCGCACCCGCGCGAAACGATGCGCGCGTTCCGGATGCGGCGCTCGTCCGGGCGCTCGAAAGCCGCTCGCGCCCGTGCGGGAGTACGCACGCTGTCGCAATCGTACCGGGATCAGCGGCGGAATTCAGCCGCGCGAGCACGCGCCGCGGCAGGGAGCGCTGGCGCTCGGAATGATCTAATGTCAGAGGCACGCCGGGTGCCGGACCGCCCGAATCGCCCAGGGTCGTCTTCGCGCGCAGGGCTCACGATCGTCTTCGCCCGAAGGGCGCACGATCGTTCCCAGGCGTTTCAACCTCAAGTTTGCCCACAACTGGCCGTAAGATGTTCGTGCCGCGCGGAATGGATTCTGCGTGGAATCGGCGCTCGTTGCGGCAAGGAGGCTGCGGATGGCGGCGTCTACGTTTGGCGAATTGAACTTC
>JBFXAM010000113.1:0-14635 GCA_050184295.1 Phycisphaerae bacterium | reverse complement strand
ACCGCGCGGACGACGACATCGACGTGATCTTCGGCGGGGCCGGCGTGGACACCATCTCGGGTTACAACGGCGGCCTGCTCAGCATCGGCGACGCCAGCGACCCCGACTTCGAGTTCATGCTGGGCAACGTGATTTTCGGCGGCAGCGAGGACGACGAGATCGAGACGCTCGACGGCGTCGACGTGATCTTCTGCGGCGCCGGCAACGACGAGGCCGCCGCCGGCAAGGGATATCTGCTCAACATCGACGATCAGTTCAAGATCGACCTCGGCGACCTGATCTTCGGGCAGGCGGGCGACGACACGCTGCACGGCGACGCACCCGATCCGCCCAGCGGCGACGACCTCGACGGCATCGACGTGATCTTTGGCGGCCCCGGGAACGACAACATCTACGGCGGCACCGGCGGGAACATCGAGGTTCCCGATCAGAACTTCTGTCTGCTGTTCGGCAACCTGCTGTTCGGCGGGCCCGACAACGACCTGCTCCGCGGCGACTATCTCAACTGGGACACGAACGACCCGCGCGGCGGCATCGATCTGATCTTCGGCGCCGGAGGAGACGACACCATCGAGGGCGCCAGCGGCTCGCTCATCGTCGTCGGCGACATCACCACCGGGCAGGCGATCCTGATTGGATTCGGCAACCTCCTCTTCGGCGGGCCTGGGAACGACCTCATCAAGGGCGCTGACGAGGTCGCGCTCTGCACCGGCGTCAGCGAGGATCTCGACGACTTGATCGACGGCCTCGGGCTCGACGATCTCGGCGGCGCCGCCGACCTCATCTTCTGCGGACCCGGAAACGACGAAGCCTTCGGATACGCCGGCATCGATTTCATGTTTGGCGGCGACGGCGACGACGAGATGCACGGCGAGCACGGCGGGTTCATCATCGTCCCGATCAGCAGCGTGCCCACGCCGATCGCGCTTGGCAATCTCATGTTCGGCGCCGACCACGACGACACGATCACGAGCCTCGGCCGCCTCGGTTTGCCCACGGTGCCGCCGATCGAGATCGACCTGCTCTTCGGCGGGCCCTGCTACGACAACATCTCCGCCGGCGATGGACTGAATCTGGTGTTCGGCGGTCGCGCCGACGACGTGGTCACGAGTGGCGATGGCATCAACATCATCTTCGGCGGCAAGGAGAACGACAATCTCACCGCCGGCGGGATCGGGCTGAATGTCGCCTTCGGCGGCCGCGGTGATGACATCATGACCGCCGGCGACGGGATCAACGTGCTCTTCGGCGGGCGCGAGGCCGACCAGATCGCGACCGGCTTCGGGCTGAATCTCGCGTTCGGCGGCAAAGACAAGGACGTGATCAACGGCGGCGACGGAATCTGCCTGCTCTTCGGCAACGCCGCCAACGACACCGTTTCCGGCGGGAACGGGCTGTGCCTGGCGTTTGGCAACCGCGGCGACGACGACGTGAACGGCGCCAATGGCCTGATCGTGCTTTTCGGCAACCGCGGCAACGACACGGTCACCAGCGGCGCCGGACTGTCGGTGAACTTCGGCAACGCCGAACACGACATCGTGCGCGGCGGGCCGGGCCTGACCGTGCTGTTCGGCAACAACGGCGAGGACCGCGTGCGCTCCGGCTCCGGCCTCGGCGTCGCGTTCGGCAACCGCGAAAAAGACATCCTGGAGTTCGGCGGCGGCGGACTCTACGTCGCGTTTGGAAACAACGACGACGACGTGATCGTCGGCGGCGGCGGGTTGAACCTGCTCTTCGGCAATCGCGGCGGCGACCACATCTTCGGCGGCGGCGGCGTCAACATCGCCTTCGGCGGACAGATCGCGGACTACATCCGCGGCGGCGGCAGCCCCGACCTGCTCTTCGGCGGCGCGGGCGACGACCAGATCACCGGAGCCGGGAGCCGCGACCTGCTCTTTGGGAACCGCGACAACGACAGCCTGTCGACCGACGGCAGCGGCGAGCTCGCCTTCGGCAACCGCGGAAACGACACCGTCCGCAGCGGCGGCGACGGCAGCGACCGCGATTTCCTCTTCGGAAACCGCGGAAACGACGGTCTCTTCGGCTGCAACAACGCCGACAAGCTCTTCGGCGGCCGCGGCAGCGACAGCAAGAACCGCAACGACTGCAACGGCTTGTCGTTGCCTTCGCCCGCCTGCGGCGAGGTGCGCGGCGTCGTGCTGATCGACGTGGACAACGACAACGTCGGCGACATGCCGCACGTGGGTGTGACGGTATTCGCCGGCTCGTCGAGCGCTGTGACGGACGCCGACGGGCGTTATCGCATCGCGGGGCTGGCGGTCGGCGGCTATTCGGTGACGCAGACGGTACCGCCGGGATACACGCAGATTTCAGCGCCGCCGAGTCACGCGATCACGATCAATGGCCCGATGGGCATTGACCTGTATCTGAATCGCGATTTTGTGAACCGCGACGAGACGTGCCATGTGAACGCGAACGCGACGGGCTGCAAGGGCAGCACCCTGTGCACAACGCAGCCGTCCGAGGTGCAGTGCCTCCCGACGGTGGTGCGGCGCGTGCTGCGCTGCCCCGACACGGGCGCGATCTGCGACGACGCGAGCGACTGTCCGTGCAGCGACTGCGTGCCGGGATGGGCGGTCGTCGAATGCTCGTGCGTCAATCCGAACACGGATTGCTACGTGTCGTTCGACGCGGCGAACGAGCCGAGCTGCAGCATGCAGTGTGTGCAAGGCGCGGCGGTTCGGCAGTGCATGCCCATCAACGAGGGCGATCTGTTCCGCTGCGAGTGCCCGGGCGATCCGTGCCCAACCGAGCTGGCGCGCTTCACATTCAGCGGCTTCGTCACGTCAGGCCCCGGCGTCGGATTGCCGCCGCCCTGGGACACCGTCGCCGTCGGTCAGGAATGGACCGCGACCTATCGGTTCATCCGCACCGCGCCGGACCAGAACGCGGCCGGCAACTTCGGCGATTACCGCGCGATCGTGTATCACGACATCCAGTTCGGCGCCGCGAGTTCGAGCGGCGGGCTGGTCGCGGCCTCGACGCTGATTCGCAACCGCAGCGAGCCGGGCAACGCCGACGTGTACTCGGCGCAGTTCAACATTCCGGCGGCGGGACCGGTCTTGCGGTTCACGCTGCTGCTCGACGACGGGCTCGGGACGGCGTGGACGCTCGCCGGGCTGAATCCGCGCGACGGACTGCCGCTCTGCGAGCACATCGTGCTCAACCGCTTCGACTCGCGATTCGTGATGATCGACACGGTGCCGCCGAACGCGGCCGGTCCGATCTTCGGCACGGTGGATTCGTTCAATTGCACGAACTGCGCCGAGCTATTGCCGCCGGCGGCGCGTCCGAACTTCGAGCCGGCGGCGAAGAACCCGCAGATGCCTGCGGGCGCCCGGCCGACGAGCGTCGGGCCGTTGGGCGGAGCGCCGTAGGACGTGCGGATCGGGCCGCGGCGCAGCGTCACCGCGACACGATGACCGCGACTGTGCCGCCGCGCACATCGTACGGATCGCGGAAATCACACCACCCCGGCGCGCGCTTCATCGCACGCGGGCCGGGGTGATTCTTGCGCGTGCGTCGGCGGCGGGTCGGCCGCGTGCGACCCCGCCGCTTTTCGCTTAAAATCTCCCCTTTCGAGACGTGTTCAACTGCTGACCAGGAGCGCCGATGAGCGACGCCCCGACGACCCGCGACATCCCGACTCCCATCGCCCAGGAGATGCAGGAGTCGTATCTCACCTATGCCATGAGCGTCATCATGGCCCGTGCCCTGCCCGACGTGCGCGACGGGCTCAAGCCCAGCCAGCGCCGCATCCTGGTCGCGATGAACGACCTCAACCTCTCTCCCCGCGCCAAGCACCGCAAGTGCGCCAAGATCTGCGGCGACACGAGCGGCAACTATCACCCGCACGGCGAAGGCGTGATCTATCCGACGCTCGTGCGGATGGGGCAGATGTGGAGCATGCGCGCGCTGCTCGTCGATCCCCAGGGCAACTTCGGCAGCATCGACGCCGACCCGCCCGCGGCGATGCGCTATACCGAAGCGCGCCTGGCGTCGGCGGCCGAGGAGATGATGACCGATCTCGAACAGGAGACGGTCGATTTCGAGGACAACTACGACGGCACGCGCAAAGAGCCGGTCGTGCTGCCGAGCCGTTTTCCCAACCTGCTCGTGAACGGCGCGGAGGGCATCGCGGTCGGGATGGCGACGCGGCTCATGCCGCACAACCTCGGCGAAATCTGCGATGCGATCGTCGCGACGATCGAGAATCCCGAGATCTCGATCGACGAGTTGCTCGCGATCGTGCCGGGGCCCGACTTCCCCACCGGCGGCGTCATCCACGGCCGGCTGGGCATTCGCGAAGCCTACGCGACCGGCCGCGGCGCGATCACGGTCCGCGGCGTGCTGCACACCGAGGAGGCGAAGAACGGTCGGATCAGCGTCGTGGTCGACGAGATCCCCTATGGCGTGCTGTTGCCGACGATCAAGGACCGCATCATCGACTGTGTCGAGAGCGGCACGATCAAGGGCATCGAAGACGTGCGCGACGAATCGGGTCGCGAGAATCTGGTGCGCGTGGTGATTCCGTTGAAGCGCGACGCGAACCCCGACGTCATCATCAACCAGCTCTACGAGTACACGCCGCTGCAAAGCAGCGTGAACATCATGAACGTCGCGCTCGTGAACCGCGCCCCCAAGACGCTCAGCTTCAAGCAGTTGATCGAATCGTTCGTCGAGCATCGCGTCGACGTGATTCGCCGCCGCACGACGTTCCTGCTGCGCAAGGCACGCCAGCGGGCGCACATCCTGGAAGGCCTCATTCTCGCGGTCGCGGACATCGACGAGATCATCCGCATCATCCGCCAGTCGCCGGACGTCGACACGGCGCGCCAGCGGCTGATGGAGAAGGCGCTGCGGCTGGCGGAGCAGGCGACGGTGCGCAAGCTGCTGCCCGCGGCGCTGGTGCAGCGCGCGACCGGCAGCGACCAGTTCCTGACGCGCCCGCAGGCGGACGCGATCCTCGCGATGCAACTGCGGCGGCTGACCGGGCTGGAGATCGAGGAACTCGCGAAGGAATACGGCAAGCTGGTCGAGAACATCGCCGACTACGAACTGATTCTCGCGGATCAGCGCCGGGTGCTCGACATCATCGCCGAGGATCTGCGCGAGATGAAGGAAAAGTACGCCGACGAGCGGCGCACGAAGATCGAGGACGCTGCCGTCGGCGAGCTCGACCTCGAACAGTTGATTCAGGAAGAAGACGTCATCGTCACGATCTCGCACGAGGGATACATCAAGCGCGTGCCGATCGATACGTATCGCAGTCAGGGTCGCGGCGGCAAAGGCGTCAAGAGCACCGACAGCAAGGACGGCGATTTCATCGAGCACCTGATGGTGTGCACCACGCACCACTATCTGCTCTTTTTCACCAACCGCGGGCGCGTCTACTGGCGACGCGTCTACGACGTGCCGAGCATGCAGCGCACCAGCCGCGGACGCGCGCTCGCCAACGTCCTCACGATGCAGCCGAACGAGCGCCACATGGCGGTGCTGACGGTGCGGCGTTTCGAGGAGCAGTTTGTCCTCTTCGCGACGCTCAAGGGCACCGTGAAGAAGACGCCGCTGACGGCGTTTGCCCGGCCGCGCGAGACCGGCATCATCGCGATCGCGCTGGACCCCGACGACGAACTCGTCGGCGTCGCGCTCACGCACGGCGAGCACGAGATCGTCCTCGGCACGCGCAGCGGCATGGCCTGTCGCTTCAAGGAGGAGGAGGTCCGCGCGATGGGGCGCGACGCGCGCGGCGTGCGCGGGATCGACCTGCGCGATGACGATCGCGTCGTGGACATGGCCGCGATCACGACCGGGATGAGCCTGCTGACCGTGTGCGAAAAGGGCTTCGGCAAGCGCACCGAGATCGAGGAATACCGCCTGACGCATCGCGGCGGCAAGGGCGTGATCAACGTCCGGGTCACCGACAAGAACGGCCCCGTCGTCGCGCTCAAGGCGGTCACCGACGACGACCAGCTCATGCTCATCACCAGCGCGGGAACGCTGCTGCGCACGGCTGTCAGCGCGCTGCGCGACATCGGCCGTGCCACGCAGGGTGTGCGACTGATCCGCGTGGAGGAGAACGATCGCGTCGTCGCGGTCGCCCGGATGGTGAGCGAGAAGGAAGAGAACGACAGCGCGACCGGCGGCGCCGTGACCGGCGATGCGAACGTCGACCAAGGCGACGGTCCGGGCCGCAGCACGTCCGACGACACGGCCAGCGACGCCTCGGGCGGCGAGTCGACCGACACCGTGTGAGGCGTCGCGTGCGCGAAAGCGCTTCCCTCTTCGGGGCACGCCACTGCGCAGAGCAGCGGCACACCCGCGGAATTGGCAGCTCGGCGCCTCGGTCGCTCGCCAGTGGGGAGCCTCGGTCGCTCGGCAGACCACTCTTGTTGCGGTGAGCGCGGCATGACACAGCGCGACTTCTGGTTGAATGGCGCACGCGGGCGCGACTGGTTGTTGCTGGCGATCGTGCACGCCGTCGTCGCGTGGTATTACGTCTCAAACCGCGCGCCCGGGACCGACGCCGCCCGCGTCGATTTTCCGCTCGACGATTCCTGGATTCACTTGGTCTACGCCCGTTCGCTCGTCGAGGAGGGCGTCCCCGCATACAACCCCGGCGTTGCGGAGGCCGGGTTCACCAGCCCGCTGTGGATCCTCGTTTGCGCCGCGGCGCACCTGCTGGCGCGCGTCTCGTCGCTCGACGTCGTGCTTGCGGTTAAAGTGCTGGGTGCCGCGTTGGCGTGGCTGGCGACGCTCGGGCTCTATGAACTGCTGCGCGCCTGGACGCGCGCGGCGCTACTGCCGCTATTCGGCGGGTTGCTGTGCGCCGCGTCGCCGACCCTGTCGTTCTCCCAGGTCGCCGGCATGGAAGTGAATCTCGCCGCCGGCTGCGCGCTGTGGATGCTGCTGGCACTGCACCACCAGCGATTCCTGGCGGCGGGCGTGTTGCTCGCCGCGGCGTACTGGTCGCGGCCCGAGACGCTCCTGCTGGCCCCGCTCGTCGGCATCGGGCAGTTGATCGCCTGGCGATTCCGCTTCGACCGCGCGCGGCTGCTCGCGACCGCACAGGTGGCGCTGCCGCTGGCGATTGCGGGTGGATTGTGGGCGGCGTATTGCTACTCGATCAACGGCCACGCGCTGCCGAACACGTTTTATGTGAAGACGCGAAACGAATATCCGCTCACCGACGCGTGGACGGTCGTTCGCGAGATTCCCTGGCGACTGACCGCAAACTTCTACGGGTCGGCGCTGGTGCTGTACATGATCGGCGCCGCGGCGCTCCTCCGGCGGCCCAGCGTGGCGCGGGTTGTGATCGTGCTCTTTCCGTGGGTGTTTCTCGCTGCCATCGGCGCGACGCGGTCGATGCTGCCGACGTTCAGCAACCACTATGTCTTGCAGCGGTATGCGCTGCCCGCGGCGCCGCTGCTGCTGGTGGTGATCACGGTGGGGCTCGATGCGCTGTGTGCGCTCGGGCGGCGGCGCGCGAGTGCCGATGCGGCGACGCCGCTTTCGACCGCCGCGCTGCTGGGCCGGATTGCAGCGCTCGCGCTGGGTGCGCTGGCGCTGGTGCGCTATCCCCCGGAGCTGAAGCGCAACGCTGACCTGTTCGCGTGGAACTGCCAGAACATCCGCGAGATGCAGACCGCGCTGGGGAAGTGGGTCGCGCGATATACCGCGTCGGACGCGACGATCCTGCTGAATGATGCCGGGGCGATCCGGTACTTCGGCGAACGAAACATCATCGATCTGGTGGGTCTCAATACCCACGAACTCGCGCTCGATCGCGAGTTCCGCCACGCGATCAGCCTGTCCGCGACGCGGATGGCCGATTACATGAAGCAGCTCGACGCCCGTTACCTCATCATCTTTCCGAGCTGGTTCGTGGCGCTCACCACCGACCCCGAATTCCGACAGCGCTTCCGCGTGATTCACGGCGCCCGCTGCGAGCACTACACGATCATGCCCGGCGAGCAGGACATCATGCTCGTGTACGAGCTCACGAAGTGAGCACTTGCCGGAGCGCTCCGCCAGCCACCTCCGGCGTCAGTTGACATCCGGTGGATCGTCGTCAAGTCGCGTACCGCTGAAGAGCTGGTTGTGCGCGTCCGGCGACTGCGCTGCGACGCCGCCGTCGGCGTTCGCGACGTACCCCAGCCGGGCATAGTCGAGCGGCGCGACGTGCCCGTCGCAAAACAGCACGTTGGCCCGGCCGCTGTGCCGCAGGTCCGGCGCCGAGCGATGCTCGGGCGCGCGGTTGTTGTCGTCGCAATAGTCGCTCGTCGCGGTCAGTCGCGGCGGATCGAGCGACCACGCGTGGTTGCCGACCGCGTAGACGTCCGACGCGCCGTCGTCGCGATACGGGGTGCGCGCGGCCGCGGGCTTTCCGGCGGCAGTGCCAAGGGCGTCCGCAGCCATCACGGTCGACGCCCCGGCGAGCGACTCGATCTTGACGGGAAAGCGAATGAAGCCGCGGTTTTCATTGCCGCCACGGAAGCGCGTGTTGCCCAGGAACTGGTGGTTGTAGCCGAACGCGAAGTTCCGGTTGTTGTTCCGCTCCGGCACGAGCGGACAGAGAAAGACGTCGCTTCCGTCGACCTTGAGCCGGTTGTCGTCGGCCGGATTCGGGCTGGGATTGCGGAACGCGTAGAAGCCCGCCTCGCGGCCCAGCGTCACAAACCAGCGCGGGCGATACTGGTGTCCGTTGCCCACCCAGTAGACGTTGCGGGTCGAGTCAGTGAAGCGCCCCGGCCGGCCGGGGACGATTGCGCCGTTGTGCTGGTCAGCGTAGATCGTCCATCCGACGCCGATCTGGCGCAGGTTGCTGGAGCAGAGCGTCGTCCGCGCACTGCGCCGCGCGCCGCTCAGGTGGGGCAGCAGCAGCGCGACGAGCAGGCCGATGATCGCGATGACGACGAGGAGTTCGATGAGCGTGAAGCCCGTACGGCGCGCGTGGGTCATGCGGGACTCTCCGGCTCGAACCCGGGCGAATCATACCGCGGGCTGGAGCGATCTCAGAGATCGAGGCCCAGGTCGAGCGCGGGCGCGGAATGCGTGAGCGCCCCGATCGCGATGCGGTCGACGCCCGTCGCCGCGACCGCGACAACCGTCTCCAGGGTGACGCCGCCGCTCGCTTCCAGCTCCACGCGGCCGCGCAGCCCTCGGCCGTCGCGTAGTTCGACGGCGCGGCGCAGATCGGCGGGGGAGAAATTGTCGAGCAGGATGATGTCGACGCCGGGCGCGCCGCAGAGCGTTTCGAACTGCTCGAACGCGTCAACCTCGACCTCGATGAACGCGGGCGGCGGGTCCGTGGGCGCGCGCGCGACCAGGGCCCGCACGTGGTCCGCAAGCCGCGCGGTCGGCACGCCGGCGAGGTGGTTGTCTTTCAGGAGAACGGCGTCGAACAGCCCGAAGCGGTGGTTGTGCCCGCCACCGCAGCGGACGGCGTACTTGTCCAGTTCGCGCCAGCCGGGCAGCGTCTTGCGCGTGTCGTAGATTCGCGCGCCCGAACCGGCGATCGCTTCGACAAACCGGCGCGTCAGCGTCGCGACGCCGCTCATGCGACCGAGGAAGTTGAGCAGCGTGCGCTCGAGCGCCAGCACAGCGTCTTTCGGACCGGCGAGCGTGGCGATCAACTGCCCGGCGCTGACGTGGCGCCCGTCGGCGAGCGCGGCGCTCGGCTCGATTTTCGCGGCGATCCGGGGCGCCGTTCCGCAACGGCGCGCAAACGCGGCGCAGATCTCGCGCGCCAGCGCGAGCCCGCAGACCACGCCGGCGGCGCGCGGCACGATCCGCGCCGCGACCGGCGCCGCCGCGTCGTGCAGCAGAACGCCCGACAGGTCGCCGCGCGTGTCGAGATCTTCGTCGAGCGCGGTTTCGATCAGTTGGATCGTGCGTGACGACCACGACGCGCGTGGTGACGATGGACTCATGCGGCGCTCCGGTGAGCGGTCAGCGCCCCTCGAAGCGCGGCTTGCGTTTCTCGACAAACGCGAGCACGCCTTCGCGGTGGTCGGCGGTGTGGCCGGCGGTCTGTTGCAGGAACGCCTCGTATTCGAGCTGGTCGTCAAGCGTCGTCGTCCACGCGTTTTGCAGGGCGCGCTTGGTGTAGCCAATGGCGCGTGTCGGCAGGCCCGCGAGGCGCTGCGCGAGCTTCGCGGTCTCGGTCCCGAGCTGCTCGTCGTCGACGACGCGATTCACGAGGTTGTAGCGCAGCGCCTCGTCCGCGGGCAGCTTTTCGCCGAGGAAGCAGAGCTCTGCCGCCCGGGCGTAGCCAACCGCTTGCAGGAGCGTGAGCGTCGCGCCGGAGTCGGGCACCAGACCGACGTGGACAAACGCCATGACGAACGACGCGTTGCGGGCGCAGACGCGCAGGTCGCACGCGAACGCGAAGCTCGCGCCGGCGCCCGCCGCGACGCCGTTCACCGCCGCGACCACCGGCTTCTCGAGCGTCCGCAGGCGGGCGACGACCGGGTTGAATCTCTGGCGCAAGTGGGCGGCGAAGTCGAGCCGCGTCATGTCGGCGCCGCCGGTGTAGCGGTTCTTGATTTCGTGCAGATCCTGACCGGAACAGAACGCCCGGCCGGCGCCGGTGAGCACAACGCAGCGGACGCTGTCGTCGCGCGCCGCGGACTTCAGCGCGGCGCCCAGCTCAACGCTCATGGTTTCGTTAAACGCGTTCAGCGCGTCGGGGCGATTGAGCGTGATGGTCAACACGCCGGCTTCGACGCCGACGGCGATCGTTGCGAAGTTTGAACTCATCGAAGATTCCTGGGAGCAGGGTTGAGCCGCGGGGGCGAGCCCTCGACCGCTTGTTCTTGCCGCGAATCCGACCTCGCCGATCGCGCGCGAGACGGATCCGCGCAGCCGCCGCCGGTCACGGTCGGTCGACTCTGCGGCGCTCGCGTTCCGGGTCTCGGCGTTCGATTCTCGCCCTGCGACGCTTCTGCGTCCGCGCCTCAGCGACCCATGAACACGGCCGGACGTTTCTCCTGGAACGCGCGCATGCCCTCGCGCTGGTCCTCGGTCGCAAAGAGCATGTAGAACAGTTTGCGCTCGTATTCGAGCCCCTCGGCGAGCGTCGTCTCGTATGACTTCAACACCGCCTCCTTCGCGAGGCGCAGTGCGATCGGCGGCTTGTTGGACAGCTCGCGACAGACGGCGAGCGCCTCGTCGAAGTAGTTTTCCGCGGGCACGACGCGGCTGATCAGGCCGGCCTGGAGCGCCTCGGCGGCCGTGATCATCCGCCCGGTGAGCACCATGTCCATCGCGCGGGCTTTGCCGATGGCGCGCGTGAGCCGTTGCGTCCCGCCGGCGCCGGGCATGACGCCAATGTTGATTTCCGGTTGCCCGAAGCGTGCGGTTTCGGACGCGACGATGATGTCGCAGTGCATCATCAGCTCGCAGCCGCCGCCGAGCGCGTAGCCGCTGACGGCGGCGACGATGGGCTTCTGCACGCGCTTGATGCGCTCCCAGCGGGCGAACTGGTTGCGGTGATACATGTCGACCAGCGTCGCGTCGGCCATCTCGTTGATGTCGGCGCCCGCGGCGAACGCGCGCTCGCTGCCCGTAATCAGCATACAGCGAATCTGCGGGTCGGCGTCGTAGCTCTCGAAGGCCTCGACGACCTGCGCCATCGTCGCCATGTTGAGGGCGTTGAGCTTGTCCGGGCGGTTCAGCCGGACAATGCCGATGTGATCGACGCGATGCGTGAGGATTTCCTCGGCCATGTGCGAACACCCTTGGAGATTGCGCGCCATCGTACGGCTGGAGCCGGCGGGCGACAACCGCGGTGCGGGCGTCCGGGCTGGCGGGACCCGGAGCGCTAGTGCGGTGGCTCCGGCTCGTGGGCGGTTACGCCGCGCTGTCGGGTCGCGCGCGATTGAAATACAATTCCGCCGGGTCAAACGCGTCGGAGCCGGCAAGCCGCGCCGCGGACCCTGGGAGCAGGCAGCGTGAAAGGTGATCGTACGCCCGCGATTGGCGGAAACGCGGCGGCGTCTCGCACCCACCGTCGCAGCGTCGCGCGCCGCTCGGTCGTCCTGCTGTTGTGCGCGACGGTGGCCGCGCTGGGACTGCCGATGCGGGCGCACCCGGCGCGCGCGCAGGGCGAGCCTCCGCCGACGGCGTCGTCGCGCCCCAGCGCGCCGGCCGACCCGCGGCTGGCGCGGCTGCTCGACCGGCTTGGCGACGCGGACTTTCGCGAGCGCGAGTCGGCAACGCGCGATTTCCTGGTGCTCGGCCCCGACATCGTCCCGGCGTTGCGCGACTTTCTCGAAGCGGCGGACGATCCCGAGGTCGCTTATCGCCTGCGCTACATCCTCGAGAACATTGTGCCGCCCGACCAGGCCGTGCTCGTGCAGCGCGCCGACGGCACGACGGACCTGCATCCCGGCGACCTGATCACGCATGTCAACGGGCGGCGCGTACGGCAGGTCAGCGAGGTCGACCGCTTCCGTCCCGAGCGCTTCCTCGGCCCGGCCGTTCATCTGCGCGTCTTCGGAACCGGCGGGCCGCGCGAGGTCGGGGCCGTGCTCGTCGGTGACGACTGGCTGCTGACAAACTATCGCCTGCCGCGCGGCCCGCAGATCGCCGCCGCAGTCCGGGCCTACGCGGACGGGCTCGCGGAGCGATCATACGAGATGCTCGAGGCGCTGGGCGCGGGCATTCCCGAAGACGAGCTCTCGGCGCTGCTGCGGGCGCGCGTCGCGTACACCGCCGGCGACGCCGCCGAGGGTCTCCGTCTCGTGAACGGTCAGGCCGACGTCGCGATGCCGCAGCCCGTAACCAACATCTGGCTGGGCCCGTCACGCATCGACCTCGCGGGCCCGGGGCGCGGCCCGTTTCACTTTGAATGGACGCTCTGGACGGACAATCCGTCGGCGGCTGGTTCGCTCGACGATCCGGACATCCGCGTGCAGCGCGTGCTGGTCCCCGCCGGCCGAAAGGTCGAAGCGCTCGCGATCGACGCCGGTTTCTGGTGGACGCGCTTTCGCACCGCGCTCGGCGAAAGCGACAAGACCGACCGCATCGCCGGCAACATGCTGGCCGTGTCCGCGTGGATGCTCAATGAGCTGGAACTCGTTTCCGAGTGTGCCCGGCTGGTCGAGCCGCGCAGCGAGATCCTCCGCGGCTCGCCCGGCGGCCCGCGCAAGTGGCTCCGCGTCAATACCGACGCGTGGCTGCCGTTTCTCCGCGGCGATGTCGGGGCCGCAGTCGACCTGTTCTTCAGCGACGCGGTCGACGTGCTTCAGGGCTCGACCGGCGATCCGAACACCGTGCTGCGCAACCCGCGCGTCGCGGCCACCATCGCGCTCTTTGCGTATCAGAATCCCGAGGAGCCGCGGTTGAATGAACTGCTGCTGGCGGTGAACCGCAGCGGCCACCCGGCGCTGGGGTCCTACGCGCGCTGGATGCACTTCGCGCTGCATGAAAAGAACTTCGCGATCATTCGCGAGCACACGCTCGCGCTCTTGCCCAACACCAGCGATGCGCAAGCCGAAGAGCTCGGGCTCGCCGCGGCGCTGCTCGAGTACGTGCAGCAAACTCCGGACGATGCGATCCTCCAGGCCGCGGCCCAGCACGCCGCGGCCCGCGGCGACGCGGCTCCGGCGATCGACCCCGGCGACGAGACTCCCGCGCCGCCGACCGCCGCCGCCCGCTCGCGCGTCCAGACGGCGGCGATCATCGAAGCGCTGCGGGCGCTCGCGTCGGGCCGCGCCGGCGACGCAACGACCGCGCTCCAGCACGCCGGCAGCGCGCCGGGCGTCTCGATGCTGCGCGCCACCGCGAGCTTCCTGAGCCAGCCGCCCGCCGGCGCCGCGCGACACCCGGCGCTGCGCGCGCCCCTGCTGGCGGTTCCGCTGGGTGCGTCGACGGGGCGCTGGATCGTGCTGGCCCGCGACCACCGCCTGCTGTGCTACGACGGCGCCGCCGACCAGCTCACGCCGCTCGAAGGCGTCGACGAAAATTGGTTTCCCTCGCCGACCAACTGGCCGTGGCTGGGGCACGAGGAATCCAGTGGGCGCGTCTGGCGCTATGACCGCCGACGCGTCGTCGAGCTCGAGCACGCCGCGCCGCTGCGCCTGAACATCAAGCCCAGCGAGATCGCGCTGTTCGATCAGTTCGTCGGCCCGCGATTCTCGTCGTTCGCGACGCTCGCCGCCGCGACGCCGCGCGTCCCCGAGGCCGAGAACGGCGAGTTTCTGCGCAGCGAGCTGGTCGCGAATCGCGAGTTTGTCTCCGACCCGGACCTGCCCGAACTTGGCGCGCTGCTGCGCCTGCCCGAAGACCCGCGCGTCGCGCTCGCGGCGCTGCGCGGCGGCGGACAGATGCTGCTGTGGATCGAGAATGACGCGCCGCGACAAGCCTGGTCGTCGGATTGGATAGCGCGGCAGATCGGCCGGGAGTCGTTGACGACGTTTTATCCGCGCGCCGTGCCGCGCCGGGTCGGCGCGCCGCCGCGGGCGGAGATGGACGAAGACGCGGCAGCGACCCCGCCGGTCGAAGCGCCGCCGCCGATCGTGTTTCTCTGCACCGCTGAAGGTCTGCTGCGGTTTGATTTCGCCGACGAGCGAGTCACAGCGCTGTCGCTGCCGGGCACGGCGTCGCAGCC
>JBFXAM010000112.1:0-14693 GCA_050184295.1 Phycisphaerae bacterium | reverse complement strand
GAAAGACATTCGCCCCGCGATCGATCGGCGTCTGGTAGTCCTGATCCTTGTAGAGATCAGAGAAATATAGCCCATCCGGACCCGCGGCCAATGCGGCGACAGTCGCATTGCCCGTTCCGGCGTATTCGAGCAGCGTGGTCGGCCCGCTCAGGCGGTTCCCGGCGGCGTCGAGCACGAATTCAGTGATGCGCTTGCCGTTCGCCTGCGGCCCGCTCGCCCACGTCGGCCCCGATTCGCTCACAAACGCGTGATCGAACCGCTCGACGGGAAAGCCGCTGCCGCCGAAAGTCTCCGGCTGAATGAAAGCGATGTTCACCGGCGCGACGGCCGGCGACCAGTTGTAGAGTGCGAACGTGGTCATGCTCGCGTCGCTGCCATTCCAACCATAGTTCCGCCCTGCCACGATCTGTGCGAAGCGATCGATGCTCGGCCCGTTCTCGACGGAATAGTGCCGGCCGTCCGAGGCGCGCCACGCGCCGCCGAACGGATTGCGCACGCCATACGCAAACACATAGTCGCGGGCGTTGATCGTGGACGGGTTGTAGAACGGGTTATCCGTGGGCGCCGAACCGTCGAGATTGACGCGCAGAATCTTCCCGCGATACGAGCTGAGATTCTGCGCGGTGCTCGTGCTGAACCCGTCGCCCATGTGCACATACAGTTTGCCGTCGGGACCAATCGTCAGATTCGAAATCTGGTGGCTCTGCCCCTGCGTCTCGCCGGGCATGTCGAGCACGGTCGTCTGCATCGCGGCCGTCCGCCCGCCGTCGTTGCTGGTGAAGCGGACGACCCTGGGATAGTGCGGCGCCGACTCCTGCCCCGGGATCGACGAATAGAGCAGCGACGCAAACACGTCGCCGTTCGCGGGGTTCACGACGATTCCGGTCAGCCCCTGCTCGCCCGAGCCGGGGAAATTACCGGTTGGGTTGAAGTTGAGCAGTTCGGTCGCGAAGTCGCTGACCACACCAGCCCGCGTCACCGCTTTGATTGTTCCATACAGCTCAGTGACGTAGTAGTACACGTCGTTGGGAGCCGGACCGGCGTCCGGCTTGAACGCGATGTTCACGGGTAGCTGAAAATTCGTCGCGACACGCTCGACGGCGAATCCCGCGTCCAGCAGCCGCCACGGCGACGGATTCGACTGCAACAACTCGTCGAACTGCGGATGCTCCTCGCTCGGCTGGGCGCGATAGCTGCTGCCGGCCTCGGTCACCCAGAACTGCGCCTCGCCGCCCGGCGCGAGCTGAATCGCCGGCAGATAGAGCGTGAACGCGACGCAACCCGACGCAAGGATGCGCAACGTGCTCGGCGCCAGATCGAGCGCGGCACCATTGGCAAGCACGCGGACGCGCACTTCTTCGACGCCCGGGAGCGCCGGCTCGTCGACGACCTCGTTCCGCACGCCGTCAAGTCCGCGAATCTCCGTGAAGAACTCGCCGCCATGAGCCGCCTCGAGCCGCAGCGCCGGCGGATTGGCGCCGCCGGGCAGGACCACGCGCAGGTTGTCATCGAAGCGCCACAGCGGCCGCGGCCGCGCGAGCACATCCGCAAGCGCGAGCGGCAGCACAGCGCGGTTCGACGTCGTCGTGAACACGCGCGACGCATAGAAGCTCCACTCGGTCGCGGCGTCGTCGCTGTCGTCGCGATGTCGCACACGCAGCACGTAATCGCGATCGGGAAAGAGCTCGCTGCGGCCGGCGTGCGAGCCCTCGAACGCCCCGTCGCCGAGATGCGTGTGCAGTCGCTCGACGCCGCCAATGCAAAGCGTCGCCCACACGCGCTCGGACGGCGAAGCGGCCCACACTTCCCAATCCGTGCAGCGGTGCAGATCGCCGTCCGCGTCGAAAAACGCGTCCGTCTCCATGTGCAGGTCGGCCGGGTTCACCGCACGCCCCGGCTGCGGCTCGGTGACCGTCGGCGTGCGCGGACGGTGCGGCCCGCCGGGGTCGTCCGGCGACTCCACGAACTGCCACGAGAGAATGTCGTGGTTCTCGGCCGACCCGCCGGTCGACGCCGTGAATCCGACCCACGCGCCGCCGTTGTCGAGGCTGAGCGTCGACGCCAGGTCGAGCGGCGCGGTCAGCACCGGCGTCTCGAGATCATCCAGAAACACGGCCAGTTCGCCGTTCGAGTACAGCACCTGCACAACGCGCGGCGCGCCGTCGGACAGATTCGGCAGCGCCGTCGTCGCGCCGATCGAGGCCGATTCGTTGACACTGTTGGGTGCTGTCCCGAGCGTGTGAATGCTGATGTGATTGTCGCTCGGGTCGTTCACGTCGCCGCCTTCGCAGGTCGTATTCGCAAACGTGTCGAACTCGACCGCCACGCTGTTCGCGATGCCGTGATACCCGTTCTGGCAGCCCGACCCGCCGATCGCGCCGAACGCGGCGTTCTGGATAACCATTGCAAAGCCGTCTGCGCCGCCGCCCGTCAGACCGCTGATTCGAAAGCTGAATGTCGTGCGAAATCCGTCGACCACGCGCTGCTTCACGCCGTAGTACGCCGCCCCGGTCGCGCCGGTCGTGTTCGGCGTGAGCCGCAACACGCCCCCCACCGGGGTCGCCTGGTTTACGAGCGCGAGCCCCGCGGTGCTGTTGAAGTCGGCATAGTCAAAGTCGCCCGCCGCCGACGCAACAACCAGACCGCACGCGATTGCGAGCACGAGCCGCGAACCCGCACGGCGCGCCCGAACCCGAACGGCGCCGCCGACCGCCGGCATCACGCGCGCGGCGAAGAGCGCTTGAGCCATCGATCCTCTCCTCTCGGTGGGATGCACACGACCGCCAACCCGGCGCTGGAACGGACTGTCGCCAGTTTACGCCGCGCACCCGCGGCCCACCAAGCGGTTTCTGATCGCGCGACTCCGCCTCGACGCGGCGTTCGAGGAGTGACCTTGTCGAGGCATGCCGCCGCTCACGGGAGCGCATCGCCCGCT
Source organism: Phycisphaerae bacterium (assembly GCA_050184295.1). GTDB lineage: Bacteria > Planctomycetota > Phycisphaerae > UBA1845 > Fen-1342 > JBFXAM01. Next base: position 11,758 of record JBFXAM010000112.1, on the reverse strand, counting down.
CCGCGCCACGCGCGCCGCCCAAATACGAAAACGCGTCCGTCGACGCGCGGCTGAAATTTCGCCGCACGTCGACGGACGCGACGCGGATGATCGGTGCGCCGAAGCTAACGCACGAGGCGAACGCGGTCAAAAACGAAGTAGCTGGACCCGCTCGCGTCGGTGATGACGGCGTCATCGACCACGAACGCCGGCTGCACGATCACTTCCTTCGTCCGCATCGAACCCGTGAGCCGGACATTCATAATGCGGATGCCGGCGAACGAGACCACCGTGAAATTCGCGTTGTTACCCGGGCCGGAGACCGCGTTGAAAACCGGGATCGATCGTGGCAGCCCGCGGATCGCAAGCAGGTCGTCCTTGATCGCGGCGCTCAACCCGGTGTCGCCATTCAGCGTCAGCGTGCCATCGGAACCGAACCGCAGCTCGCCGCCGAAGTACGCCAGGTCGCCGGCATTCACGCCGTAGCGGATCTGCCGCGAGATGTCCGCCGTGCTGTTGTTCGGCGAGCCGATGTCGACGGTGCCGAAGTTCCCCGGCGGCAGTTGCGTGGGCCCCGCGCCCGGATAGAGATTCAGCTCGAGGATGCCGTCCGAGCCGGCCGTCACTTCGCCCGTGTCCGGATTGTACGACCAGTTGTCGCCGGTGGTCGCGCTGCCGCTCAACAGGTCCAACCACGCGTTCAGGTGCAGCGCCAGCGGCAACAGCTCGGCGTTGCCGGTGCCGTCGTCGACGCGATAGCCGACGACGTGGTCGCGAAAGGTCGCGGTCGCCTCGGCGCCGACATTGCGCTGATCGTGACCAAAGACCGTCGCAAAGAGATACTCGACCGGCCCATTCCGGATCGAATTACGCCGCGCGATCACGCGCGCGCTGTTGTACGAGGCGGGCGTCGTGTAATCGAGCTGTTCCGCGGGGTTGCGCGGATCGGTCAAGTGCCCGAGCAGCACATCGGCAGTCGGGTCCAGCACCGGCGTGACGTTGAGCACGCGGTGCCGGGCCGCGACGGCAACCGCCTCGGACCGCGCCGCCGACAGGATCGCGTTCAGCTCCAACACGCCGCGCAAGCGATTCTGGTCGAGCATCCGCTCCGCGGCGGCCAGGGCCGCGGCATCGGCCGTCGCTTGCAGCTCCGTTCGCGAGACGTAGAGCCGACCGATATCAATCGCCAGAGCCGCGAAGCCCATCACCACGAATACGGACGACGCGACGTACACGATGACGGCGCCACGGCGTCGAGCGCGCCGCGCCGCCCCGTGTCGGATCGGAATCTCGGTGCGGATCATTACCTGACTCCCCTCGAAATCGACTCGCCCTGATCGACACGGCACGCCGCCGCGAGCTCCTGCCCGCAGGCTGCGCCGCCGAACCCGTCCGCGCGTCGCCCAGCCTAGTTGTCGCCGAGCGCGCTGAAGTCGCAAACGACGCGGACGTTGCCATCCTCCGCCAGCAGTCCATCCACGCCGTAGTAGCGCACGCGGAGCAGCACGACCTTCATGACGCGGTTCGCACCGTAGGTCACCCAGGAGCCCTCGACACTCAGGTCCGGCGAATAGCGGTTCAGGTTTGAGACGCCCATGTTGTAGGACACGGTCATCATCTCGCCGCCAAAATCACCCCACGTGTCGCCGTGCCCGTTCAGCACGCCGAACAACAGCGTCGAGCCGCTCACCTCGAGCACCTGCGTCCACGAGATCACTTCCGCCTCGGCGCTCAGCGGCGTCGAGCCGACGTTGCGGCGGCGAACGTAGTCGGTGCCGTCCCACATCTGGAGCTGCACCCCGCCGCTTTCAAACGACGGCAGCTCCCGGTAATTCCACGACACCTGCCCGAACGGCTGCTCCGGATCGTCCGTCGCGCACGTCACCGTGTGGAACTGCGGAGCCTCAAGATCCGCGCTCGGATCGACCAGCTCCAGCAGCCAATCTTCTTCCACGCGGATCACGTCGGGGACCGTCTGCGCCCCCGCGGCCGCCACACCAGCCGCCGCGACCCACGAACCAGCAACCCACCGACGCCAGCGACTCCACGTCGGCACCCGCCCCGCGATGCTTGGCATGTGCATTTGCTCCCTCCCCGATGGCCCGGCGGTGCTTCCGCCTTAGGGCGCCTCCCCATCGCCGCACAAACGCGGTCCGCGGCGTCACACACGCCGCTGCGGCACATCGACACTGTGTTAAGATTCGAAATCGACGGATGCGAAGTGCAAACGGCGCGTGCCGAAAAGGAAAGCTGGGAAGTCTCGCGTTTCCACACCGGCCCAGTCGTGAGCCGGCGCCCATGATTCTTCGGACTCTCCGCGATCGGACGCTCGCCGATGCGCGCCCGGCTGCACCCGTCGAACGCACCCCCGCTGCAATCAGCCCGCCCAGCAGCGGAGAGAAGAGCCCGCCGGTCGGGTCTGGGTTGTTCTGAGGATACGAAAAGAACCGACCGCCGATGGGAATCGCGGCCGCGAGCGCCCGGTCGGGCTCCTGCACGTCATGAATTTCCGGTCGACGGTCCGTCCGAATCGCGATCCGCCCCCGAATCCCGGCGAGGCTCGTCGCGCGCTCCGCCTTCTGTGCTTCGGTCGCGCCGCGCCGCGCGATCGCCGTCTCCGCGCACCGCCACGCGCCGCACCGCAACGGTCTGCGCAAAGATGTCGCCGAGCCGCTGGTGATTTCGGCTCAGCAGCACCAGGAACCCGAGCACCCAGAAAGGCGGAAGGAACTCGACGAGCCGCATCAGGTTGCGCACGACGACCTGCCAGGCGCCCGGCGCGCGACCCGACTCGGACAGGAGCCGAATCCCGACCAGCAGCTTGCCGACGGTGCGGCGCGCGACGAGCTCCATCACGAGCGCGTAGAGTGTGTACCCGCCGGCCGAAAGCCCCCACCAAAGCAGCGCTTCACGCTCCGAGCCGCCGAGATCCGCGACGTCCGCGCTCAGCGCCCACTGCCCCAAACGCCTGAACGACTCCGCCCAGGAGACCTCCATCACGTACGCCGCCGCGAAGCTGAAAGGCAAGAGATCAATCGCCAACGCCGCCATGCGCTGAAACGTGAATGCGGTTTCCCATCCCGCCGGCAGCGTGATCACCTTCATCATCGCGCCGCGCCGAAACACGAACAAACCCGTGAACAAACCCACCAGCAGAACCAGCGTCACCAGCCGCACGAAACCCTGGATTCCCTGCGTCAGCTCCGGTTTGCGAAACACCTCGGCGGGATCGACGATCGGCTCTGCGGGCGGCTCGCCGAAGCGGCCGAACACCAGATGCGCCGCACCGCGCGCGTCGAATACCAGCGCGCCGAGGTGCTGGTTGAAACCGAAAAACTCCGCGAACCGCGCCGGAGTCGCCGCGGCAGGCAGCTCGTTGAACACCACCCGCGCCGGCCGCCACTGCGCACCGGCGCCGCCCTGCGGCTCGACCAGCCAGCGGAACGCCGACACGCCGATCTCGCCGCCGGCGGTGCGCCGCGCGACGACCAGCGTCGGGACGAGGTTGATCGTCACGACATCAAATCGCTCGGCATCCGCGACGCCGAGCGTGCCGCTGTCCGTCCACACGCCGCTCGGAGCATCAAACCGCGCGAACTGAATCGCGTTGCCCTCCGGCGCGCCCCAAAACAGCCACACGCTGCCACGAATGACGGCCAATCGCGGCCGCAGCGCGCCGCCGCTGGTCACCGTCGCGGGACACGCTGCCAGTCCCGTCCAGGCACGCCCGTCGAACGCCACCACGGACAGGGCGGCGTCGCCGGCGCTGAAGGGCTGCGTCGCCGGCGCATCGGCGGGCGCCGCTGCCCGCGGCGGCCGAAGCCGCGGCAATCCCGTCGTCGCGCCCGACAACACCAGTGCGTACGTGATGCCCGACGCGTGGGTGAGCGCCAGCGGCAGATGACGACCGGGCAGGGCGCGCTCGGGCTCCGGTTGGCGGTCACGCCCCGACATTCGATAGACGACACCGTCGTCGAAAAACACCAGCGCGTCGGCGCCGGCCGCGCCGATCAGATGAACGCGGCCGTTGAACGTCGTGCCGCGGTCAAACGGATCGCTGGCGCCGCGATGAAAGACGATCGACTGCGCGCCCGCTCGGGCCAGCCACAAGTGCTGCTCATATGCGGCCACCACGATCTCGGACGGCGTCGCCGACACTGGATCGGTTTGTGCCGCCCCGGCATCCGCCAGCAGCAGCCCCGCGACGAGCGCCGCCATGCGCCCCACACGGAGCGCCGCGCCGCCCCGCCCCGATCCGTGGAACCCGCGTGTCTTCAACCGCTCGCCTTTCTGCTGCTCGCCGGCGGACTCACCCGCGCGCCCCGGGCGTCGCCGGCGCCCACGTACCCAAGGCCGCTGGCGCCGGCGGATCCAGGTCTTCCACCACGCCGTCGAACGCGCGCGCGTCGGGCGGGGTGCAGAACGGCGGCAGGTCGCTCCGCAGCCGAGCTTCGGTGACGTCCAGCCGCAGCTCCGCGTCGCGCTGCGGCCAGTCGATCACGTAGCGGCGCGGCGTGTAGATGGTCGTCTCGGGAACGACCGCGTACTGCGAAAGCGCCGCGCGCATCGTGACGCCGCCGTCGGGATTGCGATCGATGATCTGAAGCGGCAGGTACGGCTCCGCCGGGTCGAGCACGAACTCGCGCAGCGCCGCTGTCTGTTGCTTGTCATCCAGCCGAAAGAACAGCAGCCGGTGGTCGTTGCCGTCGATTCGCAGGATTGGCCTCAGCCCGCCCGCGAGCGTTTCTGGAAGGGGCCGCAGCAGCAGTGCGTCGAGCAGATCATTCGGCGGAACCGGGAGGCGGCGCAGCACGTCCGGGCGCACCTGGCTCCAACGCCCGACGTAGAGCTTGCGCTCGTCGCCGAGCTCGGTCCACAGCCAATACTTCTCGTCGCTGGAGCCGACACGCGCAACGCTTCCCGCCAGCGGCGACTTGATGTCGAAGCGCAGGCAGCGCGGGGCCAGGAACGCAAGCGTCGTCGGATGCGCGACGTAGTTGCGCAGGGTCTCGCTCGCGTCGCGATAACGAATCGACACCAGCCCCTGACAGAAGATCGGCGTGCGCAGCGCCGCGAAGTTCGCGTTGATCCGCGCGAGCGCTTCGCGCGCGCTCTGCGGTGCGACGCCGGTGCGACGACCGTTGCAGCCGGCGCAGAGCGCCAGGCCCAGGACCACTACCGCCATCGTCTGCGCCGCGCGTCGTATCATGCCCGATCGCTCACTTCCGGCAGCGCCAGCGCCCCGCCCGCCAGCAACTGCTCCAGCGGCGCGCTGAGCTCGTCGAGTTGCGCCTCATCCACTTCCGGACGCTCCACGTCGTGCCGGTCATCGCTCCGCGGGACGGCGAAGCGCCACCATTCACGTCCGTCCGCGTCGGTCGACGCGCCGTCGAGCTTCAGCACTTTTTTCCGCCACAGGATCAACGCCAGCAGGAAACGGAACTGCACCTTGCGCGGATCCTCTTGCGGGTCGAGCCGCGCGAAAAACTCGTATACGGCTGCGGCGTCGAAGGTCGATCTCGGCTTGCCCGCCGGTGCCGGACGCTGCGTGCGCCAGGTCGCGAGCGGTGTGTGCCCCGCCGGCGGCGGACAGCTCGGACATCGGTCGGCACGGTCGTAGCCGACGGGCGGGATCCCCGCCTTCCCTGCGAAACTCGCGCGTGCGGACGCTTCGACCGGCGCGTCGCCGCTCGACTCCGCATCCGAGGCCGAGTCGCGATCCACCGGCGAGTCCAGCGGCGCATCGTACAAATAGACCACGAATGCGTCGCCGGTGGCGAACTCGCGTCCGCACGCGCCACACGCAGCCGCCCGATGCGGCATGACCCAATCGCTCGCCAATTCGAATTCTCCGGGCTCAGATCGGCGCCCCCAGGGCGCCCGCGCTCGACGCGGCACGCGCGCCGCATCGACTACGTCCCACGCGCCCACGCCGCGCACGCGGTGGCCGATTATAGAGTGCCACGCCGCCGTGCCAACGCGGTCCGCGTAATCCCGAAAAGAACGCGTGATCCAACCGTAGCTGATCGTGTCGCGCCGCGCTCCGCGACGCGAGCGGCTGTTTGCAGCGTCGCCGCCGCGGCGCGAATCGTGCCGCCCGCCTCGCTCCACGCCGTCGCGGCGCGGGGCCGCGCTACACGTCCCGCGGCTCGGACAGTGACGACGATTCGTCAGCGCGGCGCGCATCGAGAAACGCCTGGAGCATCACCTGTGCCGCGAACGCGTCGCGCAGCGCCCCGCCACGCCGGGTCGAGACACCCGCTGTCGCGAGGTTTTCGTCCGCCTGAAAACTCGTCAGCCGCTCGTCCCACGTCTCGACGGGCAGGCGGGTCGCGCGGCGGAGCGCGCGGACGAAGGCCTGCGTGAAATCGGCCTGGGGTCCACTCGTTCCATCCATATTGAAGGGCATCCCTACGACGAAACCGCAGGGCTCGTGTGGATCGGCCCAGCGGACGATCTCCGCGGCGTTGGAGGGGTGCGGACGTCGTGCAGGCAGCACGTGTGCGGGAGACGCGATGCGATGATTGAAGTCACCGAGCGCGAGCCCGATGCGTCGACTGCCGTAATCGATTCCGATCCAACGTCCCATAAGATCGAAGCCTGCATGCACAAGAGTGATGGAAAGCGCTTCCCCTAGCAATCTGCGTGCCACGCCGCAGAATTCCTGCAAAGCCGGCTTGCCAATTTTCGATCTCGGACTATACTGCGCGGTTCGCGAAGCTGCCATCGGTCTGCGCCGTTTTCAGCCGGGGCTGCTTCGTCGCTAGAGCGCCCGGAACGGAATGCACCCCGAACGCACCGCGAACCTGATCCACCGTGCGGGCGCCGGCGGGCTCTCTCCCTGCCCGCGCATCGTCCTGGGGGCCTTTGATCAACACCACGCTGGCCATCGCGAGGATGTCCCCGATGCAGACTCGGCTTGTTCGTGACTTCTGCCGCTTCGGCGACGCGCTGCCCATCCCGGACCTGATCCGGGTGCAGACCGAATCGTACGCGCGCTTTCTTCAGCAGCACGTCGATCCGGCGCGACGCGACCCGAACGGTCTCGAAGCGCTCTTGCGCGAAGTGTTCCCGATCGAAAGCTACGACGGGAGCATGATTCTCGAATACGTCTCTTACGGCCTCGACCAGCCGCGCTACACACCCGACGAGTGCCGCGAGCTTGGGCTGACCTACGGGCTGCCCTTTCGCGTCACCGTGCGCCTCCGCCGCAAGGACAAGGAAGACGTTCCCGAGGAACCGATCTACCTCGGCGAAATCCCGATCATGATCGGCGGCGGCGAGTTCATCGTGAATGGCTCCGAGCGCGTCATCGTCTCGCAGCTTCACCGCTCGCCCGGCGTCGATTTCATCAAGGAGTCCGCCGAAGGCGACCGCGCCCTGCATGCCTGTCGCATTATCCCCGAGCGCGGCTCATGGATCGAGATCAATGTCACGCGCAAGGATCTGCTCGCGGTCCGCATCGACCAGAGCAGCAAGATCCCCGCGACCATGTTCATCCGCGCGATGGATGCCAAGTTCGGCTCCGCCGAGGCGGTGATTCGCGAGTTCTACCCGGTCAAGTCGATCAAGACGTCGCAACTGAAGCCCGACATGTGGACCGCGGCGCCCGTCGTTGATCCGGACTCCGGCGAGGAGCTGGTCAAGCCCGGCTGTCAGATCGGCGAAGGCCTTAACAAGATTCGCGAGTCGAGCATCAAGCAGATCGAGGTGATCTCCAAGCTCGGCGACCCCATTATTCTCAACACGCTGGCCGAGGATCCCTCCGCCAACCACGAAGACGCGCTGTTGCGCATCTACGCCCGGCTGCGCCCCGGCAACCCCGTGCAGCTCGACAAGGCCCGCAAGCTCTTTCAGGAGAAGTTCTACGACGAGAACCGCTACCGCCTCGGACGCGTCGGCCGCTTCCGGCTCAACCGCAAGTTCGAGCAGGGCATCGCCGAGACCGAGATGGTGCTGCGGCCCGAGGACTTCATCAGCGCGATCCGCTACATGCTGTCGCTCCGCTCCGGCGAAGGCCAGGTCGACGACATCGATCACCTGGGCAACCGCCGGCTGCGCACGATCGACGAGCTCTGCGCCGAGGAACTTCGCAAAGGCTTTCTCAAGCTCCGCCGCACCGTCCAGGAGCGCATGAGCCTCAAAGACCCCGAGACCATCGGCAAGATCGCCGACCTGGTGAACACCAAGAGCATCAGCAGCGCCATCGACTTCTTCTTCGGGCGCAGCGAGCTGTCGCAGGTCGTCGACCAGACCAACCCGCTCAGCCAGCTCACGCACGAACGCCGCCTCAGCGCCCTCGGCCCCGGCGGCCTGAACCGCAAACGCGCCGGCTTCGAAGTCCGCGACGTGCACATCTCGCACTACGGCCGCATCTGCCCGATCGAAACGCCCGAAGGCGTCAACATCGGCCTGATCGCTTCGCTCGGCATCTTCAGCGCCGTCGACGAATACGGCTTTCTCATCACGCCGTATCGCAAGGTCGAGCGTGGCAAGGTCAACGGCGAGGTCGCGTACCTGCGCGCAGACCAGGAAATGCGCGCCGCCCTGGGGCCGCCGGACGTCGTCACGCCGATGCGCGAGCCCGAGGAGCTCCCCGCGACCGAGAAGCGCGAGGACTACCTGGCGCGCGTCCGCCGCGCCGGCAGCGCCGACCGCAAGCCCAACAAGCTGCTCGATGGGAACTTGCTCGCGCGAATCCAAGGCGATCTGCGCCAGACCACCGCCGACGACGTGCAATACGTCGACATCTCGCCCAAGCAGACGGTCGGCGTGTCCGCGGCCCTGATCCCGTTCCTCGAGCACGACGACGCCAACCGCGCGCTGATGGGCTCGAACATGCAGCGCCAGGCGGTCCCGCTCATCCGCACCGACCCGCCGATCATCAGCACCGGTATGGAGCGCCCCGTCGCCGAGAATAGCGGCATGGTCGTCCGCGCCCGCAAGACCGGCGTCGTCACCTACGCCGACGCCGAGCGCATCGTGCTCGACGACACCGATGAATACGTTCTGCGCAAGTTCGCCGGCCTGAACGAACGCACCTGCCTCAATCAGCGTCCGATCGTCAAGCCCGGCGACAAGGTCAAGTCGGGGCAGATCATCGCCGACGGCCCCGCCGTCCACCAAGGCGAGCTCGCGCTCGGCCGCAACGTGCTGGTCGCATTCCTGACCTACGACGGCTACAACTTCGAGGACGCCATCGTCATCTCCGAACGCCTCGTAAAGACCGACGCGTTCACCAGCATCCACATCGACTCGTACGAAGTCGAAATCCGCGAGACCAAGCTGGGCCGCGAGGAGTTCACCCGCGACATCCCCAACGTCTCCGAAAAGGCGCTCAAGAACCTCGACGAGCGCGGCATCGTCCGGCTCGGGACGCGCGTCGGGCCGAGCGACATCCTGGTCGGCAAGGTCAGCCCCAAGAGCAAGACCGAGCTCACGCCCGAGGAAAAGCTGCTGCACGCGATCTTCGGCCGGGCCGGCGAGGACGTGAAGAACGACTCGCTCGAAATGCCCGCCGGCTCCGAGGGCATCGTCATCGGCGCCAAGCACTTCAGCCGCCGCACGCACCTCACCGACGAACAGAAGCGCGATCTCGACCGCCAGGCGAAGGCCTTCAAGACCGAGTCGGACGAAAAGCGCATCAACTACTTCAAGAAGATGTGCGACGTGATGGAGGAGCTGACCGGTCAGGTCATGATCGACCCCGGCACGCGCCAGAAGGTCGGCAAGAGCGAGAACCCCGACGTCATCCTCGAACAGATCGAATCGTTCAAGATCGACTGGGTCCGCCCGGCCAGCAAGCGCCCCGAGGCCGAGGCCATCTACAAGCAGTTCTGGCCCAAGATCGACGAAGTCGCCGCCGAGTGCGAGCGCCGGCTGGGCCGCATGAAGCGCGGCGACGAGCTGCCCAGCGGCGTGCTCGAAATGGTCAAGGTCTACGTCGCCACCAAGCGCACGCTCAGCGTCGGCGACAAGATGGCCGGCCGCCACGGCAACAAGGGCGTCATCGCCCGCATCGTGCCCGAGGAAGACATGCCCTTCCTCGAGGACGGCACGCCGATCGACATCCTGCTTAACCCCCTGGGCGTGCCCAGCCGCATGAACGTCGGCCAGATTCTCGAGACGCATCTCGGCTGGGCGGCGGCCGTGCTGGGGTTCCAGGTCGTGACGCCGGTCTTCGACGGCGCCAACGAGAAGCAGATTCAAAAGTGCATCCAGGAGGCCAACGAGCGCGTCCGCGCCCGCAAGAACGATGCCGAAGTGCTGAAGGTCGCGGGCACGACCGGCGAACTGCTCGCCGAGTTCCCGCTCTCCGGAAAGGTCGTTCTCTTCGACGGCCGCACCGGCGAAGCGCTCGACCAGCCGACCACCGTGGGCTACATCTACATGCTCAAGCTCCACCACCTGGTCGACGACAAGATCCACGCCCGCAGCACCGGCCCCTACTCGCTCATCACCCAGCAGCCGCTCGGCGGCAAGGCCCGCACCGGTGGTCAGCGCTTCGGCGAGATGGAAGTCTGGGCGCTGGAGGCCTACGGCTCGGCCTACAACCTGCAAGAACTCGTGACGGTCAAGAGCGACGACGTCGAAGGCCGCACCAAGATCTACGAGAGCATGGTGAAGGGCACCAACACGCTCGACGCCGGAACGCCGGTCAGCTTCGACGTGCTCTGCAACGAAATCCGCGGGCTGGGTCTGAACATCCAGCTCGAGAAGCGCAAGCTGATCTGATTCGGCGGCGCCCGGCGGACGGCCCGCCGCGCGTCGGAGTCCACGCACCTGGTCCGGAGGCAATGCGATGGTCAGCGTGACCTACGGCGCCGCCCGCGACACCACGCCGGCGGAGCTCGCCGCGTTCTACGAACGCGTCAAGCACGATTGCGACGTCGCGGAGCGCAACCGCATCCCCGACATGCTCGCGCGCAGCGCCGCGTTCGTCGCCGCCCGCGTCGACGGGCAGCTCGTCGGCATCGCGCGCGGGGTGACCGATGGCGTCCGCGGCTACTTCGCGGAGTGCAAGCTCGACCCGGTTTACCAGGGCCCCGCGTCGGTCACCAGGATCGACGGCCGCATCGAACACGATGCTTATGGCATCGCGGCCGAGATGGCCCGGCGGGTCATCGATGGACTTGTCGCGCACGGGGTCGGCCGGATCGACGTCGTCGCGTGGGGCACGGAGGCCGACTTTCTGGAGGAGCTCGGGTTCCGCCGGCACGGCGGATTGGTCGGGCTCACGTTGAGACCGGATGCCGCCCGCGCGGCGTCACCCGCGGTGACCGCCGCGGCGCCGTAACACCGGCATCCGGCCGATGACTTCGCCGGCGGCGTACACCGACTGAAGCGGCGTATCGCCGACAAACGCCGCGCCGCCGGATCGCACGGTAAGAACGTTCTGATCAGCGCAGCCTTGGGAGATGACAAGCACCATGGCCGACACGGTATACGATCGAATTAACGACTTCACCGCGGTCCGCATCAACCTCGCATCCCCGAACGACATCCGTTCGTGGTCGTTCGGCGAGGTCAAGAAACCCGAGACCATAAACTACCGCACCTACCGCGCCGAGAAGGACGGCCTGTTCTGTGAGCGCATCTTCGGTCCCGAGCGCGACTGGGAGTGCTTATGCGGAAAGTACAAAGGCACCAAGCACAAGGGCATGATCTGCGACCGCTGCGGCGTGAAGGTCACGCACAGCCGCGTCCGCCGCAAGCGCATGGGTCACATCAACCTGGCGGCGCCGGTCGTGCACATCTGGTTTTTCAAGGCGATGCCCAG
>JBFXAM010000111.1:0-14911 GCA_050184295.1 Phycisphaerae bacterium | reverse complement strand
AGCGATACGGCCGCGCCGGATGTCGGCGAAGTACGTGAGCATGCGGACCGCGAAGTATGCGGTGCCGATGTTGTGCGGGTTCCAGAGCAGGGTGAACAGGAGCGGCGGCGCGGCGCGGGCGTCGGTTTCGGCGCCGGGCAGCGGGATCCAGTACGGCTCCCATGCGAAGGGGCGCGCGCCGAGCGGAAACAGCCACGGAATGTGCTCGAATAGCCACGCGTTGAGCTCCGTCGGCAGCGCCGCTTTTCGCAGCAGCATGGTGCCGAGATACCACGCGCCGATGAGCACGCCGGCGGCGAGCGGCGGCCACCAGCGCGGAACAGCGCCGCTGCGCACGTCGTGCGCGAAGCGCTCCGCGAGCGCGTAGAACGCGACGCACGTGACCAGCCAGAGGAGCGGATACGCGACGCCAAATACGTATCCCAGAAAAACCAGCGCGGTGAACAGGATGCCGTGTCGCAGGTACGCGCGCGGGAAGCACATCAGCAGGGGCAACAGCGGCAGGAAATAGACGACCATGAAGCGGTCGTCGAGCAGTTGGCGGGCCCAGAAGTCGCGCCAGTCGCTCCACGGGGAGTGCGCGAGCGACGCCCACAGGCTCTCGATTACGGTCGCGAGTGGTTCGCTCGCGGCAAAGCTGGCGTGGGTGCGGGACACGGCGAAGGTTGTAACGCTGTGGCGACGGGATGAGTAGGGGGCACGTGCCGCGGGGTGTTCGTCCGCCGCGCCGATTTGCGGATTCCGTGTATTTCCGCGGTCGCGGCGCGGTTCTTCCGGGCGACGGGGGCGCGCAGCACCGCGGTCACGTAGGCCGCGGGCAACGTCGGGCGCGTCGATCGGTCGCTCACGACAGAAACCCGCCCGGCCCACCAGCCAGGAGACACAGCGATGACGCGACTCAAGAGATCCGCACTTTGGCGCCCCACGCTGTTGGCCGCGGTGGCGGGGACAGCGCTGCCGGCACTCGCGCAGTTCACCTTCGATCCGGCACTGAATACACCCGCCGTCGAACGGCCGGACACCATCGCGGCGGCCGACCTCAACGGCGACGGAGCGACCGACGCGGCGCTTACGCTCGACACCCCGGACCGCATCGCGGTCCACTTCAAGACCGGCGACGTGTTCGGCGCGCCGGTGTTCATCTTCCCTGGCGCCGGCACGGGGGCGGGATATCTCACCGCCGTGGATATCGACGGCGACATGGACCGCGACCTGTTGGTCGCGCTGCACAATGTGAACATGGTGCGCGTCTATCTGAACAACGGTGCGGGCGTGTTTTCGCCCGGGGCAAGCGTGGCGGTCGGCGCCAATCCGCGCTGGATCGCGACCGGCGATTGGAACGGCGACGGCGCGGCGGACCTTGCGACCGCCGATCGTGACGGCAACACCGCGACGATCCTGACGAACACGGGCGGCGGGGCGGCTTTCGCCACCGCGACGATTGCGGTTGGCGAGGAGCCACGCGCCGTTGCCGCCGGCGATCAGGACGGCGACGGCGACATGGACCTGGTCGTGAGCATCAGCCGCGACCGCACGCTCATGTTGCTGCGCAACGCCGGCGGCGTGTTCTCTGTGTTCGGCTCGCTTCCGGTCAGCGCCAATCTTCGGCCGGACGGCGTCGTGGCGGCGGATCTTGATGGCGACAGCGACATGGACATTGCCAGCGCGACGAGCGGCAACGGGCTGAACTTCGTGGGAGTGTGGCTGAACGCCGGCGGTGGCGCGTACGCGGGTCCGGTGAACTACGCGGCCGGCGGTGTCAACCCCGGCGTCCTCGTGGCGAGCGATCTGAACTGCGACGGGCGGCTCGACCTCGCGACCGCAAACCAGGATTCGGCCAACGTCTCGGCGCTCGCCAACCTGGGCGGCGGCACATTCGGGGCGGCCCAGGTCTTGGCGGTCGGGACCAACCCCGGCTCGCTGATTGCAGCCAACACCGACGGCGACCGCGATCGCGAACTGCTGACGGCGAACCGCGATTCGAACGACTGGTCGCTGCTCGTGAATCAGACGTGCGCCCCCGTGCTCGTCGCGGACATGAACTGCGATGGGCTGGTCAACAACTTCGACATCGATCCGTTCGTGCTGGCGCTCAGCAATCCGGCGCAGTACCACGCGACGTTCCCGAACTGCGACATCAGCGCCGGTGACGCCAACGGCGACGGACTCGTGAATAACTTCGACATCGATCCCTTTGTCGCGATTCTGTCCGGCGTGTGACGCACGCGTCCGGCATGCCGCGTGCGTGCTGACGCCGGTTTGATCGCGAGTTCGCACTTGTGATCGACGCGCGAAGCCTCCTCCGCATGGTCCGCGAGGATTCGACCCCGCGCGGACGTTGTCCTCTCCGAGTGCTGCCGGGGTGTTCAAGGCGCAAGCCGCGAGCACCCCGGTGGCTTGACTTGCGGGACCAGCCGCGATCGTGTTGCGAACGCCCCGCGCCGCAGTTCCGGCGTCCATGGCGGACGCGCCCAGCCGCAGGATTGCGGGCAACCGGCCGCCGCCGCTCGTCGACGATCCGGTCGGGACTGCAATGATCACGACTCATCGAGAGTGTGCTTCGCCCCCCGCGCGGCGGTCAGACGCTCGTAACCGCTCGCTCGCTTGTTGGGGCGCAGGTTCGCCCGATCGGGCGGTGACATCGCCGTTCATCCCCGAATTGTCGGCGACTCACGCAGTCGAAGTCGGCGACAGGCTGTTCCGCAAGGACATCGCCGCGGGTATGATGATCAGAAGCGTGCCGGAACAGACGCATCGCACGACGCATCGTCGCCGCGGTTCGATGGAGCTGCTCATGCGAGTCAACTACGCGATCGTGTTCGTCAGCGACATGAAGCAGGCAGTCGCCTTCTATCGCGATGTGATGGGCCTACCGCTGAAGTTCGAGACGCCAGGATGGACCGAGTTCGCCACGGAGGGGGCAACGCTCGCACTCCACGGCGGCGAAGGCGGGGGCCGGAGCCGGCCGGGCTGGAGCGTGCCAGATCTCGATGAATATCACAAGAAGCTGATGGCGCAAAAAGTGACCTGCGTCCAGCCGCCCACCGCGACGTTTGGCGTCCGCATCGCCGTGTATAAAGACCCCGACGGACTGGAGATCTCCGTCAGCGAGCAGAAGTCGCCGGGCTGACGCGCTTTCGTCATTCGATCGCGCCGGCTCGCAACCCCCGTGTTCGAAATCCGCGATCAACGCGCCGCGCCTCCACTCAGTCGCTTGACCAGCGGCGCGGGCGCGAGCGCGCGATAGCTCTCTTCGATCCATGCCTCCAGAAGCCCCTTGGGCGCCCGTTGGGTATGCGGCAGCCGGATCGTGGTCCAGCCGTGCTTGCCGACGTCAAATGCGTCTGGTCGCTCTCGTGCAAGCGCCTGCGCATGCTCCACGGAATCTGTAGGTTTGACCATCAGCTTGTAGTGGTCCGCCTTCATTCCCAGGTACGCAAAGGCCTTGCCCCGCGCGCGGAACGCGCGGTTCACGCACGAGGCGCCCTCCTCGACCTCGGGCAGACGCAAAACGAACCGCCGCAGGGCCTTCATGCCCGCGGACTCGGTCCGTGCCTTGCGACCAGTCGCCATGAATTCTCCCGGCCGATTGTTCAAGCGCACGGGCGTCCGAGCCCGAGGCGAATTGATGTTACCCGCCGCCGTAACGGGCGTCGTTTCAGGCGGTCGGCGGACACGCTTCGTGCTTGGACGGTGCCGCGACAATTCTCCTTTGCCGGTCCGCGGGATCACGCACAACCGGGAGGAGTGCCGTTGCGCGAAGTCAGCTGTCACAACGGCGGATTCCGTCCGCACTGCGTGGCTGGCGAGGCGGCTTCGCGTAGACCCGCTCTTCGAGCTTCCAGAAGTGCACACGGTTAGAACTGGACACGCGGTCAGCGGATGCCACGAGAGCGGCTCGCCCGGTTCTCCTTTCAGTAGTACGGTAGGGCGGGTAGTGTCTCCGTCCGCGGAGGACGCGGTATAGCGGCCGGCAACCTCGCTGCAGCCCCGCGGTGCGGTTCCGGCCGGCGTCCTCAATTCCCTCGCTTGATCGACCCCTACGGTCATCGGAAATCGGATTGCGGATGGTCGCCTTCCGTCTGACCCAATATCGCATCGAGACGCGCCTCCAGACGATTTAGGCGAGCGCGCAGATCCTCATTCTCCGCCCGCACGGCGGCGACTTCGGCGTCCTGTTCAGTGCGGAGCTGGCGCAGACTTTCGACCATCAGGGCAGTCGTGGCGCGCTCCGTGACGAACAGGTAGCCGTCGGCGTCCTGCTCGACCCAATCCGGGAAGACTCGCTGAACTTCCTGAGCGATCAGGCCGATCTGGCGACCGGGCAGGCCGCGTCCGCGTTCGACCGCATCGGCCGTGTACTCAAACTCGTAGCCGTGCAGGCGCATCAGGCGATCGAGCGCGTCGGGCATCGGCGTAATGTTCTGTTTGAGGCGTTCGTCACTGAAGACCGACCAGTCGCCGCCGCCGGGCTTGCCGGCGCTGCCATTCACGCTGAGCAACTGGCTCGGTGCGATCGTCCCAATGCCGACATTGCCATTCCCGGTGAAGCGCACTCGCTCGTTGCCGCCGACACGAAACGTCATGTAGTCGATGAACTCGTCGTCGACATAGGAGATCTGCCCCGGAAACAGCCCGGCGAGGTTGACGAAGTTCAGCGTTCCAAGCGTCACGTTCGTCGCGGAAGAAAGGTTTCGAAACTCGATCGCCGGGCTCTGAGTGCCAGTCGAATCGACGCGCACGACGCCCTGGGGGGCGCTGACGTGCAGGGGCCAGGCGGGCGACTCGGTACCGATGCCCACACTCCCCGACGCGTACACACGGCCAGAAAACCTACCGGCAAAGCCGGTATTGGGCGGCGCCACGGCGTGCAGTGCCCAGGGATTGGTCCCGTTCTGGGCCGTCACAAGAATTCCCTGGCCGTTGTTTGCCGTGTTCATAACCTGAAGCCCGACCGGGTCGTTGGCCGCGACGTTGACCTTTGATCCGAGTGGGTTGGTCGTACCGATCGTTACGGGGCCGAGTGTATCCTGAATCACTACCTTGCCCAGCCCGGTGGCGTCGGCGGCGCGAATGTACCAGTCGCCTTCGGCGCCATAGTGGATGTAGCTGGCGTTCGGCCCGATCGCGGGGGCCTCGAATGTCGCGGTATTTGCGACGGCTGCGGCCGTTGTCGCGAGGACATGGAGCCTAGCGTTCGGCGGGCTGACCCCGATACCGACGTCTCCCGAACTGTCGATCCGCATGCGCTCCAGTCCGTTGACGCGGAACGTCAACTCGTGGTCGGCCTCGTAAGCAAGCTGTCCGGGCACCTCACCCGCGGCGTTAAGGAAATTGATTGCGCCGAGAATCAGGGGCGACGCATGTTCAGTGCGAAGCTCAAGCAGTGCACCGAGGACTGAGCTCGTCGTGTCCAACCGCGCGACGCCCAGGGGGGCGCGGACGTGCAACGGCTGGGAAGGGGAGTTTGTTCCGATACCGACTCCGCCGGGGGCCCGCACCAGGAACTGGCCGGCGGCGGTGGAAGTGAAATCGACGTTGTCGCCGGACCAGACGAACGCCCGGTCGTGGGCGGCGTTTGCCAACACGCCGGCGGCGAAGCTGCTCCGACCCTGCGCCCGATTCGACGTGCCGCCGGGTATGGTGGACTCCTGTCCGGTGGCGATGTTGCCTACTCCCCCGCCGACGGCTGAGCTGGCGCCGTTGGCCTGATTAAACTGTCCGCCGGCCACCGTCCCGGCTCCGCCCGAGGCGCTGTTCCTCAGTCCGCCACCAATGGTGACCCCGTCGGCTCCACCGCTGACGACATTGGTGTTGTCTCCGCCGATCACGTTTGGTGCGCCGGCAGTGGATTCCGTGCGAAGATGTCGCAGTGCCAGTGCGATAGGCGCTGCCGTGATCTTCTGACGCGGACTGAGCACGTCGCAGGCCATGTCGCCGCAGGGATTGCCCGGGCTCGACGTGTTGACCTCAATCTCCAGCCAGCGGGCATCCGGCCCGAACGCGGCGGCTCCGAAGTCGAGCTCGACCGTGAACAGCCCCTCGGCAAGCGGGACGTTCAGCCGGTCGACCGGCCCGGCCACGACGTTGCCGCCGCTGGCCGCGTCGTAGAGCCAGAAACGCATGGCTGCGCTTCCCTCGACAGGGCTGCCCGACTCGGTCAGGCGACCTTGATAGGTCAGGTCCGAGCCCAGCGGAGACTGTGCCAGGGCCGGCGCGACCAGTGAAACCGATCCAAGAATCGCGGACGCGATGCACACGAATCGAGACATGACCACTCTCCTGCCGCCCGGCGTCGAAGCCGGCGATGTGCTGTGTTCCTGGCCCAACGGTGTTACTTGTCTGAGGCGGTTGCCGCCTGCTCGACGCTGACGGCCAGCAGCGCTTCGAGCCGGTCGACGCGGGCGCGCAGGGTCTCGTTGTCGAGACGCAATGCCGCGGTCTCGGCATCCTTTTCAGCGCGCAGTTCCTTGATCGCCTCGACCAGCATCGGCGTAACGCGCCCGTAGTCGACGGTGTAGTAGCCGTCGCTGCCCTGCAGTACGGCCTCGGGGATTACCTCCTCGATCTCCTGGGCGATGAACCCGATCTGGCGGATGTCGCTGAACTGACGTTCGGGAAACTCGTCCCGTTTCCAATCGAACCGCACCCCGCGGAGTTTCGAAACGCTGTCCAACGCGCCGCTCAGTCCCTCGACGTTTGTCTTGAAGCGCGCGTCGGAGCACACTCCGATCGTGCCGGTGGCGCAGATGTTCCCCGAGACATGCAGCCTTTGGCTCGGCGCCGTCGTTCCGATACCCACGTTGCCGTCGCCGGTGAAGCGCACTCGCTCGTTGCCGCCGACACGAAACGTCATGTAGTCGATGAACTCGTCGTCGACATAGGAGATCTGTCCCGGATACAGCCCGGCGACGTTGACGAAGTTCAGCGTTCCAAGCGCCACGTTCGTGGCGGAAGAAAGGTTTCGAAACTCGATCGCCGGGCTCTGAGTGCCAGTCGAATCGACGCGCACGACGCCCTGGGGGGCGCTGACGTGCAGCGGCGCGGCGGGGGCGTTCGTGCCGATGCCGACGCCGCCGGAGGCGCGGATCAGGAACTGGTTGGGGCCGGATGAGACGAAATCGACCTCAGTCGAGTCGGCCCAGATAAACGTGCCCTTGTCGCCGTTGACATCGCCGGAATAATAGGGCGAGTCAGGATCGCTCGTGCGAACTTTAGCGCGGAAACCTGCGGCAAGTGAATGAGTGCCTCCGGCAAGGTTGCGGTTACCGCCGGGAACAGTCGCGGAATACCCGCTGGCGTCATTCTCGCTTCCGCCTCCGACAGTTGCAGCAAAACTCGTGGCACTATTGAAGAACCCGCCTGCGACCGTTGCCAAATCGCCAGTCGCCTTATTGTTGTACCCCCCGCCGACTGTTGAATTGCTGCGTGTGGCGTCATTTTGCCCACCGCCGCCGACGGTCGAGCCGCGGCCCGCAGCGCGGTTGCGATCCCCGCCGCCGACGGTCGCAAAGTCCGCCGAGCGCGGATCGAGGTCGTCATCACCCGCGGTGTTCCCCGCACCGCCCCCGATCGTGCTGTAATCGTCGCGGACGCGGTTCCCAGGGGAAAATCCTGGACGCGTGCCCCCGCCGCCGATGAAGCCGTGGCTGGCAAGCACCTGGTTGTCCTCGCCACCCGCGACCGTGGCGAATGGTGCGTTCGTTGCATCCGCGTCGTCGCTGCCGGCTCGGTTCCCGCCCCCGCCGCCGATCGTCGCCAGTTCATCGGTCGCTTTGTTGTTGAGTCCGCCGCCGATCGCTGAGTAGTTCGCCAGCGCCTCGTTGGCCTGGCCACCCGTGATTGCGGTGAACACCTGCGTCGCCTTGTTGTCGATGCCGCAGCCGACAGCGGCGTAGTTGCCGCTCGCTTCGTTGTTCTGGCCGCCGCCGATGAAGCTGAGATATCCGGCCGCGTGATTCGAATCACCGCCGGCGACGGCTGCGCCGAAATCGCTCGCCTGGTTGTCGCGACCGCCGGCGACGGTGGCGAATGTTGCGGTCGTCGTATTCGCATCGTCGCTGCCGGCGCGGTTTCCGCCGCCGCCGCCGATTGTGCCGTAGTCGTCGTAGACCCGGTTGTTTGTGTTCTCGGCATTGCCTACGTCCAACGGCCCACCGCCGGAGATCGTACTATTCCGAGCCAATGCTCGGTTCACTTCCCCGCCTCCGACGGTCGACCCAACGCCGCTCGCCAGGTTGTATCTCCCGCCGCCGACCGTCGATGCGTCGGCGCTGGCGACGTTCGACTCCCCGCCGGCAATGGTCGGCGCGCGCTGGCTGGCGTGGTTGTCTACCCCGCCGCCTACGGTTGAGCCATACCCAGTCGAGCCATTGAGCTGTCCGCCGCCGACGGTCGCAGCGTGACCGAACGCTGTATTGTCCCCTCCCCCGGCCACGGTCGCCCATCCGGACCCCGTGGCTGAATTTCCACTACCTCCGCCTATGACGGCGGAGCCAATCGCCTCATTATTGGCTCCACCGCCAATAAAGCTGTTAGCCCCGGCTTGGTTGTTCCGTCCTCCGGCGATCGCTCCATACCACCCCGTGACAACATTGTCCTCGCCGCCGCCGATGGCGCCGTAGGCCGCCTCGTCGAAGCTGCCTCCAGCGACACCGATGGTGTTCTGCTTTCCGCCGGCGATGACGCCGAGGTTGTCCCAGACGGCGTTGTCTTCGCCGCCGCCGACAGCGGCGCCGGTCGCCTGCGCGTCGTTGTTGAAGCCGCCGGCGATCGTGGCGTGGGTCGTGCTGGCCTGGTTCGAGTGCCCGCCGCCGATGGCGCTGCGGAAGCCCGAGGCGGCGTTGCCCTGACCGCCCGCGACGGTCGACTGCCGGCCGGTGGCCAGGTTGCTGAGCCCGCCGCCAATAGTTGCTTCCAGGCCGCCGACACTGATCGAGTTATTGGCGCCGCCGGCGATCGTGGCCGTATGCATGCTGGCCGCAATGCTATTGCTGCCGTCGCCACCAATCACGTTCGGGGCCGAACTTGTGATCTGGGTGCGAAGGCCCGGCAGGTTGACGCCGTCGCCGATGGTGGTCGTGACGACGTGCAGCTTGAACAGTGGCGCGTTCGTGCCGATGCCGACGTTGCCGGTGGGCACGGTGTGCAGGTCGTCGCCGACGATCATCCAGTCGCCGTCGTCGCCGCCACCGCCCGGTGGACCGTTCAGGGCATACAGCGCTACGGGCGCGGCCGTCACCCTCTGCCGCGGCGCGAGCACTGTACAGGTGCCGTCGGAGCAGACGCTGCCGGGACTGGTCGTGCGAACCTCAATCTCCAGCCAGCGGGCATCCGGCCCGAACGCAGCGGCTCCGAAATCGAGTTCGACCGTGAACACGCCTTCGGCGATCGGGACGTTCAGCCGGTCCACCGGCCCGGCCACCACATTGCCGCCGCTGGCCGCGTTGTAGAGCCAGAAACGCATGGCTGCGCTTCCCTCGACAGGGCTGCCCGACTCGGTCAGGCGACCCTGATAGGTCAGGTCCGAGCCCAGTGGGTCTTGGGCCAGCGCCGGAGCGCCGCACACGGTGAGCAGGGTGACCAGAGCGGTCACGCTTCCGCGCGATGGGCGGTTCATGAGAATCCTCCGTTCCGGTGTCGCGTCGCCGCCGATATAATTGCGGCCTGATGGGCCGACTGTTTGCAGGCGGGGGCGGCGCCTGCCCTGCCTGTACGTAACAACGAAGGATGTTTGGCGCGTACAACCGAACGGAGGCAGATTGTTGGCAGATGGCGTGCACGACGGCGATCTCGCGAAAGCGCAGGATGGGGATGCGGATGCCCTGACCCGTCTGCTGGCGCGCTACGGACCGGAGGTGTGTGCGGGCCTTCAGATCCAACCCCCGTGGCGCAGCGTGGTCGACCCGGACGACATCATGCAAGTTACGTACACAGAGGCGTTTCTGCGCATCGGCAGCTTCACCGCCGACAGCCCGGACGCTTTCTGCAACTGGCTGCGGGTGCTCGCCCGCAACAATCTGCGCGACGCCATTCGCGGGTTGGAGGCGCAGAAGCGACCGCATCCGCGCCGGCGGGTCGTCGACAATGGCGAGGTCTACGACTGCCTGGCCGAGATACTGGGCGTGACCACGTCCACGCCCAGCCGGGCGGCCGCGCGCTGCGACATCCAAGCCGCCGTGGAAGCGGCCCTGACGATGATTCCGGCCGACTACGCGGCGGCGGTGCGGATGATCGATCTGGAGGGCCTATCCGCGCGCGAGGCGGCAGCCCGACTCGGACAGTCTGAAGCGGCCGTGGTCATGCGCGCGGTTCGCGGGCGCGACCGGCTGCGCGACGTCATCGGCTCACCATCTCGATTCTTCAGCTCCTGAGCTTGCCGAATCGCTTACCGGCGGTTGCGCGTCCACGCTACTTTGCGTTCTTGCGCCCGAGGGATTACCACAGGAGGCGTCCGGCAGGTGACAGAGTCGTCAGCGATCCACGCGCGCCTGATCGCATCCGCACGCGCGGCGGTGTGCGGACTCGGCACTGCCGTCGCGCGCGACACGAGTGACTCGACGTTCCGGCTCGCCATTGACGGCTATGAGCTGATTCGCGAAGTCGGGCGCGGCGGCCAGGGCGTCGTATTTCACGCCACGCAGCAATCCACGCAGCGCGACGTGGCGATCAAGGTGCTTCGCCACGGCCTGCTGGCGACGCCCGCCGAGCAGGCGCGCCTCGAACGCGAGGTGCGCATCCTCGGACAGCTTCGCCATCCCGGCATCGTCACGGTGCATGCCAGCGGCCGCAGCGGCAACCTGTCGTACGTGGTCATGGACTACATCGACGGCGTTCCGCTGGACGAGTACGTCGGCGTGATGCCAGCGTCGATTCGCGAGCGGATCGCGCTGTTCGCGGAGATCGCGGAGGCGGTCAACGCCGCGCACCTGCGCGGTGTCATCCACCGCGACCTCAAGCCGGCGAACATTCGCGTGGATGGCGACGGCGTGCCGCATGTCCTGGACTTCGGCGTAGCCAAGCTGATGGAGTCCGACGCAACCGCGACCGTACTGACCGAGAGCGGCCAGTTCATCGGCTCGTTGCGCTGGGCCGCGCCCGAGCAGGCGCGCGGCGATCACGCGGCGGTCGATATTCGCACCGACGTGTACAGCCTCGGCGTGCTGTTCTGGTATTGCCTGACCGGCGCTTCGCCCTACCCGGTGGTGGGCGGCCTGCGGTCTATCCTGCAGAACATCGCGACGGCCGAGCCGGTGCTGTCGACGGCGATGCGCTCCACGATGCCGCTGGACGTGGAGACGATTCTGCGCAAGTGCCTCACCAAGGAGCCCGAACGCCGCTACCAAACGGCGGGCGAGCTGGCGGCTGATCTTCGTGCATACCTCGACGGCGCGCCGATCGGCGCACGGCGCGACAGCCGCATCTACGTGCTGCGGAAGACGATCGCGCGCCACCGCATCGTCTTCGGTGCTGCCGCTGTCGTGTTTCTGACCGCGGTGATCGCGTCCGTTGCACTTTCGGTGCTCTATGCCGAAGCCGAGGCGGCGCGCGCCACCTCGGAGATTCAACGAACGGCCGCGCGCCGCAATGCCTACTACGCGGGCCTTCACGCGGCCGCAGCCGGATTGCTTGCCGACGATGTACGGACGAGCCGACGCGGCCTGGAGCTTACGCCGCCCGAGCTGCGCGGGTGGGAGTGGTACTACCTGGCAAACGTGGTCGATGAGAGCCGGCGATCCTTGAGAGATCACGCCGACGTGGCCAGCGGCGTCGCTTGGAGTCCGGAAGGCGATCGACTCGTGACCGCGTCTTTTGACAAGACGCTGCGACTGCGCGATGCCGAGGGTACGACGCTGCAAGTGCTTGATGGCCACGCAGACATCGTATTTGACGTTGCGTGGAGCCCAAACGGACGCCGCATCGCGTCCGGCGGTCGCGATCGCACGGTTCGACTGTGGGACGCGACGACTGGCGCTCCGCTCCACGTGTGGACGGCGCCCGAGCGCGTCACGGACTTGGCGTTCAGCCCCGATGGGCAGCGACTGGCAGTGGCGGCGTCATACAGCCAGGTCGTCGTGGTCCTGGATGTGGACTCGCACGAGGAGGTACTGCGGCTCCCACGGCACGGTCCGCTCGTTCAATGCGTCGCCTTCAGTCCGGATGGCGCCCTCCTGGCGAGCGGCGCGGTGGAGTACGGCGGCGGGCGCGGCGAAGCGACGATTCGGATCTACGACGCCGGGAACGGCGAGGTGCTCAATGAGTTTCCGATTGGTTCATGGGGCGCACTTGCGGTTGCATTCTCGCCCGATTCGATGCGCATTGCCGCCGCAACGAGAAGCGACGGGGCGAAGATCTGGAGTGTCGCGGAGCCGCCCAACCAGCCCACGCGCATGATGGACCTTGGCCGCAGCGTGAATGACGTGGCGTTCTCGCGCGACGGCGATCGACTCATGAGCGCCGGCGCTGACGGCTTGCTTTACATTTCGAATAGCAGGACGGGCGCCCGACTGGAT
Organism: Phycisphaerae bacterium; assembly: GCA_050184295.1. Classification (GTDB taxonomy): domain Bacteria; phylum Planctomycetota; class Phycisphaerae; order UBA1845; family Fen-1342; genus JBFXAM01. The sequence continues at coordinate 2,399 of JBFXAM010000111.1, read as the reverse complement.
TCGTTCCGCGGTCACGAAGACGGAATCGGGCACTTGACTCTCGCGCCCGATGACCTCCGCGCGGCGACGACTGCGGGCGACCACACGTTGAAGATATGGGATCTGTCGAAGCATCCGGCACGAACCTTGCTCGCGGGCCATCAGCATGGCGCAGGTCCGATCGTCTTTAGCAGCGATGGATCGCGCCTGGTCTCCGGCGCCCGCGACGGCGACCTGCGAATCTGGAGCACATCGGACTGGGCGGTCACGGAACGACGGGAGGGATTCGGAATCGGCGGAGTGATGCGAATGAGTCCGGACGGCTCGACAATCGTTACGGTCACGCTTGATCCGGACGGCAATGGGCCCGAGGGAGCAATTCACATGTGGGACTCGGGCCGGAAGCCGCGCCTCCTTGCCGATCAGCTCCCCAGTTTGCACTCGGCGGCAATCTCGCCGGACGGTCGCTCGCTCGTAGTGGCGTCCGCCCGGACCGGTGAAGTGCGCAGCTGGGACTTGCGCTCCGGTGCCGTGATCGAGCCGCCGAAGCTTCCCGACGGGGTGATGTACTTCACACCCAGCGCGACGGGAGAGCGCATTGTCGCGATCTTGAGAGATAATTCCGCCCTCGCCCTTGATGGACGAACGTGGAACCTGATTCACTCGTTCGAGGTCCGGCCCGGTGATCCCGCGGGGAGCTTGCTCCCGCCCGCGATCTCCGCCGATGGTCGCTTCGTCGCGATTGCGTCGAAGACCGGCTTCGTGACGCTCTTCCGAACGGATTCCTGGGAGGAAGTCGCCGAAACCGGCGAGCGCGGCGCCCCCGCGCCCTCGTCGCTCGCGTTCAGCCCGGACGGTCAGCGGCTCGCGATCGGTCACACCATCGGCGTCACGATTGCCGACGCGGCCACATTGGAGCCGTTGTTGACGCTGCGGGATGTCACGAACGTGAACGACGTCGCGTTCAGCCCTGATGGAAGGCACCTCCTCGCGGCTTCAGACGACGGGACCATTCGAGTATGGACGGCCGAGGAGGATGCGATGCCGTAGGGATGCTGACCGAGAGTACTGTGACGCTTTCACGATTGCCGCGACCGGGGCTGCGCCGCGCTCAGACGAGGGGGTCGGCGGCGTGAACTGGCCGGTCGCGCGTTCGGTCGGCCGTCACGATTACGTCTTCGGCCTCTGGCCCGACGTGGCAACGCGACCCCAGCAAGCTGGCGTTGGCGATCAAATGCGATGCCGACACGCTTGGCAGAAGCGCTTCGGCAGATCCGCGTCATCATCCTGCGAGGTTGGCTAGTGTTGCGCCTCAGAAATACTCCAACGCAACCGGCCACAGCCGCCACCGTCAGAATGCGCTTTCCGTGTGCCACGCGGAGCGCATTCATGTTGAGGCCCTACACTAGTGAGGGCGGCGCGACAGGAGTGGTGAGACTGCGCTGCGGACTTCAGAAAGCCTACGGTAAACGGTCGCTCGGGACATTTTTAGGGCTTCGGAGATTTCGTTAAGCTGCTGATGCCTAACGTAACGCAGTTCGAAGAGAGTAACATGAAGGGGAGAGATAGCAGCGAGAGCGTTTAGCACCTCATCGAGAATGTCCAAGCTTACGTCAGGTTCGACTGAAGGAGGTGCAGGTTCTCGTTGAGGATCAATCAGTTGCAACCGTCCTCTTGCCCGGCTCAAGCGATGTCGCACGCGATCAACGATTCTGACAAGCATCTCCTTGTCTAGTTCCGATCCGGCCACAAGCGCCTCTTGGCACTCTAGGATAATAAGAGATGTCATATCCTCATAATCAGATACGTTCAGCTTGCCGATATGAAAGAAGAACGATTGCTTGAAACCTTCCGGGACGGATACACCTAAGCCTCTCTCAAGACAATCAACGAGGTTTTGAAAACTCTCAACTGCCTCATGATTGTGCATCGTTCAACCTTGAGTTGGGAGTCCGGCGAACTCGCGCACGATGATCCACTTCCGAACGTCATCGATCTCATAGAACACATCCAGGTCACATGTACATGCATCTCCCGCGAACCGAAAGCGCTGGGCCGCATGCGTGAGTCGCCACGGTAACCTGCGGTTCTTGAGAACCGAAACGAGCGATTTGATTTTCGCCAGGAATGACGCCTCCTTCCACCGTTGCCAAAAGATGCTGGCTTGCCGCTGAATCTGGCGCTTTGGATCATCGGAGTCCACCTCCTCAAGCCCCCGCTCCAGAGCTTCTAAGATGTCTTGAGTTTCTGGGTCGCCCTTTTGCTCCGCGCGCCTAGTGTCACGAGTTATAACTTCGTTGAATAAGTGTGCTGCCACGGCGTTTGGCTTGGTAGGATTCGCTACCGGAGCCCGACGATGGCACGTGGACGACCGATCAAACCGTTGACGTTGACCGAAGTGGAACGCGAAACCCTGCAGC
>JBFXAM010000110.1:0-15376 GCA_050184295.1 Phycisphaerae bacterium | reverse complement strand
GGTGCGGACGCCGCGCCGCCCGCCGCCAGTGCGGGGCGCGGAGGGTCGCCCGCCAGAGGGCGATAGCGCTGGCGAAATCGGTATCGCCGAGAACGATTCGCGATTCGGTCGACGAACGCCGGCGGCAGGTTCAGCGCGCCGACGTCCACATAGCCGCTCGCCGACGCCGTCAGCGCCTGGCGAATCTCGCTTACCGAGTACTGAGCGACCGCGGCGCTGGCGCATGAGAGGGCGGCGATCCATCCGACCGCCAACCGAACCAGCGCCGCCGAAAACGCTGGGGCGCCCCGAACGCGCTCGTCCATCGATCGTACTCCTGGGGGTTGGTCGAAGCCCAGTGTAGCAGGCGATGAACGGAAACAAAGCGCCGCGAGGGACTCGCGAGGAGCCCATCGCCGCGCCGGCCCGGCACGCGGCGGGCCGGGGGCGCCGTCGCGCGGGACCGCTGTGACCCGCGTCAGCGGCGTGGAATGAGACCGGAAGCGGCGAGCGCGAGCAGCACGATGGAACCGGGCTCCGGAACGTTGTTCATCACCACGCGCCAGCCGTCCAGGTGACCGGTATGGCCGGGTGCGCTGTCGATGATGAGCAGCGACCACTCGCCGAACTTCTCGATGCCCTGGAACACGCTGTAGTCTCCGTTCTCGTGCAGGCCGTACGCGCCCGGCGGAACCGTGTTGTCCGACGCGCCGCCCGACTCCGGAAACGCGGCCGCGCCGGCGCGAAACGAGTAGGTTCCGACCAGATTGTCGAGGTTGCCGCCCTGCGACTGCGGCACGCCCGGGCGATCGAGCAGTGTGACCGCCGCGACGGGCGGATGGCCTTCGCGGCCCTTCTCGATCAGGCGGATCACCAGGTCGCCGATGTGGCTGTGCTCCAGCTTCAGGTCGACCGACTTGACGTCGACGACCGTGCCGTGATCCGGAACGAGAATCTCGTAGCGATTGACGCGCGGACGCTGCTCGCTCGCGTCCTTGATCGGGCCGCCGTCGCCGGAGTATCTCTTGCTCTCAAAGTCCGCGCCGGCCAGCGCCGCAGACACGTACGCCATCGCCAGCGTGGCGGCAACAATCCTGCGCATGGAATCCCCTCCCCGGGGTAGAGTGCCCCATCCCAAACGAAGATCGAATTGGACCATGGGAGTGCGCCTGCCCCGCCGCCGACGCGCATCCTCAGCCGCGCGGCCCCCTTGCTCCTCCCGCGGATTGGGATGCTCGCACGCCCAGCAGCGCGGAGGCAAGCACTTTGTTCTGCGGGGTGATTCAGTGATCGCAACCGCGTCCGCAAGTGCCCATCGTTGATCTGCGACGCCCTGATCATATATGGCGCGGCGGAGCTACATTCGCGCTCTGGCAACTTGTTGGGAAGTCGCGTATGTCGATGGGTATGAGCGGAAAACTTGGCGTGATTGCGTTGGGCTGCGGCCGTGCGGCGCGGTTGCCGATCAGCGACGGCGCGCTGACAGGAACGCGACGGCGAGCGTCAACAGCACGCCGGGCGTCGGTTCAGGCACGTTGTCGACGACCAGCCGCCAGCTCGCGAGCGTGCCGATATTCTCGCCGGCGCTATCGCTGAGAAGGAGCGACCACACGCCGAACTTGTCGTGTCCGCGGAACGCGCCGTAGGTTGCGTCCTCATTCAGCGCATAAACGCCGGGCGGCACCACGGCGCCGACGCGCGTTTCGGGGAACGGCATGCCGCCGACCTGGAACGAGTACAGGCCATTCAGGTCGCTGCTGTTTCCGAACACCGACTGCGGCACGCCGGGGCGATCCAGCAGCGTGACGGCGGCGAGCGGCGGGCCGCCGTCCGCTCCCTTTTTGACCAGCGCGATGCTGAGATCGCCGACCCACGTGTGCACGATGTCGAGCTCCACAGCGCGAACGTCGGCGATCGCGCCGTGGTCGGGAACGAAGAGTTCGAAGCGCGAAATGGTGGGAGCGCCCGAACCGTCCAGAATCGCTCCGCCGGCGCCGACGTACGCTTTCAGCTCGGCAGGCGCGGCGCTCGTCGCAAGGACGAGGAATGGAACGAAGATTACAGCACGCATCGACGGTTCCGCCACCCGCCGCGGCCGCACGAGTCGCGGCGAAAAGTGCGAGGCGGCCAACCCGGTGAAGAGTCGGCCGCCTCGTGCGATTCGCGTCTGCAGGGCTGGGTCAGCCGAAGGCTGATCGGCCCTCAAGGGTTCTCGCGATTAGCGACGACGAATCAGGCCCAGGCCGGCCAGCGCCAGAAGCGACAGCGACGTCGGCTCGGGGATGTTGTTCATCACAATGCGCCAGCTGTGCAGCGTACCGACATCACCGCCCGCGTTGTCGGTGATGTGCAGCGACCAGAGGCCGAACTTGTCGATGTTGCGGAACGCGCCGTAGTCGCCACCTTCGTGGAGACCGTACGCGCCCGGCGGCAGCACCGCGGGCGAGCCGCTCTCGGGAACCGGCGGGAAGCCCGGCACGAACGAGTACAGGCCGGCGAAATCAGAACCGTTACCAAACGTCCCCGGAGGAACGCCCGGACGATCCATCAGCACGACCGACGCGACTGGCGGCGTCCCGGGTTCGCCCTTCTTGACGAGCGTGATGACGAGGTCACCGATGAACGTGTGGTCGATCAGCAGGTCGACCGCCTTGATGTCCACGATCGACCCGTGATCGGGGACGAAGATCTCGAACCGGCTGGACGAAACGTCGGGCAGGGGCCCGCCCTGGCCAACGTAGGCCTTCGTCTCCACCTGTGCCATTGCCAGCGACGCGCTTGCAAGCACGATCGCGGCTGCGAACAGTTTCTTCATGCTCTCCTCCGCAAAACGAATGGTTGTACGATGCCGACAGGTCGCGAAAAAGTCGAAGGGAGAGGTGTACCTCTTAGCCCCTCGAGCGCCTCCTCAAGCGCCCGAACGCCTGCCTCCTCCACAAACAGACGGGATGTTAGCACGCCGTAACCGCGCAAGGCAAGCGATATCTGGAAAATCGCGCGGCCGACCCCGCGTTGGCTGCACGGTTGCCGGCACCGCGTTCCGCGGGTCCACGGCCAGAAACGAAGATTGCGCAAATCCTCAAATTTGCGTGCACGCGTCGAACGTCAGGCCGAGATCCCGCGAGTGCGATAGCGCGTGCCCGCATCCGCGACCGGTCGGCATGTGGAAGTCTGATAACTGATGGCCCTGTCGCCCCGCTCCGCGGGCAATCCGACTGCACCGGATTGTCGTCGCCGGAGTCTCGGCCTGACTCGCGGAGCGCAACGATTAACCGCGTTCGCGACCTTCAAGCCGATCAAACCAGGCTTTCAACACCAGCACACGCAGCACGAGCGATTCCGGCCGCGACGCCCGCAGCCGATAGTGCCGCCGCACGCGCCGCTCGAGCGGGGTCGCGTGGCGCAGCGCCGCACGCAGCACGCCGCGCCAGGTCAGGCGAGCGGCGCCGCGAAAGCGGGCGGCCGTTCCCGCGTTCCGGCAGTCCGCGGCACCGCGCGGCGCGCCGCCGCCCAGCGCCGCCAGCACGCGGCACAACTTCGCGCGATCGATCCACTCCCACGCGGGGCTTGTCTGGTCCGCGAATTGGTGCTCGACGAAGCGCCGCGCCGCCGAGTCGCGCGCGAGCTCCTGCGCCCAGTCGACATCCTGCGCGCCCGCAGAGAATGGCACGCCCCAAAGTGCGTGAAACGCGACCGCACTGGTCCGGCGGAACAGCATCTTCTCGACCCGCTCTTCAAACGGCACGCGCTGCATCACATCCAGGATTGCCTCGTCCAGCAGCGGATTGCGATGGTCGATCACACCATGCTTCACATACGCAAGCGGGTTGAGGTAGCCCTGGAGGCGATGGCGAAAATAGGCCTCGTCTTTCGCGTCGTCCGGGTGCCAGCCGGCGTAGCGCCGCTCCAGCTCGTCGCACGCCGCGTCCCCCGCCGCACACCACTCGCGCGCCGCTGCCGGCCGGAGCACATCGACGAGTGCGTCCACGTTGGAAAGGCGCCGAATCCCTACTTCCTGAAGCGCATCGACGACGTCGGCGACGCCGTGTCGCCACCCGAAGCATTCGTCGCCGCGGAGCAGGACGCGCGCTCCGCGCTGCGCCAGCTCGCGCGTCAACGCGAGCTCGTAGGGGTGCTTGGCCGGAAAGTCCGACAACGCGTCGGCGCGCCACAACAGCTCGTCAAACTGCTCGGCATACGCCGCGAGCGGCATCGGCTGCACACGATGCGCCGCGCCGATTGCGGCGGCGACGCGCGCCGCGGTCGCCGGATCCGAGTCCGAGCGCTCCGCGTCGAAGGCCCAGGTCGCCGTGCGCAATCGCTCGCCGCATCCGCCGACGGCCTCGTGCGCCGCGGCGAGTATAGCGCGCGAGTCGCGCCCGCCGCTCAGCAGGATGATCGTCGCTTCGGGATCGGCCAGATTCCGCGCGACGGCGGCGCGAATCGCATGCGCAAGCTCGTGCTCAAGATCGCGGGCCGACGTGCCGTCGCCGGCGCTGCGCGGCTGATACGACCAATAAGGTTCGACGCGCCAGCGGCCATCTTCGACGACCAGCCGTTCGCCGCCTCCGAGCCGGCGCACCGCCGCCAGCAGTGTCTGCGTGTTCAGCAGTTGCCCGCCGCTGAGCATGAACGCGAGCGCCGCCGGGTCGGGAGCGCGCGGCAGTTCGGGCAGCGCGAGCAGCGCCTTCACCTCGGGCGCGAAGTAGAGCGTGTCGTGAATGACCGCGTAGAAGATCGGCCACGACGCGTGGCGATCGGTGACCAGCTCAAAGCGGCGCGGACCGCTCGCGTCGGCGAACACCGCCGCGAAGAACCCGCGCAGCTCGGTCACCGGGCCCGCGCCGGATTCCGCAAAGCGCCGCGCCGCCTCGTCGAACGCGAGCGCGTCGGCGTGGAGCAGGCCGCTCACGAAGAGCGAGCGCGGACCGCGCGATCCCGGCCAGGCGTGGTGGCGATGCGCGGGGAGCCCGAGCCGGGCGACTGCGAAACCGCTTTGCGGCTGAATGACCGATTCGAGCTCCTCCGCCGGCGAGCAGCGCAGCGGGCGCTCCATCGCGGCGAGCCTCGCGCGAGCGTGCTCGGGGGCGAGCGATACGTCGGACAACAGGCGAATCAGGCCGAAGAGCCCGGGCATGGGCGGCAGTAGACTCCGCGGCGCGCCATGCGCCAAGCGAGCGCGCCTGCGCGACCTTCACGTCCGGGCCGCGCCCCACGGTCCGGTGATCGCAAGCGTCAGCCCGGCGCCCTGGATGTTCACAAACAGCGTGGTGGCGTCGGGAGAGAACGTCGCGCCGGCAAACTCCGATCCGCCGTCGGCGCCGCGCGCGAGCTTGTAGATCGTACCCGCCGGCGTGACCCCGAGCAGAAATTGCTCACCGGGCCCGTCCTCGCACGCGATCAGGTCGCCCCACGGCGCGATCGTGAGATTGTCGGCGTTGTCGAGCAGCGTCGAATCGTTCGCCTCGACGAACAGCTCCAGCAGACCGGGCGTCTCGCGCTCCCGCGACGTGCCCTCATGCGGGCTCGGCGTGTAGCGCCAAATCTGGCCCTTGCGGTCCGGCCCGCCCTCCGTGCATGCGAAATACGCGCTGTCCCGGCCGTACCAGATGCCCTCGGCCCGCGCGAAGCACGCCGCCCCCGCGCAGAACCCGCGGTGGCGCAGGTCGTCGTTCGGCGCATCGACCTCTTCGAGGTCAAGCCAGCGAACCGCGAGCGGGACGCCGCGCGGCACGAACGGGCGGATCGGCTTGCCATCGTGACGGACCCAGTTGCGGGTGTCGCAGGATTCGCGGTCGCCGACACACAGCGCCTGCACGTGCCCGCCGGCCAGCAGCTCGCCGCGCTTGTTCGGCAGGTAACGGTAAAAGAGGCCATCCGCGATGTCTTCGGTCTGGTAGACGATGCCGGTCGTCGGCTCGACCGCGACCGCCTCGCGCCGAAAGCGGCCCATGGCCTTGATCGGCGTCGGTTTGATGAGCTTTCCGTCGAACGTCGCGGGCACCTCGAACGGATAGCCGTGGTCCTGCTCGAACCGCTCGTCGGCGCGCTGGGTGCTCTCTTCGCAGGTGATCCACGAGCCCCAAGGCGTGGGCCCGCCGGCGCAGTTGTACTGCGTGCACGCGAGCGCAAGGTATTGCCGTTCGACGCGCTGATCGGCCGTGTCGAAGAGCAGCTTTGTCACCGCGCCCTGACAGGGATGCTTCTCGCGGCCGCGATCGTACGCCAGATGCTTCGGCACGCGCTCGAGCAGCTCGTTCTTGCGGCCGAACGGCCCTTTTTTCGCGTCGGTCGCTTCGAGTTCGTGGTTGCGGACGAGAATCGTCCTGCCGTTCGGCCCGGCGAACGCCGCCATCCCGTCGGGCTGGCCGGGGAGGAAGAACCCGTCGTCCATGCGGTCGCCGGCGCGCGCGATAATCTTGTACGCAAAGCCCGCGGGCAGGTCGAGGATGCGCTCGCGGTCCGGTTCGAGCGGCCCGAAGCCGGCCGCCATGCGCGGATCGTCGAACAGCGACGCCGCCAGCGGCGCTGCGAACAGCTCGCGCAGACCACGAAAACCGAGCGTCACCGCGACGGCGGATCGCACAAACGCACGACGGGAGATCGACATCCGGTTCGCTCCTCTCCGACTGCCGGCACCGAACGACCCCAAGCTACGCTTGCCGTATTAGCGCGGCGTTAAGCGTCGCGAGCGAAACGCGCCGCCGGCGGCGGAACGGCTGTCCCGGCTCACGCGTGGGCCGTGCTGCCGGGCGCTCGACGCCCGGCGCGCGATCCCGCGCAACACGGTCGCGGGCAGCGCGGGTGCGCGTTACTCCGTCTCGCCGCCCGTTCGCCGCGCGCGCACGAGCCGTTCGAACGCCGCCATGGTCTCGGCACTGACGTGGTGCTCGATGCCCTCCGCATCGGTGCGAGCCGTCTCCGGGCGGACGCCGATGCTGAGCAGAAACTGCATGACGACCCAGTGGCGATGCCGGACGCGCTTGGCGAGCGCGAGGCCGGTGTCGGTGAGCATGATCGAGCGATAGGGGCGCGTGACGACCAGCGCCTCGCGTTGCAGGCGGGCGAGCGCTTTGATGACGGTGACGTGCGACACGCCCAAACGGGCTGCGATGTCCACCGTGCGGGCTTCGTTGTGAGTCTCGATCAGTTCCGCGATGACTTCGACGTAGTCCTCGATCAGCTCCTTGCGATGCGCCTCGCGCGTGTGGCGGTGGTCGGCGGCCTGCTGGCGCGGCTCGCGCACAACGGCGGGAATCGCGGCGGCGCGGCGGGTCGTTTTGCGGGGGGTCGGCATGCGGTCAGTCTCGAGCTCGGTCGGACGATTCGTTCCCGCGACGATCTTAACCCTTGAAGCGCTACATCAGAACCCCGTAGTCCACGCACGATATTCGGGCCGCCAGGCGAGTTGAATCCGCGCAAACACCCGGCACTCGGGCCCGCCGCTTGGCGCGGCGCGTTCGGACAGACGGCGGGCCGCACCGCACGGCACGATCCGACCGGAGCGCCTAGTGTCATGCCTCGAAAAAAAAACGATCAGATCACGGACCGAGCCGCGGCGTTCAGACCGCGCGGAACCGCCGCGCGACATGAATGTCGCGGCCCCAATACGTCGCGGTTTTGATGAGGTACTAGACTAGCGTGGCCCCGTTCGAAGCCGCCGATTCCGGATCGACGAGCTGCCGACAGCGGCTCATGCTCGCGATGCTCATCTGGCGCGTTTGACCAACTCGGCGGCGTAAAGCTCCGCCGCAGTTCGCGCGTCCGAGAGCATGTCGGCGCGGGCGCCGCGACCCTCACAAGCCGCGCAGGGAACGCGGCCTTTCTCGCACCACCGGCAATTTGCCTTTTTTTCCAGCACTTGGCGACCATCGCACTTGGGACACGTCCGCTTCCCGCTGTTGCACGCAACGCACGCCTTGCGGGTCGCGCCGCGGCATGCCTCACAGTTTTCGGTCCGCCGGGTCGTTTGCCCGCCGCTACGGACCGTGCGCGTCTGCGTCCCGGATCCATTGCACTTGCCACAACGCACGTCGCCGGTGCCGTTGCAGGTTGGGCACTCGGACTTGCCCGCACCCTTGCAGTTGGTGCAAGGCGAGAAGACGACCTCCTTTCCGGCACCCTGGCATGCGGGGCACACTTGGGCGCGGGTTCCAGCGCAGCCCGCACAGGCAACTTCCAGGGGTTCCAGGCAGCGCCCCACCAGCGCATCGCAGACCGTTCGAAAGCTCGCGTCGTCGCCTAGCTCGACGCGCAGCTTCGCTAGTCGACGTAACGCATCGAGCGAGTCACCTGTTCGAGCTAAGATCGCCTCAATGCTCCCGCGTAGCACTACGAGCGCCTCTGAGATACCGTGCTCGCGAGCAACCGCGATCTCCTCCCGCGGGAGAATGCGCGTTTCGCCGCCTGGCAGCAATTGCACGTTGAGCACGTCGTCGGTTTCGCTCCAGATGCGGGCGATCACTTTGTCGCCGCCGCGAAGCTCGATCTCCACCACCCGCGGGGCGCCGCGTGCCGGCCTGAGTTCGGCAGCGTCGCGCGTCACATCGACGATGAGGCGATGCAACCCCTCTGGTATCGCGTTCACGTCACGATAGTGCTGCGCGGCAAGCCACAACGCCTCCGGCGCTTTCGCGCCCTCCAACGCGGCGAGCGCCCACACCGCCCGCGGTGCCAGCGGGCGGAGATCGACTTCGAGCGTCGTCAGCTCGCCGATGGTCAGCCGCACGGATTCGTCGCGCACAAAGCACCCCGGGGCGCGCACCGACACCTGTGCGGACCCCGGCGCCAGCCCCCAGACCTCGCGCCCGGCAGGACCGAGAGGTTCGTTGTTCACGACAATCGCCGCGCCGGCCGCGTCCCCTTTTACGCGCACGACCAGCCCGGCCCCGATCTGCTGCTCCAGGTCGCGCAGGAGCGCCGCGGCACGCACGCCGTCGGGATACGATCGGCGCGCGTCGCGGAGGACGGCGCATGCCTGCACGAGGTCGCCGGCACCCCGAAGGGCCGCGGCCTTTTCGACCGCGTGCACCTCGGCGAACTGATCTCGAATCGGCTGCCAGTCGCCGCTCACTGCGCCGTGGATCGGGTCGCCGGCTTTCCGGATGAGCGCCTCGACCTCGCGCCAGTTCTCCGCGCGCACCGCCGTCCACGCCAGCGACAGGAGCTCCGCGTTACTCTGCCCGATCCGTTCGTCTAGCCGGACCTGCATGAGCTGCGCCAGGCGCGTTTGCGACGGGTCGGCGGCTGCGGCAGACACCAGATCCCGGGCGCGCCGCCAGTCCCCTGCCGCCAGCGCGGCCGAGAACTCCGTGGGCATGTCAGGGTCAGGCGTCGCGGGCACCACCGCCGGTGTCGTGGGTGCGTGGCGTCGTTGCGCGGCCCAATAGATCGATCCGCCGACCACGAGGGCCAGCGCTGCGGACGTGAGGAGCAGACGGGACGCCAGCGACAGCGTGTATCGCCGGGTGGAGTCGATGACCTGCTGGTCCCGGTGCTCCGTCGTGAAGGCCGTGTACCCGGTGGCCTCGTGCAGCAAACGTCGCAGGCGCGGGTCATCCGCGGAACCCGCGCCGTGGGTGGCGCCCACGTCATATGGGCTGGCATCCGCCGGCGCCTCCACCAGCGGCTCCGAGCCGCTTCCCACCACCACAGGCCGACGCGCCGGCGCCCGAAACTCCAGCAGGTACGCACCAACCGTGATGTTCTCCCCGCCGTCGAGCTGCGTCTTGATCGTTGGCAGCCCGTTCACCTCGACGCCGTTCGTGCTGTTCAGATCCTCGAGTACCCATTTGCCGTTGATGTGATGCAGCGAGAAATGCCGGCGTGAGACGCTCGGCCCGGGCAATTGAACTTCGCAGGTGTCGGATTTTCCGAAGGTATACGTGCGCCCCGGATCCAGTGCCGTCTCGCGGCCCGCGAACGCGGGCCCGCGCTCGATCCGGATCGTGAAGCACGCGGCGTCCTTCAGCGGATTCAGTTCCGCGAGGTCGCCGGGAACACGCGTGGGATGGTGGCAGTGCGGACAGCGCACCGGCCGGCCCAGCGCGGACTCGGGCACACGGAACCACTTGGCGCACGGGACGGACGGGCACTGAAGTTTGTAAATCGACATGTTGCGACCCCGTTCGCGAACAAGGCAGCGAAATGACGGCAGTCGAGCGTGCCGAGTGTCTTCCGGCGCCCAACTCAAGTCAAGGGGTTGCGCCGTTCACGGGGGCGCGCCACCCGCTGTCCGCGCCGGGCCCTCGGGCAACCCAGCGCTGTCGTGAACCTCGCGCGCAACTTCGTCCCCCGCACGCGCCGCCCAGCCAAACGCGCATTCGCGAGTGTGCAGCGCTCCGCGGGCCGGGCGCTGAAGCCCGCGAGGATGATCATCGCGCCATGCGCCGCGCAATTGAGAAGGACGACTCACCCGCCTCGCGCGCCGTCCGCCACATACGGTGTCCCGCATTCCGGACACACGCCGCCGGTCGCGCGGTAGAGCGAGTAGCCGCACCGGGCGCAGTGTTCCTCCTCGATGTCGACGCGCAACCGCAGCCCGCACGCGCAGCGCGACCACCCGGTCGGCAGCGTCTGTGACTTGCCGCAGCGCGGGCATTCCAGCCGCAGCTCCAGCGCCGTCGTCACAAACTGTTCGCGCGTGCGGATGCCCGAGATGCGATGCAGGATCGGCGTCGCGATGCTCCCGCACACGTCGCCGATGGCCAGGACGCCGATCACGCGCGCCCACACGTCGCCGCGCGGCTCCGCCCAGATCGTGACGCAAATGAGCACGGCGAGCGCGGCGATCATGCCGTAGGTCGCGATGCGCACCCATTCGTATTGCTTGTGAAGCCGCGCCAGGTCGAGCAGGCAGGCGTGCGGCAGCGCGACCGCGACCACCGCGAGCGATGCGGTGATCCGCTCGAACACGTCGAAGTCGGTGTCGGGCAGCAGGTCCCAGATCAGCGCCAGCAGCGCCACCAGCGCGGCGCCGGACGCGAGCATTCCCGCGGCGCCGAGCGCGCGGCGCCGCCCGCTCTCGAAGCTGACCGCGGCGGCCATCGCAAGGATCGACGCGCCGCCGATGACGGCGGTCGTGCCGAGCACGCGGGCCTCGTACCAGCCGAACTGGCCGATGATGAGGATATAGGCGCCGATCGCCCCGCAGAGCGCAATCGAGGCGATGAAGCTGAAGAGCAGCGTACGCTGGGTTTGCGAAGAGACGGCCAATGCGAGGCTCCCGGCGCGGCAACGCGCACCGTGCCGTGCGTCAGCGTCGGCGCGGGCGAACAGCACGAGCCGATTCGACGAGTGACGCGTGCGCGACGGAATCCGGCGCGACCGCGCGCGCCGAGCCGGCCGCGAAATCGTCACGCCGCGCGCATGTCGCGCTCGGGTGTCGCGGGCGCCGGCTGCGGACGCTGCCGCGACCAGCGCGCTGCCGCGCCCGGAATCCATCCCGCCGACCGAGAGGCGGCGCGCCCGACACCGGTGAACAGCGGGTGACGCGACTCGAACGCGCAACGTTCAGCTTGGAAGGCTGATGCTCTACCATTGAGCTACACCCGCGCGGAACTCGATCGCCGAATGATATCGCCCCGGCCGCTGCTTTGCACACTGCCGGCGCAGGCGGGCGCGGGGCTGCGCGCGGGGGCTGCGCTGGCCCGCGCGCGAGCTTTGGGGTTGTCCGCGCGCTGGCGCTGCGGACCGGCTCACGCCTCGCCTGCGGCATGGCGCGCGCGGTGCGCGCGGCGGCGCGCAGCGCCGTTACGGCGGGCGCGGCGCGCAGGGGGCGCCGAAATCGCCGGTTTTTCGTACCATTTCGCGCGCCGAAATCGCCTGGCGGTCAATCGTGCCGCCGCCGCTTGCGCAGCCCGACCGCGCGATTTCGCGATATGATGAACTCCCGCGCTCTGCGGCGCCGATCGTGGATCGCGGTCGGATCGCCGACCGCCGAGGGCGCGCCGCTTCGCGCCTCCGCCGCCGCGATTCGCGCGGGCGGTGGTGCTCAACAAGGACGCCTCCATGTCGTCGCACCGCTCGTGGGCCGAACCCTGGAAGATCAAGATGGTCGAGCATCTGCGCATGACCACGCGCGCCGAGCGCGAGGCCGCGATCGCAGAGGCCGGCTTCAACACGTTTCTGCTGCCCAGCGCGCTGGTGTACATCGACCTGCTGACGGATTCCGGCACGTCGGCGATGAGCGACCGGCAATGGGCCGGACTGATGCTCGGCGACGAGGCCTACGCAGGCTCGGAGAATTTCTATCACCTCGAAGCGGCGGTGCGCGAGCACTACGGCTACCGCCACGTGATCCCCACGCACCAGGGGCGCGGCGCCGAGCACCTGCTGAGCCGGATCGCGATCCGCGAGGGACAGTACGTACCCGGGAACATGTACTTCACCACGACGAAGCTGCACCAGGAGCTGGCCGGCGGGAAATTCGTCGACGTCGTGATCGACGAAGCACACGATCCCGACCACGAGCACCCCTTCAAGGGCAACATCGACCTCAACAAGCTGAGTCGCCTGATCGACGAGGTCGGCGCGGCGAAGATCGCCTATCTCTGCATGGCCACGAACGTGAACATGGCCGGCGGGCAGCCGATCAGCCTCGAAAACCTGCGGGCGGTGCGCACGCTCTGCCAGCAGCACGGAATCCGCATCTTTCACGACGCGACCCGTGCACTCGAAAACGCCTATTTCATCCAGCAGCGCGAGCCGGGCTGCGCGGACAAGTCGCTGCCGCGCATCCTGCGCGAAATCTGCGACCTCACCGACGGCTGCACCATGTCCGCCAAAAAGGACTCGCTCGTTAACATCGGCGGCTTTCTCGCGCTCAACGACGACGAGCTCGCCGACGCCGCCCGCAATCTCGTCGTCGTCTACGAAGGTCTGCACACCTACGGCGGGCTCGCGGGGCGCGACATGGAGGCGATGGCGATCGGCATCCGCGAGTCGGTGCAGTTCGACCACATGCACGCGCGCATCGGACAGGTCGAGTATCTCGGACACAAGCTGATCGAGGCAAACGTGCCGATCGTGCGACCCATCGGCGGGCATGGGATCTTCCTCAACGCGACGAAGTTCCTGCCCGGAATACCCCGCGCGCAATTCCCCGCACAGGCGCTGTCCGCGGCGCTGTATGTCGACTCCGGCGTGCGCGCGATGGAGCGCGGCGCCGTGTCCGCCGGCCGCGACAAGGACACCGGCAAGGACCTGTTCCCCGCGCTGGAACTCGTGCGGCTCACAATTCCGCGGCGCGTATATACTCAAGCGCACATGGACGTCGTCGCGGAGTCGGTGATCGCGCTCTACGAAAACCGCGACAAGATCGTCGGCCTGCGGTTCACCTATGAGCCGCAGCATCTGCGGTTCTTCCAAGCGCGCTTCGCGCCCGTCCGCGGCGACCGCGTCCTGGCAGAGTAGACCATGAACACCGCATCCGCCTGCCGCTCCGCCGACGCCGCGCCCGAGCTGCACGACGAAATCGCCCGGCTGAAGCGCGAGCGCAACGCGGTGCTGCTCGCGCATTACTACCAGGACGACGAGATTCAGGATCTCGCGGATCATGTCGGCGACAGCCTCGAACTCGCGCGCCACGCCGCGGGGACGACCGCCGACGTAATCGTCTTCTGCGGCGTTCACTTCATGGCCGAGACGGCGAAGATCCTGAACCCGGACAAGCTCGTGCTGGTGCCCGATCTCGACGCCGGTTGCTCGCTTGCGGACCGCTGCCCGGCGGACGCATTCGCACGCTGGCTGGAGCGCTATCCGGGGCACGCGGTTGTTTCGTACATCAATTGCAGCGCCGCGGTGAAGGCCCTGTCCGACATCATCTGCACGTCGTCCAACGCGGTCGACGTCGTCCGCAGCCTGCCGCGGGAGCAACCCATCGTCTTCGCGCCCGATCGCCACCTGGGTCGATGGGTCAGCCGCCAGGCGGGGCGCGAGCTGGTGCTCTGGGACGGGTTCTGCATCGTGCACGAGCAGTTCTCCCACCGGCGGATCGTGAGACTGCGCGCCCGGCATCCCGACGCGCAGGTCATCGCCCATCCCGAGTGCGAGGAGGCGGTCCTCGACCTCGCGGACTTCATCGGCTCCACCAGCAAGCTGCTGCGCTACGTCGAGTCATCGCCGCACGAGAGCTTCATCGTCGCGACCGAAGCGGGGATTCTGCACGCGATGCGCCGGCGCCGGCCCGATGCAACGCTGATCGCGGCACCGCCCCACAGCGGCTGCGACTGCGCCCTGTGCCCGTACATGCGGCTCAACACGATGGAGAAGGTCTACGCGTGTCTGCGCGACGCGCGTCCGGCGGTCGAGGTGTCGGCGGACGTGGCTGCCGGGGCGCGCCGCGCGCTCGAGCGCATGCTCGCCGTGAGCGCCGCCGCCGATCTGCGAGCCGCGTCATGAGCACGCTGCGGGCTCCGCCGGGCGCGCTGGTGGACGTCGATCTGCGGCGCTTGCCCGTCCAGCGCGCCGCCGTGGTCGTGCTGGGCGGCGGCGTCGCCGGGCTGCGCGCCGCGCTCGAGGCGGCGACGTTTGGCCGGGTGCTCGTTGTGACCAAGGACGAGCCGCTGCGCTCGGCGAGCGCGTGGGCTCAAGGCGGCGTGGCAGCCGCCGTCGACGCGGACGACACACCCGCCGAGCACGCCGCCGACACGCTCGCCGCCGGCGGCGGATTGTCGCACACGGAGGTTGTCGACGTTGTGGTGCGCGACGCGCCGGAGCGGATCGCCGAACTGGTCGATTGGGGGGCGCGCTTCGATCTGATCGCCGGCCGGCTGGCGGTCGGCCGCGAGGGCGGGCACCGCGCCAACCGCATCGTTCACGCCGGCGGCGACGCGACCGGGGCGGAGATCATGCGCGTGCTGATGGAGCGCGCCGCGGCCCACGAGAACATTCAGCTCCTCGAACGCTGCTTCGCGCTTGACCTGCTGTTGGATCCCGCGGGCGCCGTCCGCGGCGTGCTCATCGTCCGGCCCGACGACGGCTTCGCGGTCGTGCACGCGAGCGCGACGATCCTCGCGACCGGCGGCTGCGCGTGTCTCTATCCGCGCGCGACCCCGCCGCCGATCGCGACCGGCGACGGGCTCGCGATGGCGCTGCGTGCCGGCGCGGTGCTGCGCGACCTCGAGATGATCCAGTTCCACCCGACCGTCCTCGCGCTCGACAAACCCGAGCGGCGACTGATCAGCGAGGCGGTGCGCGGCGAGGGTGCGCGCCTGCTTGCGCGCGGCGGGCGCCGCTTCATGCCCGAATATGACCCACGCGCCGAGCTCGCGCCGCGCGACATCGTCTCCCGCGCCGTGTTTCGGGAAATGCGCCGCGATCGCGCGCCGCACGTGCACCTCGATGTCCGCCACTTCCCGCCCGGACGCTTTGCCGAGCGCTTTCCCGCGATCGACCG
>JBFXAM010000109.1:0-15448 GCA_050184295.1 Phycisphaerae bacterium | reverse complement strand
GCGGGCACATGCCGGGACCGGTGGACCCGGAGGTATATGTTCGCTGGCTACAGTTCGGCGCGCTCAGCCCATTGATGCGGACGCATGCGACCAGCAGCCCGCAGGCGGAGCGGCGAATCTGGGCGTTCGACGAGCAGTACTTCGAGGCGGGCCGCGGCGCATATCGGTTGCGGCAGGAGCTGCTGCCCTACATTGCCGCAGCGGCCCGCGCGTGCTATGAGACGGGGATGCCGCTCTGCCGGCCGCTCTATTACGAGTGGCCGGACGAACCGCGCGCCTATGAGACGCCCGGCGAGTACCTCTTCGGTCCGGACCTGCTCGTCGTGCCCGTCGTCGCGCCCGGGAACCCCACCAGCGGCGCCGCGCGAGTGCGCGTCTGGTTGCCCCCGGGGTGTTGGATCGATTGGTTTACGGGCGAGCGGCGGACGGGGCCGGTCGAGTTCACCACACTCGCGCCGCTGGATCGCGTGCTGCTCTATGCGCGCGACAGTGCGGTGATTCCCACCGCGCGACCGCAGCGCACCGCGGCCGCGACCTTGAGCGGCGAGTGGATTTTGAACATCTTCCCCGCGGCGCGTGGCGGAATCACTCTGACCCATGATGACGGCGTATCGAACGCGTATCGCACGCACGCCGGCGCGCGGACCGAAGTGCGATCCGAGCACGACGCCGCGAGCGGCCGCGTGGCGGTCAGCATCACGGCCACCGGGCGCGGCGCGATCGACGGCGCCGGGGGTCAGCGCGGCGCAGCCGCCGGAGGCGGAACTCCAGCGGGGTATGAGGTGCGCGTGCGGAGCGAGTCGCCCCCGTCGGCGGTGCGGCGGGACGGCGTCGCGCTGCGCCGCGGGTGGGAGCGCGGCGTCGCGGATTGGCATTTCGATGCGGAGACGTTCGCGACCGTGGTTTCCCTCGGGAGCGTCGACGAGTCGTCGAGTGTGATCGAGCTCGTGTTCGACGCGCGCGCCGACGCGACGGACGCGCTGGATCGCGGCCTGCTCGCGGCGCTGCAACTGCTCGAGCGCGCCGAACGCGTGTTCGGAGACCGCACGCCTGCCGACGTGCGCGGCATCCTCGCGCGCTGGCACGGCGGTGTGGCGGATCGCGACGCGGCGGCGGCGTTGGCGCATGACGTAGTGGATCGCTGGGACGAACACGTTCGATCGCTACTGGCGATCCGCGACGCACCGACGGCCGCCGACGGCGTGCTGATGCTGATGCTCGGGCTCGACTACGACGTCACCATCGGGGGCGTCAATGACGATGCGCGCTCGGCGACGCTCGCAGTGCGGCTGCGCCGCGCGCCGCCGCTCGGCGCGCCGGCGCCGATTCTGGGGCGGATCGAGATCGAACCACCGCAGTACCATTCGTTGGACCGGACCGGCGTTGTGGTTGGCGACGTGCCGGTTGGCGATGCGGGCTTCGGGGTGACGCGCGCGCTGACGTGGGAAGGTCCGGTGCGAACGGACCGGGCGCGCGTGCGAATCTCGTTCGAGGTGGGCGAGCGGACCATCCCGGCGATCGTGGAGCCCGTGCTTTTTCCGTCGATCAACGTATGGTGGGTGATCGGTCCGTTCGACTGCCCGTTTGCGGAGAGTCTCGAACGCGTGCTGCCGCCAGAGGGGGAAATCGATCTTGCGGCGACGTATGAGGGCAAAGGCGGCGCGCGGATCGCGTGGCGGAGAGTCGAGCGGCCGCTCGTGGCCGGCGCGGCAGTCACGGACGAATTCGCGATCGATCTCAACCGGGTCTGCGGAGCGTCGGACAACGCGGTCGCGTATGCGCTGACCTATCTGCACACGCCCGACAGGAGAGAGGCGGTGCTCGCGCTCGGCAGCGATGACGGCGTACAGGTGTGGCTGAACGGCGTGGAGATTCACCGCAAGCGGCTCGTACGGCCATACGGCGCACGTCAGGACTTCGTCCCGCTCGCGCTGCGCGCCGGAAGCAATACGCTGCTCCTGAAGATCAGCCAGGGAGCCGGCGGCTGGGGCTTCGGCGCACACGTCGAGGACGCGAACGGCGCGCCCCTGCTCGGTGTGGAGCCGCGGCTCGCGCCGTAGAATTGCGCCGCGGGCGGCTCGCGGGTGGTCCGACTCCCGCGCCGGGCGATTGGACCGCGTGGTGGCCGGAGTGCTTGTGATCGAAGCCGACCTCGTTCAACGTTGTCGCGCCGGCGACCGGGAAGCGCAGCACGAGTTCTATGTGCGGACGGTCGAGCGCATCCGGGCCGTGCTGTGGCGGATCGCGCGCGACGACGATCTGACGGCGGATTTGATTCAGCAAACCTACCTGCGCGCGTTCACCGCGTTTGCGACCTTCGACGGACGCGCCGCTCCGTCAACCTGGCTCTACCGGATCGCCGTCAACACCGCACTCGAGCACCTCCGGCGGATGCGTCCGGAGACCATGGATCCGACCAAGGCCGACGCGCGGGCGCTCGCGGTCGACGGGCGCGCGGCGAGCGACGCCCGGCTCGATCTCGACGCGGCCTTGCGGCGCTTGTCGGTGGAAGACCGGGCGATCCTTGTGCTGCGTTATCAGCAGGGGCTGGGCTACGCGGCGATCGCGGAAGTGTGCGACGTCGCGGGGGGCACGGTCGGGGCGCGGCTGAGCCGGGCCCGGGAGCGCCTGCGGGCGCTGCTGGGCGAAAAATCCGGCCGGTCGCAAGATCGGCAGGCTGCGGCGCATCCAACCGATCAGCACGCGACCGCGGTCGGTCGGCCGACGGACGCGGAGTGCGAGGAATGAACCCACGGAACGGACCGGAACGTTGCGCGCTCGGCCGCGATCGGCTGGGGCTATTTCTGGACGGCGAGTTGCCGCCGGCGGCCCGCGCGGAAATCGCAGAGCACGCGGCGTCGTGTCCGGACTGTGCGCGGGAGCTGTACGAACTTCAGACGTTCGCGGCGCGCCTCGCGGATGAGGCGCTCCCGGCGGCGGCGCCGTCGACGGACGCTGTTTGGACCGCAATCTCGCAGCAACTCGCCGCCAATGCGCGCGGCGGCGCGGCGGGGCGACGAAACTCGCGCCGCTCGTCGGCGGTGCGCCGCTGGCGCTCGGCGCTCGGACTCGCAGCCGCGGTCGTGCTGGCGCTGAGCGCGCTCTGGCTCGCGAATCGCGCGTCGCTCGACGGGGCGGCGGACGCCCAGGCAGCGGTCGATTACGGGACATTGCTCAACGGCGTCGCGCTCGACCCCGGCGCCGCATTCGGGCGATTTGTCCGGCAGTATCACGGCCGCGCGACCAGCCCGCGGGCGCTCCGATTCCACGCGCCCCGGCTGCGGTTCGCGGTGCCGGCGGAGTTGCCCGGCGGGTTCCGATTGGAATCCGCGTACGCGCTGCGAATCGGCGACGAGCCGGCGGCGGCCGCGAGCTACCGAAGCGGAGGCGAGTTTTTGGCCGCCATCTTTCACCGGCCGGTGCTGCCGGAGGACTACGGCACACACAAGGACCATCCGTGTGTGGTGGGCGCGCACCGCGGGCACCGGGTGCAGGTGGGCGATTGGCGGCTGGTGCACCTCACGGACGCGACGACGTGCCACTGCGTGCTGAGCCGCCTGGATGAGCAACACGAGTTGCCCGCGGTGCTGGCAGCCCTGGCGCCGGATTTTACGGAGAGCGTGGAACACGAACATGAGCACTCTCACGATGCGGGCGGCTGAGCACATCGCCGGCGGTAGAGCGCGAAGCGTCCCAGCGCGGCGACGCGGCGCACTGTGCCTGGGGCTGGCGTCGGTCGCGGCGCTGACGGCAGGGATGGCGGGCTGCGCGACTACCCCCTCGCGCGCCGCGACCGAAACGCCGCCGCCGGCCTCCCGCCCCGTGGACGCGGGCTCGATCGCGTTTCACGATCGGACGCCCTTGCAGTCCGAATCGGTGACGCTGCACGTGCGTGGGCTGGCCTGTCCGCTCTGCGCACACAATGTCGACAAGCAACTGCTGCGGGTCGCCGGCGTGCGATCGGTGGCGGTGGACCTTGGCACCGGTGAGGTGCGGGTGGCACTCCACGGCGCGGTCCGGCCGTCGCCTCAACAGATCGCCGACGCGGTGGAAGTCGGCGGATTCACGCTCGAGCGGATCGATACACGATGATTACGAGCAGCTGGCGGAATCGGGCCGGCATGACGCTGTTGGCGGGGCTCACGGCGGCGCCCGCGCTGGCCCAGGAACCGATCAACGCGTTCGATTCGGCGACCCAACCGGGGCCGGGGACGTTCATATTGAAGGAACAGTTGCGGTATTCCCGCCTGGAGGATTCGCAGCGCCGCGGCGGGGCCGAGATCGACCAGTTGGCGCTCAACTCGACGCTGAATGTCGGGCTCTTTCGCGACTGGTCGTTGAGCTTGCGGGCGCCGTTGGATCAACGCTGGCAGGAACGGCGGCCCGCGGGCGGAAACGAGCACAGCTTCGGCGTCGGTGACGTGACGACGCTGCTCAAGTGGCGCTTCTGGCGCGAGGATCGCGGCGCGCTCGACACGGCGCGGCTGGCGCTCGTTGTCGGCGCCGAAATACCGACCGGACAGAGCGAGTTTTCGAACGGCGGGTTCGATCCCCTGATCGGCCTCGCGTACACCCAGATCGCCGGACGGCACGGGTTCAACGCGAACGTCGCGTGGACGTTCACGACCGAGGGCGACGAAAGGCCGCTGCTAGCGGGCGAAGGGCGGGCGGATCTGCTGCGCTATGACGCCGCGTATCTATTTCGGATTCACCCCGCGGCGTACGACGCGTCGACCCAGGGTGCGTGGTACGTGGTCGCGGAGCTGAATGGGCTGTACGAGACGAACGGCGATCACGACGTGTTCCTGGCACCGGGCCTGATGTACGAGGCGAAGACGTGGGTGTTCGAGGCGTCGGTGCAGTTGCCGGTCGTTCGCGAGTTGGACGATCGGGCGAAGACCGACGTGGCGATCACGATCGGCGTTCGATTCTTGTTTTGAAGGCTCTCGATCGGCAGAACGCAACGCGGCGCCCGGTCGCGCGCCGACGGGGCCCTCGCCGCCGGTGCGTGTCACGTCGCTGGTGGACGATACTCTCGTGTGAATGACGAAGGCCGCCCGATTGCTCGGACGGCCTTCGCGGGTTTTCAGACGATCGGGGCGAACAATACGCTTAGCGGCGGCGGATGAACGCCAGGCCGCCGATGGCCAGCAGCGCGAGGGCGCTGGGCTCGGGAACGATCGCGAGGCGCTCCGAGAAGGTCGCGGTCCCGCCGCCCGGGATGGTCAGCGTCCACTGGAAGGCGCCCGTGAAGTCGCCGGGGCCGAAGGGCAGGCCCGTGTTGTTCAGGTTGTCGACCAGCGCGTTCGCGAGCAGGCCGCGGACGGTCGCGAAGCTCGTCACCTGATAGGCCGACGCGCCGGCGGCGCCAAACTGGGCGGTCCAGGGACCGTCGGTGATCGTCATCAGGCCGGCGCCGCTGAGCACCGCCGAGTCGCTGCCCGCAGTGGCGGCGACGTCATAGTCGGTGTAGTTGTAGAGATTCAGCCGGAGCTCCGCCGGCGACGTGTTGGTGATCACCATCGTCTCGGTGACCTGGCCCACGTTCAGTCCGGTGTCCGTCGCGACGTACGTCAGCGCCGCGTTGAACAGCGGAAACGTCCAACTGGTCGTTGCGGTGTTGCCGGCGGCGACCGTGCCGGTGGCGTTGAAGAACGCGCTCTCGCGCGTCTCGTCATTCGCGCGGAACCACCACCAGTTCTGGAACAGGTGGTCGGTGCCTGCGGCGCCGTTGACGCGGAAATTCGCGCCCGTCGCGCCAGTGCTCGTGTTCACGGTCGGGCTATTGCCCTGCGAGAAAACAACGTCACCGTCCGTGATGGTGAAGCCCGTGCCGAGCTGAGCGAAGGCTCCGATCGACAGCCCGAGTGCTACCGCACCCGTGGCCAACATACGTGAAAACCTCATAGTCTCCTCCTCGAGTTGCATTGTCGTCGCGCACGGCCGATGGTTCCGTGCGCCGCGCCAAGTCGGGTGGCGCTTGCGCGAAGCGGCTCGAGCGCCCGCCGCACGCCGGCGAGCGCACATCATTCTCTGGAGTGCCTCTGGCACCCCTCCACGGGAATTAGAGTAACGCTGTGCCCGGGGAGCACGCAATGCAATTCTGCGCGAATTTCGGGAGATTTCGATTGACAGTTCGCGGGGGCCGTCCTAAAAGCAGCGCCACCCGCCCGTAAGCGCTCCCGGGCTCATTCCGCTCCGTGAGACCCGCCGATATTATCGGCCGGCGACACCCTTGCCTGAACGACGCGCACGGCGCATCAGGCCGGGGCGCGTGATCCTTACGCTGGAGGAGCGGGCCGCAATGCTCATGGGGTGCGACAGCCTCCGAGGTTTCCTGCTCGGCCAGATCAACCAAGCAACGATCGACGCCGGCAGCACCGCGTGGATGCTCGCCAGCTCCGCGCTCGTGCTCTTGATGGTCCCCGGCTTGGCGCTGTTTTATGGCGGCATGGTGCGCCAGAAGAACATTCTGGCCACGATGATGTACAGCTTCATCGCGATGGCGGTGATCGGCGTGCAGTGGATCGTCATCGGCTACGCGCTCAGCTTCGGCACCGGCGTGGTGGGGCTGTTCGGGTGGAAGCCGGAGTACTTCGCGCTCGCTGGACTTTCGCACACCGCGCTCTATGCCGACAAAGCGATCCCCGAACTCGTGTTCGTGATGTTCCAAGGGAAGTTTGCGATCATCACGCCGGCGTTGATCAGCGGCGCCGTCGCCGAGCGTATGAAGCTCTCTAGCTTCATCGTGTTCATCGTGCTCTGGTCCACGCTCCTGTACTGCCCGCTCGCGCACTGGGTCTGGGCGAGCGATGGCTGGCTGTTTCAATTTGGCGTGCTCGACTTCGCGGGCGGCACAGTCGTGCACATTCTGTCGGGCGTGTCCGCGCTGGTGCTCACGTTGATGCTCGGGCCCCGTCGTGACTATCCGCAGGGAGTCGTCCAGCCGAATAACCTTGCGATGACGCTGACGGGGGCGGGGCTGTTGTGGTTCGGCTGGTTCGGATTCAACGCCGGCAGCGCGGTTGCGGTGGAATCACCGGTGGCGGGATACTCGGCCGGGTTGGCGTTCGCGACGACGCAAACCGCGGCCGCGAGCGCCGCGCTGGTGTGGATGCTTGTCGAGTGGTCCCACCACGGAAAACCCACCAGTGTCGGGATGGCGTCGGGGATCGTGGCGGGTCTGGTGGCGATCACGCCGGCGGCGGGGCATGTGATGCCGGTGTGGGCGATCCTGATCGGCGCGGTCGCTTCGCTCGTCTGCTACGCGGCATGCCGGATGAAGATGCGCCTGGCGTACGATGATTCGCTGGATGCCTTCGGCGTGCACGGGATCGGCGGGCTCTGGGGCGCGCTGGCGACAGGGCTGTTCTGCACGATCCCGGTGCGCGGACTGTTCACGGGCGGCGGCGTGGAGCAATTGGTGAAGCAGTGCGTCGGCGTCGGCGTCACGATCGCGCTGGCGGTGGTGGGCACGCTCGTCATCGGCGGACTCGTGAAAGCCACCATCGGGCTGCGCGCCACCGAGCAGCAGGAGCAGGACGGGCTCGACATCACGATTCACGGCGAGCGCGGCTATCACCTCCAGTAGCGCGCAAAACGGTGCGAGTATGAAGCTCATTATCGCGATTATTCGGCCGGAGCGACTCGACGCGGTTCAGGCGGCGCTGCAACGCGTGCTCGACGAAGGCGACAACTACCGGCTTACCGTGCACACGGTCGACGGACACGGGCGCCTGCAAGGCGACGTCGAGTACTTTCGCGGGCAGGAAGTGCGGCCGAGAATGGTGCGGCGACAGCAGATCACCGTGGCCGTGAACGACGCGTATGTCGAGCCGGCCATTCAAGCAATACTGAGCGCGGCACGGACGGCACCGGACGGCGCGGTGGGGGATGGGAAGGTCTTCGTGATGCCGATCGAGGAGTGCATCCGCATCCGCACGGGGGAACGCGGCGGGGCGGCGATCTAACCGCGAGAATCAGAGCCCGGCACGCCCATGGCGCGTCCGGCGGCCTGCCATTCACCGGCTCGGTACGCTCGGCGGCGCGGCGGACAGTGTGTTGCGAACGGGCACTCCACGTGGACAACGCGGTTGTTGGCGGCGCGCGATTCCCACGTGTTCGCGCGCTCGCTTGCGATGCGGTCACCGCAGAGGTTGGCTACGAGCGCGCGCACGGTGGTTGTCGGCGACAATTCCGCTTGCATGCAACTGTCTTTTGCAAGAGTTTCCGCGAATAATTGCAACAAGCGCGTCGCCCGGCGCATATTCCACTTTGTCGGCGCTGCAAGCGCATGCCGGCTCCGGCCAGGGAGGGCCGGCGGATGTGCGACAAGCGCGGGCGCCATAGTTCGCGGTCCGCGTTCGTGCGACACGCCGAGCACGACTGCACACTGGGGTCAGGCGGCGCGTCCTGACGATGGCTTGTCGCGTGGAAAAGGAGCCAGCGATGAATCGACCCTGCCGGACCCTCCCGAGCTGTGCGATTGTGACCGCGTTGGCGGCTAGCGTGTGGTCGATCTCGTTCGGCCTCTCGCCGGCCCGCGCCGCGCTGCGGATCCAATCGTTGACAACCGTGGGCGGCGCGGCACGAGCGGTTGCCACTGACGGCGCTCGGGCATGGCTCGCGACGGGGGCGCGCGTCCAGGCGTTTGGCCTCCCCCCGGCTGTGTTCGGTGCCGCGAGTCCGGAGCTGGATCACGGCGTGTTGGTCACGGACATCGCGGTGAACGGCGGACTCATGGTCGTCGCACTGGGTCCGGACGGCGTCGCCGTGTGGGATGTTCGAGTGCCCGCGTCGCCGGTGTTGATCGGCGTGGTCGAACTGCCGGTCGGCGTGGGAGACGCGTATGCATTTGCGGCGGCGCTTCGCCCCGCGGCCGGCGCTGCGCCCGCGTTTGCCTACATCGCCGCGGGTGCGGCGGGGATCCTGCCGCTTCGGATCGCGTCGGGCGACGGGGGGTTTACCGTCGAGCGGCAGGCGGCGGTCGCGTTCGGGCCCGGAGATGCGATCCGCGATGTCGCCGCGGCGGGCGATCTGCTGCTGGCGCTCGATCCGCTCTCGCACGTGAAGGTGCTCACACTGAGCGATCCGGCGGCGCCGGATTGGATCGGCTCGCGCACGCTCCAGGGTTTCGCGACGGCGATCACGACGGACGGCGCGGCGCGTGCGTACGTGTGCGCGCGACGGCGGTTGCTGAACGACAGCGACTTTTTCGTGCTCGATCTCACGAGCGATCCGACCCAGCTCCGGCTTCTGGGCTTCTGCCAGGCGAGCGCGGATCCGCACAGTGTCGCGCTGGTGAATCTGGACACACTCTCGACGCTGGACGATCGGGCGTATGTGGCGGATCAAGTGGGCGGGATCGTGGAAGTCGACATCTCGAATTCGCGCCGTCCGCTCGCGCTGGGGGCCCGCACGCCGATGACGGCGACCGGCCTCGCTGCCGCAGCGGACAAGCTGCTCGCGGCCCACGCCGATGACGGATTGCGGGTGTTCGGGTCATCGGGCGCAGAGCTGACGCACCTCTGGTCGCAAGACGCGATCGGGCGCGTCGGGTGCGTCGCCGCCCGTCATGGCCTGGTCGTGGGGGCAACGCCGACGGGCGCCTACCTTTTCAGCGACGAGGGGCTGTCGTCGGGAGAGCCATTCGGAATTCTCGCGCTGGCGCCCGATGAGCTGGTGAAGGCGGCAGCGGTGGAGGGCGAGCGGCTCTATCTCGCGCTGCGCGACACTGGATTGGTGATCCTCTCGCTCGATGAGTCGCCGGCCGTGATCGGCGAATTCGTCAATTTCGGTGCGACGGTCGCGCTGGGCGTGCGCGGGGCGCGGGTCGCGCTGGCGGACGCTTGGAGCGGGCTGCGCGTGATCGACTGCACCAGCGCGAAGTTTCCCGTGGAGCTGGGTCGCGTGTGGTGGCCGAGCATCGACGGCGTCGCGATTCCGCCGACCGGCGACCTGTTCTACGTGGCGGACTACGCGTACGGCGTGCACGTGTTCGATTTCACCGTTCCGCAGAATCCGATTCTGCGCGAGGGTGGCTACCGCGATACGCGAATCGACGTGATGCGGATGGCGCCGCGGCGAATTCTGTCGCACGGCGCGCACCTGCTGATCGGCGGCGAACTGCGCGACCGCGACGGCGTCCAGGTTCCCGGCGGGCGGGTCGAGCTCCTGAGCCTCGGCGACGGGGTGAACCTGGAGCGGGTCAGCGAATTTGAGACGCGCGGCGTGGTGACGGGGATCGCGTGGGCGGGCACGCGCGTGTACGTGGTGGACGACTCGCGCACGCTCACGGTGCTCGACGCGCGTGATCCGGCGGCGCTGGTGAAGCTCGGCACACACTCGCTGGCGGGCTCGCCGACCGACGTGGTGGTCGCCGGCGGGCAGATCTACGTCGCGGGTGCGGAAGAGGGCTTGGTGGCGCTGTCGTGGTCGTTCGCAGGTGATTTGAACTGTGACGGCGCGGTCAACAATCTCGACATCGACGCGTTCATCCTGGCGCTCAGCGACCCCGCCGGGTACCGCCTCGCTGCGCCGACGTGCAGCGAACGCAACGCCGACGCGAACGGCGACGGCCGCGTGGACAATTTTGACATCGAGGCGTTCGTCGCACTGCTCGCGGACGGCGGATGAGGCGCGGTTCCAGCGTCGTGGGTTCGAGCGGGCACACCCTCGCCCGACCGACGTGCCGGTTGGGTTTGTTGTCTTCGCCGGTTGCGGCGAAACACTGCAATCCCGTCTGCACGCGGCGCGGCATGACGCGCGCGTGGATCCGTTTCACGTCTTTCGTCGATTGGTCCTCCTCCAACGCGGTCTGACGCGAACGTGCGGGCGTCGCGCGGGCGCCGATGGCTGTCGTGCGCGCACACGGCGCCGTGTGGCCATCGTATATCCAAACGTCGACAACTGAATTGCGGGGGCGTCGCCACGCGACTTTGCGCGATTGAAGTGCCGCGCAGTGTTTCCAGTCAAACAAATTTTATAAGCGCGGATATTTATTCGCCAGATGTCCGGATTAGGCGCATATTTGTCTTGAGCACTTCGAAAGAACGCGATTAGCGGTTCGCCGGTCCGTTGCCTGCGGTTGGACTACCCGGCGGTCGGCGACCTCGATCGAATGCCGTATTCTCCGGGCTCTCTATTCGTGGCCGCGCGCGGTCGCACCGCAAAGGAGTCTCGCATGTCCCCGATCGAATCGCGTTGTTCGTTGCCGGGTGCGCACGATTCTGATGGAGTGCTCGCTCCGCGCGGTCGGCCGTCCCGAGCGCGGGTCTGGTTCACGCTTGCGCTGATCGCCGCAATCCCGACGCCACACGCGACAGCGGTTGTCAACCTATTCGATCTCGCACGGCTCGGCGGGGCGTCGCAGTGCGTAGCGACGCATAGCGGGCTTGCGGTCGTGGGGACGGGCGCGACGCTCAGGCTCTTTCGAGTTCTGGACGTGCAGACGCCCGTGTTGCTGGGCGCCTGCGCTCCATTTCCGGAATTGATCACGGCAGTGGCGATGGAGGGTGAGATCATCGTGGCGGCGCTCGGTCGGGGCGGAGCGGCGATTTGGCGCACGCGCTACCTCGATCAGCTTGAGTTCGCAGGAGCGATCACTTGGCCCGCGGGGATGGAGAACGGGAACGCGCTCGACGTGGTGATTCGCGAGGGCCATGCCTACATCGCGGCCGGGCCCGCGGGGGTGCTGGTGCTGCGATTCACCCGTCCGCAGGGGAGCGTTGGGCCGCTCATGATCGACGTGCTGCCGCGCGTCGCGACCGCGGGCGACGTCAAGGCGATTGCGGCGGAGGCGGAGTGGCTGGTCACCGGCGAACAGGTCGGCGAACACGGGCGCCTCGGCGTGTACCAGCGCAACGACCCCGCCACGCCGGAGTACCTGCGCTCCGCGTTCCTTACCGCAATTCCGCGCACGGTCGCGATCGCCGATGATGCGGCGTATGCGGCAGGCCTGCGGCAAGGGGACGAGTTCGCAATCGTGAACCTGGCTGACGCCGGTTCGGTGGCGCGCGCTCTCTCGCCCGGTGGGCTCACCGCCAATGGCGCGTGGCGGGAGTCGCACGATCCCTGGCGGCTCCACGTGCTGGGGAATCGCCTGCTTCTCAGCGATCTCGCCGGGTGGGTGCTCTGCGCCGATCTGTCGAGTCCGCTCGATCCGCGGTTTGTGGGCGCCTCCCCCGTCGAACGTCCGCTGGGGCTGGCGTGCATCGACGATCTTGTGCTGGTCGCGGACCGCTACGACGGTCTGGAGACCTACGAGCTGTCGGCGTTCCGGTTGTTTCAACGTTGGAGCGAGGACGCCGTCGGCCCGGTGCGATGTGTAGCGCTTGGCGAAGACGTGATCGGCGTCGCGTCGCCGAAGGGTGTCTATCTCTTCACGCCGGAGGGTCTCACGCTCGGCGTGCCGCGAGACTATGTGCCGATTCCGGCGGGGGACGTGGTTGTGGACCTGAAGCTGGAGGGGGACAAGCTGCTGATTGCGCTGGAGCACGGCGGGCTGCTGCTGGTGGATCTCGCGGATGAACTGCTCACGACCGTGAGCTATCCCATGCCCGGCCGGATGACGGCGCTCGCGGTCCGAGGGAGCGTGGTGGTGGTGGCGAGCAGCACGCACGGGGTCCGGGCGCTTGACCTGTCGAGTCCGCTGAACCCTGCTTTGCTCGGCGTGGTTTGGTGGGTCGGCATGCAGGTGCCCGCGATCGAAATAGAAGGCGACCTGTTCTACGTCCTCGACGCGGGGATCTACGGTTACTGCGTGTACACGTTCGATTTGACCTTGCGCCACGATCGCAACGGGACACCGGAGTTTCTGCTGGCGGGGCTCTATCGCGACCTGCGAAACGACCGGGTGCGCACGCAGCTACGCACGATGACGCTGGGCGAGGACGCGCTGGTCGTCGGCGGCCCGGTGTCGGACCGGGACGATGGCGGGATTACCCGCGGGCGAGCCGAGGTGCTGAGCCTGGCGAACGCGCGCTACCCGGAAGCTGCCTGCGACATCGACGTCGATGGTCCCGTGGCCGGCCTGTGCGCGGCACACGGGTTGCTGTACGTCGCGGACGCGCACGGCCGCGTCGTCGTCACCGACGTTTGCGAGCGGGATTCAGCGCCGGCGGTAATCCCGATCGCCGGGAGTCCCGGACCGATCTGCGTGCTTGGTTCGCTTGCGTATGTCGCGACCGGCGACGGCGGGCTGGCCCAGGTGCGCGTCGATCGCGGTGGCGACCTGAACTGCGACGGCGAGGTGAACAACTTCGATATCGATCTGTTCGTGCTCGCGCTGTCCGACCCCGGTGGATTCGCCGGCGCACAACCCGACTGCAACATCATGAACGCGGACGTGAATGGCGACGGGCTGACGAACAACTTCGACATCGAGCCGTTCGTGACGCTGATCGCGGGCGGTGGGCCGGGATAGGTCCGGCGCTGGCGCGGCGGAAGCGCCGTTTTCAACCGAACTGCGCGCGGGACGGGACCACGACGGATCGACCGGGTCGGCAGGCCGACCCGATCCGGCCCATAACTCGTGCGTTTTGGCCATCGGCTGGCACGTTTCGGGATCGCTCACGAAAACTGTTTGACTCACCCCAAACCAGCTTCCTAAACGTTGGTGGAGCACACGTTGCAGCCGAACTCGGGTCGGCTGCGCGGCATTCTGCCGGCGAGCGGTTCCAGGCGCGCTTTCGCTGCCTGGTCGCGCCCGGCGAAGCGACGTGCTCGTCGCCACGGACGTTCGGGGCGCCGGGCGCACACAACCAGGGGTTCCCCGCTTGAGGGGTGAGTATGAAGCGCTATCTTGCATCGCTAGGCCTCGCGGCGGCCGCTCTGGCCGCGCTCGCGACCACGGCACACGCGGGTGACGGACCACCGGATGTCGCGTACGCCGTGGGAAGCAACGTCCCCGGCGGCAGCCACATTTATCGCATCGACAACTTCGCCACGACTCCCACCGCGACCGTGATCAGCTCGCCGGGCTTCGTGCTGTCGGACATCGGCATCAATCCGACGAACGGGGACTCGTACGTTGTGGACGCGCTCGGGAATCTCTATGGTCTTGATCGCGGCAACGGCGCGCTGAACCTGATCGGCAACACCGGCGTCGTCGGGCTCAACTCGCTCGACGTCGGCCCGAATGGCGTGGTCTACGCCCGCTCGTGGAACTCAGCGAATATCTGGACGCTCGATCCGCTGACCGCCGCCGCCAACGTGCTGCTGAACACCGAGTTCAGCGGTGGTTCCGACATTGCCGTGTCGCCGGACGGCCTGGAGCTGTGGGCGACGGCAAACACCGGGTCGGGAATCGGCACGGGTCTGATTCGCGTCAACCTGAACACGCTCGGCGTGGACGTCATCGGGTTGTTCGGAACCAGCGCGGGGCTTCCCGGGCTCGACTTCGACTCGCAGGGCAGCCTGTGGGGCTTCATGGGCGCGGACAGCTCGCCGCTGGCGGAAGTGCTGAGCGTGAATCAACTGAGCGGCAGTGCGTCGATGGTCGGCACGATCGCCGGTGCGGAGACGCTCGGGCTGTTCGGTGCGGCGATCGTGCCGGAGCCGGCCTCGCTGTCGCTGCTGGCGGTCGCGGGGCTCGTCGCCTTGCGGCGGCGTTCCTAGGCGGCGGCC
Organism: Phycisphaerae bacterium; assembly: GCA_050184295.1. Taxonomy (GTDB): domain Bacteria; phylum Planctomycetota; class Phycisphaerae; order UBA1845; family Fen-1342; genus JBFXAM01. Next base: position 823 of record JBFXAM010000109.1, on the reverse strand, counting down.
TAGTCTCGGCGCGGATACGAAAGAGACCTTCTGCAACGCGGTCTCGTGACCGAGCGGGCGTCGACCCCCGACGCCGGCTTCGGTTGCGAGGCCGCTTGTGCATTGGCCGCGCCGTTCGATTCGGCGCCGCGACCGGAATCGTCGATTCAGGTGGGCGGGGCGTCCGCACGCGGCGCGGCGGCGCTCGGCCGCGTCGTGGTCCCGTCAGAAAGCCCGGATCGGTCGTCGATTCAAGCCGAAGCGTCGCGCCGCAGGAGCTCAAGCAGACGTTCGCGCACCGCCGGCCATTCCGGCGCGATGATGCTGTACATCACGGTGTCGCGCCACGTTCCGTCGCGGCGCTGCATGTGCCGGCGGAGCACGCCTTCACGCACGGCCCCGATCCGCTCGATGGCGCGCTGCGACCGCTCGTTGAGGTGATCGGTCTTCAGTTGGACACGCTCGCAGCCGATCGTCTCGAACGCGTGACGCAGCAGCAGCCACTTGCACTCGGTGTTGATCGCGGTGCGTTGCGCGGCAGGCGTGAGCCAGGTCCAACCGATTTCGAGCCCGCGGTGGGGTCTGCGGATGTCGAGGTAGCGCGTGCTGCCGACGACGCGGCCGGTTCGTGCGTCGAGGGTGGCGAACGCGAGTTGCGTTTCGTCGGTGGCGCTGCGGGTGTACGCTTCCGCGTCGGCCACGCTCCGAAACGGCGCCCAGATCAGGTGCCTCCAGACCTCTTCGGCCGCGCCGGCGTCGAAAAGCTGTTCGGCGTGCGCCGCGACGAGCGGGTCGAGCCGCGCGTGCGTCCCGACCAGCACAACGGGGCGGTCATCGATGGGGT
>JBFXAM010000108.1:0-15557 GCA_050184295.1 Phycisphaerae bacterium | reverse complement strand
AAACAGGCGTTCGGATGTGCGGCAGATGCGATCTTGACCGGGCCGTTTTGGCCGCGATCCGGATCGCCGGCGATCAAGAACCCGTTGAGCACGACGGCGGTCAGAGCGCACGAGCGCGGCCAGAACATGGGAGCCTCCTCAGAGAGTATGCACGGATCAGCGCTTGAATGGCGCCACCCTGAGAGCCGCGTGGCACGCACGTGGCCATCGGGAAATGCACTCTTCGTCCGACCCAACCGACAAAGTTCTTCCGCAGATTCTGACCCGCGGGAGAATCCGAGGATCCGTCCGGCGACGCCCATCGGCCCAGTGGGAATCCGCGAGACGACGGTTCGGGCGGACGTGAACAACACGTAACCCACCCGTTGACCGCGACTAACAACTGTGCACAGGGTTCGCCGTGCGCCACGGCCGCCGACCCGTCTTGCAGTACACCGCCGGCGCCGGCACAATGAGGTGTCGGAGCGGCCTGAGCCGCTGGCACTTGGACACCTCGATTTGGCGCCGCGGCGGCGGCTGCGGAAGCCGGCGCGGGGCGTCCGGGCTTCTGCTGCCGAGATTCTCCGAGGCGCGATTCTCTTATGTCAGGGCCTATTGACAGTCTTCCGGTGGAGGTGACGCGCGTATTGGACGAGGTGGGCGCGGGTGGGCGACACACGATGTCGGCGCTGCTGCCCATCGTTTACGCCGACCTGCGACAGCTTGCCGAGCGAATGTTTCACCAGGAACGCCCCGGGCATACGCTCCAACCGACTGCACTGCTGCATGAGGCGTTCTTGCGGTTGATGGAGGGCGAGCACGCCCGGTTCGCCAGCCGCGAGCACTTCTTTCGGGCGGCCGCCGTCATCATGCGGCACATACTGGTTAACCACGCCCGTGATCTGGGCCGCAGGAAGCGCGGCGGCAACCTCGAACGCCGCCCGCTGGACGAGTGGTTGGAGGTCTACGAGGAGCGCGCGATAGACCTCGACGGTCTTGACACGGCGTTGGACCGCCTGGCGCTATGGGACAAGCGCCAGGCGCAGATCATCGAACTCCGGTTCTTCGCCGGGCTCAGCTTCGAGGAGGTCGCAAGCGTGCTCGGGCTGTCCGCTCGCACCGTCGAACGCGAATGGGCGCTCGCCAGGACGTGGCTGAAGCGGGAGCTGGACGCCTGCTGATCCAATTCCTCGTTCGACATCCCCTTCGCCCGGGCAGCGGCCGCAGCTGATCGTTCGATTCACAGGATGGGCGACATCGTTCGGAGAGATCGCCTGTGGACTCCGCCCGTTGGGAGCAGATCAAGCGCGCATTCCACAGCGCCCGTGAAACAGACGAGCGGGAGCGCGCCGATCGACTGACCGAGCTCTGCGGCGGAGACCCGTCTTTGCGGGCAGAGCTGGAGGCGCTGCTGGCCGCGCATCAGTCGATCGGGTCGTTTCTGGAACCGCCCGCGGCGGCACGCGATGCGGAGGGGCGCGCGTGGCCGGGCGCGCCAGCCGACCAGGCCGGCCCGATGCGGCCTGACCCGCTCGTTGGGCAGCGGCTCGGGCCATACATGCTGCTGGGTGTGCTTGGGTACGGCGGGATGGGCGTCGTCTACGACGCGGTCCAGGACAGTCCGCGGCGCCGGGCGGCGCTGAAGGTCATCCGCGGCGCCGGCTTCATCGACCGCAACGCCGAGCGGCTGTTCGCCCGCGAGGTTCAGGCGCTGGCGCTGCTCAATCACCCCAATGTGGCCACGCTGTACGACTCTGGCCACACCGAGGACGGCCGGCACTATTTTGCCATGGAGCGCGTCGAGGGAACGCCGCTGACGCAGTTTGCGATCGAGCGCGACCTGCCCATCGCCGAGAGGTTGCGGCTTTTCGCGCGTGTCTGCGTGGGCGTGGCGTACGCCCACCAGCGCGGGGTGATCCACCGCGACATCAAACCGAGCAACGTGCTGGTCACGGCCGCCGGCGAGCCGAAGATTCTCGACTTCGGCCTGGCGCGGATCACGGAATCGGACCTGGCGATCACGACCATGACGGCGGACGCGGGCAAGATTCAGGGGACGCTGGCCTACATGAGCCCGGAGCAGGCCCGCGGGCGGTCGCGCGACATCGACGCGCGCAGCGACATCTACTCCCTGGGGGTGATGCTGTTCGAGTTGCTCACCGGCGCACTGCCGCATGACGTGCGATCCGCGCCGCTTCCGCACGCCGTGCGGCTGATCTGCGACGAGCCGCCGCGGCGGCCGAGCACAATCAACCGCGTGCTGCGTGGGGAGCTTGAGACGATCGTGCTCAAGGCGTTGGAGAAGGACCCGGCGCAGCGGTACGCGACGGTCGCCGAGCTGAAGGACGACGTCGAGCGTCACCTGACGGCCCGCCCGATCCTGGCCCGCCCGCACAGCCTGTTCTACCAGCTCCGGAAGGCGATGGTGCGGCACAAGCTGGCGTTCGGATTTGCGGCGACGGTCCTGACGCTTCTGCTCATGATCGCGGCGGGGATGACGGTCGCTTCCTTCTGGCTGCGCGAGCAGCGCGACCGCGCGCAGCAGGCGGAGGGGGAAGCCACCCAGCGCCTTTGGCAGTCCTATCTGGAGCAGGCGCGCGCGCTGCGGCACAGCGGCCAGATGGGCCAGCGTTTCAAAGCGCTGGAAGCCATCGGCGCGGCCGCCGCCATCCGCCCGAGCGTCGAGCTGCGCAACGAGGCCATCGCGGCCATGGCACTGCCGGACGCGCGGTTGGAGAAGATGCTGGCCGGCGGCCGACGTTTCCGCACCGCCAGCTTCAGCGATGACCTTTCCCTGTACGCCGCGGCCGACCAGGCGGGAAACGTCACTGTGCGGCGCGTCGACGACGAACGGGAGGTGGCTCACTTCCCTACTTCGGGGCGCCCGTATCAGTGGCTCCGCTTCAGCCCGGATGGCCGGTACCTGGCCGGCTCCGATTTCGAACGCCGGGTCCAGGTCTGGGATGTCGAACGCGGCGCGTCGCGCGCACGGATCGAAGGCGGCTTGTATCCGGCGGCCTTCATGTTCAGTCCGGACGGGCGCGCGCTGGCAACCGGACACCAGGGAGACATCGTGCGGCTCTCTGAACCGGAAACCGGACGCGAGGTGCGCTCGATTCGCGTCGATTGTGAACCGGCTTTCCTTCGCTTCGCGCCGGACGGCTCTCGTATAGCAGTGTCAGGACAGCGCGGTATTGAGATACGAGACATCCAGGGCGGGCAGAAGCTGTCGTTTATCGCCGTACCCACGGTCAATCGAGGCGATTGGAGCCCCGATGGACGCTATTATGCGTCCGGCTGTGATGATCTCAACATATACGTTTGGGAGGCCGCATCGGGCCGCGTGCAATCCACGCTGCGTGGCCATACCAACGCCGGCCTTCAAGTTCGATTCCATCCGTCCGGCCGAATGCTCATGTCCGAATCCTGGGACGGAACGACGCGGCTCTGGGATCCGATGAAAGGCAGGCCGCTGGTAGAGATGCCCCGGGGAAACGGGTTGAGCTTCAGCCTCGACGGACGACGCATCGGCTTCATGATCAATGGTTGGGACGAGACCTGTTCGCTCGGCGTGTGGGCCCTCTCGACGGCGCCGGAGCGACGCGTGTTGTACGATCCGCCGTCCGGCACGGCCGATTGGCGATTGCTCGTCGGCTACGACAGGCGCCTTGCGGCCACGGCCGGCGACTACGGGATACGCGTCTGGCACGTTCCGTCCGGGAAGGCGATCGCAACCTTGCCGGTTGGGCCGATGCGAGGAGCCGTGTTCGAGCCGGACGGCAGCGCGTTGATGACATCCGGCGTCCGCGGCCTGCACCGCTGGCCCATCCGCGGCGCCACGCCACGACTGCAACTTGGGCCGCCGCAAATGTTGTACAACCGATCGACCGCGGCGGCGGCAATCAGCGCCAACGGCGAGGTTCTCGCTGCCGACATACAAGGGGAACCGCGCGCGGTAATCCTCAATCCAAAGAACCCGGCAAAAGTCACGATGACGGGCGACCATCCATCCACGCTGTTGATCCCCGACGTCAGTCCGGACGGACGCCTGGTCCTCACGGGAAGTTGGCGCGGCCGCGGCGGCCGAGTTTGGAACACGGACACCGGCGAGCTGGTTGCTGAGCTCGGTGACTCCGTGGGAATCAGAGGAGAATTCAGCCCCGACGGCAGGTTTGTGCTGCTCTGGGATGTTGAGCATCAAGAGGCGTGGGACTGCGCAAACTGGAAGCTGGTGCGCCGATACGATTGGGGAGGCGACGCGAGAGGCGGGGAGCAGTCCCGAGACTGGCGTTACCAATACCCGGGCGCTCTGCGACTGACCGACCCCCACACGCTCGAACCGGTAGCCGACTTCCCCACCTTCTCTCAGCTACATGCGCGATTCTTGCCGTCCGACGGTTGGCTGGTGCTCGGCCACGGCGGCAACGCAATCATCAGCGTTTGGGATCTGTACGCTGTGCGCGCGCATCTGGCCGGGTTGAACCTCGACTGGGACGCCCCGCCGCTTCCGGCGCGGCCGGCGGGTTGGGACGAGCCGTTCGACGTGCAGGTTGATCTGGGCGACCTCGTGCGCGATCCGACAACCGGCACGACCGGAGCGCTGGAGGAAGCGCGGCGGCGGGCAGCGACGACGTTCTCGCCGCCGCCCGCGGATCCTGTGCGATTGAACGCCGATGCGTGGAGTGTCGTCGTGAACCCCGGCGGGTCGCCGGAGGCCTACCTTGCCGCGGTGCGCTGGGCTGAGGAGGCTTACCGCGCCAGGCCCGGCCACGAGTCCTATCTCAACACGCTGGGAATCGCTCAGTACCGCGCGGGGCTGCACGAGGAGGCTCTGCGCACGCTGGGGCGCTGCGACCTGCTGCACCGCGTCAAGCACCCCTGCCCCACGCCGGCTGACGCCTGCGCCGGCTATCCCGGCGACGTGGCTTTTCTCGCGCTGGCCCTGTACGAACTCGGGCGGACGGATGAGGCGGCACAAGCGCTCGATCGGCTGCGCAGCATGTGCCGGCGACCGGAATGGACCGCCGACGCCGAGTGCCAGACGTTCCTACGCGAGGCCGAGGGTCGGATCGACGCCCAGTCGGGCGCGACCGGCGTTTCGCAAGGTCGGGGCGACTCGGACTGAACCTAGACCCGCGAGAGGCTTCGCCGGGCGGTGCGGTTCGAAGGGCACTCCGAACCGGCTTTTGAGGGGGTTCAGGGGGATCGCGGAGAGCGTGCGCGCTATCGATCCGTCCTGGATGACGGATGCGAGAAAACCCGGGACAGGAAGAAAAAACGGGGCGAGCGGACGTAAGTTATGCTGTGTCAGTGGGTTGAGATTCTTGCCGGGGGTGCGGGAACAGGGGTGGATACCGACCGTTGTGCGACAAAATCCGGGACTGAATCGCCGTTTTCAGACCCGCCAAGGCCGGTGACGAACGAAATGTCCGCGGACATGTGAGAAAATCCGGGACTGAAACGAGGATTATTACACGCCGGGTTGGCGGGGCTGGCGCAACCGGTTCTGCCCGCGGTTCGCTTGGTTGTGCAGACGGCTGTCCGCGCGCTGGCAGCGGTGACCTTGGCAACTGAGAGCGCCGACTGGCGTGGCGGGCCGGCGGCGGCCGTGGCGTGCGGTGCGGATGACGGGCGGCGGACGGTCGCGGTCCGTCCGGCTCGCGCCGGCATGGCGTGCGCCGAGCGGGCGGGCGACGAACCAGCGGCGGACGGAACATCGCCGCGCGATTGCCAGTGGGCCGTGCGGCCCGCGTCGCCTGGCGCAGCGCCGGGCGGCTTCGTCGAACGCGCGGGGCGCGAGCCGCGGCTCGCGGCGCGGTTCACAGGCGAGCGGGGCGGTTGCTGGTCGGCGGTTCGCATCCGTGCTTCCGCGCGGTTGATTCATCGGCGCTGAGTCGCCGGCGGGCGCTTACGTAGCGCCCGCGACGGCTTCGACTCACAAGCGGCGTGGGGGGGCGGGCGAACCTTGATGTCGATCATTGCAGGTCTTCCGCAACCGACCTCCGCACGCGCCCGCGATGCTCGCCGAAAACCGCATGGGGGTCAAGCGCGGAGGCGCGGGTCACGGCGGCGAAGCGGGCGGCGGTTTCGCGTCGGGGGCGCCGTCCGCGACCGGCTTCGCCAAGCTGGCGGCGACTTCCTGCCAGCTCGAATGCAGATACCACGCGAGCGACACGGAAGAGACGTGTAGCGCGCCGAAGTCGTGCTTGCCCGCGGCCGCCGCGGTCGCGTCGCCGACGGCGCGGCAGTACGCGCGCAGCAGATAGGAGTCGAGCGATTCCGGCGTGTCGTCGACCGTGCCACGAAGCCAGAGCGGGCTCGCGGTGCGCGCGAAACGCTGGGGCGTGAGCGGGACGAGCGGCCGCTCGCTTCGCTGCGGATCGGACGCGCCGTAGCGGCGCTGGACGTAGCCTTGCCAGCGCGACCAGGACGGCAAGTCGAGCGCGCGGGCGAGCTGCGCTCCGCCGTCGCGATCCACGTAAAACAGCGGGAACCGCGAAAGAAAGTCGGTTCGGTCCCAGTGGTCGAAGACGAGATCGGCCGGCGAATCGGCGTAGAGCAAGCCGGGGGGGCCGGAATCGAAAAGGTCGATGTAGCCGACGGCGGAAGAGGGCGCTTCGTCGAGCAATTTGGACGCGGCGGGCCCGGTCTGTTCGACCAGGCTGCGCGGCGGCGGGCTCGGACGGACGCGCTCGGCGAAAGCGAGCTCGACGCCGAGCGGCGTCTCGCCGAAGAGCACGAGCGAGAGCGTCAACAGGTCAAGCCCGCCGGCGATCGCGTCGTAGAGCTCACGCTGCACGCGCGGGCCGCGGGCGGCACACTCGATGAAGACGCGCTCAAAAGGCCACGCGCGGCAGGCATGCCAGTAGACCGCGGGGAACAGGCAGACCGCGAAGTTGTAGTCGAATCCGCCGTCGCGGACGAGATCGTAGATGTCGCGCTCGGCGAGCGTCGGGCGGTTCATCCCCATGAGGAGGCGGGCGATCGCCCAGCGCCAGTGCGTGCGGCGGGCGCGCAGCGGATCGCCGGCCGGCTGGCTTTCGCCGGCGGCGGACGCGCGCTGCGCGACGGCGAGCGTGTTGGCGACAGCGTCGTTCACCAGCGTGAGCGTATCAGGGGGAACATCTTCAAAGGCGGATTCGATCGCATCCCGAAGGCCGTTTGAAGGGGGCTTGGCGGCCTGCGTCGCCTGGACGAAGTGGGCGGGCGTCGGCGCGGACAGTGCGGCGGCGACGAGGGCGCGATCGTGCTTCGAGCGCAGCGCGGCGCGCTGGGCTTCGAGCTCCAGGCGCGGCAACCAGACGTGATTTACGAGCACGTACAAGAGCGAGCGCCACGCGGCACGGCGGGCGCGGCGGGCGTCCGGGGCGCTCGCGACATCGACCGCAATTCCCGCCCAGCGGAAGCACCGCTGGCTCGTCGTTTCATCGGCGCCCAGTGCGACGAGTAGCTTGCGGAGCTCACCAGCGCGAGGGCGGCGCTCCCCACGCTCCACGTTGCGGACATAGTTCATGCTCAGGCCGGCGCGGCGAGCGAGAGCAAGCGCGGATTCATTGCCTCGTAGGCGGCGAATCTCTGTGGCCAAGCGACGGAAATCGGGCATCGATGGGGATCGTACAGGTGGTGGGGCAGATTGCGAGCGCGGCGCTTGACGATCGCGGTGGATGCGCGCACAATGGTGGAATGATCGCACGCACCGTGCGAGCGAATCCACGCAACACGCGGAGTGCGCCCGTGAGAGAGGTCACTGAAAAAATTGTGCTGGACGCCACACGCTTGAACATTCGACGCGTCGAGCGGGGGCTCCTAGCCAGGGAGGTCGCGGACCTCGCGGGAGTCCACCGGAACAGCGCGCGGGCCGCGCTACGTGGCCGTCCCGTCGGGCTCCGCGTCGCTCGGTCGGTTGCGCGGGCGCTGGGGTTTCGGCTCCGGGCCGTGATGGTGGAGCTCGGATGACGCTTGCGCCTCAGCTTGTTTCGGTGTGCGGCCGCGCTGGCGGGGTTCTGTGCCGTCGAGCGCAGACCGACGCGGAGCGCGCCTTCGCGGTCGATTTTGGCGCGCGCATCAGCGTCGCCTGGGGTGGCCGGACGGCAGCATTTGCGGAGGCGGTCGGGGTGCGCCACCGCGCGGCCGCGGACGTGCTCGGCGGTCGTGCCGTGGTCGATCTGGTCGTGCTGCTCCGCGCGGCGGACATCGTCGGCGCGGACGAGGTCGAGGGATCGCACTGGGTCGAGCGGTGGCTCGCGCTGGCGGGGCTCGACGGCGACGCGCTCGTCTACGCGCGCCGCGTCTGCGGCGCGGTCGCGGTCCGGGGTGGAGCTGCGGACGGGCGATTCCCGGCCCAGCTCGCGCGGCGCGAAGTCGAGGCACTGGCGGGGCTGTGCGAGCACGCCGCCCGGATCGGTCCCATGCTGCGCGAGGCGTGGCTCGCCGAGCTCGATCCGCTCGTGGTGCGCGGCAGCGGGCGCAGCGCTGAGGTGTGGCGCGGCGCTGTGCTGCCCGGCGGCGCGCGCGTCGAGGATGCGCTGCGCCGCGATCGTCCGGCGTCGGGGCGACGGCGTGCCGCGCTCGACATCGGGGCCTTCAATCTCTTGCTGAGTTTGGTGGTCCGCGAGCCGCAACTTGCGCCCGCCGCCGCGGCGCGCGCGGTGAGGCGCGAGGCGTCGGCACGCGGTTGGCGGGCTCCGGGCGAGCGCGCACTGCGCAATCTGGCGGACGTGTTCGTCGTCGACTTTCCCGAGCTTATTCGGCCGCGGACCGGCGGCGACATCACCGCCGCCGTCGATCCGGTCCGCGACGCGAGCGGCGCCGGCGGCGATGCTGCGCCCGCGGCGCAGGCGGAGGGCGCCGCGTGATCGCCATCCTGCCCGTGAACAGTGACGACGCGATGCACGCCGCACCCGCGGCGGCGATCGCCGTCGCGCCGTACACCGGGCCGCACACTTGGTATCGGCTCCCCGATGTCGCGCTCGGTCTGGGCGAGACCGGCGACGCACTGGAAAAGCGCTGGCAGCGGTTCGCGCGCGAAGAGCTCCCCGCGGAGCAACGCGACAAACGCGGCGGCGCCTGGGTCGTGCGGGGCGACGCGTTGATCGTGGATCGGCACGGTGAAGAGCTCCAGGTCGCGACGCTCGCGCAGCGGCTGCGCGCGATCGCGACGCCGGCGGCGGTGCTCGCGGGGCGCGATTCGTCGCGCCAGCGGCACGCACAGCTCGCGGAGCTGCTGAGCCGCGACCGCGCGTTTCGACAGCAGCATCCGCAGCTCGCTCCGTTTTCGCAGGGCTATTTCGACGCGCTCGCGCGTGTGCATGGCGAATGGGCGCGCGAGCACGCGCTGCCGATGTCGCGCTCGAAAATCATCGAGCTGCGCGGCAAGGCGGCGCGCGGCGAGCCGCTCGACGGACGCATCCGCAGCGGCCGGAAGCGCGTCGAGATCGACGCGCGGCTCGTGGAGCGCGTGCGTGGCGTCTATCTGCACCCGAATCGATTCGGCGGCGCGGACGCATTTCATGAGCAGGAGCGGCTCGCGGCGGAGCTGGGCATCGCGCCGCTCAGTCAGTATCACGTGCGGTCGATCATCGCGGAGATTCCGCGGGCGGTGCGCGTGCTGGAGCGCGAGGGGCCGCGCGCGTTCGAAATGCGCTGCGTGCCGAAGGACAGGATCGACTACACGCACGTCCCGGCGGGGGCGTGGTACTCGTGCGATGCGCGTGTGGCCGACGTGCGGATCGCCGATCCGGCGGCGGAGGGCGGCTATCGCAGGGGGCGGGCCGTCGTGGTCGGGTTCTGCTGCGCGCGGTCGGGAAGACTGATCGTTGGCGTCGCGTTGAGCGAAGACGGCAACGCGTATTTGCGCGTGTTGCGCGACCTGGTGGCGGAGTGCGGCGCGCCGAGCGACATCACCTACGACAACGGCAAGGCGCTGAAGCGCGCCTTCGGCTCGCCGCGCGGCACGTGGCTCCAGCGCGTGCGGTTCGGGGACGGCCGGCTCGGCGGCGTGCTGCACGAGCTTGCGATTCGTGGGCATGTTTCGACGCCTTACGCGCCCTGGGCGAAAAAAATCGAAGCGATCTGGCGTTTTATCAAACAGAAGATCGACCGGCTGTTTCCGGGCTTCTGGGGCGGCTGCCCAGCGGAACGTTCGCACGTGGCGGCGGCGCTGGACCGCGATCATCCGGAGCTGCTGCCGACGTTCGACGAGTTTTCGAGGGCCGTTCGAACGGGCGTCGAAGTCTACAACTCGACGCCACGGCGGGCGCTCGGCGGGCTCACGCCGAATCTCGTCTTCGAGCAGCAGCGCGGGACGATCCGGCGCGTCGATCTGCATGTGCTCGCGCTGGCGTGCCGGCCGCTGGACGGCCCGCGCAAGGTGGGGCGCGACCACGTGACGTATCGCGGGCTGCGCTACGAGCTCGACGCCGGCGACGCCGTGAAACTTCAGGGGCGCGAAGTCTACATCCGCCCGGACATCGACCGCGTCGGCGAGATCGTCCTTGCGGATGCGAACGGCCGCAACCTCTGCAGTGCGCTTCACAAGGCCCTGGTGCGCGCGGACGCGACGCCCGAGGCGCTGGCCGCGGCAAGCGCGAAGAAGTCGCGCTTTCGACGAGCCGTCAAGGCGGCGGTGCCGGCGCGCAACTATCTGCAAAACGAGACGCCTCAACAGGTGCTCGAAGCACAGCGCGAATTTCGGAAGTCGCGCGAGGCGGCGCAGTGCAAGGCACTGCCGACACCGGCGGCGCCGGCGGTCGCGCTGGTGCGGCCGGACCTGGTCGAACCGGCGAAGAAGGTGACCGCGCAGGCGGATCGACAGCGGCGCGCCGCGAAGGGGGCGGCGCCCGCGGCCGTCGCGTTCGACGGCTTCGCCGTGCTGGCAGAGCAGGAAGAAATCGTGCGCCGGCAGGAGGCCGGCGCGGGACGTGGATTCGCGGAGTTCGCCGAATGCGACCCGGAGACGCCCGGCAAGGATGCGGGGCGATTTTCGTGGGCGGACCTCGGCGTATCGGCGGGATGACGATGACTCCAGACGACAACCCACCAAACAGAGGCTTTGAGCAGCTCGGGCAGGAGGCTCGTGTGACCATGCGGCGAATCACGGATGATTCGGGCGCTGTGGCTGAGACGGTACAGGACGATCTCCGCACAGACTTGATGGACTGGCGCGCGGCGCATCCGCGGCAGGACGGCCGGCCGGCGGCGATCTCGGATGTGGCGACGCGGATCGGCGTCAGCTCCGGGACGCTGAGCGATTGGATCGCCCGGAAGTATGCTGGTGACGGCGGTGGCGTCGCGCGAAAGATCGACTTGTTTCTGGGTGAAGAGGCGGAGCGCGCGGCGCGACCGAACGTGCGGCAGTTCGCGCCGACGCGGATCGCAAAGGAGATGCTCGGCGTCATCAACATCGCGGTTCGCGGCAATCGCATGGTCGCGATCATCGCCGAGCCGGGCACAGGCAAAACCGAAGTCGCACTCGCGTTCCAACGCGAGCGCGGCTCGTGCATCTACGTTCGCGCGGACGACGCCTTCGGCGACGCGCGCGGGATTTCCGCGCTGCTGTGCGCGGACGTACCAGAGCTCAAGGAAGCGGCTGGGCTTCCGCATCGGAAGCGTGTGCTCGCGCTGCGCTCGTTCGTCCAGCGGCGCCGCAACTACGTGCTCATCGTCGACGAGGTCCAGAACCTGACGCGCGATGGGCTGGAGCTGATTCGCGCGCTGCATGACCTGTCCGACCTCCAGAATCATCGCTGTCTGCCGGTGGTCCTACTCGGCGACAAAGGGTTTTTTAGATTACTCCTGAAGGCGCGCAACGGCGAGCGCTGCGTCGTATCCCCACAGCTGGTTCGGCGGATCGCGCCGGTCTACGACGCGACGCGCGACGGCGTGGACTCCGACGGCGACCTGTATTCGGTCGAAGACATCCGCGCGATCCTCCGCAACTCGCGCTTGAAGCTGGTGACGCCGGCCGGCGAGCGCTGGCTCACGCGCCTGTCGAACGTGGAGGGCTGGGGCCGGCTCGGACTGGCGATGCGCGTCTGCGAGCTTGCGCTCGACGTGCGCCGTAAGCGTCCGCTCGACGTAGCCGATTTGCACATGGCACACAAGATGCTACTCGGTCCGGACCTGTCGACCGAGTGCGCCGAGCAGGCGGGCGGCGAGCTCGCGGCAGCAACCGCATGACGCGCGTTCGATTGATGATCGACCGGGCTTCGAACGGCGCCGCGAGCGTCCGGCGGTGCGTTGCGCGGCGGGCGGTCGGCGCGGCGGCGTGGGAATCGTGGGGCGGGTGGAGCGCAGCCGGCGTCGGCGCTCTCCATCCGCCGGCCGGTCGTGTCTACGCACCGCGGGGCGGCTGTCAGCGCTTGCAGTTCCGGCCGCTCCACGACATCCACGCGCGGCGCGCGGGAAGCGCGAGCGCTGCGCGGCGGGCGGGAGCTGTGGTGTGGTCGGTGACGTGGAGCGGCTGGGGAGAGTTCGCAGGGCCTTCTCGATCGGGCCCGCGGCTGTCTGTCCTATCGGCCGGCGTGCGTCGACGCCGCACGGCGCCGGCCGCTCCATGACGCCGGCCGTTCGAAGCGGCCGGGGTTGGGTGTCGTCGGTTTCGCGGAGCGGCCGGGGTCTGCGACCGGCTTCAATCTCCAGCTGGATCGCAGCGTCCATGGCACGGCAGCGTTGGGATGTTCGTCGCTGTGTGCCGGCCGCTCCGCGATGCCGACGGTTGCGGATGCTGGTCGGCGTGATGCGGAAAACCTGAACCGACAAGGAGGTCGCGGATGAGTTTCGAATTGGTCGAACCGGGGGCGTGGAATCGGCAACCGCCGCTCGAAGAGGGGCAAGTGGCGATCGACGCGACGGGCACGGCGACGATGCGCGCTGCGGACCTGGAGTCGGCGGGCATCGCGCACTACTGCATCGTGCTCGCCGACGCCGGCACTCTGCGGATCGCGATCCGCGCGCCGCGCGACGACGAGCGGGCGTTGTCGGTTGCGGTGAGCGTCGTGCGGCACGGGAAGGAGCAGCGCGACGCGGGCCGGCGGCGGGTCTCGCTGGGGCGAGCGATCAAGCGCTGCGGCGTCGAGATCGACGCGGTTCGCGGGCGATACGACCTGCGAACGAAGGATGATCTGCTCATCATCGATCTGGCGAGCGTGGCGAAGGGCGCCGGCGGCGCGCCGAAGCCGTTGCGGGCGCCGGTCGGCGCGGCGCGGCCGGCGAGCGCGCGGGCCGGCGCGGCGGCGGCGGAGCACGCGGGCGCCGCCGCGAGCCCGCGCGACGACGTGCCGAGCGTCGACCCGGCGCGGAATCCGGCGCGTTACGCGGCGCGGCCGCGGTGAACGCGAAACAGTGAGTGATCCGGCGGCGCGCGTGCGCCGCCGGCGAGTGCATGGCGTCGCTCGGATGAAGCGACCAGGAGGATACGACGATGGATGCGAGGGTCGAATACGAAGGGGTGCAGGACACCGAATGCCAGCCGCCGGAGCCGATGTCGGCGGACGCGGACACTTTCGATTTGTGGTTTGAGGGCGCCGTGGCGGATGTCGCGGCCGGGCGATCGGCGGACCTGCGGACGGCGCTGCGGGCGCGACTGGAGGCGCGCTTTGCGGATGAGGCGACCGGCGAAGAGGCCGGCGAATCCGAATCCGGCGCGAGCGACAGCGGGGCCGACGTGCTGCGCTACGCGGCGCGGCTTGCCGCCGACGTGCGCGAATCGGACTTCGCGACCACGATCTGCGGCGGGCGCGAGCTCGTCGCGCTGAGCGTCAGCACGCACCGGCCGTGTGGTGGTGACTGCACGGGCGACATACACGACGCGCGGTCGGAGTTGTTCTGTATGGTCGCGGCGGCGCGGCACGGGCGCGGATTCGAGGCGGCGATCGCGGGCGTCGTCGAGCTGGCCCGCGGACTGGACGCGGGGGCGCGCCCGACCCGCAACGTGGTGACGACATGAGGGCCCGGACCCGGAAGCGCAGCGCACGGCAGCCGGCCCGTGTCTGCGATCTGGACACGATCGCCGGCCAGCGGGGCATCACGACACAGCGCCGCGCGGCGCTGGTGTCTGCGGCGCTGGAGAACGCGCGGGAGCGCGACACAAGAACACGCCTGCGCGATGCGCAGCGCGCAGCAGCGGCGACTCCCGCGAGCGGATCGGAGTCGGACTCTGAGCGCGTCAGCGCCGAGGTCATCGTGAACGCCCTGTCGCAGCGATTGGCGTTTGAGCAGCGCAGCCGACAGCCGGCCGCGCTGCCGCACGCGATGCACGCCGCGCGGCTCATCGACGGCGCGCGACGTGTTCCGCTGAGCTACACCGGCGGGCGCGACGTGCTGTCGCTCGCGATCCGAGTGCACCCGGCCGACGACGACAGTGTGGATGATTCGCCGGGCGGCCCGTGTGAGGTCTTCGTGATGTCGGCGGCGGTCGCGGGCAACAACGGATACGAGCGTGCGATCGCGGGGCTGATGGTACTGGCGCAGTCGCTCGACGCGGGCGCCGTCGTCGACGACTCGACCATCATGGTCGACGTGTAGAGCAGGTGAAAGTCCCGCGCGGCGCGGCGTCATGGATGATGCCGCGCCGCGCGGGATGCGGCACACAGCGGCATGGAGGCCAATCATGTCTGACAGTCCCCGCGATGAAGTCCTGCGATATAAGCTGGAAGTGGACGTGCAGTCCGCCCAGCAAACGGCGCAGCGCATCCAGGCGTTGACTGAGGAAATCACCAGGCGGCGCGGCGCGGGCGAGACGACGGACCTGCTGGAGCAGCAGTTGCAGCGCGAGCTTGGCGCGCTGGGGCGGCTGAATCCTGAGCTGAAGAAATCCGCCGGGCTGGTCGGTGAGCTCGACAAGAACAAGCGCGACCTGGCGGACGTCATCAAGCTGCTGGGCGGGCGCTGGGGCGGGCTGGTCGGCGACGTGCTCGGCAGCATCCAGGCGTTCACAATGGCGGGCAAGGCGATCGCCGGCGTCGCGGCGGCGTTCGCGGCGGTGACGGTCGGCATCCACGTCTACCAGAGTTGGCGCGAGGAGATTCGCAAGACGATCGCCGAGCAGGAGCGGCTCAACGAGGCGACGCGGAAGGCACAGGAGGCGGCGGCGGGGCCGCGGGCGGCGATCGCCGCGCAGTTAGAGAAGAGCGGGGCACTGACGGCGGGCAATGAAGAGCTCGCGATGCAGATCGCGCGACAGTTGCGCGAGCAGTTTGGATTCACGCGCGACCAGGCGGGCGCGGCCGCGGCGACCGCGGTCGGCGCCGGGATGGGCACGTTCGACGAAGCGGGGCTCGTGGCAGCGCTCCAGGCGCGCGGCGCGAGTTTCGAGGGGCCGCAGGATGTCGTGAACGCGATCAACAACTTGCGTGAGTCTCCCGGCGGAGATGCGCTGTTGCAGCAACTACTCGCGGAGCGGGCGCAGACGGTGAGCGCGCAGCGCGAGCGGGCGGCCGGGCGGCTCGACACAGAGAGCGGCGCGACGACGCCAATCCAGTCGCTGTTCCGGGTGCTCCAGGAGCGGGGCGAGCTGCCGCCGGGCGTGGAGAATGCGGACCAACTCGCGGGAAAGCTGGCGATGCCGCCGGCGCCGGCGG
>JBFXAM010000107.1:0-15664 GCA_050184295.1 Phycisphaerae bacterium | reverse complement strand
GCACCCGTTTCGTCGGCATGGCACCCGCAAGTGCCGTCGGCGGGGCTCTCGTATCGTCGGCTTGGCACGCGTGCCGTCGGCTTGGCAACCGCGCAAGCTGCTCGTACGCCCGCGCGTCCGGAGGACATGCCGACGCAAGAGCCGTCGGCATGGCACCCGTATCGTCGGCATGGCACCCGCAAGAGCCGTCGGCGTGGCACCCGTATCGTCGGCGTGGCACCCGTATCGTCGGCATGGCACCCGCACTATCGCACGCGCGCCGACCGCGGGGTCGCTGGCGACGGGCGTCTCGTGCGACTACGCTGACACGACCTTGTCGAGGACTCCGCGGTGCTCATGACGCTGGTTGCTCTCGTGATCGCCGGCGGCTGGCCTGCGCAGACCTGGCTGGTGCTGACGTGTCTGATCGCGCTCATCTGGCTTTTGCGCCACCGCGACATCACCCGCGGCAAGCGCGAGCCGATCCTCTCCGAATCCGACGCCCGCGCCCCGGCCGCGCAATCGCTGCCGCGCCTGTCGGTGCTCGTGGCGGCGAAGGACGAGGAGGCGAACATCGGGGCTTGCGTCGCGGGGCTCTTGCGACAGGATCATCCCGATTTCGAGCTGATCGCAATCAACGATCGCAGCCACGATGCCACCGGCGCCATCCTCGACGAACTCGCCGCGCGCGACCGGCGGCTGCACGCGATTCACGTGCGCGAGCTGCCCGCGGGCTGGTTCGGCAAGAACAACGCGATGCGCACCGGCATCGCGCAGGCCGCCGGCGACTGGCTCTGCTTCACCGACGCCGACTGCCAGTTTGATTCGCCGCGCCTGCTGACCGCCGCGGCGCGCTTTGCGCAACGCGAGCGGGTCGACTTCCTGAGCGTGCTGCCGCGTTTGGAGGCCGGCACGTTTTGGGAGAAGGTGGTGCAGCCGGTCGCGGGCGGCATCATGGTCTATTGGACGCCGCCGCAGAAGGTCAACTCGCCGGCCTCGCCGGTCGCGTATGCGAACGGTGCGTTCATGCTGATGTCGCGCGACGCGTATGAGCGCATCGGCGGGCACGATGCCGTCCGCGCGACGTTGAACGAAGACATGCACATGGCGCGGCGGGCGAAACAGGTCGGCGTGCGGCTGCGCGTCATTCGCGGCGGCGATTTGTTCCGTGTGCGGATGTACACCGGGCTGCCGCAGATCTGGCGCGGGTGGAGCCGGATTTTCTACGGCTGCTTCGGCACGCCGCTGAAGCTGCTGGCGAGCGTGGGGATCATCTGCTTGGCGAGCCTGTCGCCTTGGGTGACGCTGGCGGCGACGCTGGCAGCGGGCGCGACGGGGTCGCCGCTGATGTTCGCGGCGCTGGCGGCGATCGTCGCGCAGCAGAGCGTGCTGTGGCGGTTTTATCCGATTTCGGGGCTCGCGGCGCCCTGGGCGATGACGTATCCGCTGGGCGCGCTGCTGTGCCTGGGGATGACGATCAACGCGCTCGCGAAGGTCGGCGGCGCGACGACGACCACCTGGCGTGGCACGACGTATCGCGGTGGATCAACGCCGGATTCCGCGCCCGCCGCACAGCCGACCGATCCGCCGCGGCCGCGCGCCGTCGAAAAGGTCGCGGCGACGACGACGGCGGGAATGCGCCGCGCGCCGGCCGCCGAAGTGGAGACGCGCGAGGCCGTATAGCGCGGCGGCTGCGCAAGGGGTGAGCGGTCATGAGCCCGTCGCCGCAAGATCCGCGTGCGCCCCACCACCTGCTGAGCATCACGCTGGCGGGGATCCCCGAACTTCAACTGTTCGAGAGCGACGAGCAGCGCAAGCGCGCGCTCGCGGAGATGGCCGCGGAAGCCGGTAACGTGCGGAGCCCCGGGTTCTGGTTGATCATCATCGCGCTCCCGGTCGCGGTCGTGATCGTGATGCGCCTCGCGAAATGGGTGTTGTCCTACTTCGGAGCGCCGAGCGCGCTGCGCGAAATCGTGCTCGCGGTCGTCGCGCTCGCGGCTTTCTTTCTGCTGGTGCGCGCGATTCACCGCGCCGGCGTCCGCAAGGAGATTCGTCGCAAGCTGCTGGCGTTTGGCGTGCCGGTGTGCTCCGGGTGCGGTTATCCGCTGCGCGGACTGCCGGTCGCGTCGGGCCGCTGCCCGGAGTGCGGGCGGGCGTTCGAACCGCGCGTGTGCGAACTGCTCGTCGCGGCGGCGTCCGGGGAAGCGGGCACAGCTACCTCCGACTGAACCGCGATTGCATGGCGCGCAGCGGCGGCGCAGTGCCCTCTGCGCCGACGCAGCGCCAAAGCTCCCAGCCCGACGAGCGCGAACGCCGCCGGCTCGGGAACGACGGTGAAGCGGAGCGCGTCGAAGCGGCCGAAACTGCCGCCCTCCGTGGGCGTATACGCGACCGCGAACTGGATGTCGCCTTGCGGGCGCGAAAGCAACATCAGCTCCACCTCCCCGCCGTGCCGCAGCGCCGTGTTGTAGGAGCCGAGGAGTTGGCTGGCGGCGTTGTAGATCTCCAGGCGGCCGAACTCCTGCAAGACGGTGTTGCCACCGGCGAACGCGAGTTCGACGAGACTGACGGGGGCCGCAAAGTCCATTCGCAGTCGGCGCACGTCATTGAAGAACGGCACATTGGAATGGGCAAAGACGTTGGCGCCGGTCGGCGCGAAGTCCAGGTTGTCGTCGGTTGCGGTGACGGGGAACGCGGGGACGGGCACGTTGTCGCCGCCGGTCGTCCAGAGCGCCACGGCCGGGTGGGCGTTCGTCAGCACCGCGCCATTGGAGTAGGCATCCGGCTCGACGAGGAAGGTCTGGGCGCCCGCCGTCATCGTGGTGAGCGCGGTGACTAGCACGGTTACAGCGCGCATGGACAGAGTCTCCCTGTTGATTCATGGACCGCGGTGGTCCGAGCGTGACGGCTTGCTGAAGTTCGTGCCCCGCCGCTTCGCGCGGCCGCGCGGCGTACACTTGCGCTGCGCGGCGTGCGTTTCACATGATCGTAGCGGATGGCGCGCGGGCGAGCGAGCACATGGTCATCCAGGCAATCCGCCGCATGCGTGCAGAGCAGTGCGCCGGACTCGCCAGCGGATCGTCCGGCGTGACCGGCGGGGACGCTCGTACTACTCAGGCGCCGAAGGTCCTCTAATTGTGATGCACTTCGCCGGTGAGCCGTCACACTTGACTTTGCGAGCGGGTTAGGCGGTTGAGCCGGGCCCGTGGTCAAGGATGGCCGCGGTATCGATCAGCAAGGACCGCGGTGAACAGACTCCACAAGCGCTACGTGGTCCGGCTGGAGTTGGAAGGGCGGGAGCGATTGCCGCGATTGGAGTCGGTCGGAAAGGGGTCGGCGGCGAAGCTCACGCATGCACGAGTGCTGCTGCAAGCGGACCAATCGCCGACCGGTCCCGGGTGGTCGGATTCCCGGATCGCCGAGGGGCTGGGGGTGGCGTCGCGCGCGGTCGAGAACATCCGTCAGCGATTCGTCGAGCGGAGCTGCAAGCGGCCCTGGTGCACAAGCAGCAGTGACGGCCGTCTCGGGAGGCCTGCTTGACGCGGCGAGAGAGGCGAAGTTGACGGCGATCTGCTGTTCAAAAGCGCCGAACAGTCGTCGGCGGCGGACGTTGCGGATGCTGGCGGATCGGCGGGTGGAGCTGAACATCGTGGACTCGATCTCCTACGAGACGGTGACCTGCTCCCCGGAACCTGATCCGGTTGCAATGGCAGTCTCTACTGCCTGCTCAGCAGCAGCCCAGGAGGCTGCTCATGAAGCGGACACGACACGGATCGGAACAGATCATCGCCAAGCTGCGTAAGGCCGACGCGCTGCCGGCGCCGGCGCCGCGATTCGCAGTCCGTGTCGACTCGCGGTCCGGCGCGCGACGATCCCGAGGATTCAGATACTCGCGATCGCCCGCAATTCAGCCTCTGAGCCCGCGTGCGTGCGCCTGTCCGCGCCAATTTGGAGAATGGCGACGCGCTCACAACTCGTTCTCGTGTATCGGACCCGGCGACGCCTCGGAGGGGCGCGGCTCCGCCTCCGCGCCGCGCCCGGCCGTTGGCGCCTTCGCAACCGGCGGACCGCGCCCGTTCGCGTCGTCGCGCTGCTCGCGCCGCCGAACCGCTTCGCGCAGCACGTACTCGAGTTGCGCGTTCACGCTGCGCAGCTCGTCGCGCGCCCAGCGGTTCAGCTCGTCCCAGAGATCCTCCGGGATGCGCAGCAAGATGGCCTTACGCTTCGAACTCATAGCCCGCACAAGCTTCCCGCGGTTTGAACCGCTCAACGCCCTGCGACGCCCCACAGGACGCGCGTCGCGCCCCGCGCTCCACGCTCAGCCTCCGGTCCCGCTCACGTGTAGAGCGTCCCCGTGTTCACCACCGGCTGCGCCGCCTGCTCGCCGCACAGAACCACGAGGAGGTTGCTCACCATCGCCGCCTTGCGCTCCGCGTCGAGGTCGACCGTCTTGGACTGCTCCAGCCGTTCCAGCGCCGCCTCCACCATCCCGCAAGCGCCCTCTACGATCCGCATTCGCGCCGCCACAATCGCCTCGGCCTGCTGACGGCGCAGCATGGCGCCCGCGATTTCCGGGGCATATGCGAGGTGGCTGAGCCGCGCCTCTTCGACCACGACGCCGGCCTTGGCCAGCCGCTCGTGCAGCTCGCTGGCGAGCGCTTTCGACACCTCCGCGGTCCCGCCGCGCAGCGACAACTCGTTCTCGTGTCCCTGGTCGTACGGATAGCTCGACGCCAGGTGGCGGACGGCGGCCTCGCTCTGGATCGCGACGTAGTGCGAGTAGTCGTCGACGTCAAAGCTCGCCTGGGCCGTGTTCTCGACGCGCCACACAACCACCGCCCCGATCTCGATCGGGTTGCCGCGCTGGTCGTTCACCTTCAGCTTGTCAGTGTTGAAGTTCCGCGTCCGCAGCGAGACCTTCGTCTTCTGATAGAACGGATTCGCCCAGTGAAACCCCGGCTCCCGTACCGTCCCTTTGTACGCGCCGAAGAGCAGCAGCACGGCCCCCTGGTTCGGCTGTAGCGTGAAGAACCCGCACCACAACACGAGGACGAACAAAGCGGCGAGCACGGACACGACGATCGGCGCCGCTTTCATGAACAGCGACGTTCCGTATGGTGCCTGGGCCGCCTGATAAGCGAAAAACCACAACGCACCGCCGACGCCCAGCGTCAACACGATTTGCGCGAGCAACATCCCCCACCCACTCGTCACGCGTCGAACCAGTTCCGTCGACATGGCACGTTCTCCCGAAAGCTGCCGTGTTCCGCAAACCAAAACTATATTGATATGATATCACAAAAATATCCAATTGCAAGTGTGCCAACTAGAATGTTTCACGGCGGGTGAAGGGCCGAACCGCCGTAACCGATGGTTATGGGACGATGAGTCCGAGTCGCACCGCACTTCGCCGCCCGCGGACAGTCGCATTGAATCGCCGGTCCCGAAACCGGTATCCTTCGTGCGGAGGAGAAGCCGCGTCCGGCGGCGCTGCCTGCATTCCACTCACGGTCGATACGCGGGCGAGGAGGACGCCGTATGCGACTAAGTTCTTCGTGCGCTCTGAATCTCGCTCTTGCCGCGCTGCTCACCGGCGTGGCCCTGGCGGGTAACGTGTTCGGCCCACGCACCGTGGCGCTCTCGGGCTCGCCCGCGGCCGACGTCGGCGGCGCCGTTTTCGCGAACTTTCAAGCGCCGGTGATCGCGACCGGCGGTCGTGTCGCGTTCGGCGCGACGCTCGCGCTCGGCGGCGGCGTCACAACCGCCAACGACCAGGGCATCTGGGCGTACTCCGACGCGACGCTCGGGCAGTTGCAGGTGCGCGAGGGCGACGCCGTGCCCGGCGCGCCCGCAGGACAGACCTTCAAGACCTTTTACCGCGCACACTTCGGGCGCGGCGGGACCTTCGCCGTTCACGCCGACACGAACGCGTTTCTCGACGGCGTCTGGACGCACCGCTTCGGTGCGCTCGGCGCGTTGGCGCTCGAGGGTGCGGCGGCCCCGGGCCTGCCCGGTGTGCAGTGGAACATCTCGTCCGCCACGCGCACGCAGATGCGCGACGACGGTGTCGTGTACTTCGATCCCGTGCTCTCCGGCGCGGGCGTGAACGACACCAACAACCTCAGCATCTTTGCGGCCGCGCCGGGCGGCGGTGCGACGCTCATCGCACGGCGCGGCGAGCGCGCCATCGGCCTGGCCGAGGAATTCACGTTCAACATCTTCGACCTGCGCGACCGCACCCAGCCGCGGGCCGCCTTTAAGGCGAGCATCCGCGGTCCCGGCGTGGACACGACCAACGACGAAGGAATCTGGGCGCATGGCCCGCTCGGACTGCGCCTGGTCGTCCGCGAAGGCGCGCAAGCCGACGGCATGCCGCTCGGCGCGCAGTTTCAGGTGCTCGCGACGCACGCGTTCACCCCCAGCACCACGAACGCGGCGCGCACCGCGTTCATCGCGCGGGCCGTCGGCGGCGGATTGACGGAGGCGAACGACACGGGCATCTGGGCGGAGTCCGGCTTCGGGCTCGAACTCGTCGCACGGGAGGGCAACGCCGCCCCGGGCGGGCCGGCGGGAGCCACATTCGGCGACTTTCAGGGTGCCGAGAACCGCCTGCCGCGGTGGGTCGGGTTTGGACGACTGGCGTTTGTTCACACGATGGTCGGGGGCGGCGTGACGGCCTTCAACGACGAAGGCATCTGGGTGGGAGACAAAGGCGGCGTGTCGCTTGTGGCCCGCGAAGGCGACCCGGCGCCCGGCGCGGCTCCCGGCCAGGTCTTCATTCGGAACGACGCGTTCCAATTCCTGCCGGTACTCAATGAGGCGGGTCAGGTCGCGTTCTGGACCCGCCTCACCGGGCAGGGCATCACCAGCGCGAACGATTTCGGCATCTGGGCAACCGACCCGGACGGCGCGCTGCGTCTCATCGCGCGCGAAGGCGACCCGCTCGAAGTCGCGCCCGGCGACGTGCGGATCGTCTCCAGCCTCGCGCTCGCGGCCGACCCGTCGAGCGGACTGGTTCTCGGCACTTCGTTCAGCGGCGCCGGCGACCTGACCTTCCGCGCCACCTTCACGGACGGCAGCTTGGGCGTCTTCGTCACGCGCGTGCCGGAGGCGGCGTCCGCCGCACTGCTCGCGTTCGCCGGGCTGACGCTACGTTGCACGCGACGAAGCGCGACGGTCGGCGGCCAGCGCGGCGGTCCGAAGCGCGGGTGAATTACTTTTTGGCCGCGCTCTCCAGAAGCTCGAGCTCGTGGAGTAGTTCGCGAAAGAAGGGCTCCACGTCCGTGACCAGTCCGATCGTCTGAAAGCTGCCGCGGTCAGAGAGCTTGGTGAGGAAGCTCGGCGAGATGTCCACGCACACGCACGGCACCCATGCGGGGAGCAAGTTGCCGGTCGCGATCGAGTGCAGCGCTGTCGCGATCATGAGCACGAAGCCCACGCCCCCGATGGCGGCCCGCATCGCGTCCTGCGCTGCGACCGCGTCGGTGATCACGTCCGGCAGCGGACCGTCATCGCGGATGCTGCCTGCCAGCACATAGCGCACGCCGTGTTTCACGCACGCGTGCATGATCCCGCCGGAGACGATGCCCTGTTCGATCGCGGGCCGGATTCCGCCGGCCCGGCGGATGCGGTTGATGGCGCGCAGGTGATGCTCGTGGCCCGCGGCGGCCGATGTCGCCTTGTCGATATAGACGCCGAGGCTCGTGCCGAACAGGTGTTGCTCGATGTCGTGCGTGGCGAGCGCGTTGCCCGCGAAGAGCACGTGAAAATAGCCGCGCTCGATCAGCCGCACGACGTGCTCGCTGGCGCCGGTGTGAACGATTGCCGGCCCGCCGACGAGCAGCAGCTTCTTGCCGTCCTGCTTGCAGCGGAGCATCTGCGCCGCACAGTTGCGGATGATCGCGTTCTTCGGTTTCTCGCTCGAAATCTCCGACGCCATGAATTCGAACACCGCGCTCTCGCGCTGCCGCGCGAGCGACACGACCTTGATTCCCTGGCGCCCGCAGACGACCGGCTGCCCGCGCTTCACGTGCGCGACCGGCACACAGCGAAACGTGCCCGCCGTGCGGTCGAGCACAATCCCGCAGTCCATCTCCTGATTCTGGACCTCGTGCCAGTGTCCCTGCGCGCGGATGAACGTCTGCTGGTTTGTGCTCGAATAGAACTCCTCGGGAAACGCGCCGTCCACGTCGGCGTCCACCAGCCGCGCATCCGCCGGCGAGCGCACCAGCGCGCCCTCGTCGCGCAGCTTCGCGAGCAGCGCATCGAGCTCCGCCTCGGTCGACGCGCTGACCTCCAGCACGGCGTGGCTGCGCTCCTCGCGGCTGCGCCCGATCTGCATCTCCAGGACTTTGAACGCGCCGCCGGACGAATTGATGTCGTCCAGCACGCGCGTCAGCACGGGCCAGTCGATGATGTGACCTTCGAGCGTAATCTCTTCCGAGAACATCCGGGTCGCCGTTCGGGGCTCCGATCGAGCGCGGCCGCAGCGCCCGATGCGCAAACAGCAGCCGCTGCCCGCACGTTCGATCTTATCGACCGCCCACGACCTGAACCACGAGTCCCACGTGGCGTGTCACGACGCGGATTGCGGCCCGGACCTCCGCGCCGCCCACCGATCCACCGTACAATCAGGGTGCAGAGTGGGCCAGGCGGCCGCCGGCGGCCGTGGACACCCCGGTCGGACGTTTGCGTTCGGCGGGGGCACAACCGCGCGCCCGTCGGAGGAAAGTCCGAACTGGACCGGGCACGGTGGTGGCTAACGGCCACCGGGAGTGATCCCAGGGAAAGTGCCACAGAAAAGACACCGCCGATGGCGCGGAGCAGGGGACAGGCCCCCGGGAACCGGTCGGCGCGCGCGCATCGCGGCGTCTTGCTGCGAGCGTGGCGTCGTGACGTTGCGAACCGCGACGGATCGGGAGTCGAATCTCGACCGCGAGCGAGCACGGGCGCAGCGACGACCAGGAGAAAAAGACGGCACGACGACGATCGCCGTGATCGTCCAGGCGTGCGGCGGCGCGGCCGGCTACGCCCGGATTCCTGTTCCCTGCTTCGCGCACAGGCAAGGGTGAAATGGTGCGGTAAGAGCGCACCGCGCGGCTGGCGACAGTCGCGGCATGGCAAACCCCACCGCCAGCAAGCCCAAATAGGGGGCGATGAGCCGGCCCGGCTCGCCACTAGCCCCGGGTAGGGTGCTGGAGCCCGTCGGTAACGGCGGGCCTAGAGGAATGGTCGCCACCCGACAGGCCACGGCGCGCTTCGGCGTGTCACAGCCGCAACTCGCTTGCGGCGACGGAGGTCGGGAACAGAATTCGGCTTACGGCCCGCTCTGCACTTTTTTTCTGTTGGCGACGACTTCGAGCGGTTCTTGCTCGTCGTTGAGAAGCGCGGGTCTGCGACGGATCGCATGTTCGAAAACCGCCTCCAGTGGTTCGCAATCGGACTCGCCGCCGTGGCGGTCGTGCTGGTCGCGCGCCTCGCGGCGCTGCAAATCGTCCACGCCGCCGATTACGAAGCACTCTCCGAGCGCCTCATGACCCGCCCGGTGCGCTATCTGGCGGCGCCGCGCGGCGACATCTTCGACCGCGCCGGCCGCACGCTCGTCGCCGACGAACCGTCCAACGACATCTGCATCCACTACGGCGTGCTCGCCGGCCGCAGCGACTACCTCTATGCGACGGCCCGCGAGATGCGCCGGCGCGGCGTCTATCCGGCGAACCGCGGGACGAGCGAGATCGTCGACGAGCTGCGGTTGAACATCGCGGACATGTGGCGGCGGCTGGCCGTGCTGACCGGCCGGCCGGTGTCGCACTTCGTCGAGCGAGCGGAAGAAATCCGGACTCGCGTCGAGCGCGTCCGCGCGATCGTCGAGCAGCGCAGCGGATTCATGCAGCAGATCGCCGAGGAGACCCAGTTTCACCCCTTGCTCGACGACGTGGACGACGAGCTGGCGCTCACCGTTCGACTCGAGCTGGAGCGCCACCCCTGGCTGCGCGTCGTGCCCGGCGCGCGACGCGTGGCGCGCGACGTGGACGCGCTCGTGCACGTCATCGGCCGCACCGGCGCCGCCACGCGCGAACGCATCGACGACGACCCGCTCGCTGGCGACGAGCTGCGCGCGCTGCTGCCCGGCGACCGCTGCGGATCTTCGGGCGTCGAGCGCCTCGCCGACGCCGCGTTGCGCGGCGCCCGCGGCCGCATTGTCGAGGACATGTCGCGCGCCGTGCTCGAACGGACGGACCCGGTCCGCGGCGGCGATGTGCGTCTGGCGATCGACCGTGCGCTGCAGCAGAGCGTGCTCGACCTGCTCGCGCGCGCGGTTGAGCAGGGTGAACACGCGACCGGCGGCGCGGCGGTCGTGATCGACGTCACGTCGAGCGAAGTGCTCGCGCTCGTCAGCTACCCGACGTATTCGTATGCGACCTTTCCGCAGGACTACGGCGCGCTGCTGCGCGACACGCGCCGCAACCCGCTCCTGTTCCGCGCCGTCGCCGCCCAGTATCCGCCCGGGTCGATCTGCAAGGCGATCACGCTCGTCGGCGGACTCACCGAAGGCGTCGTGAACGAAAATACGCGCATCCACTGCACCGGGGCGCTGCTCAAGAACAACGTGAACGCCTTCCGCTGCTGGATCTACAACCAGCACGCCGGCCTCACCCACGACGCCACCGGCAACCCCGCCGGCCAGAACGCCGAGGACGCCGTCCGGAACTCCTGCAACATCTATTTCTACACTGTCGGCGAGAAGCTGGGCGCCGAGCGCCTCTGCGACTGGTTCAGCCGGCTCGGCCTCGGCCGCTCACAAGGCAGCGGGCTGGTCGAAGAAGTGAGCGCCATCGTCCCCAACGCCGACTGGCTCCGCCGCCGATGGAACCGCGAACACCAACCCGCCGACGCGTGGAACTACGCCATTGGGCAAGGCGAGGTCACGTGCACGCCGCTTCAGGCCGCCAATGTCGCCGCCGCCATCGCCCGCGGACGCTGGGAACCCGTCCGGCTGGTCCGCGACGCGCGCGGCGAGTGGCTCGGCGGAAGATCCGAACCCACGCAATACCTCGATGAACGCGCCCTGCGCATTCTCCGCGCCGGAATGTGGCGGGTTGTCAACGAGCGCGGCGGCACGGCGTTCGTCGCGAAGCTCGACCGTAGCGACTACGAGATCTGCGGCAAGACCGGCTCGGCACAGACGGTCCCGGCGGTGCTTTCGCGTCGGTACACGCTTGAATGGCCCGACGGGCGGCGCGAGGACGTGGTCGCGGTCTCGGCGGACGAGGCGCTCGATCTCTTTCCCGACCCCGCGCCGAAAATCGTCGGCAGCCGGGCGGCCGAACGCTTCCCCGACCTCGGCCCCGACGACAAGCTGCCGTCGCACGCGTGGTTCATCGGCTACACCCAGCCGCGCAGCACCCGCCGCGGCGGCGCACCGCAAGGCAAGGTCTACGCCATCAGCGTGCTGATCGAGTTCGGCGGGGGCGGCGGGCGCGTGGCGGGCCCGGTGGGCAAGCAGATCGCCGAGCTGCTGCTCGCCGAAGAGCCGCGCTGAGGCGAACGCCGGCGCTGAGTGAATCGGAGCGCCGCGGTGCGTTGGGTGTCTGCGGTCTTCCGTGAGCCACTACACTACCGCACTGTGGCCGCCAATTACGCACTCAACCTGACGCGCCTCGGATGGGGCCTGGCGATTCCGGTGCTCTTTCTGGCCGGCATCGGACTCGCCACCATCTGGATCACCGACCGCGGTCCCGCCGCCGCCGCTGCCAGCTTCTTCGTGCTCGACCCTGTCCAGCCCGCGACCGGCTGGTGGGATCGCAGCCTCGAGTTTCTCGGCAGCCTCACGCTGCGGCAGGTTCTTTTTCTGGTGACGGGCGCCGGGCTGATGTTCGCGACGCTCTACGTGAGCTATCAACACATCGGCCGCTACGCGTTCGTGATCTACTGGGCGTGCATCGCGCTGCTGGCGCTGGTCGCGCTCGACCGCTACATCGACCTGCCGCTCGTGCCCGTTGTGCGCAACACGCGCCGCTGGATCGAGATCTACGGCATCCGGCTTCAGCCGTCGGAGTTCGTCAAGCTGGGGCTGGTGCTCGCGCTGGCGCGGTATCTTCGCTTTCGCGAGACATACCGCACCTGGCGCGGGCTGGTCCCGCCTTTCCTGTTCACGTTGCTGCCGATGGCGCTGATCATGTTCCAGCCCGATCTCGGCACCGTGCTGATGCTGCTGCCGGTGCTGTTCGCGATGCTGTTCGTCGCCGGCGCCCGGATCCGTCACCTGGCGCTGATCGTCGGGGCCGCCGTCCTGCTGGCGCCGGCGTTTTACCTGTGGGGCATGGAGCCCTATCAGCGCGTGCGGATCGACGTCGTGCTGAAACAGGATTCGCAGGACGAACAGTGGCACAAGGGCCCGGGCTATCAGCTCCGGCAATCGAAGATCGCGCTCGGCACCGGCGGCGTCTGGGGCGAGGGATTCGGGCAAGGCGTCTTTGTCGAGCACGACCTGCTCCCCGAAGAGCACAACGACTTCATTTTCGCCATGATCGGACACCAATGGGGCTTCGTCGGCGGCGTGCTCGTCATCCTCGCGTATGCCGTCATCGTGCTGTGCGGCATCGAAGTCGCGACCGTCACCAACGACCCGTTCGGCCGGCTGATCGCGGTCGGCGTCGTGATGATGATCGTCTCGCAGGCGCTGCTAAACATGGGCATGACGATCGGGTTCTTTCCGATCACGGGCATGACCCTGCCGTTCGTCAGCGCGGGAGGCAGCAGCCTGTGGGCCAACTTCGTCGCGCTCGGGCTGCTCGTCAACGTCGCGCAGCGCCGCCCGATGCTGATCGCCCGCAAGCCCTTCGTGTTCACCGAGTGAGCCCATGCCGCGTTCCGACGGACAATCGAGCCGTTACTGGCAGTCCCTGATCAGCGCCTGGCCCGAGCTCGGCCTGCTGCCCGACGACGAGAGCCGCCAGCAGATGATCCGCCTGCTGCGCCAGCGTTTCTTCGCCCGACACGGTTGGTTCTATTTGTTCTGGGTCGCCTTCGTCGCGCTCATGATCGTCGGCATCATCGTGACCGAGGACTACGCGAGCGCGATCCTGGCGCGCATCGGCGCACCCGCGTGGCTCGATGCCGTCATCGTCATCGTGCTCACGTTCGTGCTCTTCTACGCAGGATTGACGCTGCTGTGGCAGCACCCCATGCGCCGCTTCCTTCGCGCCGAACTCCAGCGCCGCGGCATCGCCTGCTGCCTCGGCTGCGGCTACGACTGCCGAAGCCTCTCGACGCCGCGCTGCCCCGAGTGCGGCAAGCCGTTCGACGCGGCGCTGCTCTCGACGTCGACGGCGCGGGACGTGTGAGCAAATTCGGCGCGCGAACGGTAGCGCCTCGGGCTGGTTCTCGGCTTGGGCGCGAAGTCCGAACTCCGGGGGCCGTGAAAAACGTCAGTCCGTCCCGCGCACCACGCGCGGCTTCTCGCCGCTCTTCACGCGGATCGCGGCCCAGCGCAGGCGGTCAAAGTCGTACGTTCGACGGGCCTCGTTCAGACACAGCAGCAGGTCGGGTTCGAGGCGGTCATCGAAGACCTTTTTGCCGCTCACATTGACGACCACCGGCTTCGCCCAGTCGATCTCGATGTCCGGCGCGTCGCCGAACCAGATCGTGAGGTCGTCGACGCGCTTGCGATTGACGCGGACACTCTGCCCGGTGTGTTCGCCGTCGAGCTTGCCGAGCCGGTCGCGGATCATGCGGACCATGGCGTCGCGCGGGTTCTCGCCTGCTTTCAGCGTGCCGCGGAAGACCTGCTCCTCCCACGCCGGCCCCTTCCATTCCGCCGCCTCGACCCAATACGCCGACGACTGATGCGTGCGGCGAAACGTGTGCTCGATCTTCGCGGGGTAGTGCGCGCGGGTTTTCGCCAGCGCGTTTGCGAGCAGCTCGGCGGGCGGCACGATGTCGCCGTGGGCCTTCTCGGGGTCTTCGAAGGGGATCGCGCTGACGCCGGCCTTGACCGCGAGGCTCAGCAGCTTGCGATTCATGCCGGCGACGCCGCCGTGCTCGCTCTCGACGGTTCCGTCGGCGGCGCGGGTGTCACGCGCCCCCCAGCAGCAGAGCACATGGGTGTGCGCGAGGTTTGGCACAAACACGTCCCACAGCTTGTCGACCTCGGGCAGCACGAGCGAGCCGGCGATCGGAATCGCGGCCGCGAACTGGTCGGCGTGCAGCGTCGCGACGGTCCAGCTCGTGTGTCCTCCGAGCGAGTAGCCGGTGAGGTAGACGCGGTCGCTGTCGACGTGGACGAGTTCGCGGAGGGCGCGGATCACGGCGGGGTGCTCGTCGGAAGCGGGGCCCGGCTCGTGAATGACGCGCTGGCCGTAGGCGGTCGGGGCCGCGATCACGAATTCGTCGACCTGCGCGCCGAGCACGTGTTCGAGATAACGAATGATCTGCGGGCCCGCGCCGCCGGTGCCGTGCAGGGCGTAGATCAGCGGCCACTTGCGCTTCGCGTCGTAACTCGCGGGGATGCGGAGCGTGACGAGTCGTTTCTCGTCCGTATCGAGCGTGACCGGCAGTTCGCGCGGGCCGGGTTCGAGCGGCTCAAAGAGGTCCGCCTCGTGCAGCCAGGTGGACAGGCGGGCGCGCTCGAACGAGCGGTCGGCGGCGATCTGGGCGGCGAGTTCGCGACGACGTTCGGCCGTTGGTGCGTGAAAGAACGCCTTGAGGTTCGCCCGAATGGCGCCGGGGTCGGCGGCGGCCGGCGCCACGGCGAACGCGGCGGCGAAGCATGCGACCAGACCCAGTCGCGGCGTGATGTTCAGGCGCGGCATGGCGGGTTCCTCCGGGCGGCGGGCTGGGGCTCGGCAGGCCACCGCGTTCATCCTATCGCCGGGGTTGGAGTGGGAGCCCAATCCTGGATGTGCGTCGCGCGCCGCACGCGGCAAGTCATGTGAAATCCAGCCCGCAGGATCGGCACGAGCCGGGTCATGCGCGGCGGTGTTCTCAGGCTTTCGGCCTGAAGTCCGCCGCAACGACGCCCGCCGTGCGCGACATGAATCCCGCGGCGACGCGCGCTCATTCGAGCGCTCCCCGCACGATCCGTCCCCGCGCGCCTGCGCGCCATGACTCACTGCGCCCCCGTGCTCACTCCGCGCGCTCTCCCCGCCACGCCGCCAGCAGCGCCGCCGCCGCCGACTCGAGCGTGAACCCGGCCGCGAACTCGCGCGCCGCCTGCGCCAGCGCCGGTTCTCGCCGCGACCGCGCTCGCAATTCCACTGCCGCCGCCGCCAACCCGCGCGCGTCGCGCGGCTCGCACAGGTACTCATGAAACACCCGCGCCAGCGCCTCGGGCGCGGTCGGAATGCGGCTGGCGACGACCGGCAGACCCGCCGCCTGCGCTTCGAGCTGGCAGTATCCGAACCCCTCGACCCGTGACGGAAACACCAGCACGTCCATCGCCGCCAGCAAGCGCGGCACGTCGCGCCGCACGCCGGTGAAGATCACGCGCTCGCGCAAGCCGAGCGCCGCAGCCTGTTGCTCGATCTCGCCCCGCAGCGCGCCGTCGCCGACCAGGAGGAATCGCGCCGCAGGCTCCTGCGCCGCGATCCGCGCCGCCGCCTCGATCAGCGTGGCGTGGTTTTTCTGCCAGACAAAGCGTCCGACGTGGCCATACACCGGCGCATCCTGCGGCACGCCGAGCTCG
>JBFXAM010000106.1:0-15724 GCA_050184295.1 Phycisphaerae bacterium | reverse complement strand
GTCCTCGTGCGCGATCCCCAGGATCAGCGCCACGCCCCCCCCCAACACCGTCCCCACGGTCTCCTCCTGCAACACCCAGCCCGCCTGCGCCGCGTATGCCACGACCACCGTCGCCAGAGCCACCTGAATTTTCCGGCTCGCCAGCGGCCACAGCCACCGCCGCCAGCCCGTCCCCGGCTGCTCCACGCTATTCCCCTCCACTCGACTCGATCGCCTGCTCCGCCGCTCCACGGCCCTCCCCGCGGTCCGCCGACCCAGCGCCCGCCGTGGGCCGCGTCGTCGTTCGCTCGGCCGCGGCGCGCGCCGTCGTCTCCACGATCGCCTGCTCCGCGCGATCCACACGCCGCTCCACCGCTTTCACCAACAGGTCGATCACCGACTGATCGCCAAAGAGCTTTGCGTCCACGCCGATCAGGCGCAGCGCCTTCGCCCGCTCGTTCTGGAGCGCCCAGAACTCGACCATGTCGCGTTCATTCCACGCCGAGTTCAGCACCATCCGCTGCTCGTCGCCCAGCGGCTCGCCGGCCTCGTCGAGTTGCCGGAGCGTGTCGCGAAACAGCAGCACGCGCAACCCGTCGTGCTGCCGCTCGAAGATCGCCTGCTGCACGACATCCGCCCGCCGCTGCGACTCCAGCGCCACGCGCGTCGACTCCCCTGTGCAGCCGATCAGGCCCATCACCGAGACCACCAGCCCCAGACACGCTCGACCGCTCCCGCCCCGCGCCGAAAGAGTCCTCCCCGGCTCCCCCATTAGCGCAGCCCTCCGAATGCCGACAGCAGCCGAATCGCGAACATCGCCCCCTCCACCCACTTCTCCGCCGCCATCGCCTCCGCCATCCGTTGCGCCGCGCCGCGCAGCTCCTCGTCCGACAGCCACCCCCCTGCCGGCGACGACGACGACAGCTTCGCCGTCGTGTAGTCCCGAGGCGCCGGCGGCTGCGCCTGTTGCACCCGCTGGCCCTCGATCAGCAGCGCGTCGATCACGTGCCGCGCCGCCGTCACGAACGCGCGGGCCGCGTTCGCGTCGAGCTGTTTCAACACCGCTTCCAGATTCATCCGCTCCCCTTCATCTCAATTGGCCCGTCGATCCCCGCCGACGCCGATCTGTCCGGATTGCGCGGCTCCGATCCGGCCGGTGCTCATCGCGGCCGCATCGCGTCCAAGCCGTGCGTCAACCGCCCGATCCACTCGTTCTCCGCCACCCGGTGCGTATGCAGCTCCTCGCGCAGCGCGCCAAGCGCCTCCGTATTGGCCCGCACCACGTCCAGCAACTGCTCGTTCAACCCCGAAATCTGCCGCGCCGCCTCCAGCGAATCCGCCAGCCCGTTCTGCATCCGCACGCGCTCCTGCCGCTCGATCCACCACATCACGAACAGCAGCCCCGCCACCCCCAGCGACGGCAGACTCTCGATCAGTTGATCCAGCATGGCTCCTCCCGATCTCCCGCAGGCCGGCGAGTCCTCCCTCCGCACACGACGAGCCGCGCGCCGAACGCCTCGCACGCGTCGCCCCGCTCCGCGCGTCACCCTCCCCGCGGCCGCCGCACGCCCCCTACAGCCCGTCCAGCTCATCCGCCGTGAGCGTCCGCGCCGATCCGCTCACCCGCGCCGCATCGTTCGTCGCCACCCGCCCCGCCGCCGGCGCCGCCGCCGGAAGCTCCACCGCACCCCGCGCCACTTCCTCGAACCACGCGATCGCCGCTGCGTACAGCGCGCGCACACGGCTCGGCAGGTCGTTCACAAAAGGTGACCCCTTCCACGCGCCGTGCTCCGCCAGGTCCAGCACCCGCGCCTGCAACACCGCCGCCAGCTCCGGCCGCGCACTCAGGTCGACCGGCGTCGCGAACCGCCGCGCCAGGTAGCTGTCCGCCTCCGCTTCCGCCTCCGCGACGATCTGCGCCGCGACCGCCGCACTCGCCGCTTTGCCGCCTTCGCGATCGGTCAGCCGCGTGTAAATCGTCGCGCCCAGGCGCTCGCTCAGTTGCGTCACTGTGATGTACGCCACCGTCGCTCCCCCTCCGGACCGCGCGGGCACGGCTCCCGGCGCCCGCGCGGCCCTTCCATCCCTCCCCGCTCAATCACGCCCGCCGCGGGCGCTACACGAAAGTGACCAGGCACGCGTTCTGCCAGAACCCGTAGCCCGCCTCGTGCACCGCCTTCACGCCGTACTGGTGCTGGTTCTCGTTGATCTCCAGCTCGCTGCCCTCGCCCAGCACCTGCACCTGCACGGGCAGCTCCTCCTGGAAAATGAACGGCCGCGTCTCGCCGTCGACCCGACACACGGCGAACCGATCCGTCCACGTCAGCCGCGGGTTCGCGATCCAGTCGATCCGGAACGGCGAGCGCGTGGCCAGCGCGCTCTCGGTCGAGTCGATGAACTTCGCCGCCAGCGCCTGCAACGTCGCGCGCAGGAAAGCAGTCGGCACGATCACCATGAATTCGCGGGCCGCCTCGTTCATCGGCTCGCCGGCGTCGTCGCGCAGCCCCACGAGTTGGCCGATCCCGTGCACGATCGCGTCGTACATGTCCGCGTCGCTCGGGCCGGTCGGTTCGCTCGCGCCCCAGCTCACCGAATTGCTCTGCGCCCCCGAGTCGCCTTCGCTGTGCGACGTGCTGAAGAAAGGTACGCCGTCGTAGCCGTTCGCCGTCTCGCCCGCCAGCAGCAGCGTCGTCAGCAGCTTGTTCGGATGGGTCGCGACGCGCCGCGCCATCTCGTTCACGCGCACCATGATCTGCCCGGTCTTGTCGCGCCGATACTCGTCCGCGTCGACCCGGATCGTCGACTCCCACACCTTGTTTGCGATCGTCACGCCCGCCGACCGCAGCGGCCGAACCTGCCGCCCGCCTTTCCACTCCCGCACCTGCGGCACCATGCCCAGCCAGCGATAGGTCTCCGACGCCTGATCGCTCGCAAAGTGCATCGCCAGCCGCGTCCACCACGCCGCCCGCGCGTGCTCTTCGAGCTTGCGATAGAACCGCCCCACGATCGCCCGGGACGTCAGCCCCGTGTCGACTACCACGCTCATTTCGTTTCCCTCCGATCCGCGCCGGCCGCGGGTTCAGCCACGAAGCGCCATCGACGCCGCGGCGGGTGCGCCGGCCCCAAACCGTCTGAAATCCGCCATCCGCCATCCAAGCCTTGCGAATCCGCCGCTACGCAATGTCCCGGTTGAGAATGACCCACTCCGACCCCGTGCACACGAGTTCGACGCAGTCGTACAGCGCGTCGACGCCCGCAAACGTCGCCGAGCCGTCGATCAGCTCCGCCGCGTTCGCATCCAGCGTCACGGCGAACGCCGCCGCCGTCGTCTTCACCACGCGCAGCCGCCCGCCGGCCCGCACCGCCGCCGCCGCCGGCAGCGTCAGCGTCCGCGCCGCCGTGTTCGCCACCAGAATCGTCTTGTTGATGTGATCCAGCGTCAGCGTCGCGCTCACGTCGCCCAGGCTCACGACCGCGTCGTTCTCCTGCACGCCCGAGCTCTCCATCACCGGCTGGCAGCGCACGCGCACCGTGTCCGTGCCCTCCAGCGCGACGATGCGCCCGATCCGGCTTGTGCCCGACGGGTTCAGCGTCAGCGTCGCATCATCCGTCGCGTACGCTGTCTTGCCCACGTCGCCGTTCGCCGCCCCCGACAACGTGTGCACGACATCCACGTTCTGTTGCAGCCGCACGCTGATTCCACCGGCCGTGTGGCCCGCGACCGTGTTGTCCGCCTTCTGGTACGCGACCCCCAGAAAATCGTCGCCGGAACTCAGCGGTCGGCAGTAGCCCGTCGACCGGTTGCGCCCGACCAGCGCCCCCTTCCAGATCACCACGTTGTCATCCACCGGCAGCTCGATCAGCGCCGGCGACGTGTAGAACCGCAGTTCGCGATTCGCCGTCAATGCCATGTTCAGCCCTCCCTCTCTCCGGCGCGCTCCGCGCCGAACGCTTCAACCCCGCGGCGTCCGCCGCCGCCTCATCCAACGCGGATGCGACCCGCCGCCGCCGCCTGCTCGTACGCCTCGAGATCCTCCGGCTCGATCCCAAGACGGCGCAGCATCGCCGTCCCCGACCCGCCCGACTCGGGACCGGCCGCCGTCCGCGCGCTACGGACGACGCGCCCCGGCGGCAGCACGACCGGCGCGCGGCTCAACCGTTCGCGCGCCGCGCGGGGATCACGCAGAAAATCGCCGCGCCAGTCCATGCTTGTTGCGTCCGTCATCTTGCCGCTCAATAGCCCGCTCTCGACAAATGCGTCGGCCTCCTGCGCCAACAGCTTTCGGCGCAGATGCGCGACCTCCTGCTCCGCCGCGGTCAGCCGGGCGCGCAGCAGCAGCGGACTCCGGAGCGCGTCGTCGCGCGCCGCATCGACCTCGACCTCGTCGTCGCTGGCTTCGTCCGACGCCCGTCCCGGATCGCCCTCCGCGTCGCGCCGCCGAGCCGCGAGCGGCTCCACGCCGACCATCGCCGGATCGTTCGTCAGCGCGACCGGCCCCAACCCGGCAAGTTCCCCGTGGTCGGCGTCCTTCCAGAAGATGACCGGCGAGAAGTAGCAGTACTCGCCCGAGCGAAGCAGCTCCTGCGCGCGCGCAGTCCACTTCACATCCGTCGCCCACAGACCGTCCGCCCGCACTTCGAGCCCGCCGATCCAACCCGCCGCCGGCCGCAGCCCGTCGGGTCGCGTGTTCAAGCGGTCGAAGGTCTGGTGTTCGTAGTCGATCGCGAGCCGCCGCCCGATCCGCCCGAACCACGCGACCGCCGCCGCGGCGTGCTCCGGCGTGAATTCAAAGCTCTCGCCGGCGGTCGGGCGCTCGACTTCAACCCGCCCGAACGGAATCAGCAGGAACGCGTCGACGGGTTCGCCGCCGAGCCGCGCCACCGACGCCGCCGTGAAGCACTCCGTCGGCGCCGCACCGCGCTGCCGTCGCGCGCCGCCGCGATCGATCGCCGCCACCACCTCGCTTGCATCCAGTTGATCCACGAGCTCCTCCAGTTGCTCACGCAGGTCGTCCAGGTCGATCTCGTCGTCGTCGAGCGCCGCCGCCAGCCGCCGCAGCGCCGCGCGCACCCGCCCGCGAAGCACTGCCGACTGCGGCTGCACGCCATGCGTGCCGTCGACCATTCGTTCGTACTCGCCGCTCATGTCCGTCTCCCCAATCACGGGTTGTTTCCGCGCTTCGAGTTCGCCCGCACACACCGTCGACCGGCCGAAGCGCGCCCCTCCACTTCGTCGTCACGCACCATCAGCTCGATGTTTCCCTTCTCGTTGCGTTCGCCGGTCTCGCGGAAGCCGAGCTCCGAGTAGAACCCACGCGGATCGCCGGTGCTCATGTCGATCTTCGCGCGCACCTGCTTCGCGCCGCTCTGCTCCACCAGTGCCCGCCCGATCCCCAGCCCGCGATACGCCGGATGAACCAGCGCGTTCACCAGCCGCGCACCCGCCGTCGTGATCGCCACGCCCACCAGCACCGCATCGATCTCCGCGACATACACCGAGTGGTGCGGCCCGCTCAGAATCTCCTGAAGCTGCCCGCGGCGAACGAAGTAGTCCTTGCGCAGTGCGGTGTCGAAAAAGAAGCTCAGCGGCGCCAGGTCGCCGAGGTGGGCCGGTCGCACCACCAGGTCCGCCGGCGGCGCGGACGTCACCGTCGCATGGGGTGCCGTCGATCCGCTGTGCCTTGCACCGGACGCCGTCGCCGCCGCACTCGCCGACGACCGCGTTGTCCCCGTCGCCGGCTTTCGACCTCGAGCCCCGGCCCGGGCCGCGTCACTCAGCTTGCGGGAGGTTCTCATCGCGCCCCTCCACTCGTGAGCACGGGCTCGGACTCCGCCGGCTCGGGAATGCCGAGCGACGCGTAGGCCCACGCGCGCGGCACGGCCAGCCCGATCTCGTTCACCGCCACCGCCAGCGTGTCCGCCAGCACCTTTGTGTCGACCGACTGGATCAGCGACCGGCGGAAGCCCGGCGCGGGTGCGTCGGCGCCGAACCGCGCGCTGGCGACGCGTTCCAGCAAGTCGCGCTCCAGCGTCGCCCGCTCGTCGGCGATGTCGCTCGCGAGCAGATCCTCGCGCACGCGGTCGTGCACCTCCGCGGCCGCCCGCGACCCGGAGCCGCTGATGTCGGTCGTGAGATGCTGGCCGAGCCAGAGGATCGTGATCTCGGTGTTGCAGTAGCGCTGCAGCGCCTCGTAGGGCCGCTCGCCGCCCCGCGCCGCCTCCACGAACTGCAACTCGACGTTTTTGCTGAAGACCGCGACCGCATCCGTGCCGAGCGACTCCAGCATGCGCAGCAGGCCCGCCTTGTCGGCCTCGGGCGTGCCGGGCTCGAACCGCGCCACGCGCACCGGCATGCCCGCAATCTGCGAGTAGATCAGCCAGTCCTTGAAGCTCAGGTTCTGCGCCAGGTACAGCAGCACCGACGCCCGCAAGAGCCCGCCGTCAAACCGCCGCCCGCAGCGCGACCGCGGCGCATGAACGATCCACTTCTGCGGCTGCTCATCGAGCGCGACGCCCCAGGTCGGTTCGTCCTCGGTGCGGACGCGCAGGCGCCAGGGTTCGTTCGGGTCCGCGACCAGCCGGCTGTACGGCACGGGCACGACATCCACGAGCTGCCCGCGCTCCCACACCAATTCCGCGACCGCAATCCCGAAACCGATCGCATTCGCAAGATGTTCGAGCGCGTCGCGGAATTGCGGCAAGCGCGCCAGCACGTCGCGGCAGTGGTCGGCGGCGGCCATCGCCCGCGGTCCGGAGTCCTGGACCGCCGCAATCTCCCACGACAATCCCGCCAGCGCCAGCCGTCGCGTGGTCTCCACCGCCGCCAGGCGCGGCCATTTCTGGAGCATTTCGCTGTAGAGCTCGAACTGCTGCTGCGGCGCCCCCCCGTCCGCCGCATGCAGAAACGCCAGCGCCCGCGACGGCGTGAGCCCGACGCTCGGATACGCGCGTTGCCAGTCGTCGCGCCACGGTCGAACCACGCGATCGCGCGGCGAGGCTTGCCGCCGCCAACGAAGCAGCGATCCGACCCGCCGGAGCAAGGTCTGCCAGCGTCCGGGCGCGCTGCGGAAGCGCGCCGTCCGCGGTTCGCGGCGACGACGGGCGGCGGCGTTTGCCGGCGGGAGCGACGCCGACGGTGCTGGCCCTGTTTCGACATGCGGATACACGTGCGTCTCCTGTCGCGTGCTTCGGTTCGCCGGCTGCGCGGCGGGTCGACCCGCTGCGCTGAGCGCCGTCGCGCCGCCCGACACTGCAAGCTTAGCTCGGGATTCAAGAAAAACTAGGAAGTGGCGCGCCGGGCGCGGGACGTGTCGGAAACCGCCCGGCCGCTGCGCCCCGCTGGCGAGCGCTGCGCGGCGCGGGGCGTCTTGCCTATGCCCATCGGTCCTCGACGTCCGCCCCGCATCGTCGCCTGCGGCGGGGATCGCCGCGCGTCGCCTCGCCGGCGGGATTCGTCGCGCCGATTTGCCGGGGAGCGCCGCGGCTCGTAGCCTGACGCGCATGAAGAAGTCCGCGCCGCCGCCGTCACCGACTCGCCCCGCGCTGCTGCGCTTTCTCGTGTTCGCCGGGGCGCTCGCGCTGACGTGGATCGCGGGCTGCGACGCACTCCGCCTCGTCCGCGAATGGCCGCGCACGCAGCTCGCGACGCTCCGCGAGGAAGACCTCGTCCGCGCCATCCGCAACACGATCGGCGGTGCGACCGGTGACGCACAGGTGGGCATGCGCCTCGCCGGCATGTCGACGCTCATCACCCGTGCGCTGCGCGGCGGCGACGATGAACTCGCCAACGCCCGCGCCCAGGCAAGCCAGCGGCTCGCCCAGCTCCACGGCACGGACCTCGGCCGCATTCAGCACGCGACGCTCGTCATGCTCGCGCTGGAGCGCGCCCGCACGCCCGCCGATGACTGGTGGCCGGCGGTCGAGCCGTATCTGGGCGCCCTCGAACACGCGACCTTCGCACACCGCCAGCAGCCGCTGACCGACGCGTACGTGGCGGCGTATCGACAAGCAGGGCTGAGGCCGACGGCGGCGTGCGAAGCGGCGCTGCTGCTCGTGGGCAATCCACACGGGCCGTTCATTCAGTTCTTCGCCTCGCGCGCTACCACGCTGGCGACGGCGCTCGAGACCACCGACCCGGCGCACGCGGAGTACCTGCACGCACTCGTGGCGCGCGTGCTGCGCGCGATCGTGCTCGAACGCGGCGCGGACGGCCTGCGGCTTCAAGCGGCGGATTCGCTCATCGCGGAACTGGAGCGACGCGGGGAGGTCGAGACGCGCAGCCGGTTTGCGTCGGAGCTCTCGCGCTACCGAGCGGAACTTGCGAGACATCGCCCGGCGTTGGTCTCGCCGACTCGCGCCGCGCTCTCGCTCGTCAGCGCCACACAGGTTGATCGCGCCGCCGCAAGTACGTATTTCCACGTGCTGATTCTGATCGCGGCGCTGCTGCTCGCGCTGCTGACGGGTTGGGGGTGGATCGCGCGGCGGGCCGAGCACGCACCGCGACGCCCGTGGCTGCGCCGGCATCTCGCGACGCTGCTGACGATCGCAGTTGGAATCATCATTCTGATGGCGCTCAATGCCGCTGACTATCTGCCGGCGGTAGGTGATGGCACGATCGACGAGCTCCTGGCAGTGGAGAACCGCCTCGCGGGTGGTCGCTCCGCTGCGGACCCGCTCTTGCCGGCGCTGAGCGTTCCGTGGCAAACGGCGGGATTCGCCGTCGCGTTTGTCGGGCTCACCGCTGCCGCGGCGTGGGCGCTGGCGCGGCGGCGTGGCCTGCTGCCGGCCGTCGGTCGGTCGGCGGTGCTGCTCTTGGGGCTGTCGGCGCTGGCGACGCTTGTCAGCGTTGCGGCGACGCGCGCGGCGCTGCGCGACCACGACCGCGCGATCGAGGTCTGGGCGCGAGGCGATCACCTGGCGGAATTTGACGAGGGGGCGGTGCTCGCCGCGATTCGCGCGTGGACACCGTGAGCATGCGGGCGTCAGAAACGCGGAACATCGCCAGCGGCCTCGCGACCGAACGATGCTCACTGACGACGTTGGCGGAAGACTCGTCTTGCAGTGCGAACCGATCGCACGCGTCGCACACGAACCGGTCGGAAACCGACGCGCCAAAAGGACTCGGACCAGCTAATTCGAGTCGTCGCTCGCGGGGAGCGCCTCTCCAACCGCGGGCCGCGGAGCAATGGGCGGCCCCATCACCAGCGGCGCCGGCCCCGCCGGCCCAGCCCGCGCCAGCCCGCGCAGCTCGATCGTCGCGCTGCGGCCGGCGCCGAGCAACGAGTTCGGGTAGACCGTGAAGATGAGCAGCAGGAACCCGCACAGCGCGGCGCCCATGCGCGGCGCTTCGCGTGTCGTCGCCTCGATCGGATCGTCGCTCTCATACAGCAGCACCGCCGCGATCACGCGCAGGTAATACGCCGCGCCGATCGCCGAGTTGATCACGCCGATGATGACGAGTGTGGTGAGCCAGGTCTGCGTGTCGCCGCCGGCGGATTGCCCCGCGGCGAGCGCGCTGCCGAACAGGCTCAGCTTGCCCCAGAATCCGGGCGTCGGCGGCATGCCCAGCAGCGTGAACATCGCCAGCGCCATGAGCAGCGCCAGACCCGGCTGGCGGCGCAGCAGGCCGGCGATGTCGCGGAGCGATTCGCACCCGGCGCCGCGGACGCGCAGCACGCCGAGCACGGCAAACGCCGCCAGGTTCGCGATCCCGTAGACCACGACGTAATACAGCACGGCCGCGACGCCGTCGCCGAGATAACCCTCGGCGGTGCTGGGCCCCGCCATCAGTCCGACGATCATGTAGCCGGAATGCGCGATGCCGGAATACGCGAGCATGCGCTTGATGTTCGTCTGGCGGAGCGCGAGGACGTTGCCGACGGTCATGCTGAGGGCGGCGACGATCCAGAGCAGCCAGAAGAGCCCCGCGCCGTCGCTGGCCCAGCCGGCGACGTGAAGAATCTTCACCAGCGCGGCGAAACCGGCGAGCTTGGGCACGAAGCCCAGCAGGCCCGCCACCGGGCTGGCGGCGCCCTGGTAGACGTCGGCGACGTAGAAGTGCAGCGGAAACGCCGCCACCTTGAACAGCAGACCCGCGATGGTCAGCACGATGCCCGCGATCGCCACGCCATATTCGATCGTGCCCGGCCGCGCGAGCGCCTGATATACCGGACCGACCGTCTCGGCGAGCGACGCGCTGCCCGAGACGCCGTAGAGAAAACTGAGCCCGTAGGCCGTGATGGCGGCGGCCAGCGCACCGAGATAGAAATACTTCGTGCCGGCCTCGAGCGCCTTGGGGCTGAAGCGGCTGAGCGTGACCATGACGTAGGTGGGGATGCTCACGAGTTCGAGCGCGAGGAACAGCATCACCATGTCGGTCGCGGCGCCGAGCAGCATGAGCCCCGCGAGCGAGAACAGCGCCATCGAGAAGAACTCGGCGGTCTCCTCGGCGGCGGGCTGCGACCACGACACCAGGATGATGAGCACACCCACAATGAGCGTGCTGATCCGCACGAACTGAGCGAAGAAACCGTAGTCCAGCCCGCTACCCGCCTGTCCGCCGCTGCCGAAGCGCAGCGACAGATCGATGAGGATGGCGACGACGACGGCGAAGAGCGTGAGCCCGGTGAGCAGCCCGCGGTGCTCGCCGTGACGCCCGTGTCCGATCAGCAGCAGCGCGCAGCCGACCGCGACGAGGATCATCTCCGGCGCCAGCCACGCGAACGAGATCAGCGGGTAGACATCGAGAGTCACGATCAGAAGCCTCCCGCCGACGCGGCCGGCGACTCGCCGAACACCGCGGGCGCCGGCTCACTCGCGCGCGAAGCCGCGGCGACGGCCGACGCCTTCGCGTTGGCGCGGGC
This sequence comes from Phycisphaerae bacterium, assembly GCA_050184295.1. Lineage (GTDB taxonomy): Bacteria > Planctomycetota > Phycisphaerae > UBA1845 > Fen-1342 > JBFXAM01. The sequence continues at coordinate 4,883 of JBFXAM010000106.1, read as the reverse complement.
CGCCAGTGCGGGCTCCACGCGCTTCAGCATCTGCTCGGCCAGCAGCGGATCGAGCGTGTCCGTCACCAACCGCGGCGCCACGCCGAGCACCACCACCGCGACCGCCAGCGGCGCAAGAATCGCGATCTCACGCTTGTTCAGATCGCGCGTCAGCCCGCCGGACAGGTCGGGCGTGTGGTGCGGCTCCTTGAGCGGGCCGAAGAGCACCTTGCCGGTCATGTAGAGCAGGTAGATCGCGCCGAGCAGGATGCCCGTCGCGCCCAGCGCCCCGTACCACGGACCGAGCACGCCTTGGGCGTTGAAGGCCGCGAACAGAACCGTGAACTCGCTGATGAAGCCGTTGAGCCCCGGCAGGCCGACGCTCGCGAGCACGAAGAGGACGAGGAAGAACGAAAGAATCGGCATCTGTCGCGCCAGGCCGCCGACCGCGTTCATGTCGCGCGTGTGATAGCGGTCGTAAAGCATTCCGACGCACAGGAACAGCGCGCCGGTGTTGATGCCGTGGTTGATCATGTACAGCACGCTGCCGCTGAGCCCGCTGGGCAGGAAGCTGAACATGCCGAGCATGCAGAATCCGAGGTGCGAAACCGACGAGTACGCGACGAGCTTCTTCATGTCGCGTTGCACCCACGAAACCAGCGCGCCATAGATGATGCCGACGACCGCGAGCACGCCGATCGTGTCGGCCCAGTACACCGCGCCGTCGGGCGTCATCGGCAGCGTGAAACGCAGGAACCCGTACGTCCCCAGCTTCAGCAGAATGCCCGCGAGCAGGACCGAGCCGGCGGTCGGCGCCTCCGTGTGCGCGAGCGGGAGCCAGGTGTGCAGCGGGAAGAACGGCACCTTGATCGCGAAGCCGCAGAAAAACGCCGCGAACAGCAGGATCTGTTCGGTCTGCGTGAGCCCGACGATCGCGCAGAGATTCAGCAGGTCGAAGTCGACGACGTCGGAGCCGCGCAGGTCGGCGGCGCGCAGCGCGAGATAAACGATCCCCGCAAAGGTGACCACGCTGCCGACGAAGGTGTAGAGAAAGAACTTGTTGGCCGCGTAGCGGCGCTCCGGGCCGCCCCAGATGCCGATGAGGAAGTAGAGCGGGACCAGTGTGAACTCGAAGAAGACGTAGAACAACAGCACGTCGCGGGCGGCGAAGACGCCGATCATGCCGGTCGTGAGCAGCAGCAGCCACGCGTAGTACTCGCGCTGCCGGCGCTTGATCGAGGCGAACCCGCACGCGATCGAGAGCGGCACAAGCAGGCCCGTCAGCGCGACGAGCGGGGCGCTGATCGGATCGAGCGCGACGTGATAGCGGATGACGAACGTGTCGATGGCGTTGACGGCGCGCGTGTCGACGTCCTGCACCAGGTCGCGCGCGACGATCCAGTTCGCCTGGCTCTCGCCGACCAGCGCCGCCGGGCTGCTGCGCAGCGCCTGCACCCACAGCAGCAGCGCGATCGCCGCCGTCAACACGCCGGTCCACAGCGACACGCTGCGGATGCGCTCGACGCGGTCCTCCGGCGTCAGCCAGACGACGATCCCCGCGAGCAGCGGCAGGAAAATCAGCAGGTTGAGTGCAAAGGCGTCCATGTCGTCCCGTCGTTACGCGTCAGCCAACGTTGGCCGCGTCAAGCCACCGCCACACCAGCAGCAGCCCCGCCACGCCCGCCGCCATGCCTAGCGCATAGGCCTGCAACGCGCCTACGTGCCACGTCCGCAGCACCGCGCCCGCGCCGCGCGGCAACATGCCGAAGAACCACACGAGCCCGTCGATGCCGATGCGATCCGTGGCGAAGAAGATGTCGCCGAGCTTCCGCAGCGGGCGGACGAACACGCGGTCGTAGATCTCGTCGACGTAATACTTCGCGTTCCACAGCCGCCAGACGCCGCCGAGCGCCGCGGCGTCGGGATCGACCGCGGGCGCGGCGCCGTAGCGCCGATAGGCGATGTAGATGCCGCCGATCGCGATGAGCCCGCTCAGGTACATGAGCCAGGCGCCGCCGCCGCCGTGCTTCGCCGTCACTTCGATCGACGCGGTTTCGAGGTAGTGATGAAACGCGCCGTGGGGTGCGATCACGCCCAGAAACGAATCGGCGATCGAAGCCTTGAGCTGCACCCCCACATAGCCCGCGAACACGGCGCCGGCCGCGAGCACGTACAGCGGCCGCATCATCACCGCGGGCATATCGTGGGGATGATGCCCGGCCTCCGGCGGCAGGCGCAGCGGCCCGTGGAAACAAAGGAAGAACATGCGGAATGTGTAATACGCCGTCATCGCCGCCGTGAGCAGCAACAGCAGGCCGACGAACGGGTGTCGATCAAACGCGGCGTGGATAATCTCGTCTTTGCTCCAGAAGCCGGCCAGCAGCGGCAAGCCCGCCAGCGCCAGGCAGCCGATGCCCATCAGCCGGTACGTCGTCGGCAGCACGGCCCGCAGCCCGCTGAATTGCCGCACGTCGATGACGTTGCCCATTGCGTGCATGACGTTGCCGGCGGTGAGGAACAACAGGGCCTTGAAGAACGCGTGCGTGTACAGGTGAAAGATCGCCGAGTCGGGCGCGCCGCAGCCGAGGCCCGCGAACATGTACGCGAGCTGGCTCATCGTCGAATACGCCAGGATGCGCTTCATGTCATATTGCGCCATCGCCATCGTCGCTGCGAACAACGCCCCCGCGACGCCGATCGTCGTGATCACGTCGAGTGCGAGCGGCGAGTGCGCGAAGATCGGTCCGCAGCGGGCCACCATGTAAACGCCGGCGGTGACCATCGTGGCGGCGTGAATCAGCGCGGACACCGGCGACGGGCCTTCCATCGCGTCGGGCAGCCAAACGTAGAGCGGCAATTGCGCGCTCTTGCCCAGCGCGCCGCAGAGCAGCAGCAGCGCGACCGTCGTGAGCTGCCACGCCTCCATCTGCCCGGCGAGCGCAAACGCGACCTCGTAGTCGAGCGGGTTCTGCCCGGGCGCCGCGTGCGGGCTCAGGAACAGGTACAACGCGAAAATGCCCAGCGCGAAGCCAAAATCGCCGATGCGGTTGACCAGGAACGCCTTCTTGGCGGCGGCGGCGGCCTCGGGCTTGGGGTAGTAGAAGCCGATCAGCAGGTAGCTGCACAGGCCGACCAGCTCCCAGCCCAGATACAACAGCACAAAATTGCCCGCCAAAACGAGCATCACCATGCTGAACACGAACAGCCCGAGAAACGCGAAGAAGCGCTCGTAGCCGCGCTCCGCGTGCCCGTGATGATCGCGCATGTACCCGATGGAGTAGATGATCACCATCGTGGCGACGATCGTGACGACCAGCAGCATGACTATCGTGAGCGGATCGACGTAGTAGTTCACGTCGACCCACTGCTGCACACCCTGCGCCGCGCCCAGGCTGAACCAGTGAAAGATCGAGATCGTGTGATCGTACGATTTCGCTGCGCGTCCCGCGGGCGCGGGGTCCGTGCCCGCGGGTGGCGCGTCGGCGGCGTGGGCGGCGGGCGCGGCCACGTCCGCGGAAGGGGCGGCGTGGCCGGCGTCGAACGACAGGAACCACACAATGCTGAGCAGCGCCGCCAACGCCGACCCGCCGACGACAAACTTGTCCGCCCACGCGCGGCCGCGATTCAGCGCCAGCGTCGCGCCGACGAGAATCGCGCCGATCAGCGGCCAGAGCGGCAGCGTGAGCAGCAACGCGTTGGTCGAGCCGGGATCCGCGGCGAGCAGCAAGTTATTCGTCCTTCAGCAGCGTCCACGCGTTCGCATCGAGCGTTCCGCGATGACGGAAAAGCAGCACGACTAGCGCCAGCGCCAGCGCCGCTTCCGACGCCGCCACCGCCAGCAGAAACAGCGCAAACGCCTGACCGTCCAGATTCGGGGCGGCGTGGGTCGAAAGCGGAAACCGCCCCAGCGCGACGAGATTCACGATGATGCCCTGAAACATCAGCTCCGTGCACAAAAAGATGATGATCAGGTTGCGGCGCGTCACGAAGCCGATGAGCCCAAGCACAAACAGCGCTGCACCCAGCAGCAGAGAGGGCACCAGGAGGTTAGCCATGACGCACGCCTCCGCCGCCGGCGCCGCTCGATCGCAAGCGACAAATCGCACGCGGCCGACCGTGGCTCGCAGCACCCGGATGCTGGATCGCCCTCCGCCGCGCGGCCGCGCGCCCGGCGCGCGACGCGCGCGCGCCGCGACGAGCCCGATGCGAATGTCCGCAGCCCGCGATTCGCAACCCGCGCTTGCCGTTCACAGGCGCTCCTCCCCCGCGTCGGCGGTCGCGATTTCGTCGGCCCTGCGCCGGGCGATTGCGATCGCACCGACCATCGCGGCCAGCAGGAGCACGCCGGCAACCTCGACGCCAACCCAGTATTGCGTCAGCAGGTGCGTGCCGATGTTCGCCACGGTGCCGGCGCCGCGGGCGTCGATCATCGCGCCTTGCGGCGCGCCCGCGGCGAAGAACCCGCCCGCCAGCATCGCGAGCACGACGAATCCGGTCACGACGCCCAACACCGGTTCGCGCGACTGCCGGTCATAATCGGGCGCGCCGCCGCTCTGCTGCGCCAGCATGATCACGAACACGTACGTCACGAGGATCGCGCCCGCGTAGATGATCACGAGTGCGGCGGCGAGGAATTCCGCCTGCAAAACCACCAGCAGCCCGGCGAACGCCGCGATAACCAGCACGAAGTACAGCGCGCTGTAGACCGGCCGGCGGTGCGTCACCACGCGGATCGCCGAGACCAGTGCCAGCACGGCGAACGCGACGAAACAGCCCCGCCCCGACGCCTCCCCGGCAGCCCGCAGGATGAACACCTAGAGCACGGCGCCCGCGCCCGCGAGCATCACGACCGCGGCGCCGCGCGATTGCAGCCGGCCGCCCGGCATCGCCAGGTAAAGCCCGAT
>JBFXAM010000105.1:0-15760 GCA_050184295.1 Phycisphaerae bacterium | reverse complement strand
CCTAAACCCGTGCACATGGTCGCGCGGTTTCCTGCCGCCCCGGCTGGGGCCGTGGGGTGTCGCAACGGGTGGAGCGCGCCCCGCAGGGGCCGAGCGAAACCCGTGGACAAGGTCGCGCGGACTTCTGCGGCCCCGGCAGGGGCCGAGGGAAGGCGGGTGGTTCGCCCCTCACTTTCCTCCGCCCCTTGCGGGGCGGAAGCAACGTTTCGGGTTTTCGATCCACGGGTTGCGCCGCTGGCGCGGCTCCACCCGTGGCGACACGCCGTCGCCCCGTTGGGGCGAAGTTCCGCGCCCGCCAAAACTTTCACGCACGCACATGGCGCGCTCGGCGCGGGTAGTGGGTCAGATTGATCCGGGTGGTACGGGCGTCTCGCCCGTTCATGCTGGTCTGGGTGGTACGGGCGTCTCGCCCGTTCATGCTGGTCTGGGTGGTACGGGCGTCTCGCCCGTTCATGCTGGTCTGGGTGGTTCGGGCGTCTCGCCCGTTCATGCTGGTCTGGGTGGTACGGGCGTCTCGCCCGTTCATGTTGGTCTGGGTGGCGCGGGCGTCTCGCGCGCTCATGCGGAAGACACAGGCGAGACGCCCGTACCACCCTTTCAAACTCACGATTTCACGAAACTGACCCACTACTTCGGCGCGCGTCGGTCTTGACGCCGACCTGACCAGCCGATAGCTTTTTCGGGCTCCGCATCGCGAGTTGGCGCGGGCGCGAGGTCGGCGGCGCGCCCGGCGGGCGCGGCTCGAAAACCGCACTTTCGTTTGCGGTCTCGACGCACCCCGTCCGGGCAACCGGTTCGGTCAGGTAGCTCAGTTGGTAGAGCAATGGACTGAAAATCCATGTGTCGCCGGTTCAAATCCGGCCCTGACCACTGTAGTGCAGCGTACGATCGAGCGTTCAACGCCCACTCGAACGCGGGTAGCGCGATCGAGACCCGCAGTGGTGAATCGTCCGGCGGCGGGACGCCCGAAACGCGGACGCACCGCCGGTTGACGGACAGTGTCGGGGCCGTAGCTCAGTTGGGAGAGCGCTTGCATGGCATGCAAGAGGTCGTGAGTTCGAATCTCATCGGCTCCATCGAGACAGACACGCGACGCCCGGCCGGATGCTCCATCCTGCCGGGCGTCGTCGCGTTGTTGACCGCGTGAGCACGCCGTCTGCCGGGCGTCGCCGCGTTTCCCGCCGCGTGAACACGCCGCATCCCTGCGTGTGCGGCGGCAAGGCGTGTCGCGCCGGACGTGGCCGTGAATCGCGCGGCGCCTACGCGTTTCGCACGGTGATCTTCCGCGGCTTCAGACCCGGTTTTTTCGCGACCGTGATCGTGAGCACGCCGTTATTGAACGCGGCCTCGACCTTGTCGGGGTCGACCGTGCCGGGCAGCCGGAGCGTCCGTTCGAAGCTGCCGAACTGCCGCTCGTAATAGCGGCGATGCTTGTCCTTCGACTCGCGCTCCTGCTTCTTCTCGCCCCGCACGACGAGCGTGTCGCCGGCGACGCTGATGTCCACGTCTTTGGCGATCACGCCGGGCAATTCCATTGTGACCGTCACGGACGTATCGTCCTCGGCGAGATCGGTGCGCGGCAGCGTGAGCGCATCGCCGCGCGGCCCGAACGCATCGAGGGCGTTCAGGGCGGAGAACGGGTCTCGCCAGAGGCGCTCGGTGAGCTCGTCGAGGTTCTGCCGCCATTTCGCCAGCGACGTTTCGCTCGTCGCGGCGTCCGTGTCGCGTTTGGATCTCCGGGGGATGATGTTCATGGTGGTCCTCCTTACTACCAGGCCCTACCCGTCGAGTCTCAGTTTGCCTTCACCGCGATCTTTCGCGGCGTGAGCTCCGGCGACTTCGGCAGATGCAGCGTAAGGACGCCGTCCTGAAGTTCGGCCTCGATGCGGTTCGAGTCGACGCCTTCCCCGATCTCGAACGAGCGCTCGAAGTCGCCGACGCCGTACTCGTTGAGCACGAGGTTTCGGTGCTCGTACGCGGATCGCGGTGCGACGCATCCGCGGATGGTCAGGGCGCCGCGTTCGTAGGTAATGTCGAGCGCATCGGCAGCCACGCCGGGCATGTCGGCGATGAGGAGCAGGCGGTCGGGGCGCTCGACGATGTCGACCACCGGAGCAAAGGTCGGTCCGCTGCGGACGCGCTCGGTGCGCGCCACGGGCGGCGTCTCGTGTTTCGAAAGCGAAGCACTTGTATTCATGAGGTGACCTCCGTTTCTCTTTTTTGTTGACTGTTGAACTCGCTCGGTCACTCGCGGCGCCACACCCAACGCCAGGCGTTAGCTGGTTTTCACGGCGATCTGGCGCGGCTTGGCGCTCTCGGCCTTGGGCAAGCGCAGCGTCAACACGCCGTCTTTCAGCAACGCCTCGACCTTGTCAGCGTTGATGTCCGCGCCGAGCGTAATCGTGCGCGTGAACTCGCCGATGCTGCGCTCGCGACGGTGATACGTCGTATTCTCGCCGTTGACCGGCACGCGACGGCCGCGAAGGGTGAGCTCGTTTCCGATGACGCTGATGTCGAGGTCCTCGCGTTTGACGCCGGGGATCTCGGCTTCGATCACAAGTTCGGCGCCGTGGTCCCATACGTTGAGGGCCGGGAACGTGGCGCGGGCGTCGAAGAAGCTGCGCGCCGGCATGAGCTGGAGCCCGTCGAAAACGCGGTCGAGGTCGCGACGCATGTCCGTGAGCGTGCTCAGAAGAGAAAGTCCGTCTCTGAACATCGATGTCTCCTTGTCTGGAAGCCCCGCGGGTCGCGAACGCTGCGAACGCCGCCGAGGTTCTGGACAAGCAAACGGCAGACCACCCAATGCCGGATGCACGATCTGCTGTAAATCGTTATTGCACATAAATTTATGGTCTGTGAGCCAGACGCCGCCCAGCGTCCGGCGTGTCACTTTGGCGCGCGCGGCAGGCAGTCCGGACGGCTCGAAGCGGCGGCGCCGCGCCGTTACACTGTGCCTAGGCGGCGGGACGGCACGATCCGCGCCGCGGGAGGCGGCATGGCGGCCATTCTCTACTTTCACTGGAACGAAGCGGAAGCCCGGGAAACGGTCCGCGAACTGCGCGCCGCCGGCCATACCGTCCACTACCACGCCACCACGCACGTCGTCGCCAGGCCGCCGGCGAATCTTGACGCGTGGGTGATCTCGCTCGCGCGCCTTCCGTCGCACGGGCGTGCGTATGCGGAGTGGCTGCGCGAGTCGAAATCGCGCGACGCCACGCGGATCATCTTCGTCGGCGGTGCCGCGGACAAGGTGGCGGCGACGCGCGCTCGATTTCCCGCCGAGACCTACTGCGCGCCGGAACAACTGATCGACGTGTTGGCGCGCTCAACGGCATCGGCACGCACGCCGGAAGCCGGGGCGCGGGCTTCGTCGGCGGCGGTACAAGCGTCCGCGCGGCGCACGAGCCGCCGCCACGCCGCAACGGCGCCGCGGCGCGCGGCCCTGAACCGCGCCGGCGCTGACGACGGCAGGCCGCGACGCCGCTGATGCGCTGAGGAGGCGACCCTCATGTGTTCGTCCAGCCGTGTGCATGCTCGACCGGCGCGGCGTTCTGCCGGTGCCTGGTCGTGGTCGGGCCGGGCCAGCGACGGTGTCACCGCGGTCCTGCTCACACTCGGGGCCGCGCTGTTATTGCCCGCGGCGCTGGCGCAGCGCGACGAGCGCGCGGCGATCGCCCAGGGGAATCTGCGCTTCCTGTTGTTCGCGGAACAGATCTACTCGAACAACAACAACGAGTGGTTTCCGCTCGACCCGGCGTGGTTGTATCCTGAAATAGTCGACACACCACAGACGTTCTGGCACCCCGGCGACGCGGACAACCCCCAGCCGCCGGCCGTGATCAACAATTCGGCGTCGAACGCACCGAACAGCGCACGGATCAGCTTCGACTTCCTCATCACGCGGCCGGGCTTGTACGCCGACGACGACGTGGCGATCCGCGACAACACGACGGCGAACAACGAGGGCGCGTTCATCAATTTTGTGACGCTCGACGGCGTCATCGAGACTGATCCGCCGCTTGCCGCACGCACACCGACGCGCTTCGCGCTCGCCCGCCAGCACCTCGCGCGCTTCGGTACGGCGTTCGCGGTGTATGCGAACGACAACAGCGACCGGCTGCCGCTCGATCTGCTCGTGCTTTGGCAGCAGCGGCGGTTCCGATCGCCGCGCACCTTCTGGAACCCCGGCGACGTGGACCCCCTGCCTTTGTCCATCGACTCCTCCGAACCCGACGGTCCGCGGAGCACGCAGGTGAGTTTCGCGTACCTGGCGCCCGGTGCGATCTTCAGCGCGCTGCCGCCCGACGCGCCGGTCATGCGTGACAACACGCCAACGAACAACGCGGGTTATGGCGTGTACGAACTGCATGCGAACGGAATCGTGGTTTTTGTGCCGGTCTGTCCCGGCGATGTCGACGGCGATCAAGACGTGGATATGCACGATTTCGCGCGGATGCAGGCGGGCTTTGCGCACACTCCGCACGCGACGCCGCCGGACGGCGACGTGGACGCGGACGGTACGATCTGGCAGGCCGACGCGGAGATCGTGTTGACGAATCTGGGCAACGAGTGTGCCGGCTGAGCCTCCACCCGCCAGGACGTCAGCCGGTTCGAGCGCCGTTCAAGCCGCCTTCGAACGAACGGACCGCGGTGCGCGCCACGCACGACGAGCGGAAACCATGGCACCGTCCCCGAGCGGCTTACGGAACCCAGCGCACACCCGGTGAGCGAAACCGCCCGGCACGCGCACCCGGCGGCTGGTCGCGGGTTTAGCGAATCCACCGCTCGGCACGAACATCGAACGCGCGCAGGCCCACGTCGAACCGCGCGCGCTCGTCGCCGAGACCCTCGCCGCCGAAGAAATACGCCCGCTCGCCGACGAGCGCCGCGGCGGAGCGCCGCCTCCCGAGATCGTCGACACGCAGCATGCGCCACTGGCCGGTCGCAACGTCGAAAAGCGCCGGACCCGGACAATCGCCGCAGCCGCCGAACACAAACAACTGCTCGCGGACCGCCGCAGCGGCGCCGCCCGTGCACGCGTTGTACGCGAAGGCGTTGCCAAAACCACGTCCGTGGGGCAGATCGGGCTCGCGGCGCCAGTGATCCGTGGTCGGATCGTACGACTCCAGCGTCGTCGCCGTGCGTTCGGCAGCGCCGTAGCCGCCGATGGCGTAGATTCGTCCGGCGAGCGCGACGACAGCGAGGGCGTGGCGCGGCGTGGGCAGATCGGCGAGGCGCCGCCAGCGGCGCTCGCGGGGATCGAAGCGCTCGACCGCGGGCGAGTTCGGTGCGTCCGCCGCACCGTCACGGAATCCGCCGATGGCATAGAGCCGGCCTTCGAGCACGACGGCGGCGAGGCGCGAACGCGCGACGGTGAGCGGCGGGCCGGGCTCCCACGCGTCGCGGCGCGGGTCGTAGATGAGCACGTCGGCCGTCGCCGCGCGGTTGTGCACGAGTCCGCCGACGAGCCAGAAGCGGTCGTCGAGCAGCGCGCACGCGCTGAAGACCAACGGGCGAGGGCTCGGGGCGCGTTGCAGCCAGCGATCCGTCGCGGGATCGAAAACATCGACCGCGAGGATCGAGCGGTGATCGCCGCCGTCCTCGACCCCGCCGAAAACGTAGAACCGCCCCCCGAACGCACCGCCGACATGCGCGACGCGCGTCGCAACCGGCTGCGTGGCGGCGGGACGGGTGGCGGCCGGCAGAGACTTGTCCTGCGCGTTCGCCGCGCCGGTCAAGGCGAGCGCGGCGACCCACGCGGTGCAGCTCGTGCAGCCCCGCGGCAGGCAATCCGGCTGAGGTGCGGTCATTTGAACGGTCCAGGCGCCGCGGCGATTGGCGCAATGACTGGGCACATTAGCCGCGGCGTCGGCCGTCGTCACTTGTGCGAACCATCTTTCAGAACATGGCCGGAGAGCGTCACAATGCCGCGCAGCGCGTCGAACGAGCGAGGTCGACCGCGCCGGAGACCGGACGATGATGAATCGGCTTTTCCCCCTGCAACGGGCGTTCGCCATCGGCGGCGTGGTCCTGATGCTGCCAGGCACGGTTGCGGAACAGCATACGCGGCCCGGAATCGAAGCAGACCCGCTCCGCGCTCTCGTCGCGACGGAGCAGATCAGCGTGCGCCTGAACGCGGCGCTCGATCGCGTGGAGGTGCGCTTCGCCGCAGCCGAAGATCGCCAGCCGTTCACACTGGAGATTCCGACGCTTGAAATCGACGGCGCTCGCGACGTGGACGACGGCGGTTGGCAGCGCGACGCAAACGGGCCGTTCTGGCGAACACGCCACACAACACTCCGCGCCGAAGCGCTCGGCCCGCGCACCGTCGCGCTTCATTGGCAGGTTCGCGACGCGAGACCGCACGCGCTCGTGCTTCGGCTGCGCGACAACAGCCGCTACTTCGGCGGCGGCGAGCGCTTTCACGCCTTGAACCAGAAGGGCTGCATCCTGCCGATGGTCAGCATCGATCGGCCGGAAGACAAAGGGGTCGTCAGCTACAAGCCCGTGCCGTGGATCATGAGCACGCGCGGCTACGGGTTCTGGGTCGACAGCGATACGTGCGGTCCGTTCGATCTCAACGCATCGGAGCGCGAGCATGTGCTGATTCACGACCGTGCGGCCGTGCTGCGCGTCGTGCTGATCGCAGGGCCGGCGCCGGCCGTGCTGCTGGCGGAATTCACGCGCCTGACCGGCCGTCCACCCATTCCGCCGGCGTGGGCGTTCGCGCCGTGGAAGAGCCGCAACGTGCATCGCAACCGCCGCGAGGTGCTCGACGACGCGGAGCTCGCGCGGCGGCACGACCTCCCCGGGTCGGTGATCGTGATCGACAGCCCGTGGGAGACGGGTTACAACGATTTCACCATCAATCCGCGGCAGTTCCCCGAGCATGAGGCGATGTTCGCGAGGCTGCGCGAGCTGGGCTTCCACACGTGCCTGTGGCTCACGGCGTTCGTCAACACGGAGAACGTGATCGACATGGAAGGCATCGAGCGCGGACCGACGCGCGGCTTCGCCGAGGGCGCGGCACGGGGCTATTTCGTGAGGAACGCGGACGGCACGCCGATGATCGCGGAGTGGTGGAAGGGGCGCGGGGCGCTGCTTGACTTCACCAATGCCGACGCGGTCGCGTGGTGGCGCGCGAAGCTCGCGCCGACGCTGGCGTGGGGCGTGCGCGCGTTCAAGTGCGACGGCGGCGAAGGAAACTTCATCGCGCCGGACGCGGTGTTTGCGAACGGAGCCACCGGGCGCGAGATGCGCGCCCGCTACGCCGAGCGCTACAACGCCGCCATGTACGACTTCGTGCGCGAAGCGACCGGCGGCGACGGCGTGCTGCTTTCGCGGAGCGGCTTTGCGGGGATGCAGCAATACCCGTTCTGCTGGGCGGGCGACAACGACGCGAGCTTTTCGTTCGACAACGGGCTGCCGACGGCGATTCTCGCGGGACAGACGGCGGCGCTGTCAGGGATCGTCTACTGGGGCAGCGACATCGCGGGCTACAGCGGGACGCCGACCAAGGAGCTCTTCATCCGCTGGGCGCAGTTCGGCGCGTTCAGCCCGCTCATGATGATCCACATGACCAGCAACCTCGGCGCGTGGGACTTCGACGCCGAAACGCTCGACATCTATCGCGCGTTCGCAAAGCTGCACACCCGCTTGTATCCCTATCTGCGATGCTGCGCCGGGCAGGCGGCGACGACCGGCCTGCCGATCATCCGTCCGATGGCGCTCGCGTTTCCCGATGACCCGACCGCCGCGGAGCAGCGGTTTCAGTATCTCTTCGGCGACGAGCTGCTGGTCGCGCCGATGTTCCAGCCGGGTGCGCACCGGGCCGTGTATCTGCCCGCGGGCGACTGGGTGGACTACTGGGACCGCGGCGTGCGGTCGGGGCCGGCATGGGTGGAGGTGCATGCGCCGCTGGCGCGGATGCCGCTGTTCGTTCGCGGTGGCGCGGTGATTCCGATGCTGCCGGCGGACGTGGACACGCTGATCGAGCCGGGCGCGGAGTTGAGCGCCGACGTCGTAACGTGGGACGGTTCGTTGATCGTGCAGGCCTGGCCCGGACCAGGCGCGGCGCGGAGCGTCGAGCTGTCGGGACTGCCCGGCGGCGACGGAGTGCGCATCCGGACGACCGCGGCCGCGGCCGCGGATTCGAGCCGAGAGGTGACGATCGAGCACGGCGGTCGCGCCGCGCGGCTGCACATCGTGCACGGCGGTCGCGCCGCGCGGCTGCACATCGTGCACGGGGACCCGCGCGAAGTCACGCGCAACGGACTGGCGTGCGAGGCGACGAACGACTCCGCGGCGCGCGCCATGGTCGTCGAGCTACCGGCGGCGGAGTCGCGCAGCGTGGTCCGTTGGCGCGAGTAGCACCGCCTTCCAGGCGGTGCGACACGACCGCGGCGTGCGCATCGGAAAGCCGGACGTCGCGACGCCCGCGCCATCACCGCCTGGAAGGCGGTAATACTGCGCGCCTTTCCCCTCTCCTTATTGAACGAGCAGCGCCACGAACGGATCGATGTCGAAATTGTCGACAAACGCGTCACCGTTGATGTTTGCGTTGTTGCGCGTGCAGTCGGGCAAGAGCGTGTCATAGACCGCCGGCTGCGTGAGCGCCAGCACGAATGCGTCGATGTCGAAATTGTCGACGACGCCGTCGCAATTGAGGTCACCCGCGACGCGGACCGTGTTCGGCGTGGACGCAGGGTCGGCGGGATCGCTGCCCGCGTCGTGCTCGTCGAAGTCGAGGAACCCGTCGACGTCGCGGTCGATGCCGATGCGCCGCTGAGTGCCGATGGGCACGAGGGTGAACGCGATTTCGCCGCCCGGCGCCGCGCTGTTGCGAAGCGTGTTGATGTCGATCTGCTCGCCGACGCGGTCCGCGAGAAAGACGCCGATGTCGCGGTTGAACACCCACCCGCGCGGCACGCCGCCGATCACGCCTTTGGCGACCAGGCCGATTTGTCCGCCGGTCGCGAGGTTGACGAAGAGGTTGGAGCGCGCGACGAGGGTCGGGTCGTTGTTATTGAAACCGTCGAACATCACCTGTTGTCCGACGCCGGCGTGAGTGTCGCTCGCCCAGCTCATCATCAACGCCTCGACGTCGCGACGCTGCTGCTGACCCTGCGGGCCGGGGGCAAACGCGAACGGTCCGCTCAGGAACTGACCCATCGTGCCGAAGTCGCTGTGATGGTTGAAGCCGAAGCCGCGGTTGCTCTGCTGGCTGGCACGGTCCCACCCGGTCTTTTCGTGCATGTTGCGGAGCTGTGCCATCTTGAGCGGCTGCGGCGCGAGCGGCAGATTCGGCGGGTCGTCGATCGTGCGGTTGGTGCCGGGGCCGGGGAACGGTCCATGGCATCCGCGGCACGTCGCGGGCCCGACCGTGGCGAGCGTGTTGTAGATGTTGAGGCCCACGGCCGCGTTGCCCGTACCGCCGAGCGAGCTCGGAACGGCGGTCGGCAGTGTGTTGTCGAGGTTGCGAAACGGATTGGGCGGGAAGCGCACCGTCGCGATGAAGGCGGTGAATTGCTGCATCTGCGCGGGCGACGGTTCGGCGTCCGCGCCCTGCAACCCGACGAACGCCGGCGCGAACGCGGCGAGATCCTCACGGTCGCCGCGCCAGTGCAGCGGCTCGACGCCGATGATACCCTGAAGCGACTGGGTGACCATGGGGCCCTTCATGGGGTGCCAGTCGTCGCAGACGGGCTGGCGACAGGCCTGGTTGAAGGCCTTCATCTGCCCGGCGGGGTTGCCGAGATCCCAACCGAGGTGATCGGTGCGCGCGTCGACATGGCACGAAGCGCACGAGAGATGTCCAAGTCCGCTCGTCGTGTGCGTGTTGTAGAGCAGCGGGCGCCCGAGCTTGATCGCGGCGGGCGTCGGGTCGAAGAATCCGACGCGGACGACCTCCGAGTTGGTCGCGGTGTCAATGGCGGAGATCGTCGCCTCGAACTTGTTGAGCACGTAGAGGCGGTCGCCGGCGGCGCTGAGTGCCAGGCCGGTCGGACCTTCGCCGACGTCGATCTGGCCCAGCCGCGCGCCGGCCGGGTCGATGACGATGACGTTGTTCGAGCCCATGCCGGCGACATAGCCGATCATCGCGGTCGGATGCCACGTCATCGCGCGCGGGTCGCCGAGCGAGAGCTCGCGCTGGGCAAGCGGGACGCTGCGGATGCTGTAATTGAGGTGCGGGTTCAGATCGATCTGCGTGCGCGTGGCGGGCGTTGCCGGATCGAACACGCCCATCAGGACGCGCGCGAAGACGGCCTGAATATTGGGCTCGAAGCGGCGCTCGTTGGAGGCGTCGAGGCCGAACGCCGTCACCACGCCGTCGGGGCGCACACTCACGCCCATGACGCTCGAAAGCATGCCGGTCGCGTAGCTGACGCCGAGCGTGTCGGCGTCGATGATCGCGACGTCGTGATCCACGAGATTCCACGTCACGAACGCGGACCAGTTCGCGCCGTTGTCGTCGCGCCACGCGCCGGCGGCGTCGCGGCGGACGATGTGCGCGACCGGCGGCGGCGGCGGGAGCCCCGGCGTCGGCGCCGGAATGATGAGATTCCCCTGGTTCGGCGGCGGATTGCGCCCCGCGAACGGACCATTCGGGTTGCTCACGTCCTGTTGACGAATCGCCGTCGTCGTGTTCGCCGATTCGAAGATCGCGGCGAACACGCGCCTGCCGTCAGCGCTCGCCGCCAGCATCCGCGGGTCTTCGCCCTGGATGCTGAGAATCGCCGGCGGGGCGCCGAGATTCGCCAGATCGAACACGCGCACCTGGTTGAGCTGCGAGACGCTGACAAACGCGCGCGGCGGCGAACCGGCGAACACGACGTCGGTTGGCTCGTCGCCGGTCGGCAGCGCGCGGACGACGCGGCCGCTGGGTAGGTCCACAATGCTGATCGTGTCCGAGACGTGGTTGACGACCCAGATTTCGCTTTCGCTGCGGGCCCGAACGGAGACCGGGTCGAGCCCCACCGCGACCGAGCGCACGTACACGGGCGTGCCGCCGGATACGTCGAACACCTCCAGCCGGTTATCGGCAGTGTTGACCGCCAGCAGCACATCGCCCGAGGGCGTCAGCGCGAGCGGACTGACGTGCGGGGTCTCCCAGTGAAAGAATCCGGTCTGGGCAACGGCCGGGAGCGCGAGCAGTGCGAGTGCCGACAGCGTGAGCGGGAAGCGGCGTGACATGGATGGGCACCTCATTGAGCGCAGTCGAGGTCGGCCGCAGCGACGAGCCGCGGTCCGGGAAACGAACTCTCCGTTCGACACGGCAGAGACGGCGGGGCGTGCCGGCCGGCACGCTGCGAGAGCACGGCGCACGCCGGCAGGCGTCGCCGCGGGGCTCGCCCGGACAGGAGAGAAGACGCGGCGGGCGGGGCTTCATTCGCGCAAGCCGGGGTCGATTTCGCAGAGCCAGGCTGGATGACCGCGCGCTCAGGCGGGGATGTCGCCGGCCGGGCGGGTCGGGCCTCCAACTCGCCGCCTGCTGGCGAGTGCCCTGGCACGATGCCGCGGGCGACGCCAGCACACGCGATGTGCCCGCCCCATCCTCGCCGACTACGCGGACGCACCACTGTAGTGCTTCAGCCCGTAGCGCCAGAACGCGGTCGCGGCAGCGAGGGTCGCGGCGGCGACGGCGACTGCGGAGACGATTCCGATCGCGCTCGTCTGACCGACCAGCACGCCCGCCGGCAGCGTGACGATCACCGCCAGCGGGATCACATAGGTGAGCGTCCAGCGGACGGCCGGCGGGTAGATGTGGATCGGGTAGCGGCCCGCCTCGAAGACGTTCCAGAACACCATCTCGATGTTGTCCATCTTGGTAGTCCAGAAGGTCATCGTGGCGAGCGCCAGCCAGACGCTGTAGATCACCGTGACGCCCGCCGCCACCAGCACGACGAACGCGATGACCTGCCACGCCGACTGGAGCGCCGCCTGAATCGTCGCCCCCGCGATGGCCAACCCGAGCCCCAGGACGATGTCGGCCAGACGCGGCAGCACGAACGTGCGGCACGACGCATAGAACTGGTTGTTGATCGGCTTGAGCAGCACAAAGTCGAGCGTGCCGTTGCGGACGTCCTCCATCACGCGGCGCATATTGGGCGCGATCACGAGATTGATTGCGCCGGACATCATGCGGTAGACGCCGAGCAGGACGACGACCTGATACGCGCTCCAGCCGGCGAGCGAGCGCGTGTTGTGAAAGATGATCCACAGACCGAACAGCTCGCCGCCGACGTGGAACAACGCGGTCGCGAGTCCGAGCAGAAAATCAAAGCGATACGCCGTGTCGTTTTGCAGGCTGACGCGGACAAACAGGAGCAGGAGGCGGAGGTGGCGGATCATGCGGCGTCCCTTGCGCCGCGCACCGTGCCTCCGGCGTTGCTGACGGACTGCGGGGTCCGGATTGCGGAGGGTTGTGCGCGTGCATCCGCGCGAAGCGGGCGGGCGCGCGTCTGCGATCCGCAATCCGAAATCCGCGCACGACGTTGAGAGGACAAGTCAGGCCCCCACCGCGCTGTAGCGTTTCAGCGCCGCCGGCCACAACACTTTGAAGAGCGTGATGCTGAACGCCAGCCAGCCGAGCTGCGCCAGCAGTCCGAGGCCTGCGTGCGCAAGGGGCAGGCGTCCGGCGAGTACCTCGGCGGGAAACCAGGTGATCCACTTGAACGGCAGAAGCTCGGGAATCCAGGCGATCGCGGCCGGCAGCACCGAGAGCGGCGCGAAGCGGCCGCCGAACATCAGGCTCGCGCCGAAGTAGGCGCCGGCGAGGCCGTCGATGCGCGTCGTCCAGAACGCCACCAGCGCGAGCGCGTAGCCCAGGATGAAATTCAGCGCCGCGGCCAGCGTCAGCGCCGCGATTCCCAGTCCCAGATGGGCCGTCGTGGTATGGAACCGCGGCTGTGCCGCCCACGCGACGATCAGCCAGATCGGCACGAGCATCGTCAGGGTGACGACCTTGTATGCGAGATTGTCGGTCACGTTGGTCCAGAGCGGCAGGATCGGCCGCAGCAGGCGCGGCGACATCCCGCCGCTGCGCACCAGCCAGCCCATCTCGAAGAGGTCCCAGGCGGCGGTGACGTGCGAGATGACCATGGTGAGCAGGAAATACGCGGCGAATTCGTGGGCGTCGTAGCCGCCAATCTCCGCCTGCTCGCTCGACCGCTGAGCCGCGCCCCACACGACCAGCGCGACGGTGGGGTAGACGACGCCCCAGACCGCCCAGAGCGCGATGCTGGCGCGGTATTGCAGCATCCCGGCGACAGACATCCGCCAATACGCGGGCAGCGCCCGGCGCAGCGTGCTCACGCCGACGCCTCCGACTTGCCGGAAAACACGCGGTCGATCACGTCCTCGATCGGCGGATCCTGGATCGTCAGATCGAGCACCGACAGGTCGGCGAGCAGCCGGCTGGTGGCGGCCGCGGCGGCGTCCTTCGCGACGCGCAGCGCGACCTTGCGCGGACCGCGCGTCAGCACGTGGCCCAGCCGCTCGAAGTCGTAGCCGTCGGCGTCGCGCTCCAGGTCGACCTCGATGACTTTGAACGGCGCCATGCGCCGCGCGAGATCGGCGAGCGGCCCGTCGAACAGCAGCTTGCCCTTGTCGATCACGATGATGCGCTTGCACAACGCCTGCACGTCCGCCATGTAGTGCGACGTCAGAATGACCGTCGCGCGCGTGCGGCGGTTGTACTCGCCGATGAAATGCCGGATGCGGGCCTGCATGGTCACGTCGACGCCGATCGTCGGCTCGTCGAGAAACAGCACGCGCGGCTGGTAAAGCAGCGCCATGCACAGCTCGCACTTCATCCGCTCGCCGAGCGACAGCGTGCGGACCTGCTTGCGCACCAGGTCCTTCAGATCGAGCAGTTCGATGAGCTCGTCCTCCGTGCGGCGGCCGTTCGCGTCGTCGACGCCGTAGACCGCCCGCTGCACCTCGAAGGAGTCGAGCGCGGGCAGGTCCCATGCGAGCTGGCTGCGCTGCCCCATGAGGAGGCTGATCTGGCGGAGAAACGCGGACTCGCGTCGCCAGGGCTCGAATCCGAGCACGCGGGCGGCGCCGCCGGTCGGGTGGAGCAGGCCGGTGAGCATCTTGAGGGTCGTGGTCTTTCCGGCCCCGTTCGGTCCGAGGAAGCCGACGATTTCGCCGGGCTCGATGGTGAAGCTGACTTCGCTGACGGCGTGCACGGTCTTTTGGCGGCGCCGAAACAGGCTGCGCAGCGCCGCGCCGAGGCCCGCTTCGCGCTCGGGCACGCGAAACGTCTTGCTGAGTTGCGTAACCTCAACTTCGGCCATGGGACACATCCTAAGCGGAGGCGCGCCGGAACAGTATCCGCAGCGCCGTGGCCCGCTTCGGAAAGGGGCCTGCCATAAGAGGTTGCATCCGCTGCGCATCAAAACCCGCCGCGCCACGCGGCGAGTCTGCAACGGCGGGCCCGGCGCGCCGGAACCGACGATTCTGCGAGCCGCGCGCTCGGCGCGCGGGGTTCCGATTCGCGACCGGGAGTGCCCGGCTCACCCGTTTTCTCACGCGGCGCTGTTGAAAACGCAACCGACCCGCGGGAAACTGTGAAACTGGAGGAGTTGGGGCGCAGGTCTACGGTCGGCCCCCAATCGATGTTCCGGAGAATTTCGGCGGCCGAGCGCGCGGCGAAACGCGGCGGTCGCGGTGGCAGTGCTCCGCCGCAGACACCGTTCGTGTTCGGCGGCGAGCCGCCCATGGGTGCGACACTTGTTTTGAGGAGGAGAACATGCGGAAGCTCTTGGGTTCGATGGTTGCGCTGGCGGCACTCGCGCTGTCGGCGAACGCGGCGATCAGCCTGGTCGACGGGAACAAGGTGACGGAGAACTTCGACGGGTTGATCAACACGGGCTCGACACCGCTCAATGCGACGGTCGGATTCGTCAACGCACTCGCGGGCAGCGGGTTTGACGCCACCAAGGTCAGCGGCACGGGCAGCACGCTGTCGCTGATCGCCAACGACGGCCTGAGCAACACCGGCGCCGTCTACAGCTATGGGTCCGCCGGCTCGGCGGAGCGGGCGCTCGGATCGCTCGCTTCGGGCAGCAACGTTCCGGCGATCGGAACCGAGTTGGTGAACAACACCGGCGTCGAGATCACATCGCTGCTCATCGAGTTCTACCGCGAGCAGTGGCGATCATCGACCAGCACGCAGAACGTGCTCGCGTTCGCGTATGGCGTGTCCGGCGGCACCGCGGACAGCTCGAACTACCTGAACGAAGGCTCGCTCGTCGCGTTCAACGCGCTGGACGCCGTCGGAGAGCCGGCGGTGGCGACCAATGGCGCGCTGGACGGCAACGCTCCCGAGCACCGCGTGCTGGTGAGCGCGGCGCTGAGCGTGTCGATCCCCGCCGGCTCCAGCCTGTTCATCCGCTGGACCGACACGAACGACGTGGGCAACGACGCCGGCCTGGCGCTTGACGACCTGAGCATCACGCCGACGCTGGTGCCGGAGCCGTCCACGCTTGCCGCGCTCGCATTGCTGGGCATCGCGGCGCTCCGCCGGCGCTAGTCCGCGGCCGACGCCGCCCATCTGCGGGCGTGCCGCGCTGAGCGGCGGGTTCTGAACGGCGCGCCCCGGCGGCGCGCTGGTGCGGTCTACACCCGTGGGCGTACGGCGCGAAAGCGCGCCGTACGCCCCGTGCATTTGACGCCGCACACACCCGCCTCGACACTAATCGGCATGGCGTGGTTGCTGTGGCTCGCGGCGGCGTTGCACTTCGCACTCGCGGTG
>JBFXAM010000104.1:0-15952 GCA_050184295.1 Phycisphaerae bacterium | reverse complement strand
CGCGTGGCGCTGTGCGCGGTAGACGTCGTGAGCGTCAAGGCTCTCGACCCGCCGCACGCTTCACGCGCCGCCGCGGCGCGCAGCGCGGTCTCCACCTCGGCGATGCGGACCGCCACCAGCAGGTCGTGGTCGGCCAGATCCGCGATCGACGCGAGATCGTCGCGCGCCGCGTCGAAGCGCGCCTGCTCCATGAGCACACGCACTCGATGAAGCACGGCCCGCCGGCGCTCCGCGCGCGCCTCCCGGGACAGACGCCGCCAGGCGTGCGGCAGGCGCCACTGCGCGAACGCGTACGCGGCGATCGTGAACGCGACCGCCGCGGCCCGCACCCACGCCGGCACCTCGTCCGGTATCAGGAACGTGGCGGCCACGGCAAAGTTCGCGCCGAGCGCGAACAGCATACCGATCGTCAGCCCGGTCCATACCGCCCCGACGACGATCAACCCGCCGCCGGGCAAGATGAGATTGCACGCGCGGGCCCAGCGATAGGACGAGTCGGCGGTCAAGCTGGTCTCTCAGCGACGGCGCTCGGCGTTCGCGGACCGCGCGACCCGATCCGCGGCCACGATTTCTGCATACACGTTGGTGAGCTCGACCGTCAAGCGGCTGACCGCGTGATGGTCGCGGACATACTGCGCGGACCGCGCCGCGAGAGCCCGCGACGCCGCCGCGTCGTCCGCGGCGCGCGCCAGCAGTGCGGCGAGTTCGTTTGCCGCGCGCGGGGCAAAGAGCCAGGCGGTCTCGTTGTCGATGAACCACTCGGCGGGCTGGCCGCGGGCCGCGATCACGATGCGCGCGAGCGCCATCGCGAGCAGCGGTCCGAGCGACAGCTCGGTTTGCGGCGCGGGAACGACGTAGACGTCCGCGCCCCAGATCGCCGAGTTCCACAGACGCCGGTCGCCGATCAGCGACACGCAGTCGGACAGCCCGCGTCCCCGGATGGTTCGCCAGAACGCGTGCTCCGCCGGGCCGGTGCCGATCAACACGAGCTGCACGTCGCGGTGTTGCGCGCGGAGCTGCCCGACCGCCTCGAGCAGCGTCGCCAGGCCGCTCTCGCGATCGACCCGTCCATCCCAGAGAATCCCCAGCGTGCCGCGCGGCGCGCGCGCCGGCGTGCCCGTCAGGTCTTCGGTGATGAACAACGCCGGTGGAAGCACGCGCGTCACGCGCTCCGAAGGCCAAGAGGCGCGCAGCTGGGCTTGAAACGCGCCGCACCCGGCCGCGGCATACTCGCCGCGTCGCGCGCGGTGCCCGCGGAGCTGCTGCACGTCCCGCGCCGAGAGGGCGTGGACGAGCAGCGGGCGCCCGCGGCGCGCCGCCCAGCGCGCCAGCCCCGGAAACGACCGCGCCCCCCACACGTGCACCAGGTCCGGCGCCGACTCCAGCTCGTCGTCCAGCTCGCTCGCCAGCCGCCAGGACCGCCAACCGTGCAGCCCCGAGCAGCCGACCGGCTCGATCGGCGTCGCCTCGAGCTCCGCCAGCGCCGCGCGGTCGTCCGTGACGAGCTGGACCGTCAGACCGGCGTCGTTCAGCCCCAGCCCGAACTGGCGCAGCATCCGCCCGAAGCGCCGCGAAACATCCGCGTCCGCCGCCAACAGCACGCGCAACGGCGCCGGCGACGGCTCGACCGGCAGGCGAATGACGCTCGAACTGGACATGCTCACTTCCGGGAAATGCGACGTCGCCGACCGCAGTGCGCCGCACGCCGCTCAGCGCCCGCTTGGCGCGAGCCCCTACGATCGCGGTTCCGGCCGCGCCGCCGCGGACGCGAGTTCCGAAACAGCGCCGGGCGCGGTGACCGGCCCCGCCGCCAGCGGATCCACCGGCAGCGCCTCCGGGGCGGCGCGCGGCGACGAGACCAGCAGCAGCACCATCCCCGCCCCGAACAGGATCGCGGCGCCGATGAGCCACGGCGTGGGCACCGCGGCGGCCGCCGCGCCGCCGTCATCGGTCGTGACAAAGCCCTGCCGCGCGAGGAACTCCTGCAAAGGCCGGACCGTGCTGGCGGCAACGAGCAGCGCGTTGTGCATGACGTGCGCGACAATGGCGGGCCAGATCGACCCGCCCCGGATCACCAGCGCGCCGAGCACCAGCCCAAGCGCGAGCGTGACGAACATGCGGTGAATGCTGTGATGGTAGACGGCGAAGGCCAGCGCGACGACGAAAACCGCCGCGACGCGCCCGATCGCGCCGCGCAGTCCGCTCAGCGCGTACCCGCGGAAAAAAAGCTCTTCGGCCACGCCGGGCACCACCGCCATCGCGAGAATCACCAGCACCGGCGGGACCGTCTGAAGCAGCTCCGCGATCGCCGCCCCGGCCCGCTGAAGGTCCTCATTCACGGGCAGAAACTGCTGCTGATACAGGAGCCACTGCTGCACCAGGATCCAGGTCGAGAGCCCGAAGCACAGCGCGGCGAGCAACGCCGCCGCGGTTGGAACACGTAGCGCGAACGCCGTCTCGACGCGCACGCGCATGTACTGTGCGGCGCACATCGGCAGGAACACGAAGAGCACGATCAGAATCGCGGCCAGCGCCCAGAGGAACGCCCCGCCGGTCGTGAGCGCCGGGTTCTGCAACACGGCGCGCTGCACAAAGAAGTTGAGCGGATACACCAACGCCAGCAGCAGCAGCGCCTGCGCCGCGCTCGGCCGCGCCGCGGGCTTGAAGAAACGGCGCTGGAAGATGGTCCGCAGCGACCCGCTGTCCGCGAACAGCACCGCCTCCTGACCAAAGAGCTTGGCCGCCACGGCGACCGCCGCCCCGGCGTAGATGGTCGTCGACAGCATCACCCACAGAATCGCCTCGACGTCGAATCGCCCCATGAACAGGTCGCGCGTCAGCACGACGATGTTCGCGACCGGCGTGATCAGCAGCGGGCCCTCCAGCCGCACGCCCGGCAACACCCCGACGACGCCGGGGATCATCGCCGCCACCATCACCGGCATGACGTAGTTCTGGGCTTCCTTGAAGCTGCGCGCGAAGCTGCACACCGCGAGCAGCAGCGCGCTGAACATCACCGCCATCGGCAGCAGCACGACCAGCACGAGGGGCAGCGCTTCGAGCGGAATCCGCACCGCGTTGCCGCGGCTGAGCAGGTCGCTCACGCCGCTCAGGTAGATCGTCCCGCCGATCGACAGCAGGTTCAGAAACGCGCTCAGCATGCCGATGAACGCGACCACCATGAACTTGCCGGCGATCAGGTCGACGGTCGGCACGGGCGCGACCATCAGCGTCTCGAGCGTGCCACGCTCGCGCTCGCCCGCGGTCAGGTCGATCGCCGGATAGACCGCGCCGGTGATCGTCATGATGATCAGGATAAACGGCACAATCTGCCCGAGAATCGATCCACCGCGCTTCTCCGGCGTCTCGACGCTCAGCGGCTCCTCGATGCGCAGCGGCGTGAGAAAATCCGCGTCGACGCGCAGCCGCGCCAGGCGCATCAGCACAAGTTGCTGGTTCAAGCGCTGCAACACGCCATCCAGCCCGGCCGCGGCGATCGTGCTGCGCACCTCGGTTTGATCGACGACCAGTCCGAGCGCGGTCGCGTCGTTTGAACTCGCCTCGGGCAGCGCGCCGTGCACGATCAAGCCCACGTGCGCGCCGCCTTCGCGTACTGCGCCCGCGACGTCGGAGACCACGCGAATGACGTAATCCGGCGGCGACTGGCGGACGCCTTGCCGGGCGCCGTCGGCCTCGTCGCCGACGCCGAGTCCGCCGCCGCGCGCCGCGGCCGGGGGCGCCTCTCCCGCGGTGGCCTCGACGTCCTCGCCGGCGACGCCGGGCCCGGGCGCGCGCCGCGCCGGGTCGGTGTCCAGTGCGCGCCGCAGCCAGCGCTGCGTCTCCGCGTCGGGAACCGCGACGGTGTACGTTTCCTGCTTGAGCCGGGAGGTCTGGGCTTCGAGCGCTTGCAGCGAGCCGAGCATGAGCGCCGGATAGAGCACGATCGGCACGAGCACCATCGCGACCAGCGTGCGCCGGTCGCGCAGGATGTCCGCGAGCTCCTTGCGCGCGATCATCCCCACCCGCGACAACCTATGCGAGAGCCGGCTCATCCGCGCCCACCAGTTGAAGGAAGATGTCGCTCAGGCGCTGCCGGCCGCTGCGCTCGCGCAGACTGTCGAGATCGCCTTCGGCGATCAAACGCCCGCGGTGAATCAACCCGATGCGCCGGCACATGGTCTCGATCTCATCGAGCGCGTGCGTCGACAGCAGGATCGCCTTGCCGGCTTCGGCCTGCGTCCGCACGAACTCCAGAATCACGCGGTTACTCAGCACGTCCAGACCCAGCGTCGGCTCGTCCAGCACGAGGATCGGCGGGTCTGCAATCAGCGCGCGCGCGATGTTGGTGCGCTGCTTCTGACCCGTCGACAATGCCCCGCAGCGCAGCCGCAGAAATCCCCCCATCCCCAACCAGTCCGCCAGCTCGCCGATCCGCCGCCGCGCCGCCGCGCGCGGCAGATCATAGAGCGTCGCGAAATACTCCAGCATCTCGAGCGGCGTCAGCCGGGCATAGAGGCCTGTGTTCGCGGTCAGGTAACCGATCGCGCGCTTCACCCGCTCCGGCTCCTGGGTGACGTCCACGTCGTTGATGAACACCCGGCCGTCGGTGGGGCTGAGCAGGCCGCTGATCATGCGCAGCGTGGTCGTCTTCCCCGCCCCGTTCGGTCCGAGCAGGCCGTACACCTCTCCCGGCCGAACCTCGAACGAGACGTGATCGACGGCGGTCTTCTCGGTGCCGTCCGGGTTCGGAAAGACCTTGTTCAGACCGACGACGCGGATCATGGCCGCACACACCCTCGTTCCATCGGACGACTCCCGGGCGCCGCCGAACCGCGTTCCGCCGCCAGCCCGCGGGACGGAGCGTACGCGACCCGGCCGGCTGCGCCCAATCACAACCCGCGCCGCCGGCGGACGCCTACACCAGCGAGATCGGCTCGCGCTCGCGGCTCTGTGAAGTCGTCAACGGCAGCTCGACCCAGAACGTCGCTCCGGCGCCAATTTCGCTCGCGACGCCGATCCGTCCGCCCAGCAGGTGCGTCAGTTCCTTGGAAATCGCGAGCCCCAACCCCGTGCCGGCGTGTTCCCGCGTCGCGGACTGGTCGATCTGCCGGAACTTCTCAAAAATCATGTCCTGGTGCTCGCGCGCGATGCCCGGGCCCGTGTCGCTCACCGCAAACCGCACATGGCTCTCGTCCGTCGCCCGCGCGCTCAGCCGAACCTGGCCGCCTTCGGGCGTGAACTTCACGGCGTTCGACATGAAATTGAAGAGGATCTGCCGCAGCACTTTGCGATCGGTGCGGATCGCGGGCAGGTCGTCGTCCGCGTCGACCACCAGCAGAATGCTCTTCTTGTCGGCCAGCGGGCGCAGGAAATCCTGCAACGCGGAACAGAGCTCCCGCGCGCTCACCGGCTCCAGGTGCAGCTCGACGCGTCCCGCCTCGATCTTCGCCAGGTCGAGCAGGTCGTTGATGATCTCCAGCAGAATCCGCCCGCTGATCAGAATGTTCTGCGCGAAACGCGTGGTGCGGTCGCCGCTCTCGCCCGCCTGGCTTTCGAGCAACAGCTCGGCGAAGCCGATGATGCTCGTCAGCGGCGTGCGCAGTTCGTGCGAGACGTTGGCGATGAACTCGCTCTTGAGCCGGTTGGACTCGAACAGCGCGACGTTCGTCTCGGCCATCTGCCCGAGCTTCTCGTCGAGCAGCAGGTTGGCCTTCTGGAGCTCCTCCTGCGACGCGCGGAGCCGTTCGAGCATGGTGTTCAGGTTGTTCGAGAGCTGCTCGAACTCGTCGCCGGTCCGTACCGCCGACCGGACCGTGAGGTCGCCGTCGGTGACGCGGATCGCGACTTCGCGCAGCTCCTCGATCGGCGCGAGGATGAACTTCTGCGTAATGAAGTAGAACACGAGGATCGCCAGAATCCCCGCCAGTGCCCCCGCCGCCACGATCCACGCCCGGTTCAGCACCAGGTCCCACTGCGCCTGGCTCGCCGACAGCGCCACGGTAATGAAGCCCGCCAGCTGATTCTCGCGATACGGCGCAGCCGTCTTCCCCTCGTCGTGACACGCAAGACAGCTCTTGGCCACCCGCACTGCATGCGCGTAGTAAAAGCTCCGGCGCCCCTCCTCCGTCGCCGTGCGGTAGTAGAAGTCGCGCTTCGGATCGCGCCGCAGCGCGTTCAGCGACTCGCGCACAAATGGCTGCTCGGTCGCCGCCGACAGGATCGAGTCCGGCCGATCCGGGTCCGGATCGATGCGAATGAACCGCGGCGGCTGCTCGAGTCGTCGCGGCAGCAGCGTGAACGGGTCGCCGTGCACGCCCGGTGCGCTTCCACCGGGCGTGCCGGGGTGCGGCAGTACCAAGCGAAAGTAGTCGTCGGCCGTGCGCTGCGCCTCGCGAAACAGCGGTTCGAGAAGCAGGGCCTCCATCTGGTACCACGGGACGAACAGCGCGGCCCCGATGATCAGCGCGACCGCGCAGCCAAAGAGGATGCGGTATTTCGTCGCCAGCGTGATGCGGACCAGGCGCATGGGTTCTCGCGCAAGTGCAGATTGCGCGGCGAATTGTAGGCGAAGTCTCCGCGCGCGGCAGCGGTCCGGCGGCGCGGCGCGGCCGTCGCGGGCCGGCGCCGGTCAACCCAGCGCCGCGCCGCTCGGCGGAGGCGCGGGCGCGCACGCGCCGCTACGTGTAGCCGTCTGGCGATTCGCCGATCTCGACGATGCTGCACGCGAGGATCGGGTCGAGTCCGAGGGCCTGCGCCTGGTTCACCAGCTCGTCGCTCTCCGCCCCCGGATTCACGAAGAACTCGGCCGGGCGCTTCGCCGCGATCGCCTCCAGCACGCCCACGCCGGACGCGGGCGGCAAATACAGCGTCACGCGATCGACGGGCCCGGGGATTTCGTCCACGCTCGCAAATGCCGCGAGGCCTTCGATCTCCGTTGCGCTCGGGTTCACCGGATACACGGTCCAACCACGCTTCCGGTACGCACGAACCGCCTTATTACCGTACTTCGACCGATCCGCCGAAGCACCGATCACGGCCACGGTGGGCACCCGTTCCGGCATGTCGCTGTCTCCGCTCGCGCCTCCGGTTCGGGCGCCGCCCGCGGTCGGCGCCCCGCTCGAATCTTATCCCCCGCCGGGCAACGCGACCCTGTGGGGGCCCCGCCTTCGGCACCGGGACCGATCCGCCGCAGAAATATTTTCCGAGGAATTCGGGCGGCTGGCACGGTTCTTGCTGCGGATTGCATGGAATACGATACGCGTGGCCGGGTCGGCGTTCGGCCCGCCCGCGTCGCACACGCGGCGCGCGCACGCGGCCCAAGGGAGATTGTGATGTCGCGCTTCGTGGATGAGTTCATGCAGGCCGTTCGGGCTCGCGATCCGCACGAGTCCGAGTTTCACCAGGCGGTGCACGAGGTCGTGGAGTCGGTCACCCCGGTGCTCGAGAAATACCCCGAGTTTCGCCGCGCCCGAGTTCTCGAACGCATCGTGGAGCCCGAGCGCGTCATCACCTTTCGCGTGCCGTGGATGGACGACCGCGGCGAAGTGCGCGTCAACCGTGGAATGCGCGTGCAGTTCAACAGCGCCATCGGTCCCTACAAAGGCGGGCTCCGCTTTCACCCGTCGGTGAACCTCAGCATCATCAAGTTCCTCGGCTTCGAGCAGATCTTCAAGAACGCGCTGACCACGCTCCCAATGGGCGGCGGCAAAGGCGGAAGCGACTTTGACCCGAAGGGCAAGTCCGACAACGAAGTGATGCGCTTTTGCCAGAGCTTCGCCACCGAGCTCTTCCGCCACATCGGACCCGACACCGACGTTCCGGCCGGCGACATCGGCGTTGGGGGCCGCGAGATCGGCTTCATGTTCGGGCGCTACAAGAAGCTCGTAAACCGCTTCGAAGGCGTCTTCACCGGCAAGGGGCTCGCCTGGGGCGGCAGCCTGATCCGCCCCGAGGCCACCGGCTACGGCCTGGTCTATATCGTCGACGCCATGTTGAAGTCGAAAGGCGACAGCCTCAAGGGCAAGCGTGTGGTCATCAGCGGATCGGGCAACGTCGCGCAGTACGCCGCCGAGCTCGTGCTGCAAATGGGCGGCAAGCCGATCGCGTTCTCCGACAGCACCGGCTTCATCGTCGATGAAGAGGGCATCAACAGCGACCAACTGGCGTTTGTGATGCAGCTCAAGAACGTGGCGCGCGGCCGGATTCGCGAGTACAAGGACAAGTACCCCCGGGTCCACTACGAGGACATTAATCCGAACGCCCGCAGCAGTCCGCTCTGGGAAGTCAAGTGCGACGTCGCGCTGCCTTGCGCCACGCAAAACGAACTCAACGAAGTCGACGCCCAGCATCTCGTCCGCAACGGCTGCCAGTGCGTTGCGGAGGGCGCGAACATGCCCACCACCCCCGAGGGCGTGCAGGTTCTACTCCAGCACAAGGTGCTCTTCGCGCCCGGGAAGGCGTCGAACGCCGGCGGCGTCGCGACCAGCGGACTCGAAATGACGCAGAACTCCATGCGCGTCAGTTGGACCCGCCCGGAGGTGGACCAGCGCCTCCAGCAGATCATGACCCGCATTCACCAGGCCTGCCGCGACGCGGCCGAGGAGTACGGCGCGCCGGGCAACTACGTGGTGGGCGCGAACTGCGCCGGATTCACGAAGGTCGCCAGCGCGATGATGGACCAGGGGATCGACTGACCGCGCCGACCGGCTTCGGGATGTGGGTGTCGGACCGGGCGGCCGCGATCGCGCGGCGCTCCGGCTTTACTCGTCCTGCGGCGCGTGCGAAATGACACAGGCGGGGCGCGACCGGTGATCGCGTCCCGCCTGTGGTCGTTTCCGCCGCCGCATCCCTCGGGGCGGCGTGGTCAGTCGTTCGCCGCTATGGTCCCGTCAGCAGAACGACGAATGGGTCAATGTCGAAGTTGTCCACGGCGTTGTCGAGATTGATATCCGCCGTGAGGATGTCGCAGCTCGGAAACGCCGCCGCGTACGCCGCCGGGTTGGTCAGCGCGAGCACGAATGGATCGATGTCGAAGTTGTCGACGACGCCGTCGCAATTCGCGTCTCCGGGGATGATCGTGCGGCAGCGTCCGTTGCGGCAGATTTCGCGGCCGTTGGCGGGATTCCCATCATCGCAATGCGAGTTCGTCTGGCAATCGACGGGGATCGGCGCGGTCTGGAGATAGCGGCCGATGTCGGCGACGCCCTGGTTCATCCCGCCGCCCTCCAACCACGACGGCATCGGTGCACCGGCGCTGCCGAATCGCCCCTTGTGGAACAGCTCCGCCGGGTTGTACACGGCGATCGTGCCAAGCCACTCGGGGTCGCTCGGCGTGCCGAAGTTGATCAGCGCGCCGTCGATGCCGTGGCACTGCCGGCAAGCGGTCGTTCCGCCGGTTTCGAAATAGACCTGGCCCTGCGTCGCGTTGCCGATGAACGCCGCGGTCGCGGGGTTGATGTACGCGGTGGTGTCGACGACCTGTGTCCGCAGGAATTCGACCAGGTCCGTGACGTCCTGGTCGCTGAGGCCGGCCGCGCCGAACCCGTGCCCGTTGGGCACGTCGCTGCGCTTGATGATGTCAAACATCTGTTGAGCGGTCATGGCCGAACCATACACGCCGCGGATTCCGGTGTAGTGCGACCCGCTGGCGTAGAAGCCGTCGCGGCCGCGATAGTCCCAGCCGTGACACTCCTTGCAGCGGTGCGTATCGGGTCCGGACTGCTGGCCGACGGGCGGATACAACGGGTGATCGCCCGCGGGCTCCTGCGCGCCGTTGACAAACCACCAGCGGTCATAGAGCAATCCACCGCGCAACGCGTTGCCCACCAACACGGGCACGCACGAGATGTTCATCGTGCCGCTGCCGGTCGCGGTCTGGTATCCGCCGATGCGGATGAGGTACTGGTTGCCCGACTGCGCCGCGAATGTGACGCGCGAACGTGTGCCGCTGGTGCCGCAGGCGTCGTCGTTGCACGCCAGCACCGAGCCGCCGGTCGTCGGGCAGCTCGAGCCATAGATCGCGATTTCGCTGTCGTAGTTCGCGTTGCACAGGTCGACCGTCACGTCGCCGGTGCAGCTCGCGGTGTAGCGGAACCAGATGTCCTGCGAAATCTGCGGATTGCTGAAGAAATTGCATAGTCCCGGCTCGGACGGTCCGTCCGTGGCCGCGCCCGTCGTGCTGAACGCGGTCGCGCCGTCGTTCACGTTGAGCGCGTTGGCGCACAGATCGTTCGCCGGACCGCTGCCGGTGAATCCGATGTTGAGCGTGAATGCGCCGGTCGCACCCTGAAATCCGGCGACCCGGATCTTCACATTCTGCCCCGCGGTCAGCGACCGCGACAGACAGGACTGCAACCCGCCGCACGGCGATCCCCCGCAATCGTCGTTGCACACCAACTGGTTTCCGCTCGTCCCCGGACAAGCGCTGTGCAGCGAGACCACCGTGTCGTAGCCGGAGCCGCAGGTGTTCACGGCGAGCGTACCCGCGACCGCAGCCGTGTACTGATACCACACATCCGGCGACGTACTGCTCGTCCCGCAGCCCGCGCTCCCGTCGTTCGTCGAGCCCACCGTCGTGCCGTTGTACGTACCGGGGGTAACGGGGGTCGCGTTCGCGCACGCGTCGTTTGCCGCGCCGGCCCCGGTGAACGCGACGCTGAGCGTGAACGCCCCCGTCGCGCCGCCGTTGC
The DNA here is from genome assembly GCA_050184295.1 of Phycisphaerae bacterium. Taxonomy (GTDB): domain Bacteria; phylum Planctomycetota; class Phycisphaerae; order UBA1845; family Fen-1342; genus JBFXAM01. Next base: position 5,264 of record JBFXAM010000104.1, on the reverse strand, counting down.
CGGCCACGCGAATCAGGTAGCTCGTGCCGTTCGTCACGCTGGCCGAGGCGCACGACCCCGGCCCCCCGCAAGGCGACCCGCCGCAATCGTCGTTGCAACTGATCTGTGTGGCGCTCGTGCCGGGGCATGCGGTGCTATGGATCGAAACCACGGAGTTATAACCGGCGCCGCAGGTGTTGACGTTCAGCGTGCCGTTGCCCGTCGCGGTGTAGCGATACCACACGTCCGGCGATGAATCGGCGCTGCCGCAGTTGGCACCGCCGTCGTCGGTCGCGGCTACGGTCGTGCCGTTGTAGCTGTTCCCGGTCGTGACGCCGATGGCGTTGGCGCAGAGGTCGTTCGCCGGTGCGCCCGCGGCGCACGAGAGCACGAGCGAGCCGGTGCCGACGGCGGCCTGGTAGCCGCCGACGCGGATCAGATACTGATTGCCGCTGACGGCGTTGAAAGTCAGCCGCGAGCGAAGGTTCGACGTACCGCAAGCGTCGTCGTTGCACGCGATCGCGGTGTTGGTGGAGGTCGGACAGGCCGCGTTGTAGACCGCGACCTTCGTATCGAACGTGCTGTTACACAGATCGACGGTCGCCACGCCGGTGCACGACGCGGTGTACCGGAACCACACGTCGTTATTGACTTGCGAGAAGCCCGCGTTCGTGCAGAGCGCCGGCTCGTCCGGCCCATCGGTCGTGGCGGCGGTCGTGTCGAACGCGGTGGTGCCGTTTCCGATCGGCGTCGCGTTGGCGCACTGGTCGTTGGTCCCGGGCGAGCCGCCGGTGGGCAGCGTGAAGTTGACCGACGCGGGCGAGCCGCTCTTGAACAGCGCAAGGTTGACCGTCGTGATGGTCGCGGGCGCGGCGTTGGCGGTGAAGCGGAAGTTGTAGAGCGTTCCCCAGCGAATCGCATTGGCGTTCGGATTCTGCGCAAACGTCTGCGTGGCCCAACTGACGGTCGTCGCGGTCTGGCTGCTGGTCCAGTCCGTGCCGCTGTAGGGTTCGCCGGAGTGGTACGGCACGTCCTTGAAAGCGATGTTGCTGACCGTCGTGCCGTTCGGAACGTTGACCGTGAACGCCTGGATCGCGCGATCGCAGTTCATGTTGTAGACCGCAAACTCATAGCTGTAGTTGCCGCCGCCGAGCGAAGCCGAGCGCCAGCCGACGTAGACCCGCCCGTCGCCGGGAATCGTCGTGAAGCCGACGGCGGCGGCGGCGTCCAGGTCGGGCCACGCCAGGATCGCGGGCTCCTGCCGCTGCGTCGAGCCCGAGAGCGAGAGCGTCAGGTTCGCATTGACCGTGACGCGCCGCCACGAGACGTTGTTCATGTGATTGCCGGCCGCCGCGTCGTCGGGCGTGACATAGTGCCCCTCGATGAAGTAGCTCGCGCCCGGATTCTGCGCGGGCGTCATGTCGGTGGTCAGGCACTGTATGCGGCCGGCGAGCGTCGCGTTGCCCGTCGGGGTCGAATGCGGGTAGGGAAAGGCGCCGGTGTAGGGGTTGACCGTGGACTTGGGCCCGAGGCCGCCCTGTTGTCCGTTCAGGCTTGAACTGTAGGGATCCGAACAGTTCACGCCGAGCAATTGGCTCGTGCCGGGGTTCTGACACGTGCCGCAGAGGTTCTGCGTCAGCGCCGCAAAGCCGTGCTTCAGCCAGCTTTGGCCGAGTTGCTCGAAACGCCCGTCTTTCAGGCGGTAGATATTCTGTCCGATTACGGGGTGCTGATTCGTGTCCGCGTCCCACTGGAGCGGTGTGTCGCCGATGTTGCACGACACGGTGCCGATCGAGTAGGCCTCGAACCCGTTCGCCGATCCCCACCGCGACGTACCATCGAGGTCGCCCACAATCACGTCGGGCCCGACCGCGAGCGCTGCGCCTGCCGAATAGCTCGCGGCGCCAAGAGCGATGAGCGCGCGGAGCGCGCGACCCCAGAACACGTCGGACATGCTCGCCTCCTAGAGCGGGACCAGGTTGTGAAGTTACACGCCAGAGATATCCAGGGACAAACGCCCGAGACGCGGATGGCCGCGCCGTTGCGACACTCGGGCGCTTGGGCGCGCTGGGAGTCCGGACGAGATCTGGAGCGATGCGCGCGCTCCCAGCCGCGCGAAGCAGAATAACCGACCCGCGCCGTCCATTGCAAGACTACTTTGCGCGTCGCCAGACTTTGACGTCCGCTGCGCTGCCACCGCGACGGCCGCACGTCGTCCGCACGCCCCGCCGAGGCTGGCCGCAGGCCCGCTCCGCCGCAAGAGCGGGCGGCTCGCCGATGAGCCTAGGGCACCAGAAGCGCCACGAAGGGGTCGATGTCGAAATTATCGACCTCCCCGTCCTCATTGGCGTCGGCGTTGCTGCGCCGGCAGTCCGGAAACGCCGCGCCGTGGGCCGCGGGGTCGGTGAGCGCGAGCACAAACGCGTCGATGTCGAAGTTGTCCACGACCCCGTCGCAATTCGCATCGCCCGGGCGGCGGATCACAAACTCGACGTACTCCACCGCGTCGATGTTGCCGTTCCCATTGACCGACGCGGGAATCTGCGCGGCGCTGATCAGCGCGCCGCCGTCCGCCGTCGCATACGCCCCGAACGCGAGCCACACCGACGCCGGCAGGCTTCCGCCCAGCTCCGTCGCCAAGTCAATGACGCCCTCCAGCACGCCGCCGTTCGGACCGGTCGCTGCCGCGGTGTACACACTACCGCCCGCGTCGAACCAGCCCTCGAAGTCGTTGTTGTTTTCGTCCGCAAGAAACGCGGTCCAATCGGCCACCAGGCCCGCCTTCGCCCACGGCGCGGCCCGCAGCGCGCCGGGACCGGCGGCGACAAAGACGAAGTGATCGTTGCCCTCGCCCGCATCCGGGGCGGCGACATACAGCCGGTCGCCGCGCACCTCCGCGTACAAGCGCAGTGCCCCATTGGCCGCGATTTCAGTCACGCCGGCGTCGAGCGCACCGTCCATCACAAACGGCGCCTGGCCGCCAGTCACGGGCGCGTGCCAGTCCTGTCCGCTGTTGTTGTCCCAGTTTCCCAGGCCGTCGTTGAAGGCAACGTCCATTTGCACAGCGCTGGGCGCGACGTCCAGCGTCACGCGCCATTGCATCGTCGCGGGCACTGGCGTCATCTCCAGGTCCGGCGACAGCACGTGTTGCCAGTTGTCAAATCCGACGTGGGCGCGCACGCTCGTCGCGGACGCGAGCGGCCCGCCCGCGGCGTCGTACCGGATCGTCACCGGATGCCCCGCGAGCGCTGGATTGGGTTCGAACGCAACGCGGTCCGTCGGACCCCCGCCGCCGGAGCCGACATGGACGCGCTGGATCGGGCTGCGCTTCACCCACCCGCGCGTGTCGGTCGCCTCCACATAGTAATCGACCATCGCATCGCGCACGCCCGTGACGTGCGCCCAGTACTGATCCGCGATGTAGGTCGGCATCTCAAAGAAATTGATGTTGGGATCGTTGTATATATTTCCCGCCGGAAACACGCGCCGGGTCATGGGCACGTCCTGCCACGCCCCGACCCCCGCACCGCCCGCATACGTCCGGTTCTCGTCCGTCACGACGCCGTCCGCATCGGTGCGAATACGCAGCACCACCGATTGCACCCCCGAGACATCGTAGGCGAAGGTCCATATATGAAAATCGCCGTCGCCGCTGTGTGTCGCATATCCGTACTGCGGCCCGAAGTTCAGCGATCCGGGGTTCCAGGGATGTCGCTGGGGAATGAAGACCGTCGGCGGCGTCGTATCCAGACTGCCGCTCCCGATCACCGGGTCCGCGTTGCGCACCGCCTCGTTGCTTGCGATCGTCGGCTTCACCTCGTGATCCAGCGGCGTGCCGTAATACATGAAGCCGCTGTTCAGCCCCGCGAGGAAGTAGTGCCACGCCCGCTCGGCGCCACTGCTGCTCGCGTCGGGATACAGGATCTTCACGATACTTACGCCGCCCGCGACTTGCTCCGCGGTCTCCACGCGGTTTTGCGCTGCGGTGATCACTGCCCAGTTGCGCGCATCGACATGCCATCCATTGGGAATGTCGATCTGTCCGCCGGCGTTCAGCAGCGGCCACAGCCAGTTGAGGAACTGCGGTGAGCCGAAATCGCCGTCCGCATTGACCCACGCACCATCCTCGACGTGCACGAAGTCATTCGCCGGCGGCGGATGGTCCGCCAGATACTGCTCAATCGTGGTCATGACATAGCCGGCGCTGCTCGCCGCGGCGGCGAAGTTCGGCACCGCCTCGCGGTAATAGCTGTATCCACCGCCCCACGCGTTGTCGCCGTCATGCGCCAACAAGACGAGCGCCGGCCGGCTTGCGTCGTTGAACGCCTGCACCGCGGCCACGCCGCCCAGCCCGAGCGGCGAATACCCATCCTGCCAGCTCAGCGCCTGGTCCGCGGGCACAACGATCAGTTGGTATGCAACGCCCGTCGCCGGATCGACGTGCCGCGCGTACCGCGGCGTATACGCATACGGCGCCGCGTTCACCGGGGCGCATCCGCGTGAAATGCTCGTTCGAATCCAGTCGCTCTGCGCCGGGTTCAACTGGTCCGCCCGGTTCGGCGGATCGCAGTTCACGCCGCCGCTGCCCAGCAACACGGGATAATTCGCGCACGCCCGTGATATGTGCTCGTTCGAGACCACGACCCAACTCACGCCCTCCTCGACCAGCACGCGAATCAGCCGCGGCGAGAACGCGATCTCCGGCGGAAACAGCCCGCGGCTGATGCCCGGCGCGGCGCCCCACGCGTCGCCATAAACCCGCTTGTAGAGTTGAATCTCCTTGCGGACGGTGTGCTCGTCGATGAGCGGCAGCAGCGGGTGGTGAAACGGGAAGATGACGATGTCGAGGCGCGGCTTTCCGCCGGCGGTTGTCCAGCCGCGCGCCTCGCGCGCCGCGGCGTACCAGCCCGTCGAGTACCCGAGTTGATTGGCGTTGCCGAGGCTGGTGAGATTCTCAACCAGCCCGCCTGAGAAGCTGACCTGCGTCCCCGCCTCCGGCAGGTAACGGATGTCGTTGATTGTGTCGCGCGGGCGATACTGATACGCGGCGACGCGGTCCGCCAGTCCGAAGATCTCGGTCAGGTTGTCCGCCGGGTTCGCCGAACCCGCGTTGCGATCCTGGATCGACTCCCACGCCCGCTCATACCGATCGGCGCCGGACGTTTGCCGGCCGGGCCAGTAGATCGGCTGCTCCAGATGCCTCAGATACGTGATGGGGGCGTTGTCCGCGGCTGCCGCCGACGCCAGCATGGTCAACATCCAAAGCCGCACGACCCGCGCCACCG
>JBFXAM010000103.1:0-15972 GCA_050184295.1 Phycisphaerae bacterium | reverse complement strand
CGCTGACCGAGCAGGAGGCGCACGCGATCGAGGTGTTTCGGCGGGTGCTGACGCTGGCGCCGGACGATTGGAGCGCGCACTCCAATCTCGCGAACCTGCTGGCCGAGCACGATGCCGCCGCGGCGCTCGACCATGCCCGCGCAGCGCACCGGCTGCGGCCGGACGATCTGCGCGTCAACATGAACCTGGCGGAGTCGTGGGCGCAGAATCGCCGCTGGGAAGAGGCGCTGGCCCAGTTCCGCATGATCGAGCGCCGCATGCGAGAGAGTGCGATGACCGGCGATCCCTTGTACGCCGTGGTGCAGCGGCGGATCGAGGAGCTGCGACGCGAGCGGCTGCCGTAGGGCGGTGCCTCGAAACGGGCGGCCGATTTCCTGGCGGGTGGTACGGCAGCGCGTGCTTCAGCGCGACACCAGACCGATCAGCCGATACGCGAGTTTGGCAGCGAGGAACTCGGTGACGTGACCGGGGGGCAGCGGGCGGACTTCGACGATGTCGGCGGCGACGATGTTGCGGTTGTTGGCGAGAGCAGCGAGCAGATCGGTGACCTGATACCAGTCGAGCCCGCCGGGCTCCGGCGTGCCCGTTCCGGGGGCGTACGCGGGGTCGAAGCCATCGATGTCGATTGTGACATAGACCTGCTCGGTCAGGCATGCGACCACGCCGTCGATCCAGAAGTTGCCGCCGCGGCAGTCGCGGGCCGAGACGATCAGCTTGTCTTTGCGGCGGATGAACGTTGCTTCTTCGGCGGAGTAGTTGCGGATGCCGACGGCCGCCGCGGGCACGCCGAGGTCATCAATGCGGCGCATGACGCAGGCGTGGCTCCAAGGCGTGCCCTGGTAGGTGTCGCGCAGGTCGGCGTGGGCGTCGATCTGGAGGACGCTGAGGTTCTTGTAGCGCTGCCGGACGGCGCGCACGAGACCCGAGCTGATGCTGTGCTCGCCGCCGAGCGCGAGCAGGAATTTGCCGTCGCGGACGACGCGGCGGGCGGCCTGGTAGACGCGCTCGACGGTCTGCTGCGGGCCGGCGGCGTCGGGCACCAGCGGGTCGAGCGTGGCGACGCCGGCGCCGTGCGATTCGCGGCCGAGGGCTTCGTCGTAGAGTTCGACCTGCTGCGACGCGGTGATGATGGCGCGAGGGCCGTCGCGGGTGCCGACGCCGAAGCTGGTCGTCGCATCGTACGGAATCGGCAGCACGGCGAAGCGCGCGGACTTGTAGTCCGCGTGGCGCGGTTCGAGCGCGAGGAAATTGTCGGGTAGCGATTCCACCACGGGCGCCTCCGCCGCTGTCGATTCTGGAGTTCGGATCGTGGATTGGGGCGCGCGGCATGCGGCGCGGCGCTAACCCTCCGGAGTTCGGATTCCAGAATCCAGAACCAGACGGGGATTAGTCGAAGAGAAAGACCGCCGCAGCCACCACCGTCGTCCAAAGCCCGTTCTTGTCGCCCTCGGCGGTCTGGACGATCTCGCGCGTCGTGACGATCTGGCCGCTCATCTTGTAGACCTCGCGGCGGCTGTCGTAGTCGGCGTCGGCGTCGAACTCGATGCCCAACGTCGACGCGAGCATGCTCGCCGCCATGTCTTCGACGAGGTCGCCGCAGCGCTTCTCGTTCATGCCGTAGCCGTGGTGTTCGGAGATGTATCCGAATCGCTTGCCCTCGGCGGGCACGGCGAGCCCGATGCCGGCGGAGACGAGTCGGTTGGGCTCGTCGGTGCGGGCTTCGGCGAGGACGACAAAGGTGATCTGTCCGGGGGTGAGTTTCTTCAGGCCGGACTTGGTCGGGATAATGCGGCAGCCCGCGGGGAAGATGCTGGAGACGCGGACGAGGTTGAGCTGCGCGATGCCGGCGTCGCGCAACGCGTGCTCGAACGATTGGAGATTCTTACGATGCCGACCGACGCCGCGCGTGAAGAAGCAGTACTTGGGCACGGGAAACATGTGGGGGTCGTCTCCTTCGCGGGCGGGCCGCGACTTCGTCGGCAAAGTTCCCTGATCCGTCGCCGGGGCGCGCGGTGTTCTGCGCCCGCAGGTTCAAAAGGGGGGAATTATATCAGGCCGGGTGGGGTGCTCAATGCGCCGGGTGAATTTCGTGGGCGGTCCGTGGGTGCGCCGGCGCGTGGCGTGCTTCCCGGCGGGGTGGACTCCGGGGTCCGTGCTGCGCGGGCGGATGGCGACCGTCTACAATCCGCGTTTTCGAATCGCAGCGCCAAGCCGCAGGAAGGAACGCACCGATGGTCAAGCTGATCGCGCTCTACAGCAAGCCGGCGAATGCCGAGTCCTTTGAGCAGCACTACCGCAACGTGCACATGCCGCTCGCCGCCCGGATGCCCGGACTGCGCAAGACCGTGCTGGGGTGGGTGCGCGGGTCGCCGATGGGCGAGGCCCGGTATCACCTCGTCGCGGAGCTGTACTTCGACAGCCACGAGGCGTTGAAGGCGGCGATGAAGTCGCCGGAGGGGGCGGCGGCCGCGAAGGACTTGATGGGCTTCGCCGGCGAGCTTGTCCACCTGCTGGTCGCGGACGTGCAGGAGCTGAACTGACACGCGGGGCGCGCAGGCCGCGGTGCCGCCCTACGGCGCGCCGCGCTCCGTCGCGAGACACTCGCTCAGACGTCGGCCGGCGTCGCCCCAGGTCGCGAGCGCCCGGCGGAAGCGCGTGTGCTCGTCGCCAAGGGCTTCATCCGTGACAATCTCGCGGACAACGCGTTCGGCCTGCTCGTCGTCCGTGCGAACGAGCCGCTCGACGATGCCCCAGCGCGCCGCTTCGCAGATGCGGGCGTCGACGGCCGCGCGGCGGAGCGCGGGGCGGAGGAGCGGCGCGTCGGCATGGAGCAGGCCGGCGGCAAGGTAGCACGTGAGTTCGCGCGGGCCGCGGTCGCCGATGCACTCCGCCAGTCGCAGCTCGAAATACTCCACGAATCGGGCATGCTCCTCGTCGGGGGCGGCGCGCAGCAGCACGGTTCGCAGGCGCGCCTCGGCGAATCCGGTCGGAATCGCCCACTCGCGCAGCCACCGGCGGGCGGCGTCGGCGACCACCGGGTCGGCCCCGCCGTAGTCGTACAGCAACTGCACCGCTTTCCAGGTGTCCTTGTCGCGGGCGCCGACCTGTTCATCCTGATCGAGCGCGACGAGGTCGCGCGCGGCGCGGGGCGCATCGAGGCGCAGCAGTACTTCCCAGACGTTGGCGCCGTCGCGCACCGGGCCGCGCGTCCAGCGCCCGCGCAGGTAGGAATAGCACTCGCGCCGCTGGGCGCGGGGAAGCTCAGCGGCAAAGCGGTGGAGCACTCGAAAGAGCAGGCCTTCGACGTCGATCGGGGCGCGCTCGGAGAGCTGCTCGTGAATCACTTCCGAAGCCCGCGCCGCCGACAGCGCCCCAGGCAATACCGCGGCCAGCAGGCGCTGCTCGTCGCGGTCGGCGCCCGCGTACCGCGCCAGCAGAAAATCGGTTCGGCGCTCGTCGGCGCTCGCGGCGAGCGCGGCGGCGAACACGCGCCGCGCGGAAATCCGCAGGCGCGGGCCGAGATCGAGAACGTCGCCGGCGCGTTCGTAGCGCCACGCGAGGTACGCGAGCGGTAGTTGCAGCGGAGCGAGGTCGGGCGCCGGCGGAGCGGAGCGCCTCATCCAGTTGCCGTAGTGGGTCACGTGGTCGCGCAGCAACGCCGCGACCTGGTCGTCGCATTGCTGCCACAGTTGGGGCTGTGCGCGGCGAAGCGCCTCGGCATCCGCGCGAAGCACCTCGACGGCGGCACGCGGCTGGGCGTGCGCGGCGAGAGCGCCTGCGGCGAGCGCGACCGCGCCGAGCGCAAGGGCACGCGCGGTTCGGCGCGGGCCCTCGGCAATGTGTTGCGCGATGGTGGACACGTTCAAGGGCCTTCGCCGGGGCGGCGGCGCGCGACGTTGCGGGTGGCCGCCGCCCCACTGATCTTAGGACGCTGGTCCGCCGGCGTGGTTCGCGGCGCGCCGATCGGCGGTCGGCGGGCACGCGCGAAACAGCCGGGGCGCGGTCGCGTCGTCGTCGCGTCAGAAGCGATACTTCTGTTTCATGTGTTTCTGGGCCGCCTTGTGAATCGCTTTCCAACGGGCCTTGTGTTCGGCGGCCAGCGCCGGATCGTCCTTGCGATCGAGATGCTCCATCTCACGTCGCTGCTTGTGATAGCTCGACAGGCGTTCACGGGGCAGTTCGCCGGAGTCGATCGCGGCCAACACCGCGCAGCCCGGCTCGCCTCTGTGAGCGCAGTCGCGGAAGCGGCAGCTCGCCGCGAGCGATTCGATCTCCCCGAACGCGGCGTCCACGTCGCTGGCATCGGCCCACGCCTGGAGTTCGCGCATGCCTGGCGTGTCGATGATCACGCCGCCGCCGGGCAGCAACAACAACTGGCGCGCGGTCGTCGTGTGGCGGCCGCGGCTGTCATGCTCGCGGACGGCGCCGACGGCGAGGCGCGCTTCGTTGACGAAGCGGTTGATCAGCGACGACTTACCGACGCCGGACGAGCCCACGAGCGCGGCGGTCGAGCCCGGCGCGATCGTGGCGCGCAGCTCCGCGATGCCGCGATCGTCGACGATACTGCACTCGATGCACGTCACACCGATGCACAAGGCTTCGACGGCGGCGCGGCGGTCGGCGGCGTTCGGGGCGCAGTCGGCCTTGGTGAGCACGACGACCGGCGTGGCGCCGCCGGCGTACGCGAGCGTGACGTAACGCTCGATGCGCCTCAGGTTGAAGTCGTGGTCGAGCCCGCAGCAGATCAGCAGCCGATCGACGTTCGCCGCGATGACCTGCGGCGCCGCGCGCGGGCCCGCGGCCTTGCGTGTCACGTGCGAGCGGCGCGGCAGGATGGCTTGAATCGTCGCGGCCGACTCGGCGGCGCGCGGGGTGACGACGACCCAGTCGCCGACGGCGGGATAATCGGCCCGCGACGCGGCGCGGTGCCGCAGCGAGCCGCGGACGCCGGCGCGCAGCGCCCGACCGTCGGTGTAAACGATGTAGCTCTCGCGGTCCTCGCGTGCCACGCGGGCGACGATCGGCGTTGCGATGCCGGCGCGCGCCGCGGAGTGGCCGACGATTTCGTTCAAGTACGCGTGGAAGCAGAATTCGAAGTTCGCGTCGTAGCCCAAGCTTGCCAGGTTCATTGCGGAACGGTTCCTTTTGTGAGAACTCAGCCGCCGGCGGCCGCGGATTCGCGGCGCGCGGACGGCGCGTTGCTGTCTTGTGCGGCGCGAGCGGCGTGCGGCCCGAGCGCCGCCGGCCCGGGCTGCGCAGCAGCAAACGGGTAGGCGACGCACCAGACGGCGCGGTTCGCGCGCGAAATCGCAGATCGGCGATCAGGGAATCAAGCGGTGTGCGGCGATGGCTCGATCACGGCACGCGACCCGGTCGGGTGCGGCGTGTCCATCCGCGGACGGAAATCGACCGCAGTCGGAACGGAAACTAGCGCGAGCGGGCGAGGCGGCGCGCCGGCACAACCGTGTTGACGATGATCACACGCATTGACGGCCTCCTCGTGGTCGAAGGGTGCGGTTGACAGGAGCGCGACACAGCGGCTCCGTACCTATCGTAGAGACGAATCTAACCGCGCGCTCACGCGTTTGGCAAGAGATTTCGACGGCGCGCCGGCGATGCATGCGGCGACGACGCCGCGTTTCGCGCGGATGCGAACGGGTCGTCGCGGTCCGATGCGGATTCGTTGCGGCCCGTCGGCCTGCCGCGTCGCGGGCGGCGTGACGGTCCGGGCGTGTCGCTGCGGTCCGCGCCCGGCTACGAACGGCCGCGCCTTCGCCGTGGCGGATCACCGGGCCTCGCCAGCGGGCGGCTGCGTCGTCGTGCACGCGGGTCGCGCTGTCGGCTCGCACGCGTGCTGGTATAGTGCGGAACCCACGAGGAGGCCCGCATGAACGACAGTCACGGCGCAGAAACGGGCAACACTCACGGAGCCGGCGCGGCGGAGTTCATCGGCGGAAGAGACCCCGCGGAGTTCGGTTTCCGTAGGATTCTCTACGAGAAGCACGGTCGCCAGCGCGGCCGGGCGACGGTGACGATCAACCGGCCCGAGGTATACAACGCGTTCGACTACCAGACGCTGAACGAGATGGCGGCGGCGTTTCTCGACGCGTCGCACGACGACAGCGTCGCCGTGCTGGTGCTGACGGGCGCCGGCGACAAGGCGTTCTGCACGGGCGCCGACCTGAAGGAGCAGCAGGAGCATTGCGTCGGCGCACCGCAGGCGTACTGGAAGTGGATGGGCGCGTTCATCGACGCCCACGACCGCCTGCGCAACATCGGCAAGCCGACGGTCGCGCGGTTGAACGGCATGACGGTCGGCGGCGGAAACGAGTTCAACATGGCCTGCGACCTCGCGGTCGCCGCCGACGACATCTACATCCGCCAGGTCGGCACGGCGCGCGGCAGCGTGCCCGCAGGCGGCGCGACGCAGTGGCTGCCGCTGATCGTCGGCGACCGTCGGGCGCGCGAGATTCTCTTTCTGTGCGAGGAGATTCCGGCGGCGCAGGCGCTGGAGTGGGGGCTGGTGAATCGCGTGGTGCCGCGGGCGGAGCTTGATGCCGAGGTCGACAAGATGTGCACGACGCTGATCAACAAGTTGCCGGGCTGCATCCGGTATACGAAGCAGCAGCTGAATTTCTGGCGCGACCTGTCGTGGCACCTGACGGTCGGCCACGCCCGCGACTGGCTGTCGCTGAACAATCTGACGTTTGAGACAAAGGAAGGCATCGCCGCGTTTAACGAGAAGCGGCCGGTGGACTACGAAGGGATTCGGCGAAAGCTGCGTTAGCGTGGTGCCCCGCAGATGGGCGCACGAATCTGATTCGGGGAGCATCGGCTCCCCGCCGGGGGCGACCCTGGCGCGCACCCGCGGGACGCCGGCGCTCCCCGATTGCGTGACCTGCCGCGGTGGTCTGAGTCACGACACCTGGTGTGCGCGAGGCCTGGGGCGAACTAGTGTTGCAGTAGATAGTCGATCACGCGCGAACGCACGTCGTTGCGCTCGAAGATCTGGATGTGCTCGGCGTCGGGGATCGTGACGAATTCCGCCGAGGGAAGCGCGGCCGCGCTGCGTGCGGCGCGCTCATACGCATCGCGCAGCGCAACGAAGTCGGCGTACGGATAGATCACGTCCTGTCGCCCGTGAATCACGAGCAGCGGGCTCTTCAGGCGATCAATGCGCCCAACCACGTCGAGTGCGGCGTACGCGGGCGAGCCGGGCAGGCCGTACGTGTGCAGCGTCGCGCGAAACTGGCAGATGCCGGTGTTCTCGGGATAGAGATTGGCGACGAGATTGTCGAACAGCCAGTATTGCTCGAACAGATCGGCGCGCGTGAGGCCGTCGATCGCGACGACCGCGTCGAGGCGACGATCCAGGCTCGCCAGCAGAGCCGGCGTCGCACCCGACGAATACCCGACCAGGTAGACGCGTTCGACATCCAGCGCCGCCCGGCCTTCGATCTCGAGCCAGTCCAGTGCGTCGAGCAGATCCGCGAGATCGCCGCCGCCATACGGCGTCCCGCATTCGCGCACCACGAGAAACCAGGTGTCGAAACCGGCCGCGCGCAGCAGCGCGCCCACGTCACGGTGATAGTCGAGCGCCTTGGCGATTGGGCCGCGATCATAGAACGTGCTCGCGCCGGCGAGCAGCACAACCAGGCCGGGCGGGCGGGCGAGTTCCGTAGTATCCGACGCGTTCGCAGGGTTCCGGGCGCGGATGTCCGCGCGGCGCGCGGCGTTGAGTTCGGCGCGGATCGCGCGCGCGAAATATCCACCGACCGCGCCGCGCGCCGCGCTGCGATCGATTTCCAGCCAAAGCGCGTCGGCGACGCCTGCTTCGCGAAACGCGCGGGCCGCCCCGAAAGTGGAGTCGAGTTCGCGCTGCGCCAGTGCGTCGTTGCCGATGTTCTGCGGCAGCGGCGGGACACAGGCCGTGAAGGCGAGCGGGAGACCTGCCAGCGCGAGCATCACGCAAGCGCGGCGGGGCCTGCGGTGTGCGGCGCATGGCGTCCCGCGCGTAACTCGAACGCGCTGGCGTGGACCCGTCGGTTCGGTCGGCATTCGACACCTCGCCTTTCCTGGTGGCTCTGCGGGTTTGCGTCGGCGCGGCGGTCGGCGGCGTCCGCTGCGCGACAGGCCCGCTCAGTCGGCGCCCGGCGCTTGGCGATGGAACTGCGGTGCGAGCGCGGGATAGAGCGCCCGGTAGCGTTCATACGCCTTTTCATAGATCGGCCGATTCACGGACGGGCTGATGCGTTCGCCCGCGGGGCCCCCCGCTCGCGTACTCGCGGCGCGCGCCGTCGCCGGCACGTCGGCGAACGCGCCCGCGCCGACCGCCGCGAGCAACGCGGCGCCATACGCGGCACCCTGCGAGACGGTGGATGTGACGATCGGCGTGTTGAACAGGTCGGCGAGGATCTGCCGCCAAAGCGTGCTGCGCGCCCCGCCGCCGCTGACGTGAATCTCGTCGGCGGTGACGCCGAGCGCCCGCAAGAGTTCGAGCGAATCGCGCAGCCCGAAGCTCACACCCTCGATCACCGCCCGCGTGAGATGTGCCTTGGTGTGCCGCAGCGTCAGGCCGAAGAAGACGCCGCGGGCCGCAGGGTCCGCGTGCGGCGTGCGTTCGCCGGAGAGGTACGGCAGGAAGATCAGTCCCTCGCAGCCGGGCGAAGCGGCGGCGGCCTGTTCGCACAGCAGGTCGTAGACGTCGCGCCCGTCGCGGGCGGCCTGCTGCACTTCCAGTTCGCACAGCGCGTCGCGATACCAGCGCAGGCTTCCGCCGGCCGACAGCATCACGCCCATCAGGTGCCACATGCCGGGAACGGCGTGACAGAACGCGTGGAGACGTCCCTGCGGCTCGACGCGGTAGCTTCGGGACGCAGCGAACACGACGCCCGAGGTGCCGATCGTCGCCGAGATGAGCCCCTCGTCGACGATGCCGGCGCCGACCGCCTGCGCCGCCTGGTCGCCTGCGCCGCCGACGATCGGCGTGCCGGCGCGCAGCCCCGTCTCCCCCGCCGCGCTCGCCGAGACCCGCGCACACACGACCGGCGACTCGACGACCTGCGGCAGCCACGCCGCCGGCAGATCGAGCGCGGCGCACATCTCCCGCGACCAGCGCCGCGCGCCCACGTCGAAGAGCGCGGTGCCCGACGAGTCGGCGACGTCGCTGTACAGCTCGAGGCTGAGGCGATAGCGCACGTAGTCCTTCGGCAGCAGGATGTGGGCGACGCGCGCGTACACATCCGGCTCGTTCCGTTGCACCCACAGCAGCTTCGGCGCAGTGAAGCCCGGCAGCACGGGATTGCCGGTGAATTGCAGCACGCGGTCGGGGCCGACGCGCCGCGTGATCTCCGCGCATTCGTCGGCGGTGCGCTGGTCGTTCCAGAGGATCGCCGGGCGCAGCACGTCGCCGCGCGCGTCCAGCAGCACGAGCCCGTGCATCTGCCCGGTGGGCCCCACCGCAGCGACGGCGTCCGCGTCGACGCCGGGCGTCGCGAGCACGCGCCGGATCGCAGCGCACGCGCCGCGCCACCAGTCCGCTGGCGCTTGCTCCGACCAGAGCGGCCGCGGCGTGTGCAGCGCGTATTCGTCGAGCGCCTCGGAGACGACGCGACCGGCCGCGTCGATGAGCAGCGCCTTCGCGCCGGTGGTGCCGATGTCGAGGCCGAGGAAAAGCGGGTCAGGGGGCACGAGCGCACGCTCCACGAAGAGCTGTTGAGAGTGAATAGAATGTAGGGCGGGCTGAGCCTCTGCGAAACCCACCGTCTGTCACGGGTATCCGCGATCGGATGGGTTTCGCTTCGTTCAACCCAGCCTACGCTTTGCGCTCTGCGCTGCGCCGTTCTCTGCAAGGCGGATGCGATCAGCATCGGCAGTGCGGCGTCGTCGGCCGATGCTAGAAAATCCGCTCGCGCAAATCCCTCGCCAGATACACCGGGCCGACCATCCCGCCGCCGCCGCGCCAGTCGCGCACGCGGAAGAGCAGCTCGTGCTCGCCCGGCGGAAGGTCGAGCTCGAACTCGCGCGGCAGGTCGCGCACGCCGTCCCACGTGCCGGCGCGCGGGCCGGCCTCGCCCGTCCAGCGGTGATCGACGAAGAACTCGAAGTAATCGCCGACGGCAGCGCAATGCAGCGTGCAACGGCCGCCAGGGTGTTCGAAGCGCGTGCGGAACGAAGCCCAGCCTTCGAACACGTTGGCGCCGCCGTTGACCAGCGGCGTGTCGCTGCGGACGCGCGTCCACGTGCGCTCGGCGTCGAGCGACATCTCCCAATGCTCCAATACGAGCGAAGTGCCGACGAGCGAGCCGATCTCGGGCGCGTGCCCGGTGCGGCTTTGGAGCAGTCGCCATAGTTCAACGCCGATGGGCGTGTCGTGTCGCAGCGCGGAAACGACGCAGCGCCGGCCTTCGCTGGTGAACTCGATCACGAGCGGCAAATGGCGCGGCGGCACGTGGCCGTGCGTGTCGAGCAATTCGACGAGCACGCGTGTGCCGTCGGTGTGGGTGAGCACGCGGCCGGAGAGCAGGTCGAACTGGGCTTCGTGTTCAATGCGCTCGCGCGGCAGGTCGTCGACGAGCACGCGCACGACCGGTGACCACCACGTATGGTCGCGGTGTTTCCAGGCGCCCTTGCGCGGTCCGATGATTGGCGGCGGATCGGCGAGTGCGTTCACGCATGTGGCACGGCACTCGGAATCCGCCGCGCCTGGCAGCGGGCCCGACGACGGTGAGCGAACAGGCTCCCTGATTGGCGACGGCGGGTCGGACGTGCGCGCGTCGTGCGGCTGCGAAGTTCCGGCGTGCGCGGGGTGCCGTTCGGCGTGCGGTGCATCCTCCGTTGCCGGCTCGCCGCCGCGGGGTCGTTGCGTCGCGACCGGCGGGATCGAGCGTGGCGTTGCGAGCGTGTCGCGCTGCCAAGCCCATTGTTCGGGCGTGTACTTCAGCCGGCCGTCGCGCGTGTAGATCCCGAGCGGGGCGTTGTCGACGTCGCGCAGCGCGGTGAGCACATAGCCGACGTCGGGCAGGTCGCGGGCGAGCGTCTCGACCTGGTGGCGCCGCATCGCCAGGGCGGCTTCGTAGCCCGCGTCGGGCAGCGTGCTGGCGACGATGCTCTCGCCCCAAAGCAGCGGCTTGTGCTGCTTGCCGCGCAGTCGCTGTGAATAGAACGGGAGCTGCGCGTTGTGCAGGTAAACATGTTCGTCGTGAAAGTCGCCGACGCGCTCGTTGAACAGCCAGCCGCTGTTGTCGATCACGAGACAGCCCGGAATCATCTCGTGCGCCAGGTCGACCAACTGCTTGCCGAGCACCGGGTCGACGCGGTCGTTCTCGCACGTCAACGAGCGCAGCACGACGCACGCGTACGGACCGTCGTGCGCGAAGAACTCGGCGAAGTGCCCGCGCAATGCGGGGTCCGCAACCGGCGCGTTCCAGATCGGATACTCCTGCCACACCAGCATGCCCGATTCGTCGCACAACTCGTAATAGCGCGGCGGCGGAATCCACAGACAGAACTTGATGAGGTTGAAGCCCAGCGATTGCAGCTCGCGAATCTCACGCCGCATCTGCTCCTCGCTCGGCCACGGCTGCGCCAGCTCGGGATACCAGCCCCAGTGCAGGATGCCGCGGATGCGCGTCGGGCGGCCGTCGATCAGCAGTTGCGACCCGCGCGTCGCGGAGCGCTGTACGGCGAGTGGTCGCAGCCGTGTCGGCGTTGTGAGAATCTCAAGATCGCGGACGCCCGTCCAGCGCACGCCGAGCGTCGGCAGAAAACCGTCGGTCGGGTGGACCTCGTCCTCGGCGACGACTTCGAGTTCGTTCTGGTCGCGCAGGTGCGGCGTGAGGTCGAATTCGAAGGGCGTCCACGCGCCGACGTGCACGCCCACGGGTTCGCGGTTGCAGCGCACAGTGGCGCGGACCGCGGCGGCGCCGACGCGGACAAACGCGCGCGGACCCGGTCGGGCGAACGTGCGCCGGACGGTGGTGGGCGCGGCCAATGTTGGCGGGGCGGTTTCAGTCATGGCGCGGGCGATTCTAGCCGCCCGGCGCGACGACGCGCATCCGATCGGCCCGGCCCGCCGCTGGCGCGGCGGGGTCTGAAGGCCACAAGCAACCGAGCCGCGGGCGCGAGCCCGCGATTCCGATGTCAACGAGGCCGCGCGTCACGCTGTGCTCGTATCGCTTCAAATCGCGGGCTGGCGCCCGCGGCTCTGACTCCGCCAGCCGTGCGGCTGCAGTTGTTACTTCGTCCCGACGTCCCTCCGTTTCTTCGCTCGTGCCGTTCGGTCTCTATGATCCTGTCGTTTGGTCCCTCCATCCCTGTCGTTCGGTCCTTTCGTGCCGGTCTTCCGCGCCTGTTCCCCGCTCCCTGTTCCCGTTCCTTCGTGTGGCACGCCGCGTGCAGGGAAAGAGTGAACCGCGCGCCGCGCACGCAGAAGACCACGCCGCGCCGCCGGCGGGCAGCGAGTGTGCCGGGGCGCGCGTGCGTCGGAGGAGGGCGACGCGGGCGCGACGATGGGCGGTGTGTTCGGGCATGAACGAGAGGATCGATTCATGAACCCGAACGAGGACACTCAGAAAAGCGGCGTTGCGTTGCAAGTAGTTGATGGGTTGGAAGTTAGAAGCGTGCCAGGCGCCGCGGACGCGGATTTAGGCTGCTTGCGAGCCGATGTACCGGCGGGCTGGTCGCGAGTCAAGCCGGGTGTTCTTCGCCGGTGCGGCGCGCAGCGCACGGCGGAGAAACGGGCGTCGGCGTGGGGCTGGCGCTGTATGGTGGCGGTCATGGAACTGGGGATTTTCACCCACCCGATTGGGGCATTTGCCCAACTCGACCCCGATGATCCCTGGCCGAAGTTCGCGCGCGATGACGGCAACACGTGCTACACGACCGTCCGCGGTCCGCACGCGCCGGAGCTGCGCTGGTGGGCGCCGATCGTCCCGCCCCAGCCCGATGGGTCGGGTGTCGTGTATCACACGTGCGGGGCCGCGATCGCGCGCGTGAATGGGCGCAACTATGTAATCGTTGGTCAGCCGGCGGCGACGACCGCGCCCGGTCAGGTGTTCATCTTCGACATCGCCGATCCATCGTACGTCCCTACGGCACCGGCGACGCCGACGCAGACCATCGTGTTGCCCGAAATCGGAGAGAAAGTCCGTTCAACGCCGCTCGTGCTCCAGAATCGCTGGGTGGTCCTGCAAACGGATCGCCGGCTGCTGGCGTATGACCTCTCGCCGCTGCCGGGCGCGCCCGTTTTCAAATGGAGCAGCGCGACACTACGAGCTGACCGAGCGTCGCCGGCCACGGGACAGATGAACCGGTTGCAGGTCGGTGGGTATCGCGTGTTCGCGCTGGGTGATGGCAAGGTCGTCTCAATCGATCCGGCGATCGAAGGACAAGGGCGCGCGTTCGAGATGGACACCGCGTTGCGGGCCGACCCGAATGGTCAAGAGACCTTTTCCTGCCCCGCGATTGGGCCTCTCGATCCTTCCGACGACCTATACGCGACAGGAGTCAATCTTCTCTACTGCTCCACGTTCTCGAGTAGCCCCGGCGACCATGTGTTCGCAGTCTTTTCTGACAACGTCGCGAGGGGAGAGCCGGCGCGCGTCGTAGCGTGGTCCACGAAACTCATCGTGTACCCGAAAGTGCACTCAGGCACGTTCACATCCCCAAGCGTCCATTCCACATTCTCTCCGTTGGCTGGGGCGGTAGTCGTCGGCGGCGATGATGGCGGACTGTATGGCCTACGGAATCGCACCGGCATCACCGGAGACGCAGTTCGACGTTGGGTGTCTCCAATCCGCGCGGGTGACTGTCTCTCCCACACAACCGCCGTCACGCATCATGGTGACATTTTGTATTACGAGGAGGGCGCGGCCGTTTGGCAGTGGCGGGATGCCATTGATACGGCCGCATACGTGGACGAATTACCGCTCGTCGCCGACCGGCCCATATGGGGGGCACCGGCAGTGGACCCATATAGATTCTACGTCGGGACCGAAGGCGCCCAAGGCGAGGTCGGCGATGGGCGCCAAGTCATCGCCGTCTGTTACCGACAAGGTGGGTTCCGAGAATTGAACCGGACTTGGGTATATCGGCCAGCCGAGCGAATTGCAGATCATTGGGTCCGGCAGGAGTTCAGAAGTACGATCGCCGTAAATTCCGACGCCACACTTCTCGCAGTAAACGACGGATTTCTGTTTGCGATCCGGCCGCTCCGGGCAGACTTCAACGGCGACGGCTGTCGAAATAACTTCGATGTCGACGCGTTCGCGCTCGCGATCACCGACCCGGACGCATGGGAACAGAACTACGGCGCTCCCTACGGTATCAATCGTGTGGGCGTCGGCGACTGCAACGGAGATGGCGTTGTGAACAACATCGATATCGACTGCTTCGTGGACCTTGTCGTCGCGGATCCCCGGTGCGTGCCGGAGTTTCTTGGACCCTGTCCCTCCGGTGAACCGGGCGGCGGCGAATCTGCCGCCCGCGGCGAGACTGGCGAACCGGCCGACGATCGTGACTGGGCGTATTTCTACGCGACTGTCGCTGCGTTGCGGGCTCTGTTTGACATGGATTAGCACGAACGGCAACTCCACTCGTCGTGAGCGCGGGAGGGGCTCCCCGCTCCCGCTGTGAACGTCGGAGCTGGCCCGATGACACCTAGAGCTTTCACGCGTTGGCGCGTATTCACTTGGGTGACGGTACTACTCATCTGTGTTCCTGCGGAACTTCGCGGCAACGGTTGGGGCGTGACGGAGATCGGCCTGCTGTTGCCCGCTAGTCAATTCACCGGACCAACGGACATCAACAACCGGGGTATAGTGATCGGCGCCTCTACAGCCAGAAGCGGAAGTGAGATCGTCGTCGGCTTTGTGTGGTCTCATGGTCGCATGGCGACGTTGCCCGAACCGCTGGGCGCGGACTACTTTCAGGCTCGGGCTATCAACTCGGACGGCGTGATTGCAGGAGATGCGCAGTATCCCAATTATGAAAACATCGTGTACCGGCTTTCCACAGCCGGGTTCGATCATGTAGGCCGGCTGGGCACCGGTCTGACGGCGATCGCGGCGGGAATCAACGCGCAGGGCTGGATCGTCGGATCGTCCGAGATTACGCCGGAGCTATTCAGCCCTGTCCACGCATTCCTCTGGGACGGCGCGCTCATCGATCTTGGCGTGTTGGCTGGAAGACACAGTGATGCCTGGGACATCAACGATGCGGGGACAGTTGTCGGGCAGTCGCAGGCACTCAATTCACAGGGCGCACTCGTGTCCCGAGCTGTCGTCTGGTCCGGTGATAATATCCTGAATCTCCCGAGACTGGCGACACACGACGCCTCGCTTGCCGTGGCGATCAACAATGTGGGCGTAATCGCCGGACAATCGTCGATCGGTCCTCGGTACAACGACGGCCCGACGGCCGTCCTCTGGCGCGATGGACAGATCGTGCAGATCGGGCCGCTCGTCCCGGACGCTCCCTGGGGCTATCGGTTCACGACCGAGTGCATCGACATGAACGACGACGAGGTCGTGGTCGGCCGCGGACAAACGGGTTTTAACTCCGGCGCCGGCTTCATGTGGGAAGCCGGCACGCTGACCCTCCTGCCGGCGCTCTTGCCCGAGGACTCGCCCTGGGATCCCTACCCCGCGGCGATCAACAACGCCGGGCAGATCGCCTGTCACGCGTTCCACCGCTGGGATCCCGCCATTCACCACGCCTTGATTCTCACGCCGCCGGAGTGCCGCGGATTCCCGCGCGGCGACGCGAATTGCGACGGCACGATCAACAACTTCGACATCGACGCGTTCGTAATGTCCCTGGCCGACGTCGACGCCTACGCGACGAACTTCGCCGCCTGCAACTGGCTCTGCAACCTCGACATCAACCGCGACGGCTCTGTCAACAACTTCGACATCGATCCGTTCGTCGAGCTGCTCGTTTCGCAGCCGTAGCGCACAAGGCAGTGCGAACAGG
>JBFXAM010000102.1:0-16145 GCA_050184295.1 Phycisphaerae bacterium | reverse complement strand
CGCCGATTCCACGGCCATCGCGCTCATTACCGATCGCAGTCGGCCCTGCTTCCATCCCGAGCTCGGCGATTTCGACATCAGTTGTCTCACGCCCGAGGAGCTCGCCGCCGTCCGCGCCGACAGCGACAACGACGGCCGCACGAATCTCGAAGAGCTGATGATGGGGATGGACCCGTACGACCGGCTTGACGGGCCGGACATCGACGGCGACGGCATCCCCAACGGCGAGGACGACGACGTGGACGGCGACGGCGTGCTGAACAAGCACGACTTCGACGTCGACGGCGACGGCATCTTCAACGACCACGACTCCGACATCGACGCCGACGGGCTCATCGGAGACGACGACGGCGATGACGACGGCGACGGACTGAGCGATCGTCACGACCTGGACGACGACGGCGATGACGACCCCGACGACGAGGACGAAGATGACGACGAGGACATGCCGAAGGAGAAGCTCGAAGACCTGATCGACCGGCTCAAGACCGGCATGCTCACCGATCAGGACAAGGGCGACATCGCCAACGAGATCGTCGACCGGCTCGGAACGTTCAGCGAGAAAACCCGCGTCCAGGCTATCCTCGTGGACGTGGTCGGCGTGGCGCTCGACGACCAGCGCCAACCGCCGCCGACGACCGTGCCCATCGGCGTCGGCGCGGTGGATGAGGTCTACCGGCAGCTCGGTGAATCGCTGGACGTGATCCGCAAGCAGCAGAAAGACCCGAAGCTCCCGCTATCCAAGGAGAATCTCGCCAAGGCCTTGCAGGACTTCCTGCCGCGGGCCGCCGCCATGCCCAAGCTCGCGCGGACGTTCCGCACGCTGCCGATGACCGAGATCGGCCCCGCGGTCACGGAATTGCGCAACGGCGTCGGCGCCGCCCGCTTCGACGAGGTGGTCAACCGTCTCGGCATGTCCGTCGACCCGAACGCCAAGGGAACCGCGAACGGCGAACGTCGCGAGTTGCAGTCGATCACGAAGAGCGTCACGCGACTCGGGATGGCATTCCCGGAGGCGAAGGGCGACGATCTCTTGGATGTGTTCGACCGGTTGCGCGCCCTGACCGGTGACGCCGGCACTCCGGAGCAAGCGGCGGCCGAGATCGATCGCCTGGTGGATCGCATCGAGGAGCTCGCGAGCGGCGATCTGCCGATGACGATCTTTGACGCGATCGACCAGGTCGCGCGCGAGGAGAACCCGCCGGGCGACAACGGCAGTGAGGCGGAGGAATCGGAGGACGAGTCCGAAGGCGCCAACGATAGCGGGGAGGGGTAACGCGCGCCGGCGTACGGTCGTTGCCGACCGGGCGCAGCGTGGATCGCCCGCCACGCGCCTCGTCGGCGCCTCCGAATTTCGCGCGGTAATCAACCGAACACCGGCCGCCGCCGCAACTTGCGGCGCGCGGCCGGTTTTCTCTTTCCGCGCCGCGGCCGGCGCCGCGAGAATTTCCGTGGTGCGCGCGAAGGCGAGTTCTCCGAATTGTTTTGCTGCGTCGCGGTCAACCAGCTACACTCGGCGCAGCAACGCGGGCGCGGGCGGTTCACGCCGCGGGAATCCGCCGTCCGCCACGGCAGTGGGAAAAGAACGTGATCGAGGGGCCGACGGTTCAGCTTGGCGAGCGTCCCGCGCTCGCTCCGCGTTATTTTTCCGCAAACGAGCTGATGCCGGCGATTTACGAAGAGCTGCGCGGCGCGGCGCGCGCGTGCCTCCGCCGGTGCGGACTGCGGCCCGCGCCCGATCCCGACGCGATCTTGCACGAGGCGTATCTGCGCCTCGCGCCGCAGGGCCCCGTGTGGCAGGGGCGCGCCCATTTCTGCGCCTCGATTGTGCGGGTCATGAGATTCGCGCTGGTCGAGGAGGCCCGTGCCCGGGCGGCCCAGAAGCGCGGCGGCCTGTTTCGGCGCTGTCATTTTGACGCCGCCGCGACCTGCGCCCTGGAATCCAACGGGCAAACGGTCGACCTCGCGGCGATGCTCGCGCGGCTCGACGACGAGGATCCGCGCAAGGCTTGCATCGTTCGGCTGCGTTATTACGTGGGGCTGAGCGTGGAGCAGACGGCGGATCAGCTTGGGCTCTCACCTGGAACCGTCCGTCGCCAGTGGTATGAGACGCGCGACTGGCTTCAGACGGCGCTTCGCGAGCAGGCGGGTTGACGGGTCGGAAGGGCGCCGCCGAGTGGGTGCAAGCCGCCGGAACGCCTACAAATATTCCTTCACATACTCTTCGAGCTTTCGCTTCGCTTCCTTCTCGATCTGCCGCACGCGTTCGCGCGTCAGGCCGACCTGTTCGCCGATCTCCTTGAGCGTCATGCGCCGCCCGCTCGGTTCGGCGAGGCCGTAGCGGAGCTTCAGCACGAGGGCTTCGCGCTCGGTGATCCGGGACAGCATACGGCTGACGAAGTCGACGTCGGATTCGGAGTAGGCGGCTTCGTGCGGCGGGGGTGTGCGGCGGTCGGGCAGCGACTCGGCCATCGAGGCGCCGTCGTCGTCGGAAGCGCTGGCCGAGGGCCGCGCGCACGCCCGCAGGGCCTGCGAGATCGCGGCGACCTTGCGTGGCGTCGTCTCCATTTCGCGCGCGAGTTCCTGAGACGTGGGCGGGCGGCCGAGCGACTCCTCGAGCTCGCGCAGCGCGAGCTTCATGTGTCCGATCTGCTCGATCAGGTAGCTGGGAATGTGGATCATCTGCGACGCGCTCTGCACGGCGCGGCGGATCGCCTGGTCGATCCAGTAGCTGGCGTAGGTGCTGAAGCGCGAGCCGACCTCGGGGTCGAACCGATCCACCGCGTTCACAAGCCCGACGTTGCCCTCGTTCACGAGGTCTTCCATCGGAAGGCCGCGGTTGCGGAAGTTCTTCGCGACGCTGATCACGAGCCGCAGGTTCGCCTGGATCATGCGGGCGCGCGCTTCGGCGGCGTCGCGCTGGATGCGCTCGATCTCGTCGACGGTGATCTCGCCGCGCGCCAGGCGATCGTCGGTGGCGGCGGCAGCGCGGATGCGCGAACCGAGTTCGCGCTCGTCCTCGGCGGTGAGCAGGTCGTACTTCTTGATCTGTTTGAGATAGTCGCCGAGGGCAGACTCGAGTTTTGTCGTCATTCCGCTTCGACCCCGCGCACCCGAATCAGCCCGCCGCGCTCGCGAATCCCAGCGCACACGCGCAATCGCAACGGCGAGC
Source organism: Phycisphaerae bacterium (assembly GCA_050184295.1). Lineage (GTDB taxonomy): Bacteria > Planctomycetota > Phycisphaerae > UBA1845 > Fen-1342 > JBFXAM01. Next base: position 12,973 of record JBFXAM010000102.1, on the reverse strand, counting down.
AGCGCGGGTGAGACGATGGTGCTCCCGTTGTCGTATCGGCACGCGGACCGCGAGGCATCACGGCCAAAGGACTATATCCGCCGGCGTCGCGCCCGGCCAGCGCCGCCGGCCGATAACGGCCGACATCCGGCGGTTTCGCGCGTCAGATTGGGGCCTGTTGCGCGAGCCGCAACAGCCGCTCGTAGCGCTGGTAGGCCGGGAAGAAATGCGTCTCGTGTCCGTCGTCGTGCATCCCCGCGGCACGGTAACAGCGCACCGCCGGCACGTTCTCCTCGAATACGACGAGCGTGACGCGAACGGCGGCGTAGCGGCGAAACGCGTGCCGCAACAGCGCCTCGGTGAACGCGACCCCCAGTCCGCGGCCGCGCTCGCGCGGGTCGAGCACGATGTGCCCGAGCCAATACTCCGCTCGATTGCGGTGCAGCACGTTCACCTCGCCGTAGCCGATCGCGTCGTCGGCGTCCGGTGTCGCGAGCACCAGCTGTTCGCGCAATGGGCCGCCCCAGGCGCGGACTTTCTCGCGCGTGAGCGGCGGCGCCGTGCGGGGCGCGAGCCAGTAGGTGTCGTGCGGCGACGTCACCCACGTCACAATCACGTCCGCATCCGCGCCGTGAAACGGGCGCAAGCGCACACGCGCAGCGGGCCGGCTGGTTGCGACAGGGTGAGCAGCCACGGCGATCCTCGAAGTGGGTCCGGCGGATCACACCGGGTCATGACCTGATTCCGTGCGTCGATCTTACACGCCGCATCGTCGATCGTCATCTGAATTCGGCGCCGCCGGTTCGCGGAATCCGCCCCGCGCGCGGGACGGCGGCGTGCGCGATCGGCGCGGCGGCTGGTGGCCCGAGCATCGCCGGTGTGCCCGGCCCGCCGGTCGCGAGGCCGATTCGGACCGCGCCCGCCACTTGCGGGGCGGGCCGCGATCGGCAACGCTGTGGGGCGATGTTCCGGCTCGCGACGCACGACCTGGACCCTGTGACATGAGCAGCGCGGATCCCGAGCATTTCCGCGGGTACCCCGTTACGCGCCGGCGGGTCGACGTCGCCGGCTGCACCTACGAGTTGCTCGGGCCAGCGAACTTCGACGCGCTCGTCGACGATCCGCGCACCGCCAGGCGCTTCGCCGCGGATGAGTACCTGCCATACTGGGCGGAGTTCTGGCCGGCGTGCGTGCTGCTCGCGGAGCGGGTTGCGGCGTGGGGGCCGGCGCCTGCGGTCGCGCCGCCGAACGTGCTCGAACTGGGCGCGGGGCTGGGGTTGGTGGGGCTGGTGGCGACGGGGCTGGGGTACCCGACCGTGATCAGCGACTACGACGAGGATTCGCTCGCGTTTGTGCTGGAGAGCGCGCGGGTCAGCGGGCTCGCGCCGGCGACGGTGCGCGCCGTCGACTGGCGCGAGACCTATCCTGATCTGGTGGCCGACCGCATCGTCGCCGCCGAGGTGCTTTATGAACGACGCAGCCTGGCGCCGATCGCGGCGTTCCTGCGAAGACACCTGAAGCCCGGCGGCGCGGCGTTGCTGTGCGATGCGTGGCGTTCGACCGCCGACGGCTTCGCCGACGCAGCGCGGCAGGAATCGCTGGCGGTGGAGATTGAGCCCGTCGAGCGGGCGCGCCCCGATGCCGACAAACCGCTCGCGGCGCGTTTTTTCCACGTGCGCCACGTCGAGGATCTCGCGCGCGGGTCGCGTGCGCCGCGCGGTTAGCGGCGGCGCGGAATCCCTCGTTCCGCGCGCAGCGGCACTGGGCTGCGAGCCTACGCCGCGGGCGCGGCGCCCATCCGCTCGTAATAGATTTCGTCTTCGACCTCGGCGACGCGTTGGAACGTCGCCCGTGCGGCGGCGACGATGGCGTCGGCCTCCGCGGGTGTGAGCGGCACGAGGTCCATGCGCGCCTTGAACGCGTGCCAGAGCGGGCGCTGCTGGTCGCCGTGCGGATCGAAGTAACGCAGCCCGTTCTGTTCGAGCTGATAGGCGGCGCGCAGGCGCTTGGCGAGAAAGTGCGCGCCGTTCTTGCTTCCTTCAAAGACATAGAAGAAGCCGAGCAGCGCGAGCGGCTCCTGGTCCGCGGCGGCTTCGATCTCGCGCACCAGCGCCGCGGTCGCGGCGCGCGGGCGGACAACGGCGGCGTCGATGCCGAAAAAGGCGAGATCCGCGTGGAGATTGGGCGTTTGATACTGTTCGTCGAGGACCAGGTCGGCGAGGCGCGGGTCGCGCGCGACGAGTTGACGAAGCGGCGCTTCGAGCACCTTGTGCATGCACAGGCGCTGCCCGAGATTCTCGACGTAGAGCTCGCGCGGCAATCGGCCGGCCGCGAGCGCTTGTTCAAACGGACGACTCTCGGCGTGCTCGTGTTGCGGGCGGGTCTCGTCGCGCAAGCGATTCATGATTCCATTGCTGATCAACGTAAGGCTCCTGATCGTCGAGGGTGCGGTTGCGTGCTGCGGCGGCGCGACGAGGGGGGCGCCCCATGCGCGGAGTGGCCCGGTGCGCGCGACGGGCGCGGCGTCAACGGCGACAGCCTTCGACGGCGACAAACGCCACGAGCAGCCAAACCAGGCCTTTGCCGAGGAAGAAGAGGAATCCGGCAACGCCCAGCCGGCGCAACCACCGGCGTGCACCGCCGCCGGCAAGGGTGTCGGGTTGGTGGTTCGGCGTGCTCATAACCCTTCGGCCCATATAGCGTTATTGTCAGGAAGGCCGCGCGCCGAGCGATCGTGGTCTCCGGACGTTGTTTGAATATTAAATCATTCGCGAGTATTACGCAACAGCCGCGACCGAAAAAATCGGCCGGCCCCCCGGAACCACGCCACCTTCACCCGTCGACAGCGCCACCGCTTTTTTTGAGACGCGGTCTCGTTCAGCCACGTGCGGAAACGCACGAACCAAGATATACCGATCGCACATCGAGCAGTGCGTCGTTCTCGCGGAGCGAAAGTGGCGTTGCGGATCCCCAAAGCGGCAAGTCGTCCAACGCGCGGACGGGCGCGCGTCTCGCCGGGCGCGGTGCTTCTCGCGTTCGCGCTGCTCGGCGCCGCGGGCGGCGCGTGGTGGCTCACACGCACGCGCGGGCTCGACTGGTCGGTGTCGCGCGGCTTGCAACTGCTCGCGCAGGCGGGGTCGTCGGACGCCGCCGATCACGCGGTGCGGCAATGGGAGCGCGAGACGGGTGCGGCGTGGACGAATCGCCATGAGGAGCTCGCGGCGCGCATCCTGAATCGGTACGAGGTCGACGATCCGCGCGTGCAGCGCATGCTGGCACGCGTCACGGGCACCGACTACGGCGACCGCACCGCGGACTGGCAGCGGTTTCGTGACGACTGGAAGCGCCGCCGGGCCGGTGAGCCTCCGAAGCTCGCCTCGGTCGACCGCGTGAGACTGGAGCGGTTGTGGCGCGCGCCGGTGGGGCTCACGGCGTGGTTCAGCGCGGTCCTGCCGATCGATGACGCCGTCTACGTCGCGTCGCTGGGCGCCGCGTTCGATGACGCGGGCGATGAAGCCGACGGCGTCGTGCGCGTGCGGGCGGATGGCGCGGTCGAGTATCTGTTTCGCTCGACCGAGCGCGGCCCGCGCGACGTGATGGGACTCGCGGCCGGCGACGACGGGCTGTTCGTCGCGTGTCGCAACGGGTTCGTGCACTTCGTGAATCGCAACGGCGTCGAGCGCTGGAAGCAGAACATCGGCGCCGCCATCATCGCGCCGCCGCTGTCGCTGGACGTTAACCGCGACGGCGTGAGCGACGGGGTGATCGCGGCGCGCGGTGGCAAGCTGGCGGCGATCAGCGGCGTCTCGGGCAAGATCATCTGGAGCACGGCGGGCGCGCGGCGGCATGGGGCGCCGGGCGACGAATCGGTCGGAGTGCGACTCGCCGCGGGCCGCGTGCTCGGAGGCAGCGCGCCGGACATCCTCGTGACGGCGGCCGACGGCAGCGTGCGCGTGCTGACGGCGTCCACCGGGGCGACGCGCGGCGAGACCAGTGCCGCCGCCGGAATTCTTGCCGGCCCGGTCGCGAACAGCGCGGTCGATGGCGTTGGGGGCTATATCGCCGACCAGCGCGCGACGATCTATCGCGTGGAGCGCGCCCGCGGCGGGTTGCGCGTCGCGCCGACCTGGTCCGCGGCGCTGGACTTCAGCGCCAGTGTCGTCGCCGCGCCGCGCACCGTCGGCGCGCCCGACGGCCCGCCGCAAGTGCTCGTCTGTACCGCGGGGCCGTTCGAGGGACCGGGCAGCAGCGTGGGGTTGTATGGCGTGGAGGGGGCGCGCTGGCGCGTGGGCACGCGCGGCGTTGTGTGGGGCGCGCCAGTCGTGGCGAATCTCAATGAGGATCGCGCGCTGGAGATCGCTGTCACCACCATCGAGCGTGACGCGGCCGGCGCCGAGCGCGGCGTGCTGGTGATTCTATCGAGCGCGGGGCATGTGCTGCGGGAGATCGCGCTGGAGGCGCCGGCGGAGTGCTCGCCCGCGGTCGCGGACCTCGACGGCGACGGCAAGCTGGAGCTGCTGATCGCGGACCGCGCCGGCTGGTTGCACTGCTTCGCGACCCATGGGCGCGGCCCGGTCGAGTGGGGCTGCCTGGCTGGCGACAGCCACAATTCCGGCGAAAGCGAGAATGCGTATAGCTATGGGCAATCGCCGCCGGGGTATCAGTGGGGGTGGAAGCCTATTCATTGATGGAAGGGGTGGAAGGGAAGATCGCGCTGCGGAACCACCCCTGCCAGAAGCGCCACGGGGCCCGCTTCGTCGAGCAGCACGCCAGGCCTGGCCGGTTGGCCAGACTGCTGCGTGAGGGGCCGCGCGAGCGGACGCGCGTGTTCAGGCGTGCGGAGCGAGCCGCAGACAACGTCGCCCCCGGCGATTGGCAGCGGGCCGGCGTGCGGTCCACCGCGATGCACGGCGACAAGGAGCAGGACCACCGGCCTCGCGTGCGGAAGGAGTTTCGCGCCGCGACGACATCGGTGCTGGTCGCCACGGACCTTGCCTCCCGGGGGCTACCCGTCGATGAGATCGCGCGCGTGATCGACGATGACGTCAGCGCTGAGCCCGAGACGTACGTTCACCGAGTGGGCCGAACGGAGCGCGCGGGCGCAAGCGGCATGTCCGTTACCTTCTGCGCGCCGCACGAGCACGCCGAGCTGCGCGCGATTGAAACGTCTGCTCGCTGACCGCCAGCTTCTGGCAGACCTGTCCCATGGTCTACCCGGCCGACAGGCCCGCTTCGGCGTCCCGCAGCTTGGCGTTGATCTGCTCGGGACTGTGACGCTTCCGCTTCATCGAGAGTCTCCTGCCGTCTTCGGGGCGGTTAGACTCTCATGACGACTGGATCAGCTTTCGGGGAGCTGGTCAATGTCGGATACGCCGTGTTTCGGTGCCGACTGGTTCCCCGCGCCCGGTGCGGGTCGGTGCGCGGTTCTTCGGCCCTGAGCCCGCACCGGCCGTCCCGTCGTGCTTACTTCGGCGGGCCGCCACGAACACATGACGGATGAGTTTATGCCCGAATCAGAGTTGCCCGAGTCGCGTTCGATCGCGGGGATGGTGGTAGGCCGCGCCTGCCCCGTTTGCGGTTCGGAGTCTTCGTCGGAAGTGATGCGAGAGGCGCAGTGGCGGCTCGTCGAGTGCGCTTCCTGCCGCATCGCTTATCTACCCGAGTACCCGTCCGACGAGGCGATCGACACCGCCTTTGAGTGGACCTCGTCGTTCGCGACGCAGCGCCGCGAACGCTGGTTGCGGAATCCGTTCATGCGGGTCTGGACGCTGGGCGTCTTGTGGCTCAAGCCCAGCCGCGAAGGTCGAGCGCTCCGCTTCATCCAGCGCCACGCGCCGGCCGGCCGTATGCTCGACGTCGGTTGCGGCGACGGGCGGCTGCTGGCGCTCGCCGCTCGCCGCGGTTTCGACGTGGTCGGCGTTGAAAGCTCCGCCAGCATGGTGACGCGCGCCCTGCGCAGGCTTCCGCCGACCGCCGTGCGCCGCGGTCGCCTGCTCGAGACGCAGTTCGCGCCGGGCAGTTTCGATCTCGTCGTCTCCGTCAGCTATCTCGAACACGAGCCTCGTCCGTTGCAGATCGCGCGACGAATGCACGAATTGCTTCGCCCGGGCGGCATCTGCGTCCACAAGGTTCCGAACTACGGCAGTTGGCTGCGGCGCATTCTCGGCCGGCGCTGGTCGGGCTACCGCTGGCCCCAACATCTGCAATACTTCACGCCGGCGACGCTCCGACACCTGCTTTCCACGTGCGGCTTTGAGGTCGTCGCGCTGCGCGCCTGCGCCGTCAGCGACAACTTCTGGATCGTCGGGCGCAAGCCGCCGGCAGACCCCACGCTGGGCTGATTCGCCAGACCGCGCTGCCTCGGGCGCCGTTGTCCCGAGCCCGGCCGAAGGCCGCGACACCGCTTCTCAATGGGCGCACCGCAGCAGAACCAGGTTGCGTGCCGGAAGCTCGACCAACGCGCGCCATGTCGCCGCGATGTGCCGGAACACCTCGCGATCGCAGAAGCACACACGCGACGAGTCGCGGAAGTCGTGCCGGCGAGGTCGATCACCTGGCCCACGTTGCCGTTGGCGTCGCAGCAGTAATAGTAGGATTTGTCATCAGCCGTTGGATTCTCACCCGTGGTGGTGCCCTGGGTGTCGTACATGCCGAGCAGGCCGCCGATGCCGCCGGCCGAGGTGCGGTCATTCAGAGAACCATTTTGGCCCGCCAGATCGAGACCCCAGGTGTATTGTCTTCGCACGCCTTCGACATCACCTTCTGAATCAACATCCAATTCTTCGAGCAATAACCATCCGTCATAGACGAAGCGCATCCGGCTCTGCTCAACCCACGCGTTCGGACTGCCGGACTGCCAGGTGTACACGATCTTCTCGATTCGCCGCCCGAGGTAATCATAGCTGAACGCGACGCGGATCGCCGAGCCGTTTGTCGGCAGATATGTCTCCGCGGTCGCCGGCCGCACGTCCATCAGCCGGTTCTCCGCGTTCCACGTCAGCGTCCGCGCCAGCGCCGCCTGTCCACCGACCAGCAGGTCGACGAAGGGGTCCACGTCGAAGTTGTTGATGTACGTGTCGCCGTTGACGTCCGCCCAGCCGTAGCGCTCACTCCAGCACTCGGCGTCGCCCTCGTATCCCACCGGCGGTTCGACGCTATTGGGATCACCAACCGTCGCCACGAACGAGTCCACGTCAAAACTGTTCAGCAGCCCGTCGCAGTTCGCGTCGCCGACCAGCCACTGGCGCGCGAGATTCCCGTCGGCGTCATAACTGTAGCCCTGCGCGATCGGCGCCGCTCCGCCGCCGACATCCACGCGCGGATACTGATTGAGCGCATTGGCGATGTAGCTATGAATCATCGCCGGATCGTCTCCCTCCGTCGCCTCCATGCGATTCCCGATCGGATCGTACTCATAAAGCCGACGCTCCACGGCTACTTCCGCGTCCGGGTCTTGCGGATCAGTCCCCGCATGGCGATACGACGAGACCAGTTCGTTCCGCTCGTTATAGCCCCAGAGCGTCAGCCGGTCGGCCGAAAAAGCCGAACCTGTCGTCACGACGCTGGTCCGCCGCGACCGCGCATCGTTCCCATACTCATACTTCGACACGAGCGTGTTCGCCCCGGCCGGCGCCCAGCGGTTCTCGACGTAGGTCAGCAGGTTGCGGCCGGGCTCGTATTCCCGCCGCGTCTGCACCTGCACCGTGCCGGCGCCGGTCTTCGTGCGGGCATACTGCACGAGATCGCTGTCCGCGTGATACGTGTAATGGACGCCGTTGTCGCTCCCGCCGGTCGGGCCCGGCAGCCCCGGCCCGCGGACGCGGCTCAGCCGGCCGGTCGCGTTCGAGCTCACCTCGTCATCATAATCATACGCCGCTTCGTATTCCGCGCCGATCGAAAGCGTCGTCAGCCGCCCGACCACGTCGGCGTGATAGCCGCGCTCCAGGTCGCGGCCCGCGCCGTAGAAGCCGTCGGGCAGGTTTTCGCCGATCGGCTCGCGCGTCTCGGCGTCATACGTCAGCACGCGCGTGCCCGCGGCGTCGACGATCGTCTCCGGCAGCCCGTCGCGCGTGTAGCCGTAGAGCACGTCCGGCGTGTCGTCGCTGTACTCGATTTTCCCGAGCTCGCCGGTGGCCACGTTCGAATAGCCGTCCGGCGGCGTGAAGCCCGACGAATCGCCATAGTAACGATAGGTCGTCACCAGCGGCGAGCTGGCATGCTCCCGCGCCCACGTCCGCGTCCGAAACCGGCCGTCGGCGGTGTAGGTGTAATTCACCTCCGTGCTGTCGGCGTAGGTCTTCGTGACCAGCAGGCCGGTGGCAAATCTTACTGCGCCCTGCGGCGGTTCGAAATCAGGCTGACCGAGCGAAGCTTCAGTCGCCGAGTGCGTTGTATATCTGCCCGTCGTCTGCGCATTGAGGATCCGGGCTATTGCCGTGGCCGCGGCGGCAGGCGCCCTTGCGGTTGTCGTGCGGCACGCAGACCGTGACCTCGCCGACGCAGGCTCCGCCGTGTTCGTCCTCGGCCAGGAACGTAATGCGGTACACGCGGCCGTTACCGCCTCCGGAGCGCTCGGCCCGCAACAGCACGCTCTCGCCTTGAATCACCGCGTCCGGACCCGTGTCGCCGTCGCCGAGCCCATTGACGGGTTCATCCTGCGTCACGCTCAGGATCGTGATCGTCACCTCACCCCGGCCGCAGTGTCCGTGCGAGCGCGAGTGGTACTTGCGCCGCCGCGGATGCTCGTCGTCGTCGTCATCATCGCCCTCGTGGTCGTTGAGACTGTCGCGCACGCCCTCGATCTTGACCCGAACCATCTTGTGATTGGGGGGCCAGAGATAGTCGTGGCTAGGCTTGGCGTGCGCGCATGCCGGCGGCGAGTCCGCATTCTCGACGATGATCGTGACGTCGTCGGTGGCTGATCCACCAAAACCGTCCTCCACCTGCAACTGGAATACCAAGGCGGCGCCGCCCGCCGCGATATCCGGAGCGCTAAAGGTCGGCGTCGGCGTGTCACCGTCGGTGAGCGTTACGGCGGGACCGGAAAGCTGCGACCAGTTGTATGTCAGCGGGTCATCGTCGGGATCGCTGCTGAGCGTGCCGTCGAGTTCGACCAGCGCCCCTTCGGCGAGGGTCTGGTCCTCGCCGGCATTCGCGGTCGGCAGGTGATTCACGTTCTCGACAACGATGGTGACGAAGTCGGCGTGCGTGTCGATGCCGTCGTCGACGGTCAGTTCGAACCCCAGGAACGTCCCCACCGGTCCGGTCAGGGGCGCCAGGAAGACCGGGTTGATCGGGTCGGTGAGATCGAGCACGACGGGCTCCCCGACGAGCTGCACCCACGCATAGTTCAGGGGATCATCATCGGGATCAAAGCTGCCCAAACCATGCAGCGTTACCAAAGTCATCTCGGCCACGGTCTGATCCTCACCCGCGACGGCCACCGGTGCGTGGTTGACGTTCGCAATGTGAATATTGACCACGTCGGGCTCACTAACGCGCGCGCCGTTCGTGACGACCAGCTCGAAGGTGAGCGTGGCGCCACCGATGGGAACGAGCGGCGCGACGAACGTCGGCCGGATGGGATCGCTCAGGTCCAGCAGCGCCGGCTCGCCCGCCACTTGCGTCCAGGCATAGCTCGGCGTGCCGCAGAAGATGCTGCTCGTAGCCGAACCGTCGAGCACGACCGGCGTGTCTTCGGCGACCGTCTGGTCGGGGCCGGCATTGGCGACGGGCGTCTGCGGCCCAACGATCACCGTGCGGTGGACGGTCTCGGCGGCGTTGCCGGAGTCGTCGAGCGCATCATAGGTCACGAAATAGGTTCCGATGGAACCTACATCCACCGTGTCACCGCCAATCAACACCGGCACCTCCGGATCGCACGCATCGACGGCGATGGCGCCGGGATCGACAAAGCTGCCGGCGTGACACTCGATCTCAAGCGGGTCCGCGCCGTTGCGCGTGATCGCCGGCGGGATCGTATCGTGAACGTGCACCGCGACGTCGATGCTGCCGCTGTTGCCGGCCGCATCGGTAGCGGTGATGGTGATCACGTTTGCGCCAAGTGCAAGGGGCGTCCCGGCGGGCGGCTCCTGCGCGAGTTCGATCGTGCCGGAACAGTTGTCCGATGCAACGACATCGGCGATCAGGTCGGGCGCGGCCGCGCTGCAATCGGCATTAGCGGTTATCGAAGCCGTGGCGGGCGAATCGCTGATCGTTGGTGGGGTTTGATCGAGGACGACCAGCGCGACCTCCGTTGAAACGCTGTTGCCGGAGCTGTCGATTGCGTTCACGGTGATTGCGTGGAGACCGAGCGCGACGGCCGTGCCGGCCGACGGCGCCTGTGTGATCGAGATCGAGCCCGCCGGTGTGCAGTCGTCGTTCGCGGTCGCGAGCGCCGTTACATCGGGCACGGCGCCCAGGCAGCTTGCATCCGCCGAAACCTCGAGCTGCATGGGACAGACGAGCACCGGAGCCGCGGCGTCGCTCACGACGATGAGTATGCCCGGGCACGCCGAAACGTCCGTCCCGTCCGAAATCGAAACTTCCAGTGTGTGCGTTCCGATCGAAAACAGGTGCGTCAGCGTCACCGCCGCCGTTGTGGGCGCTTGGCCTGCCGGGACGGTGTCGGTCTGAACGTCGGCGCTATCGACCGTCCAGACGACGGTCAAGGCATCGCCATCGTCGTCCGCCGCATTCATGTTGAGCGTCACTTGGGCGCCGTCGGGCGACGTGCACTCGGCGTTTATGGGTGCGGGACAGAGTAATGTGGGGGGCACGTTGATTACGAAGCCCGTAAACCGGATTACAAACGCGTCTCCCGCGCCGCGCCGCGTCGGCTGAAATGCGTTGAACGACGGGAAGTTCGCGGACTGTGTCTCCCCCACGACGACGACCGAACCGGAGGCATGAGCGGCGACGCCGTGCGAACGATCGTCAAGGCTTCCCCCCACGTACGATGAATAGACCAGCGACGAACCATCCGGGCTGAGGAGGGCAAGAACAGCGTCGCCGGCTCCCGGGATCGCGGGCTGGATCGCGTCGGAGGTCACCGGAAAATCGCCGGAAGTTATCGCAGTCAGGAAGACGCCGCCGTTGTCATCAACGACTGCGTCGGTGTCCGTATCCCCGTCGCCGGTCGGGCCGCCGATGTATGTTCCATACACCAGATCCTGCGATCCATTACCGCCCGGGCTCAGCTTGACGGCGAATACATCGCCGGTCCCGTTATACGTTGTGTCGAACGCGCCCGGCGTCGTCGGGAAGTTGCCAGATGCCGTATATCCGACAACGTAGACGTCGCCGTCCGAGTCGAGACCGACGGCGTCCGCACGTTCAAAGCCGAAGCCGGAGGCGCCGCGCAGGTACGTGCTGTAGATCAGGTCGGCGGCGCCATTGCCGCCGGGATCGATGATGGCCAGGAAACCATCCTCGTGGCCGAAACTGGTAAGCGGTCCGGGGCCCTGAAAGGCGCCGGCGGTCGCGGGGAAGGCGCCTGGGGAGCCGGCGAAGACGCTCGTCGTCCCAACGATGCACGCTCGTCCGGCCGCATCGATGGCGATATCATTGCCCCAATCCTGATAGCCTCCCCCGCCGATTAGCGTGGAATATATTAGGGACGAGCCCGACGGGTGCAGCTTTGCGAAGAACACATCCGATACGCCGCCTGGATCATTCGGCGTCGACTTGAATGCGCCCGAAGTCGTGTGGAAAAAGGGGAAGCCACCTCCGCCGGCGCTGCCCGTGACGTACGCGTGTCCCGCGGCGTCCACGGCGATCCCCAAGCCCTGATCGTCGCTACTCCCGCCGAGGTAGGTTGAGTAGACGACCGCGTCGCCGGAAGGACTGAGCTTCATGACGAACGCGTCAAAGCCCGCCCGACGCGTGGGCTGGAACGCGCCAAGCGTGGGGAAGTTGGTCGAGAAAGTCTGGCCTGTGATGTAAGCGTTGCCCACCGAGTCGACCGCGATGTCGTTCGCCCGGTCAGCGTCGCTGCCGCCGATGTACGTCGAGTACAGGAGGTTGCCAATCGGATCGAACTTGGCGACAAAAGCGTCGCCGCTTCCATTGGAGGTCGTGCCGAGGGATCCACTCACTGTGGGAAAATTGGATTGCCCCGTCCGACCGGCTACATACGCGTTGCCAAGATTATCCATGGCGACGGCGAACGCCTGGTCCTGAGTCGTGAGCGGGTCGGGTGTGCTCCCGCCGAGGTACGTCGAGAACTCCACCACCGGGTCGACCACCAAGGCCAATGCTGGTTCATACGCTCCGAGCCGAACCCGTACGGACCGCTCGCCGCACAGCTCATACGAACACGCGATCTCGACGCGCTCGTCGTCGCGCTGCTGCCAGGTAAGCGGCCGTCGCAGCGTGATCTGACCACCGGGGACGTCGGCGATCAGTTCGCCCTGCGGCGAGACCCTCAAACCGCAGGCGCCGTGAATGTCGAAGCTGATCTGCGACGGGTCCGCGCCTGGGGAGACCACGAAATCGAACTCAAGCTCTCCCTGCGTCCCGTAATACTCCACGTCGACTCCCGGCCAGACCTGTTCGCAACGCACACGCCCGTAGGTCGGCACGCCCCTCCGCCATTGGGCCGGGTCATCTCCCAGCAGGTAGTTGACCTTTCCGGTCAGCTCCTCCAGCCCGACGACGCGCGCGGCCGCGCTGCCTCCGGCCATCCGGATAACGAGCCGCGCCGGATCCTCGGCGACGCCTTTCCCTGCGACCGAACCGCCCGCCCGGCCGGCGCTGTCACTGGACAGGTGCGGCTGGCGCAGCGCAAGGACCGCGTCCGTCGCGGACAAGAGCAACTGGTACCCAGGACCGCGCGCGACAAAAGCGCGCCCTTCCGGGGCCTGGCCGTGGTTCACCTCGAAGCGAAGCGAGTGCAAGGCCGACGACGCAGCCTGTCCGCGCGCCCCGACACTAGAAGGGACAGCCCCCGTCTCCTGCGCCTCCCCGAAACAGGCGTTCGGATGTGCGGCAGATG
>JBFXAM010000101.1:0-16177 GCA_050184295.1 Phycisphaerae bacterium | reverse complement strand
AGACGACGACCTGTTCAGCATTCACACGATGGGCTTTCGCGGCGAGGCGCTGCCGAGCATCGGTTCGGTGTCGCGGTTGCGCATCGTCAGCCGCTTGCGCGACAGCGACGCAGGCCACGTGATCGAGGTCGACGCCGGCGAGACGCGCGGCCCGACGCCGAGCGCCGCGCCGATCGGCACGACGGTCGAGGTGCGCGACCTGTTCTACTGCGTGCCCGCCCGGCGGCGCTTCCTGCGCACCAACCAGACCGAGATGGGTCACATCGCCGAGCAGCTCGCACGGATCGCGCTGCCGCATGCCGGCGTCGGGTTCGCGCTCCACCATCAGAACCGCGTGGTGCATGCGCTCCGTCCCGCGGGCGACCGCCGCGCGCGCATCGCCGACCTGTTCGGCGCCGAACTGGCACAGGGAATGCTGGCGATCCGCCGGGCGAGCGAACGGCTGACAATCGACGGCTTTGCGGCTCCGCCCGCGGAGAGCCGCGGGTCGTCGAAATGGGAGTACGTGTTCGTCAACGGGCGCTACATCCGCGACAAGTTCGTGTCGCACGCGATCCGCGAGGCGTATCGCAGCCTGATCGATTCGGCGCGGCACCCGGTCGTTTTCCTGTTCATCACGATCGAGCCGGGCGACGTCGACGTAAACGTGCACCCGACCAAGATCGAGGTTCGGTGGCGCGACTCCAATCTCATCCACGGGCAGGTGCTCGCCGCGCTGCGCGAGAAATTCCTCGGCACGCGGCTCGATCACGCGCTCGTCCCACCGTCCGACGCCGACCCGCACCGCGAGCGCGCCCGTGCGGCCCTGGTCGAGTTCTTCACGCACGCACGCCCGGCGCCCCACGCCGGCCGCGGAGCCGACGACTTTCCGCGCGTGGCGGACCCCGCGCGCGGGCGCGCCGGCGACATCCCGGCGAATGCGCATGAACTCGCCGCCGCGGTTTCGACGCGCTTGCCGCCCGATCCGGCCGACGCCTCGCCGACGGCGTGGCCGCGCGAAATCCTCGCGATTCACACGCTGCCGGAAGCACCGCGGTCGGCGCACGTGTTCGACACGGGGCGCAACGCAAACGCGGCCGGGCCGGCCGAGCCGCTCGTCGCCGATGCGTCGCAGGCCGCGCCGGCGCCGCACCCCGCGGCTGCGGGGTCGCGCGCGATCCAGGTTCACAACGCGTATCTGGTGGTCGAGACGCCCGAGGGCGTGATGATCGTCGACCAGCACGCGCTGCACGAGCGTATTCTGTACGAGGAGCTCCGCCGGCGGATCGCGCAGCGGCCGCTCGAAGCGCAGCGGCTGCTGCTGCCGGAGGTCGTCAGCCTCCCCGCCGACCGCGTGGAAGCCCTGGAGACGCACGCCGACACGCTCGCGCGGCTGGGGATCGAGCTGGCAGCCGCCGGTCCGCAGTCGGTCGCGCTGCACGCGTATCCGACGTTCCTCGAACGGCTCCACAGCGCCGCGTTCGTGCGCGACCTGCTCGACGCGCTCTGCGAACCCGGGGCGCGACCGGCGCAGGACACGCTGCTCCACCGCCTGCTCGACATGATCGCGTGCAAGGCGGCGGTGAAGGCCGGCGATCCGCTCACGCCGCTCGAGATCGATGCGCTGCTCGCGCGCCGCGAACTCGCCGAACGCTCGAGCCACTGCCCGCACGGCCGCCCGACGACGCTGCACCTCACGCTGCGCGATCTCGAGAAGCAGTTTCATCGCCGCTGATCCGCGCAGCGCGACGCACCCGCAGCGGCACCGCTCAACACCCGCCGCGCCGAGCGCATCAGAACCCGCCGCGCCCCGCGGCGGGCCCGGACGCCGCCGGCTGTTCGCCGCGCCCGCCGGCGCAACGCCGCGACGGTCGCTCGGCGGACCGGTTGCGAGCCCGCCGCCGCCCCCCGATCATGCTTGCGGTGCGCCGCAGGTCCGTGACGTCACGCGACACGCCGCGAACCCGACCGCCGCATCCGACGCGCCGTCGCGGCGCCGCAGACCGGGAGATCGCATGATCCGCACAACCCGTATTCAGCTTGACACCCACGGCAACACCAGCGTCGACGACATCACCGCGCAGCTCGCCGCGCAGGTCGCCAGCACCGGCGTGCGCAGCGGCATGCTGATCGCGTTCGTGGGCGGTTCGACCGCGGCGTTGACGACGACCGAGGCGGAGCCGGGGCTGGTGAATCACGACCTGAAAGCGTTCTTCGACCGCATCGCGCCGGACGACATCCCCTACAAACACGAGGACACGTGGAGCGACGACAACGGACACTCGCACGTCCGCGCGTCGCTGCTGGGACCGTCGATCGCGCTGCCCGTCATCGACGGTGCGCTGCCGCTGGGCAAGTGGCAACAGGTCGTGCTGATCGATTTCGACACGCGCCCGCGAAAGCGCGAAGTCATCGTGCAGATCGTCGGCGAATAGTCCGGTGTGGGAGAACCAGCGATCGCGTGGGAATCGGATCCGGCGTGCGTGCCGTCGGCCGTCGGATGGCGAAACGCCGGGCACGCTGCCGGGCCCGCCCAGGCGCATGCGGCGACGAATCTGCGCGGCCGCCGGCTACGATGCGCGGCGCTTCAGATACTCGACCAGCAGGCGGATGCCGAACCCCGTCGCGCCTCGGCCGGTCGCGTGCTGGTTGTCGTCGCGGGTGGCGACGGCGGCGATGTCGAGGTGCGCCCAGGCCTGGCCGTCGACGACGAATTCCTTGAGGAACATGCCGCCGACGATCGGGTGGGCGTCGCGCTTGCCGGCGCTGTTCTTGATGTCCGCCTCGGTGCTCTTGATCAGCTCGCGATAGTCGTCCCACAGCGGGAGCCGCCAGAGCCGCTCGTGCGTGACGCGCCCGCATTCGGCCAGATGGCCGGCGAGCGTGTCATCGTTGGTCATCAATCCCGCGCACGCGGTCCCCAGCGCCACGCGAACGCCGCCCGTCAGCGTCGCGAGGTCGATCAGCACGGTCGGATCGAATTGTTGCTGCGCGTACCACAGCGCGTCGGCGAGGATCATGCGGCCCTCGGCGTCGGTGTTGACGACCTCCACCGATTTGCCGCTCATCATGTGAATGATGTCGGCGGGGCGATAGGCGCTGTCCGAGATCGCGTTCTCCGCCGCCGCGATCAGCCCCACGACGTTGACCTTGAGCTTGAGCGCCGCGACGGCGCGCAACACACCGAACACCGCCATCCCGCCGCACTTGTCGAACTTCATCTCCTCCATCCGGTCGGCGGGCTTGATCGAGTACCCGCCGGTGTCGAACGTGACCGCTTTTCCGACCAGCGCGTAGCGCGCACGGGCCTGCGGCGCGCCACGGTACTCGAGCTGGATCAGCCGCGGCTTGCGGCTCGCGCCCATGCCGACCGCCAGCAGGCCGTTCATCTTCTGCTTGCGGAGCTGGGTCTCGTCGAAGACCGCGCATTTCAGCTTCATCTCGCGGGCCAACTCGCGAGCGGCGTCGGCCAGCGCCTCGGGATACATCACGTTCGGCGGCTCGTGCGCCAGGCGGCGCGCGAAATTCACCGATTCCGCGATCGTCACCGCCTCGCGCAGCTGCGGACGGAGCCGCATCATGTGCGCATTGTCGCGACTGCAAACCGCGACACGCATCCGGGCGGGGGGCGCGTCGGCGTCTCTGCGGTGCGCGTTGAAGCGGAATCCGCCGAGGATCATGCCCTGGGCCCAGTCGGCTGGCGCCGTGTCCAGCCCGCTGGCGACCAGCCCGTCGAGCCACAGCGCCGCGCTGCCGATCTTCTCGCTCATCATCCAGCGGCCGGCGGCGGCGGCAGCGCTGCGCACGCGGTGACCGTCCAGCTTCTCGCTCTCGCCGAGGCTGACCACGAGGATGCGCCGATACGCCCCCGGGCGGCTGGTGTGGGCGAGCGTGCCGCTCTCGGGGCGCAATCCGCCGACCGCGATCAACTCGCTCACGGCCTGCTCGCAGATCGCGTCGACGTGCGAGACCAGCTCCAGCGCCGGCTGCGGCTTCGCGACCAGCGGGACCAGCAGCACGCCGGCGCCGGCCTTGGGCTTTTCGGCGGAAACGAACTCGAACGCCGTTCCGTTCTGAATCATGGGGCTCCCTGCCTTCGGGCGCTGACCGCGGCGGGATCGGCCGCTCGTCGGGCGCCGATCGGGCCGTAGGGTTTAGCCGATTTCCGCGGGCTTGTCGACGATGTGGTCGGCGCCGGCTTCTTCCAGCTCGCGGCGCGGGCGGAAGCCCCAGGTGACCCCAATACTCACGACGCCGGCGCGCTTTGCGGTGTCGACGTCGATGGCGGTGTCACCGACGAGCCAGGCGTGTGCGGGCGGCGCGTCGAGCTGTTGGCAGATCCGCAACAGGCAGGTCGGATCGGGCTTGCGAAGCTGCTCCTCGGAGTAACCGACAACCCGCTCAAACGGATCGCTCGGCCAGAGCTTCGCGACAATGTAGGTAGTCATGTCCTGCGGCTTGTTCGAGAGGACCGCCAGGCGGACGCCGGCGCCGGCGAGCCGCTCGACCAGATCGGGCACACCGGGGTAAGGGCGCGTGTGGCGGAGCGGGCGGACGCGATAGCGCGCACGGGTCAGCTCGGCCAGACGCGCGGCGAGGTCGGCGTGTGACGCCGGCACCGCGCGGTCGCAGAGCTTGGGGATGCCCTCGCCGACGAGGAAGCGATAGTCGTCGATCGGGCGCGGCGGCAGGCCGAGAAGTTCGAGCGAATCATTGACGGACTCGGCGATATCGCGCAGGGAGTCCACGAGCGTGCCGTCGAGGTCGAACACGCAGATTCTGGGAAGCGGGCGGCGGGGTGGCATATTTGTCCGAAAGAAAAGGCGGCCGGAACCGCGCCCGGCGGTATTGCAACCCGCGGAGCGACGCTCTGTATACTATCGAAGAGAGCACGGCCCGCCAGCTGGCGGGACTGCGCCCTGGGGATCGACGCTCACGGAGTCCGCAAATGACCCGCAAGACCCTTGTCGCGGTGGTGGTGTTGTCGGTGTCCGCCGCGGTGGCGTGGTCGCAACCGGCGCGCGCGGACGAGCCGCGTCGTCGGTTCAGCAGCCTGCTGAACGTGGATTCGCTGATCGACAACTACGCTCGGTTCCTGTCGCGAAAATACGACTTGAACGAGCAGCAGGACGCGTTCACGCACGAGTTGCTCAAGAAGAAGGCCCGCGTCTTCCTGGATCGCCACGAGACCGAGCTGAAGGATCTCGTCGATCGCATGTTCGACGTCCGCACCGGGGCCGAGATGTCACCGGACGAACTCGTGGCATGGGGACAGCGGATCGCGCCGATCTACACCGAGGCCAAGCGCGCGATCGTGGACGGGAATCATGAATGGCGCGTCGTACTGAATCCCGCGCAGACGAAGATGCACGACGCGGATCTCGCGCTGATGGAGCAGAGCTTCGCGATGACGGACGATCAGCTGGGTCGGATCGTCAGCGGGCAGATGACGGTCGAGGAGTTCCGGAACCCACAACGCCGCCGACAGCAGGAGCACGCGCCGCCGCCGCCGCCCGCGCAGCTCGACCAGCCTCAGCCCGAGTTTTCGCAGCAGCACATCGATGCCGAGACCGCGGCCAAGGAAGCCGCCGACCGCGAAGCGCAAGCGCAGGCAGCGATGGAGGCGAAGCTGGCGGAAGAAAAGCTGTCGCGCGAACGCGAGGCGATGGGCCAGGACGCGCCGCCGATGGACATCCCGCCGAACACGCCGAGCGAGCCCCAGGCAACGCCGGACAAGCCGACGCACCGCGTGATTACGCCGCCGCAGGCGCCGCCGCCCCATGCGCCGCCTTCGGCGGGCGCGGCGCCGCCCCCGCCGCCGCCGAATCCGACGGCGCAGCGCATCCACAGCAAGATGGCTGCCGCTCGCGGCGGCCAGAACGCGAGCGAATGGGAAAACTACGTCAAGCAGTTCATCGAGCGCTACAAGCTGAACCCCGAGCAGGCCGAGAAGGCCAACCAGGTTCTAAAGGCATGCCAGGATCAGGCGGAGTCGCCGCGGCGGACCGCCGAGCGGCGCGGCGCGGACCTCGATTTGAAAATCGCGGCGCTCCAGGGTTCGAAGGATCCCGGCGCCGCGGCGCAGCTCCAGAAGCTCAACGAAGAGAAGGCGAAGTTGTCCGAGCCGATCACGCGAATCTTCGAGCGGAGCCTGAAGCCACGGCTGGAACGCATTCCCACGCACGCCCAGCGACGCGACGCCGAGGCGGCGGGCAATCGCGGCGCCGCGGCGCCGGCCGCCCCCGGCAGCGCGACCGCGAACAACCCACCCAAGCCGCGGCGCGTCGCCAAGCCCGCGCCGCCGCCGACCGGCGAGTCGTCCGAGGATCGTGCGACACCGACCGGCAAGAAGCGGCCGGACGACGAATAGGCTCCGCGCGGGTCGGCGATTCGCGCAGGAACGGCGCGGGAAGCGCCCGCCGACAGCCGGGACGAGCGGGCAACGCGGCGACCGGGCCGGATCCGAGCGGAATGCGGATCCCCGCAGCGCGGCTTGCGCCCCTCAACTCAACGAGCGCTCCCCCGGGTCCGATGGTACTATGCAGGCGCGGGTTCACTGGCGCGCCAGCCCCCGGGGCCGGCCGTCGGCCGATGGGTCCAGACGAACGAAGGAGAGTCGTGATGCGCAGCATGCGAAAGCGGGGTCGTGTGTGGCTGGCGTCGACGGCGGCCGCCGGCTCGCTATTCGTGCTTCAGGGATGCGATCCAAACGTCCGCGACACCGTGCTTTCCGGCGTCTCGGGCGCCGCGACCAGCCTCGCGAGCACATTCATTCAGGCGTTCTTCGAAGCCCTCGCCAACGATGCGGCGGAAGAAGCACCCGCGACCGTGAAGGCGATCTTCCGCGACGCGCCGCCGATCTTTGGCGAGACACCGACGCACTTGGGCTAAGGGCGCCGATCCGGATCGCGCGTGCGAGTGTGGGGCTGCCGGGTCCGGCACGGGCACGCGGGGTCCGGTTCGCGGCTCCGAGCTCCGATCGCCTCGCTCCGTGGACGCGCCACCGCAAGCACTCGATCGGCGACGGCACTCGCACGAGCGCCGTCGCCGCGTTCTGCGCAACCCCACCCTGACGCGCTCCGCGTCGCGAGCGCCAGCCCGCGGTTGAATCCACCCGAACGCATGATCACGGGGTTCGAGAAGACCGGTCGCGCGCTCTGCGATGCCCCGTGCGAAGCGGCGAGGAGTGCTTCTGAAATCGCGGAGCCGCGCCCGCGGCCGCGACTTCCGGGTCGCGCGTTGCGGACCGGCCCGCGCGGGTCGGATCAAAGAAGCTGCTCGCGCGCGATGGTCTTGATGAAGTCGGTCTGCGTGATGATGCCGACCAGTTGGTCGGCGTCGACGACCGGCAGCGAGTGGATGTGATGCTCGAGCATCAGCCGCAGCGCGTCGCTCGCCGGAGCCGCGGAGGTTGTCGTGCGCAGCTGCGACTGCATGATCTGCTCGGCGATGTGCGGCACTTCGATCAGCCGGCCTTCCTCATCCGCCTGCATCTCGCGGACATTCGACCAACCGAGAGCCCGGCGCACGTCGCGGTCGGAGATGATGCCCTTGAGCCGCTCATTGTCAATCACGGGCAGGTGCCGCACGCGGTAGCGCCGGAAGAGATCGATGACCTCGGCGAGCGGCGTGTCGGACGTGACGCTGATCACGTGGGCGCGCATCAGCTCGCGGACCGGCGACTGAAGCAGCCGATCGGCGCGGTTGCCGCCGACGGCGAGCTCGCGAAGCCAGCGGAGCAGATCGGACTCGGTGACGATCGCGACCAGCCGGCCGTTCGCCAGCACGGGCAGCGCGCCGATCTTGCGATTCACGAGGATCAGGGCGGCGTCGCGGGCGGTTTCGGCGTTGGTGATCGTGACGGCGGGGCGCGACATGACCTGCCCGACATGGGTCGGTCCGACCGTCATCGGGCCGGTCTTGGTCTGCACCTGGCGCTCGACCCCCAGCAGCCACCCGGTCGAAAGCAGCACGTCGCGGTCGGAGATCATGCCGACGACGCGGTTATCCTCCATCACGACCAGGTGGTGGATCCCAGCCTCTTCCATCAGCGCGATGGTCTTGTCGAGCGAGTCGAACGGCGTCACGGTCCGCACGTCCCGGCTCGCGAAGTTCATGATGTTCATGACCGGACTCCTGCCACTGAATCGCCACGCGGCGAGTCCCCGATGATAAGCGGGCACACTGCAATCGAATACGCCACGGGGCGCTACTCGGGACACGGCACGTCGCACCAGGGGTCGCCGGTCAGGCACAGGATGAACGGATCGATGTCGAACGTATTCAGCACGCCGTCGCAATTGGTGTCGAGGCGGCACAAGGAACGAACGTCGAACCCAGCGGGGTGCAGAATGGCGTCGACCCAAGGATCGATGTCAAAATTGTTCACCACGCCGTCCCCGTCAGCGTCGCCGCGAAGCAACCCATCGCACGCGTTGGGGCAAAAGTTCCGGGGACTGCACCGCAGCGGCGGCGCCAGAACCGTGTGGCCGCGCGCCAGACACGCGGCACGGGCGGTTGGATAGCACGTCAGGTCCGGTCGGCAGCAGTCCACGGGGTCGCACGTGTCGGGCGCGCAAGGGGCGCCCGCGGCGACAAAGATCCCGCCCCGCGCGCTGCAATAGGCCGCGCTGATCTGGACGCAGCCCTCGGCCGTGCAACACGCGCCGCGCGGCTCGGTCGACGGACAGACCGCGCCGTCGCACTCGACCGCGAATCCCAGATAGATTCCGCCAGCAGACTCGCAGGCGTTACGGCTCAGGAGCGTACATCCGCCGTCGGCGGTGCAGCACGCGCCGAGACAGTTGCTCAGGCAGGCCGTGCCTGCGCCCAGAAACGTCCCCCCGACGGACGCGCACCGCGTGGGCGTGTAGAAGTCGCAGCGGCCGTTGGCCCGGCAGCACGCGCCGGCACACTCCAGCTCGGCGCAAGTCGTGCCGTAACCCATGAACGTTCCGCCGCCGGCGAGGCAGACGGCCCGCGCCCGAGACTCGCATCCGCCGGTCGGCAGGCAGCAAGCC
The DNA here is from genome assembly GCA_050184295.1 of Phycisphaerae bacterium. GTDB lineage: Bacteria > Planctomycetota > Phycisphaerae > UBA1845 > Fen-1342 > JBFXAM01. The sequence continues at coordinate 7,178 of JBFXAM010000101.1, read as the reverse complement.
CCCAGGCAGCGGTCGGTTGTGCAGGTTGTTCCGCGCCCCTGAAACGCGCCGCCCGCCTGCGCGCAGCCCACGTCGTTTCGCATCACGCACTCCCCCGTGCCCAGACAGCAGGCGCCGAGGCACGGATTCGGTGTGCAGGTCGTGCCGACGCCTAGAAAATCGCCGGAGAACTGAAGGCAATCCGCCGCGGTCGCGACGACGCAGAGCCCCTCGGCGGTGCGGATGCAGCAAGCGCCCTGCTGGGCGTGAGCACTCGGGACGCCGGGTATCATGCTGAGGCCGAACACGAGCGCGACGGAACTGAACGCAAGGACGTTGTGCATCATCGTGTGGGCCTCCGACGAAGGTTTCCCTGCGGACTCCACCCGACTCAGGATTGTATCGCGTTCTGTATTCGAACTGCTGTGTTGATCGTCCGGGCGCGGGGCCGGGGGCGATCGGTCCGGAACTCGGCAGGTCGTTCGGTCCCGAGCCTGGCACATCGATCGGCCCGGAACTCGGCGAGTCGTTCGGTCCCGAGCCTGGCACATCGATCGGTTCGGAACTCGGCGAGTCGTTCGGTCCCGAGCCTGGCACATCGATCGGTTCGGAACTCGGCGCGTCGATCGGTCGGGAACCTGCCGGATCGATCGGATCGGAACCTGACGGATCGATCGGTCCGGAACCTGCCGGGTCGATCGGTCCGGAACCTGGCGGATCGGTCGTTCTGGTGTGGAGCGGGCCGGTTTGTGCGGCGCTGGACGGATCGGCGGGTTTGTCAGTGCGCGGGCACGATCGTACGACCCGGACATAGGGCCCGCGCATCATTCCCATACGCGTATTTCGAGACGGTCGTATAGGTCGTCAGGTCGCCGAAGTTGCTCTCGACGCTCGTCACCAGGTCGCGTTCGGCCTCGTACGACCGAGCGACCCACGCCCGCACGTCGCCGCCATCCACCTTGTACCGAACCTGGTCCACGAGGTCGCTGTTCGACACAAAAGTATAGAACGCCCCATGACTCGCCCCCGACCCCGCCGGCAGCCCCGGCCCCGTCACGCGGCTCAGCCGGCCGGTCGCGTTCGAACTCACCTCGTCATCATAATTATACGCCGCCTCGTATTCCTCGCCGATCGACAGCGTCGTGATCCGCCCGACCACGTCGGCGTGATACCCGCGCTCGATATCGCGATCCGCGCCATAGAACCCGTTCGGCAGATTCTCGCCGATCGGCTCGCGCGTCGCGGCGTCATACGTCAGCACGCGCGTGCCCGCCGCGTCGACGATCGTCTCCGGCAGCCCGTCGCGCGTGTAGCCGTAGAGCACGTCCGGCGTGTCGTCGCTGTACTCGATTTTCCCGAGCTCGCCGGTGCTCGCGTTCGAATAACCGTTGGCTGGAGCGCCATCTTCGACCCTCGTGGGTCACACGGTGCCGTGGCAATTACAAATAGGCAGAGACATGCTGCGCGTACGCGAAGCTCTACTTTGTCAAGAACAGCAGGACGTGCGCTCCGCCTATCAGTAGGCCGAGCAGCATTACGAAACACGCTATGAGCGTTCCCGTGCTCGGCGCAGGCGGTGCCTCCCGACGACGTTTGATATCGCGTCGCAATTGTCTGAGCTGAGCGCCAGAGAGAATGGGCACATTCCAATCGTAACCGCACTCACACAAGCGCCATCGCTCGTCTGTCCACTTGCAGCATACGGGACATCGTTTCACTGTAGCTTCACGATCTGTGACCGCGTCTACCTAATTCGAGTAACCCATGCAGTGCTTCAGGTAGTTCTCGCTATCTGCATCCGACGAGCCGGGGTCGATCCCGCCCCCGGTGGGCGTTCTCCCATCTGTCAGATGAAAGCCAATGCTCATCCCGCAATCGTGAAGTACATCCTCAATCGCTGATGTTGCATTGGGCCCGGTTGCAATATAGCGAGTATTGTATGTTCGTTGGCGGTTTGCGATCAGGCAATTCGCGATGCAACATGGCACATCAAGCGCACCAAGGCTCCGGTCGCTCGGCGAAATCGGGGAATCCGTGGGCCCGAGGTGTGTTCGTCCGATGCCCCGCTCAAGTAGCACGCGGGGCCCCCAAGTCAAGAGATGCCCAAGGCGATCGTGCGGCTCGTGTCGCCCAGCACAACAACCACGGCGATACACTAGTGCTGAGTAATGCACGAACGACTGATCCGCTGGATTATCGTAGTTGGCGATGCCCAACACCGGACGTGCGAAGAACTCGACGGTGCAGCGATCGCAGCAGTCAGGATTCGAGTTATACTTCCCGAATGGCCCGATGGCGAGGGGCCCATCAAGTGCAATGACTGGTATCCGTGCGTTCGGCACGTCCGATTCAAGCCCGAGAGTGTCGTATCGCGTAGTAATTGCGTTGGCACAACTACGATAAAGCGCCGGATCGTCGAATTCCTGAATCGGATCCCTGTTCCCCCATCTACCCAATCCCGGAAAATAGTACCGGCGTCCGTAGTAGTACATCGCCGTGTGAACGTCGAAGTACTTCGTACTGAACCGGAACGGCTGGTCGAGTTCTCCGCCGCCGGGGATGTTGATGCGGTTGCCGTAGGGGTCGTATTCGTACTGGACGGCGATGACGAGCGTCGCGCCGCCGGCGCCCGTGCCGGCGAGGTCGATCACCTGGCCGACGTTGCCGTTCGCGTCGTAGCAGTAGTAGTAGGATTTGTCATCGGCGGTCGGGTTCTCGCCCGTGGTGGTGCCCTGGGTATCGTACATCCCAAGCAGGCCGCCGATGCCGCCGGCTGACGTTCGATCGTTGATTGAGCCGTTCATTCCGGCGAGGTCGAGCCCCCAGGTGTATTGCCGCAGGATGGCGTTGCTGCTCAGTCCGTCCAGCTCTTCGAGCAAGAGCCAGCCGTCGTAGACGAACCGCCGATCGATGTCGGCCGTCGTTCCCCACGTCACGGGGTCGTCGTCGATCAGCGTCACCCGTCGCATGCGCACCCGCCTACCCAGGTAATCATAGTCGTACAGCCACTTCTTCGACACGCTCGCGACCAGCGGCGTCGCCGGCCAGACCGCGACGAGGCGGTTCTCCGCGTCCCACGCGAAGTTCATCAGCACGACCGGCCCGATCCCGGGCGCGGTCAGGACGCCGACGAACGGATCGAGATCGAAGTTGTTCACCAGCCCGTCGCCGTTCATGTCGCAGTTCAGGATATCGCAGGTCGGGTATTCGGTCTCGTATTCCTCCGCATCGGCGACGGCCAGCACGAACGCGTCCACGTCGAAGTTGTTCACCGCGCCGTCGCAGTTCGCGTCGCCGTAGCTGCGAACCTGCGCCAGGTTTCCGTCGGCGTCATAAGACAAATCCTGCGCATACGCCGGCTATCTCCACGACCCCCCGCTAAGCCCTCTTTCGATACGCACGCTCCCTTCGTTGGAGCCAGTAGAGAAGCAGGGTCAATGTAACTGCAATGAGCGTAATTGCATCCAAGTAGATAATGTGCGGTATTGGTCCGCCCGGATCTGGGCTGAAGTATATGCTTATCCAGGGAGCCATATTATCATACTCGCCAAAGGTGAGACCCGGCTTCAGTGGTTCAACTGCTTTGGGAAGCTCGGCAATGAACAGACCGCCCCCTCCGAGCGCCCACAGGACTCGGCCTCGCTCATCTCGATACGCCATTGGCCCGCGACAGCTTGCAGTCAGAAGGCCGACTAGCATAACCGACGCTGCCGACCCGCACCACATGAGCACACGTAGGGTGCTGCAGCGCGCGCGGCGACACGGCTTGCTCATGGCATTTCCTCCGTTTGGGACGCGGCCTCCTAAACGCGCAACATCCACATGCAGGCGCCAGCTGTAGTATTGTCGTCTATTCGACGGCGCTTCGTATGCGCACACACGGCAAACGCGGTGCCAGCGGGTGATGAATCATCAGAGCTGGGACCGGAGCTACACATGTGCTATTCCACTTCTTCAAATGGCGGCAATGGCGATTGAACGGATGGAACTGGCACGACACGTGAGCTTCGGCCACCCAATTGTACGCGACCAGTGGGCATGCACCCGTAATCCAACGGGTTACCGCCCCCACTTGCAACCGTCAGCTTGCTGCAATTGCCAGAACCCTTCCAGCTCTGTGTCACGCTGTCAGGAACGCTTACTCCACACTGTTCCAAAGCCCACACTGCACCGGAACGGCAGTTCACGCTGTCGACTTCATAGTCCTGATGAAACACGGCATCCATCATGTCACGAATGCACGAGCATAAGTCGCATCCGTTCAACTTCGAATCCCGATGAATTGTCAGGACCGGCTGAAGCACTGTAACCGATCCACCCCAACCCTTTGCGTGGAGTTGCTGTTCAAATCTACCGTCGCCATCGCAATCCATTCCACCGAACGGATACAGGCGGCCCGCGCCATGGCCCCGCTCACTTCCCCAGTGCGCTTCACCCTGACGACAGGCACCACACGGACTCGCAAAATGCAGGAAGACGTGAACGTTGCCGCCGAAGATCAGACTCTTCGGAACAGATTCCCACGGCCTTAAATCGCCAGATTGCACGAGTTTCACGGTGCAACTATCGCAGCGACCGACTGCATCATGGCGAGATGACGGCGCGTTGTGCACATAAGCGTACAAGCAGTAGCCACCCCGTTCCTCGATGGCATCCCGGCTGACCCACCGTCCGATCCGCGGCTCATACAGTCGTTCCCCCCAGTTCCCCCAACCCAACTCGTCATCCCAAGGCTTGGTGCTGAAGCGCATGACATTCGTGGTCGCGTACGATCCGGCGTCGTCGCGCCAGTCGCCGTCGTCGTCCGTGTCGGGACCGGTGATGCGGCCGTAGGCGTCGTATTCGTAACGCGCGACGAGGCGGTCCGTGTGCCATTCGTCGTCCGTCGCGTCGCCGTAGCCGTCTTCAATAGCGACGATCTGGCCGACGTTGCCGTTCGCGTCGTAGAGGTAGACATAATCCTCGCCCGATTCGACCGTTTCATCGTGAACGGCGAGCAGCCCGCCGATGCCGCCGGCGGCGTGCAGGCCGGCGACCGGCTGGAAGCCGGTGCTACTGAGGCCGGCGCCCGTACCACCCATACCATCTGTACCACTCATACCATCCATACCACCCAGACCTTGAGCACCACCTGCACCGGCGCCCTCCGGGCCGGAGACCGGCTGGGAGCCGGCGCCACTCATGCCGGCGAGGTCAAGGCCCCAGGTGTATCGCCGCGTCACCGCGACGATCTCGTCGTTGCCGGCAACCTGCATCTGCTCGATCACGTTCCACCCGTCATGCACGAACCGCGTCCGCCCGACGATCGCCCACGCCTCCGAAGGCGGCGCCGCCGTGCGAACCTCCACCAGCTTCTCCACTCGCCGGCCCAGGTGATCGTACACGTACGCTGCCCGCTGGTCGTCCACCGGCGGCGTCGCGCTCGGCCCGCAGCCGGCGAGACGGTTCTCCGCGTCCCGATGGAATGTCACGCCGGGCATGTTCGACACGACGTTCTGCACAAGGAAGTCGAGGTTGTTCGTCACGCCGTCGCGGATGGGGCGAGTGGCGCGCGTGGGGCGAGTGGCGCGCGTGCGCCGGGTGGCGCGCGTGGGGCGGGTGGCGCGGGCATTTGCCTGCGAGTCGTCGCCAATCGGATGATTGCCGCCCCGGCGTGCCGCGCTGTAGCCCGCGCACGGCGGATCGTCATTGATCGACGTAAGCACCGGCACGCACGGACCGCTGTCGAGACTAATCGCCGCCCTGTCGCCGCGCACGTCGCCGACGGATCCCGCCCGGCGCGGGTTGCCATGTTGGTCGTAGCGATGCCCGGCGGCCGGCCCGGCAGTCTTCGCGTTTTGGCACTCTCAGCGGGTTCCCGCCCGGCTCACCTCGGGCTCGGGTTCCGGCTTTGCCGCGTCGCCACGCGCAATCTTGCATTCTTCCCACTGGCGCAGCAGCTCGGGCGTCGGCTTGGCGTACATGTGCTGGAACAGCGCGTAGGGGTCGGTTTGGTAGCGCTCATAGGAGGCAGTCGCCGCGTCGAGCTCCTTGCGGATCTCTTCCTGAAACAGCGCCTCCATCTTCTCGTCGAGGAGCTTCTTCTTGCGGAGATAGTCGCGGAAGCGCGGCAGCGGATCCTTCGCCTCCCACGGCTTCACCTGCTCCTCGGTGCGGTACTTTTTGGGATCGTCGGCGGTGGTGTGCATCGCGAGGCGATAGGTGACGGCCTCGATCAGCGTCGGGCCGCCGCCGTTGCGGGCTTTCTCCACGGCTTCGCGCACGCCGGCGATCACGCTGAGGATGTCGTTGCCGTCGAGCTGAATGCCGTCGATGCCATAGGCGATCGCCTTCTGCGCGATGGTTTGCGACCTGGTCTGCTTTTCGCGCGGGACCGAGATCGCCCAGTGGTTGTTCTGAACGATCATGACGAGCGGGGCGTTGTAGACGGCGGCGAAATTCAGCCCTTCGTGAAAATCGCCTTGCGACGTTCCGCCGTCGCCGACGAAGCCGATCGCGACCGTCTGGTCCTTCCGCAGCTTGCAGCCCCACGCGACCCCGGCGGCGTATTGGCACTGCGAGCCGACGGGCACGCAGATCGGCGTGTCGTTGACTTCCGGCGGTATCATCGAGCCGGCTTCGTGACCGCCCCACCAGAGCATGAACATGTCCATCGGCCAGCCGCGCCAGAGATAACCCGCGGTCTCGCGATACGAGGGGATGAACCAGTCGTCCTTTTTCAGGCAGTATGCGGCGCCGAGCGGAATCGCCTCCTGTCCCTTGGTCGGGCCGTAGGTGCCGATGCGGCCTTGGCGCTGGAGGTGCAGACAGCGCTCGTCGAGCAGGCGGCTCTGGAGCATCGTCTTGTACAGCTTGCGCAGGTCGTTGTCGGGAACCTTCGGCTCGAGGGCGGCGTCGAGCTGCCCGTCCTCGCGCAGCACCTGAAGCCACTCGATCTTGTTGGCGAGTTCGATGCGAGTGCGTGGCACGCCCGTCTCCCGTTCTGATGGCTGTCGAGTCCGTTCCGTTCCGGAAAGGCTATCGTATCGGACGAGTCAGCCATCGCCAACGGGCGAAGCCGGCCGCGGCCCCGGGGGGGTGCATCCCGCTCCGGGTTGCAATTATGCGGCCCGGCGGAGGGGGTTGGTGGCCCAGAAGGTGTTCCAGTCGTCGTTGAGGCGGTAGCTGATGAGCGTGGCCATGGCCAGGGCGCCGCGGTC
>JBFXAM010000100.1:0-16232 GCA_050184295.1 Phycisphaerae bacterium | reverse complement strand
CGGACTCGGCCGCCAGCGCCTCCAGGTCAAAACCGCGCTCCTGCCCCGGCGCCGGACGCTGGACCGCCGGCAGGTTCGTGTCTTCATTCAGCCAGATCATGACCGGCACCGTCTCGCCGGCGCCCACCAGCGGCATCAAGCCGGCGAGGTCGGGGTGCATCTTGCCGAATGTGGCGGCATACGCCTCTTCCTCCCCGGCCAGCAGCTCTTCGCTGCTCAGCTCGAGGCCCGACTCGTCGACGATGATGCTGTGGGTCGAGCCGTCGGTCTGGTTGAGCGCCTTGAACGCGAACGCGGTCACGCCGGACAGCGGGTATCGCGCGATGGTCGAGTGCTCGACGGTCAGCACGGCGGCGTCGAGGCCGCGGCTTTGCGCGAGCACCTGGATGGCCAGCGGCGCAACCGCATCCAGCGACGCCTGCTCGTCGATCTGCTGGAAGTCAACGGGGTCGAGCGCAGGCGCCTCCTGCGCGACCGCGACGGCTGAAACGCCGACCGCCGCCGCGAATACAAGCGTCTTGAGGCTCTTCGTGAATGTGTGGCTCAGAAACCGCTTCATGACGGGAACTCCTGTCGTGTCGATGGCCGCGTCCGGCGTCCCTCGTCTCGGTCGCTGCGGCACGTTGCCGCAGGGTGGACCCTCGCCGAGCCTCGGAAGCCGCGTTGCGGCGACAGGAACAGAAGGGAGAAGCGCGAGCGGTACTCACGCGTCGGGTGCGGGCGAGCGCGGGAAATGCGGAGCGCCGCGCAATGCGCGCGGGTTGTTGATCCGGACAGGCGCGCGGTGTGCGACGGACCGTGCGCGGTTTCGGCGGCTCCGCGCTGCGTCGTGTGTCAGGCCGGGTACGGTGCCAGAACGGGTCGACGTTCTCGCGCCCAACACGGGCCGGCGGCGCCGCGCCGCGGTTGCTCACGCATCCAGCAGCTTCGCCGACAGCAGCGGGCGCCCGCCGCGGGAGATGTGAAACGCCCCCAGCGCCAGCAGCGCGAGCACGGCCACCGGAAACGCGGTCGCGCCGGCGTACCAGGCGTTGACGTCGGTGGTGAGCGGATAGCCCTTGCCCATTCCCAGCACGAACGTCGCGACCATTACGCAGAGCAGCCCGTAGCGCAGCAGCGCGACCACGAGCAGTGTGAACGCGACGAGCGAGATCAGGATCGTGAGATACTCGCCGCCGGCGAGGTTCCCGACCGTCACCGGGATCGCAAAGATGCCGACGAACGCGACGCCGGCGATCCAGTCCCGCCGCAACAGCGTCCGCAGCACGAAGAGCATGAGCAGCATCAGCATGCCGCCCATGACGCCGTCGGTGCTCTCGTTCAGCAGGCGACCGACCCACAAGCGCGGCCCGAGCAGCATGTATTCCTGCTCGGTCTCGTGCGCGTAGCACGGCGGCGCGTCGCGGCCCGCGGCCCATTCGTTCAGGAAAGGCACGAGCGAGAACCACAGCCACAACACGCCGCCCGCGATGCCGATCAACACGTCGCGCCCGACGCGCGCGTCGCGCCAGCGCCCCGCGACCAGCCGCGTCCACGAGACGAGTGTCTGCGGCCAGCGGCGGCGGACATAGGGCTCGACCGCGAGGTACGCGATCCAGAGCAGCGCGGCCTGCAACGCGGCGTACGAGCACGCGCGGTAGATGAGGTCGGCTTCGGCGTACCAGTCGAGGGAGTGCTTTCCGACGACCAGCGGCGTGGCGGCGTGGACCACGAACATGAACAGCGCTGCGCGGAGGGCGCCGCGCCGATCGCCGCGATCAAAGCGCACGTTGCGCCGCGCGAGCAGCAGTCCGACGAGCAGGGCGCCGCCGACCGCGCCAATCACCATGCCGTTGAGCACGCGCTGATAGAGCGACATCTCCCCGGCCGGCGGCTCGGTGACGCGTTCGGCCTGCCACGGTTCGACGATCTCGAAATACACCGGCCGCCCGCGATAGAGCCCGGCCTCGACGCGTACAGGATGGTCCGCGTTTTCGGGATAAGCGCCGGTCCAGGCCGCCCGCTGATCGCAGAACGCCGGCGGTACGCGCAGCGGGCTGGACTCCTCGAACTCTTCGAGCGGCAGACCGGCCAGCGCGAAGAGCGTCGACCAATCGGTCTGCCCCGTCGGATTGGCCGCTTCGGTGGTGAACGGGACGGCATGCAGGTAGCGCAGCCGTCCCTGCCAGTCGAGCTGGACGGAGACCATGCCGGAGTTCACCGGCGCAGGGTCGTCGACGGTCACAATGGCGTATTCGTTTCGCGGATTCAGCGCGACCGGGCTCTCGCGATACCAGAACCCCAGGCCCGGCGGACGCGCCGCGCGCAGATCGTCCCAGGTCTCGTCGCCTTCGCCGCGATAAATGCGCTCGACGTACGGTTCGTCCCACGCCACGCCATACGCGTGGTCGTGCCGCGGCGCGACGTGTCCAACGCGCTCCACGAGTTCGCGGGCCCGGGCCGCGAGAACGCGCGGCTCGTGGTCCAGCGGGAGCAGATTGACGAGCCGCAGCGACGCGCTGACCGCGACGTAGCCCGCCAGCCCCACCCACGCGATCATCAGCAGCGCCATCCCGATCGGCGCGCTGAGCGTCTGGTCGGCGCTGGCCGCGACCACGTCCGGCGATGGCGTTTCGCCCGCCGCCAGCGCGGCGGCGAGCGGGTCGCTCCCCGGGAGCGCTGCGGCGATTTCGAGCGCGGTCGCGGGGCGGCGATGAGCGTCTTTCTCGAGGCATCGCAGAATCGTGCGCTCGATCGCCGGATCCAGGTCGCCGACCAGCGCGGATGGCTCGCGCGGCGTGTGCTCCAGTTGCAGCTTCTCGAATTCGGCCCACGAGTTGGCGTGAAACGCCTGGCGTCCGGTGAAGAGCTCGTACAGTACGAGCCCGAACGAGTACACATCGCTGCGCACGGAAACGCCGCGGCCGGCGATCTGCTCGGGCGCCATGTACGCCGGTGTGCCGGCGCGCTCGCCGGTGCGGGCGAGCTCGTGCGCCAGACCCGCGAGTCCGAAATCGGTGATGCGCACCCGGCCGCGACCGTCGATCATGATGTTCGTCGGCTTCAAGTCGCGGTGCAGTACGTCGGCGTGGTGAATCGCGGCGAGGCCCAGCGCGAGCTGGCGCGCGATGTCGATGGCCTTGTCCGTCGGCAGCCGGCCGATGCGCCGCAGCAGCGAGCCGAGGTGCTCGCCGTCGATGTACTCCATCGAGATGAACGTGCGCCCGTCGATCTCGCCGATGTCGTACACGCGGCAGACGTTGGCGTGCGCCACCTGCCGCGCGACGCGGACCTCGTTATACATCGCCTGGAGATGGTGGGGGTCGGCCTCGCGCGCCGTCATCAGAAACTTGAGCGCGACGATCTCGTGCAGTTTCAGGTCTTCCGCGCGAAAGACCTGGCCCATGCCGCCCCGACCCAGCAACTCGATCACTCGATAGCGCCCCGCCAGCATGGTGCCGGGCAGAAACAACCCGTGATCGACGCGGCTGCCGCCCGAACCGCCCCGCGACTCGTACGCCGCCGTTCGCAGCGGATCGCGCTCAAGCTGCGAGTCGAGCTGCGTCTCATGCGGGGCCAGCGGAGCATCGCTGACGGGCGGCGGCGTGGTGTCGTCCAGGCGGGAGCCCGAGCCGCCGGCCGATCCGGACGCGCCGTGCGGCGCGTCGTCGCGCGGATCGGCGGCGTGCGGGTCGGGACTGGTCGGCGGCGGACTCATCGCCCCGGAATTCTACCGCGTTCGCACACGCGCCGGTCTCGCGCGCCCGCAACACGCGCGCGAATCCGAGCGCACCCGCCACGCTCGGCGGCGGGTTCGGCGATCGGTCCTGCGGTTCGGCCGGGGGGGGGACGGCGCTTAACGCAGCCGCCACGCGCGCCGCGGCTCGATTACGAGCGGCCCGGTGCGCCGCGACTCGCCTCCGACGACGCGGATGCGCCGCTGCTCGGCGTGGGTCTGCACGCGGGTTTCGCCGAAGCGGTCGGAGCGCGCCGTGGCGATGCTGCGGGCGGGCGCCCCGTTCGTGCCCGCGCTGCCGCCGACCGTGACGCTGCGTTCGATCGGTCCGCGGGCGAGTGCGACGCCGGTGCTGTGCGACACGTCGCCGTCGCGGTCGAGGCTGAGGTTGAAATTCGTTCCAATCGCCTGTCCGTTGGGGAGCGTGACGGCGTGACTGACGGAAAGCGCCAGCCCGTCGCGATCGACGCCGACCGCCACGCCGCGGGCGGTGCTGATGTTCCCGCTGCGCGTGTCCGTGCGGGCAAAGCCGGCGTCGCCGTTGTAGCTCGCGGTCGCGCCCGCGCTGCCCGGTCGGCCGAAGCCGCCGCTGACGGTTGCGCTGCTCGATGCGTCGCTCGCGAACGCGACGCTTGCGAACAGGGCGCCCGCGAACGCGGCGCGTCCGGCCGCGACCAGGCTGGATCGCACGATGCCGATGGTTCGACGCATGCGGGTCATGGCAGGCTCCGTTTCTCTCTCGAGGGTTGCGAGCGGATCGCCCGCAACTCCGGTTTCTCGTCGGCCGCGGTCTGCCCGGCCCGTGCCGGCGGCCCGCGGCGCTGTGCGGTATGGACGCAGCGCCCCGTCGGGGTATTCAACCCGCCGCGACCCCGCCGATCGGGCCCCGCGCTTCGCGCACGGGGTTCGGACAGAACTCAGCGCGTCGGTTTTTCGGAACCCGCCGCGCCCGGCGGCGGGCCCGACGTCGCAAGGCGCGCCGGTTGACACGGCGCGCACGCCGCGCCGAGCGCGCGGTCGCTGCGGGCTATAATCCGCCGTTTCCAGTCTCCGGCGGGCGAGGCACTCATGGCGGCGACGGATCGGCTGCGGATTAACGAGATCTTCCATTCGCTCCAGGGCGAAGGCACTCGCACCGGGGAGCGCTGCGTCTTCGTGCGGCTCACCGGTTGCCACCTGCGCTGCACGTACTGCGACACCGAATACTCATTTCACGAAGGCGAGTGGATGTCCCTCGACCAAGTCGTCGAGCGCGTCCGCAGCTTCGGTTGCGCGTTCGTCGAAGTCACCGGCGGCGAGCCGCTGCTTCAGCCCGCGGTGCTCCCGCTCTTGTCACGATTGTGTGACGGGTTCGCGACCGTCGCGCTCGAAACCTCCGGCGCGCTCTCGATCGAGCAGGTCGATCCGCGCGTCGTGCGCATCGTCGATTTCAAGACGCCCGCCAGCGGCGAGGTCGAGCGAAACCACTGGCCCAACGTCGCGTTGCTCACGCCGCGCGACGAGGTCAAGTTTGTCATCGCCGACCGGGCGGACTACGACTGGGCGGTCGGCGTGCTGAGGCGCCACGAACTCCACCGCCGCTGCACGGTGCTCTTCTCACCGGTCGTCGGCCACGCCGGCGGCGTGTTTCAGCTTTACCAGGGGCACTTGTCGCCGCGCGTGCTGGCGGAGTGGATCCTGGCGGACGCGCTGCCGGTGCGGTTCATGCTCCAACTGCACAAGGTGATCTGGTCGCCGACCGCCAGGGGCGTCTGAGCGGCGCCGCGACTCCCGCGACGGGTCGGCGTAAACTGCCGCCATGCGTGTTCGGCTGACCAAGACGTTTTCGTTCGAGGCGGCGCACTCGATCCCGACCTTCCCCGACGGGCACAAGTGTCGGCGGCTGCACGGCCACAGTTTCCGGGTCGACGTGATCGTTGAAGGCGACGTCGATCCGCAGCTTGGCTACCTGATCGACTACGGCGCGATCAAGGAGGCGTTCGAGCCGATTCGCCAGCAGCTCGACCACTACTTCCTCAACGACGTCGCCGGGCTCCAAGTCCCCACCGCGGAGAACCTCGCGCGGTGGATCTGGGGCCGGCTGCAAGGCCCGCTGCCGCTGCTTGCCGCGGTGATTGTGCGCGAGACCTGTCAGAGCGCGTGCGAATACCGGGGCGCATGAAGGCGAATGCAGGATGCCGGGTTCCGAGTGCAGAGCCCGTCCCATCTCGGCCTCAGGCGCCGGTCCGCACGCGGCGCGCTGCTCTGTGCATTCCGCTTTCAGCGCCCGCTGCGTTTCTGCTGCGCTCGTCGCGCGAGCAGATCGTACGTGTTCTCTGGACCGGGCGTTTGCGTTTGAATCTGCGGCGTCGCGGCCGTGCTCGCGCGGCAGGCGAGCACGAGGTCGACCACGCGGCGGCGCAGTGCGTCGGTCGCGGGGGAGGTTTCGGGGGCGGTCTCGAGCGCGCGGAGCATGTGTCCGGCCGATTTGTAGCGCATGATGCGCTGCTTGTTCAGCGCCCGTTCGACGCACTCGGTGAGCGCTTCCGACAGGCGCAGCTGGTGCAGCAGCGAAAGGTCCGGCGGCTGTGTCTGGTGCGCCGCGCGCGCCTGGTCCATCGAGTCGATCTTGAACGGCGGGCGCCCGGTGAGCATCTCGTACATCATCACGCCCAGCGCGTACACGTCGCTCTGCGGCGAGACATAGCCGTCGAACATCTCCGGGGCCATGTAGAGCGGGCTGCCGGCGATGGTGTCGGTGCCCTGCGCGAAGTGGGCCAGCGAAAAATCGCATGCGAGCCCGAGGTCGCAGACGTGAACCTGTCCGGCCGGGTCGATCAGCACGTTGGCGGGTTTCAGGTCGCGGTGCACCACCTGCGCGTCGTGCAGCGCCGCGACCGCACCGGTCAGGGTCTGCATCAGGTTGAGCACAAGCCCGGCGTCGAGCGCGCCGCTCCGCAGCAGTAGCTCCCGAAGCGTGACGCCCTCGACAAACTCCATCACGATGAAGGGAATCTCGCCGACCAGGTCGACCGTGTGGATCGCCGTGATGTTCGCGTGCTTCACGCGCGCCGCGGAGCGCACGCCGTCGACCACCCGAACGCGGTCGGCGCTCCGCAGAGCGCCGCGGTAGCGGCAGAGCACCTTGACCGCGACGCGGCGGTTGAGGGCCTCGTCAAATCCGCTGAACACGGCCCCGCTGGCGCCTTGCCCGAGCAGTTCGCCCAGCTTCACAAACCCTACCCGGCGCGGAATCTCGACCGGCTCGGGGGCGTCGCCCACGATCGGGTCGACCATGACGGTGAGCGTGTCCTCAATCGTCGACACACGCGGTTCCCAAGGACGCGGTGCGGGCGCTCCCATACCCGAAGCATGCTACAAGCCCGACACGCTGGCCATTATAACCACCGGGGGAGTCTCGAAGCGACCGCGCCGACCCGCGCGCGGCGTCGCGGCGAATCGCGGGCGCGGACGAGCGATCTGATCGGACGGGCGCCGGAGGTGGTGCCGGCGTGCACATGCAGGATCGAGACGCTACGCGACCGAGCGGCGCGTGGGCGCCGCGCCGGTCATGTTCGCTTTGCGCCGCGCCAAGGCAGTCTGAACGTACGTCTCGGTGCTGATGGCTTCGCAACCCTTCGCGAGCACCTGCCGCAGCGCCATCTCGGCTTCGTTCTGATTCCAGAATCCGCACGCGTCGTCAATCAGCGCGACTTTCCGTCCGCGCAGCAGCAGCCCCAGCACCAGCAGACGCAACGACGACTCGATGGGCAGTCCGAACACCACGAAGCGGCGCGCCGGCATCTCGGTGAGCAGGCGGTCGAGCTTGGGGTTCGTGAAGGGATCGCGGTGGCGTTTCACGAGAATCGCCTGCTGAACGTGCTGGAGCACGTCGAGCGCCACTGCCAGTGAATTGTCCGACTCGATGACGCCGCGGCGCGGCATGAGCGTGAACGACGGCTTCTGCTGGCCGCGCGTGCCGGTGACGCAGTCGGGGCACGGCTGGCCGCGAACCTCGTCCGGCCGGCGCGCGTCGATGCAGGAGATGAGCGGGATGTGCTCCCAGCGGGCGCACGCCATCAAGCGCCGCAGATGGGGAACGATCTGCGTCGCGTTGCCGCAGGGTCTTGCGCCGTCCGGCGCCAGGTAGTCTCGTTGCGTACAGAGATCGACGAAAACGTCGGACTTGTCGAGCAAGGCCACGGCGCGAACCTCCGGAGACAAGCTGCGCGACGGCGCGAGCGCCCCGCGCGTACCCACCTCTGCTTCGTGGTTCGTCGACCTGCGCAGGTCGACGCACAGACGTTGAATCCTGTGCCCCCCGCCCAGATCGCAGGCGGTACATCCGCGGAAGAAGCCGCTGAAGAACTGAACAGAACTCGCGATCGCGAAACAGCGGATAGCGCTTCCGCCAACGCTTACTTTCTCTCGCTCCGACGCGGGATTGTACGCGTGCCGAATTTCGCTCGGCAAGAGAAAACTGCGCGCATTTCGCGGACAAATCGCGAGTTGCACGCGATTGTCCACCGCGAGTTATGGGCGTTTGCGCGCCCCCGGTCAGGCAAGCGACCCACCGGTCCGATCGCGAATGGCGGCGCGCGGAATGCACGCGAACACGTTGCGGACGCTCGCTTCCGGGCCACCCACACTGCCGCCTCGTGCCGATCGGCGGCGCGCGCGAGCGGCTGCGCGTGTTTGCCGGCGGCCGATAACTCGCGCCGGACGCGAGTTGAACGACGCCATGCCGGTCGCGATACTCTCGCGGGAGCCGCGCCGGGATGCCGCCGCGACTGTCGCGTCCCGCGCCGCGGCGCTCGCCGCGCGCGGCAAGGAGGTCGAGGATGGCGTTGATGATCGGCGTTTCCGGAGTGCGCGGGCTGGTCGGCAAGACGTTCACGCCCGAGCTCGTTCTGCAATTCGCCCACGCGTACGGAACGGTGCTGGAGGGCGGGCCGGTCGTGCTCGCGCGCGACTCGCGTCCCAGCGGCGAGATGTTCGCGCTGGCCGGCGCTGCTGGCCTGGCCGCCGCGGGCTGCCACGTGTCGGACCTCGGCGTTGCGATGACGCCGACCGCGGCGTTTGCGATCCGCGCGGGGGCGCAGCGCGGCGGGATCGTCATCACGGCGAGCCACAATCCGTCGCCTTGGAACGGCTTGAAGTTCCTCGACGACCAGGGGCTCGGGCCTGATCCCGAGACGGTTAAGCGCATCAGTACCGTTCGCGAACAGCGAGGCTATCGCAGCGTCGAGGCCGGCTTCGAAGCGCTCCGGCGCGACTCCGACGCCGGCGAGCGCCACGCCGCCGCCGTCCGGGCTGCGGTCGACGTCGATCTCCGCGCGCTGCGCGGCGTGCGCGTCGTGCTGGACAGCGTGAACGGCGCCGGCGGGATCGTGACGCCGGCGTTCCTTCAGGCGCTCGGTTGCGATGTCGTGCCCATCAACACCGAGCCCAGCGGCGTCTTCGCGCACGCGCCGGAGCCGGTCGCGGAGAATCTCGCGCAGCTCTGCGGGCAAGTGCGTGCGGCGAAGGCGGCGATCGGCTTTGCGCAGGATCCGGACGCCGATCGGCTCGCGCTGGTGGACGAGCACGGGCGCTTCGTCGGCGAGGAATATACGCTCGCGCTCGGCGCGTGGTCGGTGCTGGCGCAGCGGAAAGGCGCCGTCGCCGCGAATCTGAGCACTTCACGCATGGTTGACGATCTGGCGCAGCGCTTCGGCACGCGCGTTTACCGCACGCCGGTCGGCGAGTCGCATGTCGCGCGTGCCATCCGCCGGCACGACTGCGTCGTGGGCGGCGAGGGCAACGGCGGCGTCATCGACCCGCGCATCTCCCCGGTCCGCGACAGCCTCTCCGCGATGAGCCTGGTGCTACAGCTCATGGCGTCGACGGGCAAGCGCGTCAGCGAGCTGGTCGCTGAGCTACCCCGCTACGTGATGATCAAGCAGAAGTTCGAGTGTCCCGCTCCGCGCATTGCGCAAGCGGTCGACGC
The DNA here is from genome assembly GCA_050184295.1 of Phycisphaerae bacterium. GTDB lineage: Bacteria > Planctomycetota > Phycisphaerae > UBA1845 > Fen-1342 > JBFXAM01. Next base: position 6,549 of record JBFXAM010000100.1, on the reverse strand, counting down.
GATCGCAACTGCGTTCGCCGGCGAGCGGCTCGACCGCGCCGACGGCGTGCGGATCGATCTGTCCGACGGCTGGGTTCACGTCCGCCCGTCGAACACCGAGCCGATCGTGCGCTTCATCGCCGAGGCGCGCGATGCCGACGCCGCCGAACGGATCATCGCCCGGGCCCGCGCGGCAGCGGGGCTGTGAGCGCGCCGGGCGTCAGCCCGGTCGACTCGTTCGCGGCGCGCCTGCCCGCGTCGGCGAGCTGGCCGGCGACACCCGACGAACCCGCGATCCGCGCGCTCCCGGCCGGTCCCGCCGTCTACCTGCTTCACGACGATGCGGCCCGGCCGGTGCAGCTTGCCACGACCCAGGATCTCCGCCGCGCCTTGCTCGCGCGGCTCGTCGAACGCACGGATGCCGACGCACGCCGCGCGGATCTCGGCGCGATTGTCCGCGGCGTGCGCTGGTGCGAGGTGCATTCGGCGTTCGAGGCGCGCTGGCGGTACTGGCAGCTCGCGCGCGAGCTGCACGCGCTCGACTATCGCGAACGGGTCGGGTTTGGCCCGGTGTATTTCCTCTGCGTTGACAACGCGGCGGCGGTCCCCGAGATCGAGATCACAACGAAGGTCTGGTCGCCGGTGGGCGGGTGTGTCGGGCCGTGGCCGACGCAGGCCGCCGCCCGCGAAGCCCTCGCGGGCCTGTGGGATTTGTTCGATCTTTGCCGCTATCCCGAGCAGGTCCGCCGCGCCCCGCACGGGGCGCGCTGTGCGTACGCGGAGATGGGCCGCTGCGACGCGCCGTGCGACGGGGGCGCGCCGCTGCCGGCGTATCGCGAGCGCGTGCGCGCCGCGTGGCGATTTGCGTGCGGCGCGATCGACGCCTGGCAGCGCGAGGCGACCGAGCGCATGAAAGCCGCCGCCACGGCGCAGCGCTTCGAGGCGGCAGGATTGCTCAAGGCGCAGCTTGCGTTCGCGGCGCGCTGGCGCAGACAGTGGCCGCTCGTTCGACCGGTGGACGACTGGCAGGCGCTGTTCGCGATTCCCGTGCCGCGTCGGCGCTCGTGGAAGCTCTTTCACTTCGCGCGCGGCGAGTTGCGGGCGGGTCCGGTGGCGCGGCTCCGTGAGCTGGCGGGCGCCGCGCGGACGTTCGTGTCCGCTGCCGCGCCGTCCGTCGATCGCGCCGCCGATGAGATCGCGAGAATGGAGCAAGCCTGGCTGTTCGCGCAGTTCCTGTTTCGCCGCGAATCCGCGCACGCCGCCCTCGTGTGGCTGGCCGGCGCCGCCGCCACTCCGCCTGAATTGTGCGGCGAAGTGCTTCACGCGCAGGCGGATCGGCTGAGCGCCGCGCCGCGCTCGACCGCCGGCCCGGCCCCGTCCGCAGCCCGCGCGCCGGATGAGACGCCCTGACGCGATCGTTGGTGCGGCGGCCGGCTGCTCGCGGGCGATCACCCGCGTGTGCGCCGCGCGACGGTCTGCGCAAGTTCGCTTCGAAATCGCGCGTGATCCTGCAACCGCAAGGCATAGTCGCGCTCGCGCAGGCCGCCCTTGGCGAGCAACGCGGCGCCCAGCGCCGCACGCGCCGCGTCACTCCAGCGCGGCAGGTCGGGCAGCAACGCCGCGAGCGGCGCGAGCTTCCGCAACCACGCCAGTTCGATGTCCGGCCGCCGCCCGCGGGGCGGCAGATGCAGCGCCCGCTCCGCGAGCGACAGCGCGGCGCGTTCGGCGGCTTCGCGATCGCCGCGATGAACGCGCGCGATCCAGTCGGTGACGGTCAGGCCGACGTCGGTGAGCTCCAACGGCGGCTCCACCCCGCGCTGCTGCCCGGCGCGGTGCGCCCCCGCGGCTCGCAGCGACGTGGCGCTGCGAGCGCCCCCCGTGTCGCGCGGGCCTTCGATGCTCAACTCGAGATGACCGCCGGCCAATCGGCGGAGCAGCGCCGGCCGCGTGCGGTGGTCGCGCCGCGCGGCGATCCGTGCCGCCTCGCGGTCGGCGAGCGTGCGCAGCGCGGGCTCGCGCGGTCGAAACCCAAGTCGATAGTAGAACCAGAACGCGCCGGAGGCGATCGCCTCCTGGTTGTCGGCGCCGAACTGAAACGGGTCGACCGTGAAGAGTCGGGCGCGGTAATGCTGCTGATAGACGCGCAGCACCTGCGAGAAGACATACGCCGACTCGCCGCCGCGAAATTCGTCGAACAGGTTGATGCCGATCTCGCACCGCTCGAAGAACACCCACCCGCCGCCATACGCGATCGGAACGCGGTTCTTGGCCGCGACATAGCCAAAGAAACTCTCGATCGGCAGGCGCCGCTCGGGCTGCATCCCAAGCAGCAGCACGTCGACGCCGCGCTCCAGGCAAAACAGCGTGACCTCGCGCGGGTTGGCGTAGGTGACCGGGTCGGTCTCGCGCAGCCGCACGGCGAGCGTCTCGCGCGCCACGTCAATCAGCCGGCGGGCCCCCGCGCGGGTCAGCCGCTGGGGGCGCGGCAAGGGCGTTACGAGGAGTTCCGCCGGTCGAACCTCACGCCGCAAGCCGTCGCGGTGGACAAAGCGCGGGCGCGGTGGAAAGCGCGTGAATGTACGGGAAGGCCCGCGCGCCGGCAGGGACCAGGCAACGCGCAGGTCGAGCGACTCGAACAGTCGATCCCGCAGCGCTGCCGGGCAAGGCAGCGCTGCGAAGCGCTCGCGCAGCCAATCGACCTCCGACCGCGCCGGAGCCCCGTTTGCACGGCGCAGCCAGTCCTGGGTTGTGCAGCGCTCGCTCAGCAGCCCGTCAGCTTCCGCGCTGCTCACCAGTAGGCGCAGCATCTCGTCGAGCGCCGCGCCGGCCGTCCCGTCTTCCCACACGAGCGCGACGCGCCCGCCCCGCCGCGCCGTCAGCCACGCGAGCAAGTCCAGCGAGAAGCTGGTGGTCAGCCGCGTGCCCGCGATGCCGCTGTCCGCCAGGGCTTCGCGCGCTGCGCCGGAGAGCGCCGCGATCGCGCCGCCAACGATCGGAAGCGCGGCGTTAGCCGCGCGCGCCGCGGCGGCGCTTTCCGCGTAGGCGCTCAGAAACAGGAGTTCGTCATGAAACGCTCGCAGGTCCGCGGCGGACGCGCGTCCCGCGCGCACGCGCCGCACCGCGGCGGCGATCCGGGCTCGCTTCGCGCGTTCGGCACGGGGTCCGAATTCGCGACGCAGCGAGCGCAGCGCGTCGAGCAGGTGCCGCATGCGCGAGGAACCTACGCGAAGCGGACGGCGGCGCAAAGCGCCCCCGTTCGGAAGCGGCTTCCGCGGGCCGAGCTCGCCGGGCGCGCGGGGGACCGGCCGGTGTCGGCGGCGCGGCGCGGACGGCGGCTCGTGCGCTACAGCAGCAGGAGGACGAGGCCGACCAGGAGTACGAGAAGAAGCACCGCCGACTGGATCCCGAGCGTGATGCCGGGCGCGAGCCGGCGACTCCAATCCGCGTCCTCGGCATACAGTTGGTCGCGGGCGCGCTGCTGTTCCGCGTTGAGCGAACGCCCGAACATCTGCAGTTTTTCGAATTGCAGCCACCGATTCATGGCGCGCTCCTGCGTTGAAACACCCACAGAGATTCTAGGTGGCGTTTGAAGACGTGGCATCCGCGGTGCGTGGCGCCGCTCGGCCTGCGGCGTGCCGCTTGGGACGACCTCGGAGACCGGCGTTGCGCGGGTCGCCCCGCGGCCAGCGCGGCGCGCCGGCTCAGATTTGAAACTCAGCGATGATCGGCAGGTGGTCGCTCGCCACGCGTGCCAGCGCCAAGCGGCTGCGGTGGGCGTGGAGGAGTTGCAGCCCGCCGCGATAGAAGATCTTGTCGAGCCCGCCGGTCGGGGCGAAGCTCGGATAGGTGCGGATCGCCCAGCGCGACGCCGGACCGTGGTTGGTCGCGCAGCGAAACCCGGCCGGCTCGAACAGCCCTCGCCGGAGCAGTCCGCGCCAATCATTCGTATCGCCCGCGATGATGCAGGGCGCCTCGGGCTTGAGGCTGACGATGTCCGGCGACTCGAGCAGCCGGCGAACCTGGCGCCGCCGGGCGCGCCCGGTCAGTCCCAGGTGCAGGTTAAACACGTCCAGGTCCGTCTCGCGGCCCCGGGCCCGCACGTGAATGCGCGTATGCTGGGCCCCGCGGCGGATTTTCTCCGTCCGCGAAAGCTGGATGTTCCGCTGCCGGCCGATCGGCCAGCGCGACAGCGTCGCATTCCCGTAGCGACCCTCCTTGAGAAACACGTTCATGCCCCCGGCGTAATAGTACGATCCGAGTTCGCGCGCGATATGTGAGGCGAGATCGAGCCGCCCCGAGCGCGGCGCGCCGCGGTCGACCTCCTGGAGCAGGACGACGTCCGGCTCGTGATGCCGCAGAATCGCGATGATCCGCGCCGGGTCGAAGCGCCGATCCACGCCGATCGCTTTGTGAATGTTGTAGCTCAGGACGCGCAGGAACATGGCAGGCGGCGCGCTCGCCGTCCGTAGTTTCCGTTCGCTGGCGGAGCACGCTCCGAGCCGCGCACCGCACGCTTCCACAAGGATATCGGCTCGCGCCCGCCGCGTCGCGGCCGGCCCGCGTTCGAGTCAGCGGAAGAACACGAACGTCATGATGATGAACAGGGGAATGAGGATCGCGCCCGAGTACGCCAGGTAGCCGAAAAAGGTCGGCATCCGCACACCGGCCTGCTCGGCGATCGCCTTCACCATGAAGTTCGGCCCGTTGCCGATGTAGGTGTTCGCGCCCATGAACACCGCGGCGCAGCTGATCGCGACGAGCAAGTCCTGACGGATCGTGCGCCCGTCGGTGAGCCGCACGATCGCCTGCTCGGGCAGGTTGGTGAAGTGGTTCGCGGTCTCGAAGAAAACGACGTAGGTCGGGGCGTTGTCGAGGAAGCTGCTGAGTACGCCGGTCATCCAGAAGAACTGCCACGGCTCGCTCAGGCCGCGCTGCTGAAATCCGCCCGCCAGCGCGTGGAGCATCTCGATCGGCGCCTGCATCGTGATGAAGATGCCCAGGAAGAGGCACGCGACTTCGCCGATGGCGACGTAGTTGAACTTGTTCTCGATGCGCCACGCGCGTCGCGTCACGACCAGCGACAACCCCGCGAAACCGAGCTGCACCAGCTCACGCAGCAGCGGAAACGGCCGCCAGTCGGTCCCGGGCACCGGCTTGCTCGGATCGAGCATCACGACGGCCGCGACGACGCCGACCAGCCAGATCACGTTCAACAGCCCGACCACGCGGATCGGCTGCACCTCCGCCACGTCCCGGACCAGGTCGCGAATCTGCTCGTGGCGATACGCCCAGCGATCCCAGAAGTAATAAATCACCAGCAGCACCGCGCACAGCAGCGCCCATTCCTTCCACAGCCGCAGCGTCCAGAAGAACGGCACCCCGCGCAGAAACCCGAGAAAGAGCGGCGGATCGCCGATCGGCGTGAGGCAGCCGCCGATGTTACTGACCAGGAAGATGAAGAAGATGACCGTGTGCACGACGTGCTTGCGCTCACGGTTGGTCGACAGCAGCGGGCGGATCAGCACCATCGACGCGCCGGTCGTGCCGATCAGGTTTGCGAGTACGGCCCCCAGCGCGAGGATCGCCGTATTCACGCGCGGCGTGGCGCGCAGGTCGCCGCGCACGACGATTCCGCCGGCAATGACATAGAGGCTGAAGAGCAGCGTCATGAACGGGACGTACTCGTGCATCATGGCGTGTTCGACGACGCGCAGAATCGATGCGCCGCCGGGCGCCGCGCCGTGATAGCCCGTATCGCGGAGCGCGTAGTAACCCAGCGCCACGACCGACAGCACCACCGCGATGATCAACTTGTTGCGGTTCTGCTCCCACCAGTGATGCAGGCTCGGCACCAGCGGAAAAACCGCGATGCACGCCAGCAGCCCGACGAACGGCAGCAGGCCGACGATGCTGAACGTGTTCAGCGCGACATCCGCCGCCAGCAGCGTGTTGGTATACGCCACGCGCTTGTCCTTCGTGCAGAGACATGGGGAATCGGTCGGGCCGGACGGCAACCGCGTGGTGCGAGTCCCGGATCCCCCGCCGCCGCGCCGCGGCGGGAATCGTAGTCCGCAACGCCCGCCGTGATTATCCGTTCAACGCGCGCAGTCCATTTTCGATCGCGACGACTTCGAGCTCGGCGTCGCGTCCGTCGAGCGTGACCTTGACGTGGTCGCCGAGGCGCGCCCCCATGAACTTCTGACTGAACGGCGCGAGATAGTTGTAGACGCTGCGTTCGACATCCGTATCGAACGGCCCGAGAAAGGTCATCGAGCGCGTCTCGCCGGTGGCGATTTCGCGCGCGGTGACGTGCGAGCCGATGCCCACGTGGTCCTTGGGCACGTCGTGAAAATGGAGTTCGCGGGCCCGCGAGAGGTCATTGTTCATCTGTGCCAGCCGCGCCCGCAGCAGGTCGCGCTCCTCGAGCGCGAACTTGTACTCGGAGTTCTCGCTCAGGTCGCCCATCTACTCCTACTCGCCGTTCCGCCGCGCGTTGTCTCGCATCTGCACGTTGACGAGATCGTCGCGCTCCTCGGACTTGCGGCGGATGCCCTGTGCGGTCTAGAAGAT
>JBFXAM010000099.1:0-16276 GCA_050184295.1 Phycisphaerae bacterium | reverse complement strand
CATGCTGTTGTACGCGTTGTTGGGCGAGAACCGGGTTCGACGGAAGGCGAGCAAACGGCGCAAGCGCGTCGCGGCGCTGGTCTCGCGCTTCAATCGTTGGGCGGAGCAGCGCGTCCGCGACGATGAAGACGCGACCGTCATCAGCCTCGCGCCCGACCTGGCGCGGATCGAGTATCTCGGCCGGCGGCTCGCCGACGTGCCCGCGGTCGGCGGCAACGAAGTTCGGCTCTACGACGAAGCCAATGCGACGTACAACGCGATCGAGGACGCCATTCGGTCGGCCAAGCACCATGTGCACCTGCTCTATTACATTTGGCAGCCCGACCAGACGGGGCTCTACTTTCGCGAGCTGCTGATCGACAAGGCGCGGGCCGGCGTGCAATGCCGGCTCCTGCTGGACTCGGTCGGCTGCCTGGGTCTCGGGCGGCGCTTCGTCCGACCGCTACTCGACGCCGGCGTGCAGGTCGCGTTTTTCCTGCCGCTCTGGCGCCTGCGCAAGCGATTCTCGCTGCACCTGCGTAATCACCGTAAGATCGCCGTCGTCGACGGCACGATCGCGTTCACCGGCAGCCAGAACATCGGCGACGAATATCGCGGACGACTGAAGCGACTGAGCCCCTGGCACGACACGCACATGCGCATCTGCGGGCCGGCAGCGCTGTTTCTGGCACAGACCTTCGCGGAAGACTGGCTGTTTGCCACGCGCGAGCACCTCGACCTCGACGCGTATTACCACGACCCCGGCCATCCCGGCGATTCGATCGTGCAGGTGTTGCCCACCGGGCCGGACCAGGACGTGAGCGCCCTGTCGCAGGTCGTTTTCGCGGCGGTGTCCGCGGCGCAGGAGTCGATCCGCATCGAGGTGCCCTACTTCGTGCCCGACCCCCCGCTCGTGTCGGCCTTGCAGCACGCGTGTTATCGCGGCGTGCGAGTGCAAATCGTGCTGCCGACGCGGACGGACGCGCCGCTGGTGCTGTGGGCGGGGCGCAGCTACTACGCGGAGCTGATGCAGGCCGGCGTGGAAGTGGTCGAGTACGACGCCGGGGTGCTGCACTCGAAGATCATGACCGTCGACGACCGCTGGTGCATGCTCGGCTCCGCGAACATGGACGTGCGGAGCTTCCGGCTCAATTTCGAAGTGACGGCGCTCGTCTACGACCGGCTCGTGGCGCACCAACTGTCGCGCGGCATCGATCGGCACGCACACGCGGGGCGGCGGCTGACGCTGCGCGACGCCGCCGGACTGCCCATTCAGCAGGAAGTGCTCGAGGGCGTGGCGCGGCTCTTCGCACCGCTGCTGTAGCTGCGCGTCCGGCAGGCGCCGCCCGGGTGCCCCATCGCGGCGCATCGGGCCCAACCGGCGCACTGGACGCGTCGCCGCGCCGCGCGGGCGCTGTGCGGTCTCGACAAACGCCGCACGGACGGCCCCCCCGGGAGCGCCGTCCGTGCGTGTGAAGGACTTCCGCGTGCTGGCGCCGCTTTCTAACCGAGCAGCGCGAGCACGTTCTGCGGCTGGGCGTTCGAGAGCCGCAATACGTTGGTCGCGGACTGCACGAGGATCTGCGACCGCGTGAGGTTGCTGGTTTCCTGGGCGAAGTCGGCGTCGCGGATGATGCTCTCGGCGGCGGTCGTGTTTTCCTGCGCGATCTTGAGGGCGTTGGCGGTGGTGTCGAGCGTGTTTTTCTGGAACGCGCCGAGCCGGCCGCGCAGCTTGGCAATCACGGTCTGCGCCGAACGGACGACGCGCTGGGACTGGGCGTAGTTCTCGCGGTTGAGTGCGTTGCTCTGACCGGTCGCGAGCGACGAGATGTAGCCGTCGATGCCGTCGCCGAGACTACTCGCCGCGATGTTCTGGACGCCAATGCTCTCCAGGCCGGCGAGCGAGACTCGTGGGGAGATCATGAAGTCGGCGCCGCCGCTGACGACGTAAAAGGTCGTCGACCCGGTGGCGGTGCCGAACGCACTGGACAAGTCGATGTCGACGCTGAGCGAGGAGTTTCGGACGCTCGCCTTGAGGCCGTCGGTGGTGGCGGCGGTGCCGTTGATGCGCACCGAGGCGTCGCGGCCGAAGTCCTTGTTGCTGCCGGCATCGCCGCCGGTGACGGCAAAGGTGCCGGCGAGCGTGCGGACCGAGACGAACTGGCTGCTGCCGTACTGCGCGCTGAAGAAGTTCAGCGTCGAGCCGTTGGAGGAGGCGGTCACGCCGGTGAGGTCGCGGGACTGGTTGATCGCGAACGCGACGGCGCTGATGTTCGAGCTGGCGGCGAAGGAGAGCGTCTCGGTGCCGAGGTTGCCGGCGACCTCGATCGTGACGGCGGAGGTTCCGACGGTGCCGCCGGAGTAGTTCAACCGCGCGACTTGCGCCGACGCGGTCACTTCCACAACGACGGCGCGGTAGCCGTCGGTGGGCAGCTTGGCAGCGTTGATGGTGACGCCGGCGATGTTGCCGGTGCTGACGCCGGACGTGTTGTAGGCGAAGGTTCCGCTCAGGATCTTCTTGCCCTGGAACTCGGTGGAGTTGGCGATGCGGTTGATCGAGTCGAGGATCGCATCGATCTGGAGCTGGTTGGCGTTCCGCTCGTCGTCGCTGATGCCGGCGGTGTTGGCGGAGCGGTCGACGAGGTCTTCGAGCTCGAGCAGGAGCTTGTTGACCTCGATCAGCGCGCCTTCCGCGACCGAGACGATGTTGTTCGCGCGGGCGACGTTCGTGATCGCGGCCCCGATCGCGGCCTGCTCCGTGCGGAGGTTCTCCGACGCAATCAGACCGGCAGGGTCGTCCTTGCCGTTGTTGATCCGATAGCCGGTGCTCAACCGGTGCAGCGTCGAATTGAGCATGTCGTTCTGGCTGGCAAGCACCCGGCGCGCGACAAGCGACGAAACGTTCGTGTTGATGCGACTCATGGCAAGCAAGCCTCCACAGGCGAACCAGATTAGGAACGGCGCGCGGCCGTCACACGAGCCGCGCCGAGGTGACTGGGTCCGGGCTCGCCGCGTTCGGTCCGAGCCGCCGAACAATCACCGGCGACAGGGACGGCATCGACTTGGGCGACGGCGCGCTTTAACTGCGGGCGTGGCGGAAATCGTGCGAGGCGCCTACGTGGGGCGCTGTGTGACGAAAGTCACCAAGGGTGGGCGGGCGGCAGGCCTTTTATCAGCCCACCGCCCGCCGAAATTCAACGCGCCGATCGCAAGACCGCGCGCGGCCGGGGCAACCCGACGCTATTGCAGAAGCTGGAGGACGTTCTGCGGCGTCTGGTTCGCCAGCGCCAGCACGGACGTACCCGCGCTGACGAGCACCTGGTTGCGCGTGAGGCGCGAGGTCTCGTACGCGAAGTCGGCGTCGCGGATCGACGACTCGGCCGACGTGAGGTTCTCCATCGTGATCTGGAGCTGGTTCACGTTCGTGTCGAGCGTGTTCTTCTCGAATGCCCCGAGGCGGCCGCGCATCACGGCGACCTGGCGGCTGGCTTCGCGAATGATCTCCGACGCCTGGGCCATGTTGCCGCTCACCAGCGAGAAGGCCTCGCCGGTGGAGATTTGAGAGAGGAAGCCCAGATCGGCGTTGCCCAATCGCGAAGCGGCGACGGACTGCACGCCGACCGCCACCTGGAGATTGGAGTTGACCTCCGGCCCAAGCTGGAAGCGCGCACCACCGGCCGTGATCGCGAAGCTCGTCGTTCCAACGCCGAAGCTGGACGCGAGCAGCATCTCCAGATTCAGCGTGGCGGTGCGGAGCTGGAGTCGATTGCCGTCGCCGATGGACTGCGCACCGTTGATGGTGGCGACGGCGTCGCGGCCCTCGTCGCGCGGGTCGATGACGCCGAGATCGTTGTAGGTCTGGAACGAACCGCCGCCGGGCAGCACCTGGACGGAGACAAACTGGCGGCTGCCAAGCGCCTGACTGCGCAGCGTGAAGCCGGCGGCGGCGTTGCTGGACAACGTGGCGGCGACGCCGGTCGCGTCGCTGACCGCGTTGATGGCGCGGACGACGGCGGAAGCGGGCGTGTTGGCGACGAACGAGAGCGTCGTGACGCCCTTGTTGCCGGCCAGCTCGATCGTGACGGAGCTGGCCACGGTTCCGGAGCGGAACTCGAGCAGCCCCGGCTGGGCCGACGTCACCACGTTCACCACGACCGGGATGAACGGCTGCGTGCCGAACTGAGCGCCGTGGATGTTCAGGGCCTGGACGACCGTGCCGTTCAAGCCGCTCGTCAGATAGTCGAGCGACCCGTTGAGCAGGGTTCGGCCGGCGAAGTTCGTGGAATTCGCGATGCGCGTGATGCTCGCGACAGCGGAGTCGATTTCGAGCTGGTTGGCGCGGATCTCGTCTTCGGAGAGCGCGCCGGTGTTGGCGGCCTCGACGACGAGCTCCTGGATGCTCGTGAGCAGCGCCGCGACCTCATTCAATGCGCCTTCGGTCGTCGCAATGATGTTGCTGGCGCGCTGTGAGTTGTCGATCGCCTGGCGGACGGCGGCAACCTCGCCGCGCAACCGCTCGGACACGATCAACCCGGCGGGATCGTCCTTCCCGCGGTTGATGCGCAGCCCGGTGCTGAGTCGCTCAAGCGACCCGCCGAGCAGGCGGTAGGATTGGTTCAGGTTTCTCTGGGCGGTCAACGCGCTGACGTTCGTGTTAATGCGAGCCATTGGCCATCCTCCGTGAACGGTTCGTGGCTTTCGGATTCTGGGACGCGGACGCACCTTCGCCCCGCGCCCACGGCGCGAAGGCGGCGGCCGTCGTCGCACCGCGGCCCGAGCCGCTGCGACGCCGTGCGTGCGCAAACTCCGAAATCGAATGGAATGGAAACCCCCGGCGTGTCACGCGACCCACCGGCGCGCCCCCGCGGCGCGAAGCTGTGCTTACTCCCCTTTGCGCGGCGGGTTGCGCGGCGGGACGACCGCCGTGGCGAGATCCTCCGGACTGACCGAGGCGGCCTTGCGGTTTTCGCGCTGGATCGCCTCGTAGACTTCCTTGCGATGGACTGCAATCTCCGGCGGGGCGATGATCCCGAGCCGGACCTTGTCCCCCCGGATATCGACGACCGTGATTTGCACGTTGTCGCCGATCATGATCGATTCGTCTCGTTGTCTGGACAGCACCAACATCCGCGGCTCCTTCCTGGATCGTGTCGATGCGTCGTGGAGCGCCGGGCGCTTGCCCGACAGCGGCGCATGAAGCGGCGGCGCAGAGCACGGCCGCAGGCGCCATCGGATCGGCGCAACCTGGGTTGCGCAGCACCGGCTCAAAGCGACGTCGAAGCGAACGGGAACCCATTATAACCACCCTCGTGCACAAATCTGTGCCGGGACCGACTTTGCGCTACGCGGTCTTGGACATCGCCGCGACCGGCGTGCGCTGCACCAGCTTCTGGCGGGTCGAGTAGCGCTTGTCGGAAAGCACCATCTGCTTGCCGCGGCGACTCTGCACGCCGATCACCAGCGGACCCAGCAGGTTCCCGGTCAACCACTCGTCGACGCGGTTCACGATGACGAGCACCTGGCAATCGCCGAGATCGCGCATCGCGAGCTGGTCAACGTCGTCCTGGCGCACCGGAATCTGATAGTCCGGCACGAAGCCGAGCGGGTCGCAGACGACGAAGGCCAGCGCGGGGTCTTCGGCCGACTGAAGCCAGAAGAAGACCGGGTCCGGCGCCGTCTGGATGAGCGCGAAGCGGTGATGCTCGGGGAAACCCAGCAACCCGTCGGCGAACTCGATCAGGCGCTCTTCGTCCACCTCCAGGGGACCGAACCGAACCGTGTCGATGCGCATCGTCGTGACTCCCAAGGCCGCGTCCAACTCTCGATGGTCCGTCGCGACGCCCCGACCGCCACTGGTCGGGCTGCTGCCTACGTCACGACAACCGGCGCCTCCGGCCGTCCGACCCGCATCCTGCGGGCCATCGCCGCGTTCCAGACGAGCGGGCCTGGCGCGCCGCCCGGAACGATTCCGCTGACCGCACTCCGGGGGATGGAGCGCGACCCGCGGCGGGCGTCGCTGCGGACTCCCGCCGACGCCCGAACTTCTCAGACCGATGCCGCGGCCCACCCGGACCGCGCCCGCTACCGGAGATAATCCAGCAGCGAAAGATTGAGCACGCGCGCGGCGGTGTTGAGATTCGCCTGTAGCGCGGTTTGAATCTGCGAGAAGCGGACGATCGCCTCGCTCATGTCGACGTCGCGCACATCGCTCAGCAGGATGCGCGTCGCGGTGACTTCGTCCTCGATCCGATAGCCGCGGTCCGCCATGGCCTTCGCCTTTCCGGCGAGTTCGCCGCGCGTCTCCTCCATCGTGCGGAGCGCGGTCTGGAGCGATTCGGCGGCGAATCCGATCGCGCGCGTGTCGTCGCGACGCAGCCCGTCGCGGAGATCCAGCAGCGCTGTGAAGACGCCCTGGGCTCGCACCGGATTCACGTCCCGCCCGACGATCTGGTTTCCGGTCGCCGCGACATCGAGCCCCAGCCCGTCGATGGCGGCGGAGAGATTGAGCCGCTCGACCCGGAGCGTTCCGCCGCCCGCCGTGTTGTCCGTGAGCAGCAGGCCGTTGCCGTTTGGCCGCAGCCCCGCCGTCACAGCGCCGCCGGCGGCGACGTTGATTCGATCGACGACGTCCTGAAGCGTCGCCGCGCCATCGACGTCGACGTCGATGTTCGCACCGCTCGCGGTGACGATGCGGAAATCGTCGCCGGCCGCGGTCGTGATGCCGCGACCCTCGTTGAGCTCGCTGAGCGGCGTGGACGCGGTCATGGAACGGATGCCCAGTGCGGTGGCGGTGCCGCCGCCGGCCTCCTCGATCGACAGCGCGCTGCCCGAGACGCGGTTGAGCACTTCGATCGTCCGGCCGTCGGACGCGATCCGCGCCCAGACGCCGACGTTGCTCCCGTTGAGGCGGTTGAGGACGTCCTCGACGGTGCCGGCGTCGGCAAGGCGGACGGTCGCCGATTGGTTGCCGTTGCGGATGACGATGTCGTTGACCAGGCTGAGACCCGCGCCGCGCGTCAGTTCGCTGATCTTGTTTCGCGGGGAAAGGACGGGATCGAGATCGACGCCGCTTCCCGCGATACCGCCGCCGCTGGTCGTGATGCCCAGATCGCGCGCGGTCTGGCCGCCGCCGACGTCGGCGATGGTGATCGCCACCGGCCCGGCGCCGCCGACCGGACCGATCACGACGCTGGTCGGCGTGATGATCGCTTCGAGCGGATCGGGCATCTCGGCGTTGAGCTTGTCGACCAGGTCGCCGACCGTGGCGACGCCGGTGAGATCGATCGTCGCCTGGCTGGCGCCGACCGCGACGGTGATCTGTCCCAGTCGGACACCTTCGCCGCTCGTGCCGCGCAGGTCGCTGATGCGCGTGGTCGTGGTGACCGCCGGATCGAGATCGACGATGCCACGGACGCGCGTCGAGAACGCGCCGAAGAATTCCGATCCGGAGATCGTGAACGAGTCCTGCGACAGATCGGTGTCGACGATCGTCCGCGCCTGGCCGTCGTCGCCGCGGAACAGGACGCCTTCGTTGATCATCTCAAACGGCAGATCGCCGGCGAAGCGCCCGCCGAAGAGGTACGTGTCGAGATAGCGGCGATTCCCGAGGTCGATCGCCTGCTGGATGATGCCGTCGATGGTGTTGGCCAGGGCGCGGCGTTCGTCGGTGGAGAGCGTGTCGCCGGCGGTCTGGATGGCGATCGTGTTCGCGTCGCGGACGATGGTGATGCCGTCGGCCATCGCGGCGTCGGCTTCGTTGAGCACGGTGTTGGCGTCGCGGACATTGCGTTCGACCGCGCGGAGCGTGTCGAGCTTGCGATCGAACACGCCGGCGTCGGCGGCGTCGGTCGGGGCCTCGCTCGGGGCGGCGAATCGCAGCCCGGTCGCGAGCTGGTTCTGGACCCGGAAGAGCCCGAGCTGGTTGCCGCGGACCGTCGCCAGCAGGTTGAACGCCCGCAGGTTCTGGCTGACGCGCGCGATGTTGATCGACGCAATCGACATTCGAAAGCTCACTTCCCAAGCGGGTGCCGCACCCGCGTAGAGCCGCCTTCCAGGCGGTGATCTCCATCTCCCGGCCGAACCGACCAGCGTCCCCCCTGACTACCGATCAGGCGGTGCTGCTGCTCGCTTCGCGCTGTTCTTCTGTCCCTTCGTTCCGCTGTCCGTAAACCCCGTTGCTCCCTGCTCGCTTCCGGGGCCCCCCCTACCGCACTAAACCCAACACTTCGTTCGAGAGGTTGTCGAGCACGCCCAGGTAGCGCGTCGCTCCCTGGAACGCGCGTTCAAACTTGGTCAGGTTGATCGCTTCCTCGTCGATGCTCACGCCGCTGATCGCCTCACGCTGGGCGTACAGCGCGCTGAACACCGCGTCACTCGCCTCCAGGTGGGTCTGGGCGGCGGCCGTCGTGACCGCCAGCTCGTTGGTCATCGCGGCGTGATAGTCCTCGGCGCTCAGGCTGCCGAGTAGCGCACTGCCCGCCTGCCAGACCTGCGCCAGCCGGCCGGCGTTCTCGCCGTCCGCGATCTGTCCCGTGGCCGACGCCGCGATCAATCGCGGGTCGTTTCGGACGGCGGCGGCGACGTCGATCGTGGCGGCGTCGACGCCAGTGAAGAACGAGCCGACGCCCAGCGCCGCCAGCGCACCCGACGAATCCTCGCTGAACCAGAACTCGCTGCCGGCGGCGGCGCTGAGTTGCAGGCGGTTGTCGCTCGTCACGCTCGCGCTCAGGCCGGGAACGGCGCCGAGCGACGCGGCCAGCGACTGGAGCGACGTGTCGTCGCCATTGAGTCCGTCAAGATCGACCTCGATCTGCCGCGTGATGGTGGTGCCGGTCGCCGTGTCGCGGACATGGACGATGAATGTGCCGTTCTGCGCGGGGTAGGTCAGCCCGGCGGCCGCGGTGTTGAGCGCGGCGGCGGGATCGCCGGCGGCGTACTCGCCGGTCGTGCTGCTGTACCCGACAAGGCCGCGGCCTTGCGAGTGCACGCGGTTGACTTCGTAGATGATTCCGCGGGCGAGCGTATCGAGCCGCGTGAGCTGGTCGCGAATGTGCACGTCGCGGGCGATGACGATGCCGGCGAGTTGCCCCTCGCGGAGCGTCACGGGCGCGTGGTTGTCGGCAAAGCGCACGACTGCGCGCTCGACGCCGTCGATCACCGACCGTTCGACCGTCAGCCCGCGCGAGCGGCTGAACTCGACGAGCGGCTCGCCGCCGAGATACACATTCGCGGAACCATTGTCCTGGTGGCGCACCTCGACGCCGGTGAGCTCGCTCAGCTCGCGCAGCAGCGTGTCGCGACGATCGCGGAGCGGGCTGGCCACGCTTTGCTGGCGGGCCTCCTGATTGACGATCAGTTCATTGAGGGCGGCGATCTCGTCGGCGATTCCACCGGCCCGCCGCGCCGAGACCTCGACCGAACCGTTGAGATCCTCGATCTGGCGCAGCAGCCCGTCGCGATGGCGGCGAATCGTGCGGACGGCGGCATCGGCGCTGGCGACGGTGATGTTGCGGTCGCTGTTGCTCT
Source organism: Phycisphaerae bacterium (assembly GCA_050184295.1). Classification (GTDB taxonomy): domain Bacteria; phylum Planctomycetota; class Phycisphaerae; order UBA1845; family Fen-1342; genus JBFXAM01. The sequence goes on along the minus strand of JBFXAM010000099.1, from coordinate 6,772 downwards.
GCGGATCGGTTTGCAGCGCGGAGAACGAGCCGAACATGTTGCTGAGCTGCGTCGAGAGGTCCTGGTCGCTCAGCTCGTTGTACATCGCTTCGACCCGGCTCAGCGCGCGGTGCGTCAGGTCGGCGTTGGCGCGGTTCGCGACCGACAGCCGCAACTGCCCCTCGAGCGCCTCATCGACGTGGCGCTGAAGGCGCGTCAGTCGGACGCCGGCGCCCGGCGTCACGGCGCCGAGCACCGGTCCGCCGGTCTGGGCTTCGAGCCGGCCGCTCTGGCGCGTGTAGTCCGGGTTCGCCAGGTTGGCGATGTTCTGGCCGCTGATCGCGATCGCCGCCTGGTAGGCGGCCAGCGCGCTGCGGCCGATCTGGAACGAGGGACCCAGGAGACTCACGGATTACCCCAATGCGTCGACCAGGCAGCGCCCGGCGGCGGTTTCCATCTTCCCGTCGCGGCCATACGCCGGCCCGCCCGCTGCGGCGCCGGTGAGGTCGTTGAGAACGGCCCGTACGTGGCTCTGCAAGTTGCGTGCCACGCCTGCGAAGACGCGGTTTTTTTCCTGCAACCGTTCGGCGATCTGCCGCAAACCCGTGCTTTTCGCCTGTAATCTCGCGGAAAACGGCACCGGAAGTTTCTTCGCGATCTCTTCCAGCCGCGCCCGCGCCAGCGTCGGGTCGTGCAACTGCTGCGCGAGAGCTGCAAGAGCTGCGGCCCGTCGCTGATCGAGCCGCGCCACGCCGTTCAGCCGCTCCGCTTCCGCCGACGTGCACGCGGCGAGGGCGGCGGTGTCGGCGCGACGGACGGCGGCGAGCTTCTGCTCGGCGAGGTCGGCGAGCTCGGTCATGCCGGTGTACAACTCGGTGAAGCACTCGCAGATGTCCTGCGCCGCGCTGGCGAGCGCCAGCGAATAGGCCTGCTCCGGCTGGTGCGCCGCGGTCATTCGTTCGTACCCTCCGCCAGGCGCGCCGCGGAGCGGAGCGCCCCATCCACCTGCTCCGCCAGCGCCGCGCGCTTCGCCGATGCCGCCCCTTCGAGCCGCGCGATCAGCCGCTTTGCAATCCCGCCGCGGTCGGCGACCGCGACGCGATCCGCAATCTGCTGGTCGAGCTGCTCGCCGAAGATTTCCTCGGTCCGCCCGCCGCCGCCGAACTCCTTGCCGAAGGGCAGCTTTCGCATCTCGGCGAGCAACGGCTTGAAAAACAGGTCGGCCAGCATCTGGCCCGCCGCCTGGCGCACCGCGCCGGGATCGCGTGGATCGAGCGCGCGGCCGGCGGCGCGCTGCGCCGCGAGTTCGCGCAGGCCGCTGCCGCGCGAAGCGTTCGCCGTTGAAGTGGGTTTGTCGACGACGGACGCGGTCATCGCGGCATCACTCCGTGTAGATGAGCTGTCCATGCAGCGTGCCGGTGCGGTGCAGTTGCTCGACCGCGTCGACCATCTGCTGCGCAGAGAGTTTCAGCGCGCCGAGCGTGTCCATGAGCTGCTGGAACTCGACGCCGCCGGTTTTCTCGCTGTCCATGCCGACAACCGACGGCGAGTCCTTTCCCGCGGCGCCGCCGACAGTGACGGTTCCCATGCCGGGGATCTGAAGTACGGTGGGCGCGATCGTGACGGTGCCGGTGAACGAGATGCCCTTGGTCGTGCGGTTGATGACGACGCGCGCGGGCTGCTGCGGAAGCGTGAAGAGCGGCGTCTGGAGCACGCGGCTGATGAATCCCGCCGGCGACGGGAGTTCGTACGAGGGTATCCGCACGCGGACGTTCTTGGGCCCGGCGGCGATCGCGAGGTCGTTCACGACGACCAGCGCGCCCTGCGGACCCTGCTCAAAGACGCCGCCGGCCTGCGGGTTCGCGAGCTCCAGATTGATCGCGCGGGCGACCATCTGCGCCAACGGGTAGCCGGCCTGCGCGTCGTGCAGCACAAGCGTGACCGCGTCGTCCTCGATGAAGCTGTAGAAGAAGTCGTCTTCGAGCGTCGCCCCCTGGCGGATGAGCGCGCGGGTCGGCGTCTTGAGGTCGGGGAGCTGCAACCGCCCGCCGGCGAGCGCGAAGATCTGCTGCGTCGCGATGTCGTCCTTGCGGAACATCGCGTATTGCAGCGGCGTGGTGAGCAGTTGCCCACCTTCGAGACTCTTGGCGCCGAACGCCGCGACGACGACATCCAGCGCCTGGCCCTCGCGCGCGCCGTACTCGGGGATCGTCGCCTCGACGCTCACGACCGCGACGTTCTCATCCTGGCGCAGATCGTTCACGTCGAGCACCGGCTGCGAATAGCGCTGGTGCAGGCGCTCCAGCGCCCGCACGGTGCGCGGATTACGACCGCCGTCGCCGGTGCCCTTCAGCCCGACCACCAACCCGAAGCCCTGGAGCTTGTTCGTGCGCTGACCCTGGAGCGTCGCGATGTCTTGTACGCGCACCTCGGCGACGACGGTCGCGCTGATCACGGCGACGACGAGCGTCGCTGCGGCGGCCGGTACACGCGTTGAGATTCGCCTGGGCATTCCGTTGCTCCGATCGAAGAACCGATTCCCCAGCTCAAAACCAGCCGAAAGGACCGGTCCGCATTTCAGTCCTGCAATTCACCGCCGCGGTCCGAGCCGATCTGGAGACCGGCTTTGCGGCGGTGCGACCCGGACCGCCTCGCGCTCAACCGGCGCCCGGCGAACTCCGCGGCTCGGCGGGGCGCCGGTCGCACTCCTCACAGCGGTTTGGCGAAGTCGAACAGGCGCTTGATCCAGCCGCGCTGCGTCGCGTCGTGCATCGCGCCCGACTCCTTCGTGTCGATCCGCAGGTCGGCAAGCTGCGTGCTCAGCACGGTGTTCTGATTCGTGACGTCGCGGCTCCGGCACTCGCCGGTGAGCGTCATGATCTGGCGCTCGTCGCCGGTGCTGTTCACTTCCTTGCGCGCTTCGAGCACGAGATTGCCGTTGGGCTTTACGTCGAGGACGCGCGCCGTGATGCGCGTCACGAGCGACTCCTTGCGATTGGTCTTGCCCTCGCCGCCGTACTGGCTGTCCAGCTCGAAATCGGCTTCGGGGATGCCGTTGGGGAACGTCTGCGGCACCCACTTCTGGTCGTGAATGCGGAACCACTTCGCGAGGGCGGCGTTGACCTTCCATTCGCGATCCGAGTTCATCTTGGCGTCGACCGTCGCCTGCTTGTCTTCGCGAATGATGATGGTCACGAGGTCGTTGACGCCGATCTTCTGCGGCGGCGGCAAGCTGACGGCGATCGGCGAAACGGCCTGCAAGACGGGGTTTGCGACTTCTTCGGTCGCAACCGCGGCGGGGCTCTGGCGGACAAAGGGCGGCGCCGCGCCCAGCACGGGCATCGGCGGCGGGTCCAACGCCGTCGCGCGCCCGACGGGAAACCCGCGCGGCGGAACTTGCGCCAACGGCGCTGCGTGCGTCGGCGGCCCCCCGCCCGCAGGCTGCGCGCCCCCCACCGGCGCCGCGGCGGCGCCGCCCGCGGAATGCGCCATGCCGGCGACCACGGGCGGCAGCGAGACGAGCGGTGCCGTCGGCCGAGCGGGCCGCCGCTTCAACAGCGAATTGCTCTGCGCGCTCGCGGCGCTTGCCAGCACCAGGAGCGCCGCGACGCCGATCCATCTCATTCCAGCCTCGACGGGCATGCGAATCCCTCCCGCAGTCACAACGAGTCGCTCACCATTCGGACCGTGCCAAGCCCGGTGACCTCCGCACGGACCTCACGCCGGTCCGCGCGCGATTCGCCCAGCCGCACGCGCACGCGCTCGCCCAGCGCGCCCGAATCGAGCGCGACGCCGCTCAACCGCAGCCGCACGCCGGAGTCGGCGCCGGTGATCGTCACGGGCCGCGCGCGGCGAACCAGCTCGACCGGGCGCGTGTCTCTGGGGCGCAACATGCCGCCGGCGGGAACAAACTTCTCCACCTGCCGGCCGACTACCGCTTCAAGCCGATCAAGCCCGACTTCGGATTCGCGCTCGAAGAGGCGGGTCTCCGTGCCCAGGTCCGCGCGCCCGATATAGGTTCCCACCGCGAGCGGACGCTGCGCCACGAGCACGCTCTTCACTAGCCGCACGCGAGCCGCGATTTCCAGGGTGCGCTGCAACCGGCCGTCCCGCCGCAACGCCACGCGGAACTCGCGAAAGCCGAGCCGCTCGCCGCCCGCGGAGCGCACGCTGAATTCCCAAGGCGGCGCGGTGAGTTCGAGGAACTCGCGGCCGGCGCGCTCGAATTCAAGTTCCGCATCGCCGCCGAGATCGGACAGCTCCGCGCGGACGAAGTCGCGAACGGCGGCGGCGAGCGTGCCTGTCGCGACGGCCGGTTGGCCGGTTGGTTCGTCGGCGGGCCCGAGCGTCGGCGCGGTTCGCGCGGCCGGACCGCTGTGGACAGAGTCTGAGCCAGGCGCTGCGGCGGGCGTCGCACCCGCCAGCAGCACGCGACATTGCAGCGCGCCCCCGAGCAACACGCGCGTGCGGTTGACCTTCAGCTCGGCAAGGCGCCGGAGCACTTCGTCGCGCGTGATGACGACGGTCGCCGCGGTGCTGGCATCGCGAAGAACAACCTCATTCGCGAGCGTCTCGATCAGGGCGGCGTCGGCGTCGCCGAAGATGAGCACGTCCGCGAAGCGGATGGACTCGCCGGCGGCCTGTGCCGCGGTGCGGAGGCGCAGCGTGCTCGCGCCGGGCTCGCCGGCGAGGTCTTGGGCCGAGGCGCCACTCGGAAGTGCGACGAGCAGCACCGCGCTCGCGATCTTCACGACCATGCGTGTTGTGATCATGGCGTTTCCTCTCGCGTACGTCGCCGGTTCTCCGTGCCGCGTCAGGCTTCACGCGACACGGGCAGCCGCCGAACTAGCGGCGGAGATTCGCGACCACCTGCAACGCGTCGTCCGCGGACTGGATGGTCTGCGAGTTCATCTGAAACACGCGCTGCGTCTTGATCAGCTCCACGAGTTCCGAGACGGCCTCGGTCGTGCTCAGCTCGAGCGATTGCGGCAGGATCGTGCCCAGTCCGTTCTCGCCGGGGTTGGCCTCGATCGGCTCGCCGGACCCGGGCGTCACGGTGTAAAGGTTCGATCCGTACTGGAGCAGACCGGACGGGTTCGCGAAGCGCGCGAGCTGAATCTGCCCGAGGCTCTCGGCGGTTCCGTCGGCGCGCGAGACGACGACCTGCCCGTCCGGCGTGATGCTCACCTTGTCGAGCGGCACGTCCTCGGGAATCGTGGGCGAGTCCTGGAGGCGATAGCCCTGGCTGTTGCCGAGCACGAGTTCGCCTTCGCTGTTGCGGATGAAGTTGCCGGCGCGGGTGTACGCGGTCCCGCCGCCCGGCAGCTCGATCTGGAAGAATCCGTCGCCTTGGATCATCGCGTCGAGCGCGAAGCCGGTCTGCATGGCGCTGCCCTGGCGAAAGAGAATCTGCGTGTTGCTGAGCGCGACGCCGAGACCGATCTGCGTGCCGAGCGGGCTGGACGTGTCGGTGCTGGTCTGTACGCCGGGTTGGGCGCGGATCTGGTAGAGCAGGTCCTGGAAGTTCGCCCGCGAGCTCTTGAATCCGGGCGTGTCGGCGTTCGCGATGTTGTTCGCGATGACGTCGATCTTGGTGGACAGCGCCTGCATGCCCGTCGCCGCCGTGTGCAATGCCGTGATCGCCATCGTGCCTCTTCCTTGCCGAGTTCACGCGGTCGGCGCGACGCGTTCGTGCGCGCCGCGCGAACCCCGCGTCGAGCTGCCGTCGTCTCTACGCCGACGCGACAAACGTGATCAGGCGCCCCGCGGCCTGATCCTGAAGCGTGATCATCTGCGCGTTGAGCTGATACGCCCGCGAAGCCTCGATCATGCTCACCAATTCGCTCACCGGCTGGACTCCGCTCAGTTCCACATGTCCGCCGCGCACGCCGGGATAGACGCGCAGCGGCGTCTGCTCGCCGGCGGAAAAGCGGCTGGCGCCCGCCTTCTGGAGTGCGCCGGGATGCTCAAAGTCGAAGACGCCGACGCGCCCCACGGTCGCACCGTTCTGCCACAGCGCGCCGGTCTCGTCGATGAAAGGCGGCGGCGCGTGCGGATTGACGACGATCGGACGCCCGCCTTCGTCGAGGATTGCGGCGCCGTCGGCGGCACTGAGCAATCGCCCCGCCGGATCGCGGACGATCCGGCCGTCGCGCGTGTACAGCCGCTGGCCGTCTTTCTCGACCGCGAAGAACCCTGGGCCCTCGAGCGCCAGGTCGAGCGGGTTGTCAGTCGTTTGAAATGCGCCCGGCGAAAAGTCGGTGTAGGTGCGGCCGAGCCAGACGCCACCCGACAGCGCGTCGAGCGCTTCATTGCTCGGCCCGTTGCGCTCACCCGCGCGCGCCGCCGGAAGACGCTCGGCGAGCGTCGCGATGTCGCGCTTGAAGCCCACGGTGTCCGCATTCGCGAGGTTGTTCGCCACCACGCTCTGGCGATACTCGTTCGTGAGCATGCCTGCGGCGGATTGGTAGAGACCCTGGATCACGACGGACCTCCCGGGCGATTGGCGTGCTGACGCCGAACCACGACGTGAACCGCCGACACCGACTCGGGCTGACCCGCCACGGCCGGTTCGTCGGCGGCCACGGACGCACGCCGCGACGCTTCAGCAAGCACCCACGCGCCCAGATCGCGCCAACTGAGCGAGGCCGGGCCACGCGTCGGGTCTGCGCCGGCGGCACGTTCGTCGGAATTCGTTCGATCGGCGCCCAAGCGGCATCCTCCGAGAGAGCATTGCGGCGGCGGCACGCACGGCCGCTCCGCGTGCAACGCTCCAAGGCAAACGCTGTGCCAG
>JBFXAM010000098.1:0-16426 GCA_050184295.1 Phycisphaerae bacterium | reverse complement strand
GGCTCGTCTTGTGGCGCGGCTGGACCAAACTCGAAAGCATGGTCGCAGGAGCAGCGGCAATCCAGGCGGTGAGTTGTGGGCAAACTTGAGGCTGAATCCCCGGGCAACGCGCGTGCGCCCTCCGGGCGAAGAGTTGAACCCCCGCCAGCGCTCATGAGCCCTCCGGGCGGCACGTCCGCCGGCTCGGCGTCACGTCTCGACATGGGAGACCGCCTCCCGATCAGCACTCATGCCGCCAGCTCCTCATTCCACTCGTCCAGGAACTCGCGGATCGATAGAGTGAGCCACGAGTCGGCTTCGCCCCGCGGGGGGCGCAGGAGTGTGCCATGGGTGAAGCCGCCGCAGGCGCCGAACCCGTGGAGCGGATGCGCCGTTTCCGCCCGCCCCGACACGGGCCGAGGAAGCTCCCCGCGCGGGACGGTCCGAATGGCATCGCGACACATCGCGCGCACGTCGGCATCATCGCGAGGTTGCAGGATCCGGCCGGCGGGGTGCCGTGCCGCGTCGATCAGCTCGCGGGCATTTTACTCGGGCGTTTTGGCCACCGCTGCCGCAGATGAATCCACGCCGGATGCCCGTCCGCCGAGCTGGAATGCGATCAAGCGCGGGTTGACCGATGCTCCCGATCGTCCGCGCTGACCGAGCATGGCGGCAGGCCCGTTCTTCCGGCGCGCCGGCGGGCCCGGGTTCCCATTTCGAGCTACGCGGCGGACGTGGCGCGCCGCCTGGGCAAGGCAGCCTCATGATCGAGAGAATCACCCATGCTGCTGGCCACGGCGTCGCTTATATGGTATAATAGCCATAGAGCCATGAAGCTGAACCCCCGCCATTCTCGGCCGCGATACGACGCCCGGGCACGGATTGCAAAGGCCCTGGCGCACCCCAGCCGGCTGATGATCCTGGAGGCACTGGAAGAGCGCGAGGTCTGCGTGTGCGACCTTACGGAGCTCGTCGGCGCCGATCAGTCGACCGTCTCGAAGCACCTTGCGCTGCTCAAGCAGGCCGGCCTGGTCGAGGATCGCAAAGACGGCGTCATGGTGTACTACAAGCTCAAGGTGTGCTGCCTCCAGGGGTTCTGGGACTGCATCGAAACCGTGCTGTCGCAGAATCTCAAGGCCCAGCAGGCGGTGCTCCGATGACCCGAGCCACCAACCAAGCCCTGCACTCTCTCTTTTTGTACATTCTATGGCACAATTGCCATATAGGCATGCAACGTGCTGGCAGAATGATCGGAAGGACGAGCAGGCCATGATCTTCAAGCAGTGGAAGATCGCCGCCGCGTTCGTAGGCATCTTCCTGGTCGCATACTACCTGCCGCTGGCCGACCCGAAGGTCTCCGGCGCCATCGTCGAAGCGTTCAAGCTGCTCCAGTGGTATGCGCGAAATCACACGCTCGCCTGCGTGGTTCCCGCGCTCTTCATCGCCGGCGGCATCATCACGTTCCTGTCCCAGGACGCCGTGATGCGCTACCTGGGGCCGAAGTCGAACAAGTTTGTGGCCTACACCGTCGCGTCCGTCGCCGGCGTCGTTCTCGCGGTTTGCTCGTGCAGCGTGTTGCCGATGTTCGCAGGCATCTATCAACTCGGGGCTGGGCTTGGCCCCGCATCCGCGTTCCTCTACTCCGGCCCGGCGATCAACATTCTCGCCATCGTCCTGACCGCGCGCGTGCTGGGCTTCGACATCGGCCTGTGGCGCGCGCTCGGCGCGATCGGATTCGCGTTCCTTGTCGGCTTGGGGATGGCGACGCTGTTCCGTCGCGAGGAAGACTCGAAACTCGAAGCCGCGATTCAGATGCCCGATCCGCCGCCGGCCAAGCGGCGCGGTTGGCAAAGCGGCGTGCTGCTGGCCTCGATGATCGGCTTCCTGATCTTCAGCGACTGGTTCAATCCCGGTGACGCGATCGTGCAGCGAGTTGACGGCTCGCAAGTGCGCGGCGTCGTGCTCCAGGAGATGCACGACGAGGTGATGATCCAGGTGCAGGAGAGCACCAGCGGCGTGCGCGCGGGAGAGCGGCTCACTCTGCCAAAGAGCGAAATTGCCGCGATCATCGAAGCCAAAAGCTGGGTGATGGATGTCTATCACGTCCGCTGGCTGCTCGCCGGGCTGTGCGGGCTGGCGGTCGCGGCCCTGACGTGGCGCTGGGTCGAGCGCGACGAGTTCAAGCTCTGGATGCACAACACCTGGGACTTCGCCAAGCTGCTCATCCCGCTGCTCTTCGGCGGCGTGTTCGTGGTCGGCTTTGTCTCGGCGCTCTTGCCTGACAAGGAAATCGCCGGGCTGGTCGGCGACAACAGCCTCCGAGCGAATTTCATCGCGTCGCTGGTCGGCGCGCTGTTCTACTTCGCCACGCTCACCGAGGTGCCGATTACGCAGGCGCTCATGGAGCATGGCATGGCGCGGGGGCCGGCGCTGGCGCTTCTGCTGGCGGGCCCGGCGCTGTCGCTGCCGAACATGCTCGTGCTCGTGCGCGTGATGGGCGTGCAAAAAACCGTCGCCTTCAGCTCGCTGATCGTGGTCGTAGCGACCCTCGTCGGATTGTTGTTCGGCGCGACGCAGGACGACGCCCCCTTCATCGCCCACGCAGGAGGACTGCCATGAAGATCGAAATCCTCGGAACCGGCTGTGCCAAATGCAATCTGCTGGAGCAGACGGCCAGAACCGCGGCGGACAAGCTCGGCCTCGCGTACGAGCTGGAGCACGTCAACGACATCCGGGAGTTCGCCAAGCGCGGCGTCATGTTCACGCCGGCGCTGGCCGTCGACGGGAAAGTGCTCGTGGCCGGGAAGGTGCCGGCCGAGGCGGAGGTGATGCGCCTCTTCGGCCACATGGTGTCGAACGCGTGATCGCGGGGCTGCCAACCATGAAACGCAGCACGCTGAACTTCGTGATCGATGCCATGACCCTCCTCGTCATGTTGGCGATGGTCGGTACGGGCCTGCTGATCCGCTTTGTGCTCCCGCCGGGAAGCGGCGAGCGGCGGTCGCTCTGGGAATACACGCGGCACGACTGGGGCGACGTGCATTTCTGGCTGGCGCTCACGCTCGGCGCCCTGCTGCTCGTTCACGTGGCGCTGCACTGGGGGTGGGTTTGTAGCGTCGTCCTGGGCTGGTTGCCTCGTCGCGACGCGAGTCCACGCGGGAAGTCCGCGGTTCGCCGCAATCTCGCCGGCGCCGGCTTGCTGATCCTCGTCGCAGGAGTGCTCGGAGGCTTCCTTTGGGCTGCCGAGCGCAACGTCATCGATCGTGACAGCGAAGGCGGTCGCCAGCAGCGACGGGGGCAGCGCGCCGCACTGATGACGTCGCCGGCCCTGGCCGACGATGCGCCGCAAACCGCTGGAAATCTGGCAACGGCCGAGGCGGTCGCCGGCGACGGCATCCGCGTCTACTACTTTCACCGCACGCAGCGCTGCCACACTTGCCTCATGATCGAAGCGCTCGCGCGCGCCGCCGTGCTGGAGCATTTCGCGGAGGGACTCGCGGCCCGCCGAATCGTCTGGCAAGCAATCAATATTGAGGAACCCGGCAGCGAGCACTTCGAAAGCGACTTCGAGCTTCAAGCGCAAGCGCTGGTGCTGACCGAGTTCGCGCAGGGCCAATGCGTGCGCTGGAAGAACCTCGCCGGGGTCTGGGACCTGGTGGAGAACGAATCGGCGTTCGCCGACTACGTCCGGCGCGAGCTGACGGACTTCGGCGGCGGATGAAGCGCGCAGGCCCGAAACGGGCCGCAGGAGTTTCGGTCATGCCACAGAGCGGGTTGAAAAACGCGATCGTCGTGCTCGTCGTCGTCGCGGTCGTTGTGGTCATTGCGGTGCTGCGAAACAACCGCGCGACGCCAGTCGCCGGCGACGACAGTACGCCAATCGCGAGCGAGGCGACCCCGTCCGCACCCGCGCGTCTACCGCGCATGGTCGACCTCGGCGCCGACAAGTGCATCCCCTGCAAGCAGATGGCGCCAATTCTCGTCGAGCTGAAGACCGAGTACGTCGGCAAAGCCACGATTGAGTTCATCGACGTGTGGAAGAACCCGAGTGCCGGCGAACCCTATGGCGTGCGCATCATCCCGACGCAGATTTTCTTCGACCGCGACGGCAAGGAGGTCTGGCGGCACGAGGGGTTCCTCTCGCGGCAGGAGATTGTGGCCAGGCTCAAGGAACTGGGGGCCGGCTGATGCTCGAACAGCTCAGCGAAAACCTGGCTCAAGTCGTCCAGAGCAACCCCTGGCTCGCACCCGCGGCGGCGTTCGTCGGCGGATTGCTCACCGCCGCGAATCCCTGCGTGCTCGCGATGGTGCCGCTCATGGTCGGCTACGTCGCCGGACAGGAGTCGCGCGGCGTCGGACGGTCGTTTCTGCTGTCGCTGACGTTCAGCATCGGCTTGACGATGATGTTCGCGGTCCTGTTCCTGGCGACGTGGGCGGCCAGTTCGGCGCTCAAGGCGAGCTGGTGGACCTACGTCGCGGCCGCGGTGTGCCTGTTGATGGGGCTGCATCTGATCGGTCTGTTACAGTTTCGGATTCCAGCGCCGGCGGGCGTGCAGCCCAGACAGAAGGGCTTTGTCGGCGCGCTGCTGCTGGGGTTGCTGTTCGGTCTCGTCTCACTCCCCTGCGCGGGGCCCGTGCTGCTCGCGCTGCTGGCCGTTGTTCCACTGAGCGGCGCGGCCTTTGGAGCGCTGCTGCTGGTCGCGTACAGTCTGGGACATTGCGGACTCGTGCTCGTCGGCGGAACGTCGATGGGCCTGGTGCAGCGCCTCGCCGACTCGCGCGGCTGGACGCGCGCGTCTGACATATTGCGCCGCCTGGCGGGCGTTCTGATCCTGCTCGTGGGCGTGTTTCTCCTGTTTACGTGAGGTGCGAGGCGTATGGCCGAGACAACCGATGTCCGACGTCTGAACGTGTTCGAGCGCTACCTGACGCTCTGGGTGGTGCTCTGCATGGTGGTCGGCATCGCGCTGGGCAAGCTGCTGCCCGGTATGACCGATGCCCTGCGCCGACTGGAGTTCGGCGGCGGCAGCCAGATCAACATCCCGATCGCCGTGCTCATCTGGCTGATGATCTACCCGATGATGCTCAAAGTAGACTTTGCGTCGGTGCTGGGTGTCGGCCGACGGCCCAAGGGTCTCATCATCACCTGCTTCGTGAACTGGCTGGTCAAGCCGTTCAGCATGGCCCTGATCGGCTACGTCTTCTTCAAGCTCCTGTTTCTGCCGTGGATCGGAGCCGAGCTCGCCGACCAATACATCGCCGGCGTGATCATCCTCGCCGCTGCGCCCTGCACCGCAATGGTCTTCGTCTGGAGCTACCTGACGCGCGGCGACGCGGCGTACACGCTCGTGCAGGTCTCGGTGAACGACCTGCTCATGCTGGTGCTCTTCGCCCCGATCGTGACGTTCCTCGTGAGCGGCGCATCCTCGCTGACCGTGCCGTTCATGGTGCTCGTCTACGCCGTCATCTGCTTCATCGTGATTCCGCTCGCGGCCGGCGCCGTCACCCGCCGCACGCTGATCCAACGTCGAGGTGTGGATTGGTTCGAGAAGTCATTCCTGCCGCGTTTCCACCCCATCGCCGTGCTGGCGCTGCTGGCGACGCTGGTGCTGATCTTCGCGTTCCAGGCGGACAACATCACCCAACGCTCTTTCCACGTCGTCCTGATCGCGATCCCGATTCTGATCCAAGTGTATTTCAATTCGTCGCTGGTCTACGGGTTAATGAAGCTGTTCCGCGTGCCGCATAGCGTGGCCGCCCCGGGCGCGCTGATCGGCGCGAGCAACTTCTTCGAGCTGGCGGTGGCGACGGCGATCGCGCTCTACGGCCCCGAGTCCGGCGCGGCGCTGGCCACGGTCGTCGGCGTATTGGTCGAGGTGCCGGTGATGCTCAGCGTGTGCGCATTCTGCAACCGCACGCGCGGCTGGTTCGATGCGCCGTCGGCGGCCGAATGTCCGGCGCCCGCGCCAGGTTGCTGCGCGAACTGGCAGGCGTTTGCGGGCCAACGCGCGCGGTAGCGCCGGCGTCATGCCGCGCCGGCCCAGGCGCTCGCTGTCGCCCGCGCTGGATCGCAGCGTGCCGAAGGCATCCGCGGCGGCCTGAAGGAGGACTTCCTGTTTTCGCCCGGAGGGCGCACGATGGTTGCCAGTGACTTCCAGTCCCTGGTGCGCCATGTCCTCTCTCTTTTCTTTCGCGCGGAGGGCGGACGGAGGTCGCGATGCCGAGCGCCTACACTCAGAACTTCTATCACACCGTTTTCAGCACCAAGGACCGCGCGATGTTAATCTCGCCGGACCTGGAAGAACGCCTATGTCCTTTCATGGGCGGCATCCTGCGCGATCTGCGCTGCGGCCTGCTCTCGATCAATGGCATGCCCGATCACGTCCACCTGCTCATTCGATACCTGGCCGACCTCTCTCACTCGGAGATGCTCCAGCAGATCAAGGGCCGCTCCTCGAAATGGATCAACGAAACGTGGCCGCAGCGCGGCCATTTCTCCTGGCAAGAAGGCTACGGTGGCTTCACGGTTAGCAGGTCGAACGTGCCGGAGGTGGAAGCCTACGTCGCGCGACAGAAGGAGCACCACCAGCGCATGGACTTCAAGACCGAGTTTCTAGAGCTGTTGCGTCGGCACGGGATTGAGTTTGACGAGGATGAGGTCTTCAAATGAGCTTCGTCCGCCCATCTCATCGCCCGGAGGGCGCGCGAACGTAGCCAGGCGTTTCAACGCCTGGTCTCCGAGGGGCCCCATCTTTTTTCCGCCCCCAGGGCGGACGAGAGACGATATCGATAAGCTTCGTCCGCCCTCCGGGCGGAAAGAAAAGAGAAAAGGGGTGGGCGGATCGCTTTCCAGGGGCTCGAAGCCCCTGGCAACGCTCGCGCGCCCTACCGGGCGAAGCGCTGGCTGGCGGCGGCGGTGGTCGGAGCGCTAAAGGCCGTCGCCTACGCCGTCGCCGTCGCCATCGCCTACGCCGTCGTCAGCCCGATCTCCGTCGTACTCGCCGAAAACACGCTCGTATGTGCCTGACACCATTCGAGAAACGCGGCCCGGGGCGAAGTGGGATAGCTCATGCTCGACTTCTTTCGGCGTTGGGTGGTGCGGGCATCCTGCCCGCGATCCGGTGGTACGGGCATCCTGCCCGCGCATCATCCGCCTCCACGATCGGCCATTCCCGCGCCCGACCCGCAGCGAATCCCGCGCACCACGGCGAAATCTGCGCCCGTTCCCACCCGTCCCGCCTCGATCCACCGCACCAAAGAGGAAGGTCCGAGAAAATCACGGCCGACGGCCCGCAGCGGCGTTTGAGCCTGAAAAATCGCGACATTTCTGGCCATAAGCGTCGCGCCACTGGGCAGAAATGCCGCGCCGCAGGCCAGCGCCGCCGCGCGAACGGGCTGCGCTGTGACGAGAATGGGCAGCGTCGGCGCGAAAGTGGGCTGCGGCGCGGAGCGGGTTGGCTGGGCCGCTGCAAGAACCGTCCGCGCCGCTCAGGACCATGGCGTCCTGTGGATGTCTGGCTGCGGTTGCCCCCTTGCGGCCCGCCGTCCTACTACCGAGAATGCCGCAATGGCCTTTCCGAGACTCACAGATGTCGAGGTCAAGCAGGCCGTGCCAGAAGCCGACGAAGTTCGGTTTCTGGACCGAGGCGGTCAAAAAGTTGTATTCGCCTGCAAAATCGGAGGTCGCCCGTACGTCCTCAAATTCCTGCGGCCAAATCCACGGCCCCTTGCCACCCCGGACCCGGATGCCAGCGTGCAGGCCGTGTCGCTGGATGATGTGACAGCTCGCGCGCGCCGGGAAGTCGCGACGTTGAAGCAGTGCGATACGCCACATCTCGTCAAGATCGGGCCGATTGAGCTGCTCACGGTGAAGATTGGCACTGAAGACCTGCTTTGCTTTAGCGAGGAGTTCATCGATGGCGCACCGATCAAGAACCTCATCAAGCCCAACCAATCCGGTCTGACGAGCGAGGAGTTGGTAAAGCTGGGCCTGCACGTGGCTGAGGCGATAGACGCCTTGTGGACGCATAGGAAGATCCATCGCGATATCAAGCCGCAGAACATCATGCGGCGCACGGCGGACGGAAGCTTCGTAGTGCTTGATATGGGCTTGGTATTCGACCTCAATGACGAGTCTTGGTCGATGAGTCCCGTAGGCACGCTAATCTATTTCTCTCCGGAGCAAATGGACTTTTCCAATCGTCGGCAAGTCCTTGACTTTCGATCCGATCTATTCTCTCTCGGTGTGACCATGTACCAGTTGGCGACGGGCGTTCATCCGTTCGTTGCCAACGCTCAGAATAGCTGGGAGGTGTTGAACAACATCAAGAATCGCCAGCCGGCCGCGCCACACGTGCTTCAGCCCGGAATCCCGGAGCCGCTGAGCGAGATCATTCTGCGTTTGCTCGCGAAACGGCCCGCGCTCCGCTACCGGCGTATCTCAATGCTGCGGGACGCACTGTCAAATGCACTTCAGCCGGGAGGAAGCTGAGCATGCTGCTCGCCCAAGTCGGGTATGGCCCCGGCGAAAAGGTGGACCGGGGTCTTGAGGAAGGGTCGATCAATGGGGCCATCCTAAGCCCGAAAGATGCAGCGCGCGACCGATTGGAAGAGTGCGTGCGCAAGTTTCGCGAGGAACACGCTGACGCCGTGTTGATGATGGATCCTCAATTCTATGTGACGACGCTCAATGTGCCGCGCGACGGTCGGCTGCCCGAGTACGACTACTATGCTGACCACGCCGGATTGAGCAGGATCCAGTTCAGCCCGAGACAAGTGGCGCGATATGTCAAGGCGTGCTTGGACTATCAGCGCGAAGCACTCGAAGGCGTTAACTACCTTGTGTCTCCAAACATTCTGTTTGATGATTTTCGGGATCTATGGAGCCAGATCGCGCTGAACATGGCGGAAGGCGCAGTGGAATACCACGGCTCGCTCGACGATCCACCGCCGCTGCTCGTGTCGATTGTCACCTCAGAGGTGGCACTGCGAAACGCGACTGGTCTGGCAGAGTTCCTTGACGCCATTTCATCGCTAGACGCGCATGGGTTTTACTTGCTGATTCATCGCAATAGTTCGTCGTACGAGCCCGCGATGGAACCTGGTTCAATGGAGAACCTCCTGTATCTCGTTCACGTCCTATCGCGGCTTAACGATTATGAGGTGTTCGTCGGGTACTCTGATTGGATTGGCGCTTTTCTTCACGCGGCGGGGGCAACAGGGACGGCGAGCGGTTGGCATCAATCGCTGCGTCAATTCAGTATGGCGAGATTCGAGCCTGCTGCCGGAGGAAGGCGGCCGCGTAAACGATACTCGTCCGCGCCTATGCTTTCCTCGCCACTGATCCAGCCCGAGCTTGAGGATATCTTCCGGGCCGGACGTATCGGGAATGTCCTGACCGAAACGGCGCACGACGCGATCCTTCGCAACGGGCCGGCTGCCGGCGTCGCCCGCTGGACTGACCAGATATCGTGTTTGGCGCACTGGGGAGCATTGAACCGCGTCATCGAGACTGTTTCGACAGGGCGCGCGGCCGCGCGGCTCGACGCTGCCATAGAATTAATTGATGGGGCGGAATCGCTATACGACCGACTCGCGCAACGTGGCGTGAATTTCGAACCCGCAACTGGGCCGGGTCATCTAACGGAGTGGCGAAACGCGATAGATGCCTTCCGAAGAAACGCCGAGGTATGAGTTGAGAATGAGAGCCGAGCCAAGCTCGCGTTTTGACTACACCGAGTGCGAGATGGCCGATGCGTTCGAGCGATTCGTCTTGGGCAAACGGGGTCTTCCGGGCGTGGGCCGCGTCTCCAAGCTGTTCCGAGAAGTTTCTTGTCAGCAAGGTCGCCCCGACTTTGTCGCGCTGATGGGGCCCAAACATCGCTTCCTGAAAGGCAGTACGGTTAGCCTGAAGCTCGCAGGGTCGATCGTGCTCTCATTGCTCCACGAAGGTGCCGGACGTACCTCGGCGTACCTGTGCGAACACAGCGGCCTGTCCCTTCGCAGCGTCCAGCAGGCCTTGAGCGAACTCGTGCGGCATAGGTACGTCAAATGCACCGGGAGCGGAACCTACGTTGCCAATCCATCGAGTTCCCTGCAAACGGTTGAAGTCATAGCCATTGAGCTAAAGCTCGATCGCCCGCGCCGCGCAATTTTCCAAGCTCAACAGTGCCGAGCATTCGCGCAGCGGGTTTTAATCGTTGTCCCTCCATCGCAGCTAGGAACCTACCGGAAGTACAAGGTCGCTCTTCGGCGTTGGGGAATCGGTATCGCGACGTTTGACCCAGTATCGGGCGAATTTGACCTGCGCCGAAAGCCAAGATCCGGTAGACCCCACTCGAAACAGCATCAGGCGTACGCCAAGTTCCAGTTACTGCACGACGCCTCTCGCGCATAGCCTGCACCAGGCTCACTCGCCCTACGGCTTCGGCGGCTGGCCGAGCATCTTCCCGAGGTCGATTCTAAAATCCTTCGGCCATTGCGTCAGCAGCTCGCGGGCCACATCGGGCGGGTAGTACTTCGCGGGATCGATCTCGGTGTCGCGCGTCGCCTGCTCCTGCTGCTGCTCGCGCGGCAGCCGGGGATTCGGGAAGACCATCTCCCTGGGGGGCGCGACGCCCGCGGCGGCCGCCTTCTCCAGCATTTCGCGGATCGGCGGAGTCGCGCCCGCGGCGGTATCTTTAAAGTCCTGATCAGCCATCTGCTTGGCGGCCGCAGCGTGCTCGTCGGTGAGGTCGCCGAAGAGGTTCATCACGTCGATCCAGCGTTTCGTGAGCCAGTTCCGCACGAGATGCCACGCCGCCTGCACCTCGCTGGTGAAGTGGGTCCATCTCTTGGAGAGAACCGCGGTGGCTCGATCCACGCGACGTCGCGAGCGTGGCAAACCTGCTGCGCGTGCCGGCCGCAACGCGGCCGCAGCCGCTTCAATCGCACCGTCCGTTCCGGTACATCGATCACACGTGTCCGGATCGCGCGCGAGCATCTCGTCATCGCCATACGAGCCTCGGGCCACCGTGGCCTTTCGCCGATCGAGACGCTCGTCCGCGGGAAAGGACGCACGTCATCCGAGCGCTTGCGGGAGCTTTTCGACGAAAGCGCGGATTTCGTCGCGCACGCGCCGATAATGCGAGAGCGCCTCCGCTTCGTTCGCGGCGCCCGCGGCCAGTTTCGGCGGGTCGTCAAAACCGACATGCACGACGCGCGTCTGGCCCGGAAACACGGGGCAGGTCTCGTTCGCGTGTCCGCAGACCGTGACGACGTAGTCGAACGCGAGATCGCCCAGCGCCTGCACGGTCTTGGAACGGTGCCCGCGGATGTCCACGCCCGATTCGGCCATCACCTTCACCGCCAACGGGTTCAGCGCCTGCGGCTGGGTGCCGGCGGAGTACGCCTCGATCTCCGCCGCTTTCAGGTGCTTCGCCCACCCTTCTGCCATTTGGCTGCGACAGGAGTTTCCGGTGCAGAGGAAAAGCACGCGCAGTTTGCGATCCGTCATGCCTGGCAAGCCTCTCCGAGCGGCCAGCCGAGCGCACAGCCGAGCGGCGAGCCGCGCGCCCAACGCTCGCTGGGCACACCTTGACAGCCGCTCGCCCGAATTATAGCATTATTGCATGAGCGTGCAAGTACGCAGGCGGCGAAAGGTCGCTCCCCGCAAACGGGCGGCGTGTTGTCCGACGTTGGAATCCACGATCGACCCGCGCCTGTTTCGAGCACTCGGCGACCCGACGCGCATTCACATCCTGATTCGGTTGGCCCAGTGTTGCGGCCCGCAAACCGTTACGCAGGCAGCCGAGGATAGCTCGGTCGACTTGTCCGTCGTGTCGCGTCACCTGGGCATCCTGCGCGACGCCGGCATCGTCACTGTCCGCAAGCAGGGGCGGCAGATGTTCTGTTCCGTGCGCTATGCGGAAGTCGCGCGCAGTCTGCGTGCGTTGGCCGACGCCATCGAGGCGTGCTGCCCGGACGATGCGGGTCGCGTTCGCGGGCAGCGTGACGCACCGCGATTCGCTGCCGGCGCGTCGATCAAACAGGGCTCCGCCTGAGCGGCACACATCGACCGCCACCCTACCAGGCTTCCTGCAACAGCGCTCCAGCGACGCGTGCAACGTGGATGGGTTGCGGAAACCGGCCCGCGCCCAACGCGCCGGGCTTCAGGCCGCGATAGCCGGGACGCGAACCGACGGTGCCCGCGACTTGATCAAAACGTACGTCGATCGAGTCATCGTCTGGCCGTCACAGCGGCGCGGCGAGATGCGCCTGAACCCTGGTGCCCGCCCCCCCCCTGGAAACAACACGACCGCCCCAAAGGACGGTCGCGGGTAAACAAAATCGGGGCGACTCGCCTGGTATGGAAACGGTCTTACGCCCGTTCGTCGCGGAGGCCGCGGATGTAGCCGTGAACCTCCCGCGCAGCGCCATCCAGAGGAAGACCGCGAGGGCAGGAGCAGTCCCCTCTACGAGCTCGCCAAGCATTCCTGGAGGAACCTACCGAAAGTGCCTGCGTCGTAGGCCACCTGCTCGATCTGCTTCATGAACTGAGGGTTCTGGCGCAGTTCCCGGGACCAGAGCTTGGGGTCACTGATTTGTCTGACGAAGACGACCATGGCCGTTGCTTTGCTCCGCTCGTTCAGGAAGTCCACCACTTGCGCGATGGTCACACACCATCGCCCAGCTACCGTAAGCCCCCTGATCTCGCCAGACTCCAACAGACTTACGACCGTTTGCTCATCCAGGCGGAGGAGCTGGGCGCATTCCGCAGGGCTGAAAACGCCCGAATCGGCCTCGGCACCGCCGGGCAACTCAACATCAAGGCGCGCCGCGTGCTCCGAACGCTGCTTCCACCGCCGGAGCAAATCGACCGTGTACAGCTTTGGATCGTTGTCGACGAGTTTAGCGCAGTTCTGGCACAGCCAGATCGCGTTGTCGATATTCGCGCGCTCCTCGGAAGTCATCTTCGCGTCGTATCGAGGTCCCCCCGACGCCGCAGCCGCGATGTGCGCCGCCACGCCGATGTTGACGGCCTTGCGCGGATCGTCCTGAGGGCCGCTCGTGGGTTGGCGACATTTCGGGTTGGAGCACCTCATGCCGACCCGACGGGCCAGCACGTCCTTGTCCTGTGTGCCGAATTCGTCGCGTCGATCGGGTCTGTTGGCTGCCATTGCATGCCCCGAGCGCCGCCGTTTTTCCAGTGCAGTCGCCTCTCCGCGCTTATTGAAACGGTCGCGGCATGCCGAGAATCGTAACTCTTCGACTGGCAACAAGAAAGCCCTCCGGCTTTTGCCAGAGGGCCGTTCCTTGATGCAACTCGGGGCGACAAGCGTTGATAGTAAACCACCCCGCCCGGCGGCGTCCAAACGCGGCCCGAAGGCGGCCCCGGCGGTGCCCAGACCGCCGGTGTTCGCGTTCCGCTGGGGGCCGGGAGGTATTGAGGACGCGGCGGGCGATGGACCGCTGTCTTGACTGCTACGAGTTCACACAGCTCGGCGATTGGCGAGAACGACGTTTGGCGCAAGGGCCCTCGTGCGTTCCTCGCAATCCGGCAGGGATTGGATGAGCAGCGCGACGGGAGAGAATAGAAGCCAAAGGCAGTACGATTGGAGCCAGATAGCTCGGTCCATGAGCGGACTACGAATACGCTTTCCCGCCAGTTCGTGCGGGTACCTTCTCTTGTGGAAGCTGGCAACACGACGTCGAACGGCGAGCATATCCATAAACGATCCAAACGGACTCAGCCTCATCCACTCATCGGGATGGACTTTCGATGGGTTTGGTCGCGACCAGGCGATCAGCATCGACAGCAGCCCGAATAGCATCGCCACAATGAACAAGTGCCCGCCGAAACCGAGCCGTGCTGCCGCAAAAACGAAACCTGCCAAGCCGATCGCGGCCACCGCGTGACGCCATGACCAGATCCGAAGCCGGTCGACCTGGAATTCCGCGTCCGATCGCAGCAGCAGCACGAGCCGCTGGAAGTAGTCCCACTGCTGCTTCGACAGCACGACCGTGTGATCCTTGCAGTCGTCGTAGTAGAACCAGAGTGCCTGCGCAATATGGCGCACCGCTTCGTCATCCGATTTTCCCGCAACATCCTGAATCTTCTCATCGAACTCGAACGCCGCAATCTGTTCGTCCAAATAGGACTCGATCAATGTGGCTAAGCAGTCGCGCGCGTCGCGGTCGATCAATTTCGTGGTCCCGTCTATTGCTCCTCAGACTCAAACGACACACGGTATTCTGGTGCTCGGAGCGCAAACTGATCGCCCCTCGCAGCCAGCCCGAGCCGCCGCTTCGGTAGGCTGAGCAGATACGTCTGACCCCACCATTCCAACAGGAGTTCGTCCCCGTTCGGCAGCGATGCTGCCCCCTGAATTGGCGGCAGGCTGAGGTTCAAGAGCCCATATTCGTTCTGCAGTTGCAGAGCCACCTTGCCCTCTCTCTCCACTCGAACTCCGCTACCGAGATATGGCCACACCTCGATGTCGTATCCGGCCGCACGAAACCGCCGTTTCGGCAGCATCATTGGTCGACCACCCACGTATGCCGTGTTGCCGCCAAGTCGACCGTAGTTCACGACGATTTCCGATTGAGTTGGTGGATCGGTCCGCTTCTCACGGAGCCCATACGGCGGCTCGCTGCTGAAGACGTACACGGTTCTTGTCTCCGACTCAACTCGCCCGCGGTCAACGTCGTATCTGCGATCGACGCGCAGTGCGTAGATTTCGCTGCCATTCGCGGACCACGCGATGGGCGGTCCCCAATCCTCTGCACGTAGCTTGCCGACCTCGACGACTTCGTGGCTTCCGAGTTCCATGACCTTCAGCGATTCTTCGGTTCCTTGGTCGTACGGCCAGTCTACGCCCGCCGGCGGCTCAATGTACGCGATTCGCTGGTTGTTGGGTGCGATGCTCACGGTGGTGAGGAAGCAGCCTCTGCGCGTGTCCCGAACAAGAACTGGCTTGCCGCCTCCCACCTGGTATGCGTAGAGACTCCCATCCGTTCCGACATACGCGAATGTCGACTCGTCGTCGCTGATGAGAAAGGCCCAGGCTGGATGCGGGATAAGTGTTTCCACCTCGGCGGTCCCGAGTCGCATCCGTTTCACGAAAGCATCATTCTGATCGATGTAGTAGACGACCAGGTTCGGATTCGCCGTCCAGCCCGTGTCGAAGGTCGTGTCCAGCCCGGCGAAGTGCGGTCGCGTTGTGATGTAAAACAGTGGACCGACGATGAGGTAGCTAAACACATTAGCCAACAGGACCGTACGAAGCGCACCGCTCATCGGGCGCTCGATGCGCTCCAGGAAGCGCCGGCGGGTCAGCCAGAAGCCCTCCACCAACACCGATTTAAAGAAGTAGCCGGCGACCAGCACGGGCCCGACCCACTGATAGCCCCGGACAAAGGCCGGGATGGACTCCCGGATGCCCGTCACGTAGATGATCACGTCCTGGAACATCAGGAGCAGTCCGCCAGCCAGCGTCGAGATGATGTTGGCGACGAGCACGCGCTTGAAGACGGGGCGAAAGCCGGTCTTCAGGTGAAACTTGAAGACGAGTGACTCCATGGCGGTGACGAGCAGCGTGAGGGGCCCGACGGTGACCAGCCCGAGGCCGGCGACGAGCGGCAGGTTTATTGCGTCCGCAAGAATCATCAATACCCTGGCATGCCGCAATGGCGCCTCGCGCCGCACTGACTTTCACCTGCGCCGGTGCTCCGCAACGCGAACGCGGCCCGGGCAAGTGAGCTGCGATAGGCGATTACACGGCAACACGCGATATCGTAGCAACTTAGCGCGTTGGACGGAATTACGCACGGCCGGCTTTACGAATCGGCCCTCCTGCGGGAAAGAAGTGGATGCGTGGGCAGCATCTCACGCCATCGGCATATGAGACGATCATGGAGCACACCGGGCTTACCTTCAACGAGTACGTGGACCTCAAGCTCAAGCCCCGGGCCGGCGCGGACCAAACCTCTCAGGAGGAGGCGGGACCAGCCCAAGCCGACCATCCTCGCACCCCGCGCGTGGCAGCCGGATCTGCCACGCGCTTGGCTCATTTTTGAAGAAAACTCGGGGCGACTGGATTCGAACCAGCGACCTTCTGCACCCCATGCAGACGCGCTAACCAGGCTGCGCCACGCCCCGAATACTCGCATCTCACACTACGCCCGCCGCGCGGCAGCGTCAACTCCGTCCGCGCCGCCCGGCGGCGGGCGCGCCGCCCGGACGCGGCCGCGCGCTCGACGCCCGGACCGCGCCGCTCAGCCGCCTTCGCCCGGCGGCGCCGGTCCGGCGGTCGCGGCCGCCGCGGCCGATTCGCTCGGCGCGCTTCGCTCGCGCAGCAGTTGAATCGCCAGGATCGCGACCCCGCCGACCAGCAGCATGTCCGCAACGTTGAATACCCAAGGCCACAACTCGCGCCCGTATACGGTCGTGTCGATCTTGATGAAGTCG
>JBFXAM010000097.1:0-16908 GCA_050184295.1 Phycisphaerae bacterium | reverse complement strand
CGACTGGCGCGATGACGCCGGACCCTACGCGACCACGAATGTCATGCGCTTCAGCACGAAGCCGTGGGATGACGAGATTGGATGGGGAAACTGGGGCGAGCGATTGTATGATCCGAGGATCGGAAGATGGACAAGCAGAGATCCGATCGGCGAGCAAGGCGCAATGGTCGCGCGGTCTGCCATGTCTCACCGGAGACCGGCCGCTTCCGTCCGCGGCGAATCGCCTGATTCCATCCAACAGTATGGTTATGTTCACAACCGACCCAGCCAGTCCGTCGACCCTGTGGGGCTTCAGGACTGTGATCGCTGCGGCCTTGACGTCACGGATCGGCTCTCAGCACTGCTGGATCAGTTCGACTCAAGATACAAACAGCTGCTACCCGACGAGAAGCTCCAGGTCTGCAAAGACATGGTGTCCATGGCTGGCTGGGACATTCATTACCTCGCGAAAGCTGCGGACCTGGATGCACCGTGGACCGGATTCGAGCAGTGTGGCTGTGGAACCCGCTCATGCGTAGGTACTGTCCAAGTTCGTGGCGCATGTTACTATGCCGCCGAAGTGAATTATGCACTGTGGGGGCGCGCAAACAGGTTATGCCACGATTCATTGATTGTATGGCTTCGGACCAGAACTGAAGTGCATCCGCAAGGCTGGCGCGATGCCGGTGTGCCGGTGAATCTCGACGCTGATGTTGCGAGCGCGGACGCATTCTCGCTTGAATGGGCTGAGGATCAGGTTCGTGGGTACCGATTCTGGTATTACGGCATCTGGCATGGCCGACTCTTCTCCGATCCCAATCCCGTCAGAAGGCGACCGGGAACCGGTAGTGGGTGTCGCGTGGCTTGGACGCGCGCCGGTTACGCTGGCAGTTCTACGCCGGTAGGTTGCACTGTCGCTGGCTGTTCTCAATGTCCGTCGTCGCACACTGACGCGCTGTTCGGCCATGTAGCATCACTCCAACTCAAGGTTCCATAGATCGGTAACAAGGAAGATGTGCGCATGAGTCTATTACGTTGGTTGATCATTCTCCTGATACTGTGGACAGTGGCTTTCATCGCGCTACGATTGTGGGTTCGACATGTGTCAACGCCGAGCACGGAGCAGCCCCTATTCCATGAATGGCGCGAGCGCGATCAGGGGTGGAAGTGGGCGACGGATGGACCGGTTGTTGATCGGGTTGGCAATTGGATGTACTGTGACAAAGCATTAAATTTTTTAGTGATTATTGCGACATTGGATTCGCACTTCTCGGGATCACTCAACCACTACAGGCATACCTCCGCGACTATTCACGCACAGTCACCCTACGAGACGACGGTAGTCGCTGCCCAAGACTCGTTACTTATCGTGATTCCGGGTAGGGCAGTTCGTTCGTTCCACATCAATCACGGATTTGCGGTGAGTATTTATGCGAAGTTGTGGAATGCGCCGCCCGATGATTGCGTGTCAGAAGTGTTGGCGCACTACCGAGGCAGCGACGCTGGACGGCTGGCGGAATTTCTGGACGCGAATCGAGTGGGCGGGAACGTTGTACCAGCTATATCCACTCAGCCTTCGGTTCCTGTCTCACCCGACAGTCCGTGAAATCAACGCAGTATACGGTGGGAAGGTGCGTGCCGGCGGCGCTGGGCCGCCGGACGGTTGTCACCGATCCGCGTTCGGGACCGACCTTCACGACGTACAACGACTTCGGCGTCGAGTCGGTTTACACCACGGACGACGGCGAGCCGAATGGAGCCCTGGTCACGGAAACGGGTTACGGCTACAGCGAGACCACGGGCCGGCTGTCGTGGACGCGGAGCCGCCGCGAGAACGCGACGTATGCCTACACGCGGTTCGGTTACAGCCTGCGCGGCGAGTTGGAGAAGACGTGGGGCGACGTGCCGCAGCCGACGTATGTCGAGTATGACGCGTATGGCCAGCGGACGACGCTCCGGACGTATCGCGGCGGCACGGGCTGGGACGGCTCGAGCTGGCCCGGCAGCCCCGGCGACGCCGACGAGACGACCTGGACGTACGATCCGGCGACCGGCCTGCTGCTGACGAAGACCTACGCCGACAGCACGGAGGTGAATTACACCTACACGGAAGACGGCGAGTTGTATACTCGTCAGTGGGCCCGGCACGCGGCGACGGACGTGACGGCCTACGGCTACGACGGTGCGACCGGCGAACTGCTGAGCGTGACGTATGACGCGTCGTTCAACATGACCAATTTGGCGTACACCTACGACCGCCTCGGCCGGCGGGTGACCGTCTCGGACGCGGCGGGTGCGCGGACGTTTGCGTACGATGCGGCGACGCTGGAGCTCGTGAGCGAGACGTTTACGAGCGGCATGTTCAGCGGGCTGGTGATCAAGCCGGACCACGAGGACGGCAGCGGCGGCACGCTCGAAGGCCGCTGGGCGGGGCTGCGGGTCGGCACGAGCGGCGACGACGATTCGCAGTACCTGGCGCATTATGGCTACGACGCGGCCGGCCGGCTGAATCGCGTGACGGGGCCGGGGCTGCCGGCGGGATCGGGGGCGAGTCATGGGGCGTTCTATACTTTTGTGTCGAACAGCGACCTGGTGGACCAGGTTCGGTATAAGGTGGATGGCGGCGACGTGCGGGCGTGGGTCGCTCGGTCGTACGAGGCGGAGCGCGACCTGGTGACGAGCGTCGAGAGCAACTTCGGCGACCTGACGACATATACGACCGTGTCGAAATATGCGTATGGCAATGACGCATTGGCGCGCCGAACGCATGTCGTGCGGACGGGCGCGGCGTTCGGCGGCACGGGCGGATCGGGCGACCACCTGGACCAGTGGTCGTACAACAACCGCAACGAGCTGACCGGCAGCGATCGCTACGCCGACACGGATCCGGAGACGCCGGAAGATCCGGTGACGGCGCTGAATCGCGCGTATGCGTACGATCCGATCGGGAATCGTGTGACTTCGGAGGATGGCGCGGCGGCGACGGAGTGGGAGTATGACGCGAACGCGCTCAATCAGTACGAACGCGTCGATACCGTCGGCGATGCGCTGATCCGGCAGGGGTACAGCTTCGATGCGGATGGCAACCTGGCGGAGCAATGGCTGATCGGCGATGCGACGTGCGACGGGATGGTCAACAGCTTTGACATCGACTGGTTCGTCGCGGTGATTCTCGACCCGAATGCGGCGACGCCGCCGGAAGTCGAGCCGCCCGATCCGCCATATCCGGGCACGCAGGAATGCTGGGATCGGCGTCTGGAGTGGGCCGACGTGGACGGCAACGGCTTGATCAACACGTTCGATATTGATCCGTTCGTGGACGTGGTCGTCAGCGGCAGCGCGGTGGCGCGGGCGTTCACGTGGAACGGGGAGAACAAGCTGGTGATGGCGGCGCCGGTGCAGAGCCCGCCGCCGTTCGGCGCGCAGCGCGTGAAGTTCGTGTACGATTACATGGGCCGGCGGATCGAGAAGCTCGTCGAAACGTGGACGGATGACGATCCGGACGAATGGGTCGAGACGGGTCGCATACGATATGTATACGACGGCTGGCTGCTGCTCGAAGAGCTCGACGCAATGGACAGCAATGCGGTCGTGCGGCAATACACCTGGGGCCTCGACCTCGCCGGCCTGAGCGGCTCCGTGAACGACCGCACCTCCGCCGGCGGCATCGGCGGACTGCTCGCCGTTCATGACGAGACCGTCGAGTCGGGCGAGGATTACCTCTACCTGTACGACGCCAACGGCAACGTCAGTCAACTCGTCGCGTTCGAAGACGGCTACGGCGACGCGACCGACGACGGCTGGCACATGGATCGCCTGGTCGCGCGGTACGAATACGACGCCTACGGCCGCATCACCGGCCCCGATACCGACGACGACGGCGACTGGCGCGACGATGCCGGACCCTACGCGATCACGAACACCATGCGCTTCAGCACGAAGCCGTGGGATGATGAGATCGGCTGGGGGAACTGGGGGGAGCGACTGTACGATCCGAAGATCGGAAGGTGGGTGAACAGAGATCCGATTGAGGAATCGGACGATGTGCTTACGCATAGATTCAACAAGAACAATTCAATCAATATCATAGATCCGATTGGTCTATGCATGTGCAGGGTGGTTCGCGGTCACGACGCATCAATTATTTCCTGGTTCGAAGGCGGACCAGGTTATGGAGTTATTCCAAACGTCATCACCAATGCTCCGCCACCGCCAGTGTTCGCTGAGGGTGGTCTTGCTTCGTTCTTGAAAACACGCGAGTTCCGAAACTATCTAGGCGTGTCGGGCAGCATCGCATGTTGCAATGGAAAGCTCAACGACAGTCCGCCGTTCAGCAGATTACGTCATAGAGTGGGATTTACCAATAATCCAGGAGGGTTATACGTACAAGGCGGAGGTTCGCTCGCCTACTTTATTTCCATGAATGATGAGTGCTTAACAATAGTAGCACGCGCGCGCTTTATTGTGAACTCGCTTGAGAACATTGGCCAATCACTTCTGAATTGGAATGCCACCGATTCCGGGATACCACTTCCGGGATTGCTTCCGTTTGCGTGGAGCGAAATTGTATATAGTATATGCTGTGACGGATCGCTATCAATAGAATTCTACGGAAGCGTTGTACCGTCACACTACTCCTATGTAGATGGAGTTCTCGCAGGAACGTACTCGATGAATGCGGGAATAGCCACGCGCAATAAACTCAATATGGCGCGCTTTGAGGCGGCGGGCCTATTCCGTCCGACTCCTGCAACCAAGTTTAGTGCATGGAATGGGTACGGTGAGTCGAGCTGCGGATCGTCAGTTGGACCCCCGCCGCTCGTGCGCGGAAGTGGCTATTCGCCCGGAAGTGGGTATGTCTGGGTGTCGGAGTGATGTCTGTCCCTGCGCGGATTCCGTATTTGCAGATCGCGATGAGAGCGTTCACGATAGGTGCGACGGGTGGCGGAGCGATGTTGGTTGAGTCATGGCGACGAGCATCGTGGAACGATGTCAGCTTCAGTCTTGAAGCAGTATGGATAGTCCTATTTCCCGCTGTCGGATCAGCGTTGACATGGGTTATGCTGGCTCGAGTCTTACAAAATAGAAACATGTTATTCGCCGCCGCGCTTGGATTCGCATCGCCACTGCTTGGGCTTATTATGTGTCCAGGAACACTCCTGTATGTATGGTGGTTCTGGTACATCGCATGCCCTGTGGGCGCGATAACAGGAGTAATTGTCAACGGTCTCGTTCCAAGGCGCCGTCCGGCAGGTATGTGTACACATTGTGGTTATGACTTGACAGGCAATATGTCTGGCAGATGTTCCGAATGCGGAGCAGAACTGCACGACGATACGCCGACGATGCCACACCATAACGCACGGTGAGCAATAACTGTGGTGTGCATGTGTCTGTAATCGCGCGCGTCGGTCGGAGCAGCGTGGGTCGAAAATGTTGGCGCTCCCGCGGATCATCGAGGCTTGCGCAAGCATTCGAGGGTGATGTCAGAATCATACCACCGTCCGCGGCGATGAAACAGGCTCCAGGCATGGGCGAATCGGCGACGGCGGCTTCGCGGTTGGCGTCGGCGGCTTCGCGGTTGGTGCCGGCGTGAACCGGGCGCGCGTCATGACCGCGCGCCGGTGCGCCGACATCGCTCAGAACAACTCGTGTCGCGTCGCGGGTTGGCGGACGTCGCGCGCCGCTACGCCGCGTCGCGTTCGTAGTGGCGGAGCAGTCCACCGAGCAGGCGCGTGCAGCGAACACTCCCGATCTCGGCGTCGATGGACGCCGAACCGGCGGCCACCGGTCGAACCGCGGACTCGCCTGCGGGCATCGCATCCGCCGCCGCCTTTGGACTCGTCCGATTCCCGATCCCTTGGTGCGGTCGCTGGTCGTTGTGCAATCGTACAACATAATGCCCGCGGGACGAGCGCTGGGCAAGTTTGGTATCGCTGGCATCCGCTGTTTGGCTGCGAGGTCGGCGCGGAGCCGGCGCGGAGGTACGGGGAAGACTCGGCGCGGTGCATTCTGGTCGCGGGCCAGCACCGGCCGCGGCTGGAGATGCCGCTGTGGATGCTGGATTGCGCGGCATGTGCGAACTTGAATCTGGAGGCTCGCCCACGTGTGGACGGACTGGCTTATCGGGCGCTGCACCAACTGATCGTGGCGGCCATCAGCGAACTGGATCATCTCGCGGAGTTGCCTGAGCATCCCCTGGCACCAGGTCAAGGAGATGCTCATGCGCAGTCGCGGGACGCACACGCGCCGGAAGATGTATCCAAGCCAGGGAAGTTTGTTTCAGGTTCCAACCGGACGGCCAGAGTGGCACGACCTGCCCGTGTCGCTTCAGCAGCGGCTCACCGGGTTGCTCGGTCAGCTGCTCAGCGATCACGTCGTAAACGACGCGCCGCGCGGCGAGGAGCGGGAGGTGGTCGATGAGTGAGAAGATCACCTCGTCGCGCCTGCAGCGGCGCGCAGTGCTGTACGTCCGACAGCGCCATCGGGAACATCTCCCGCCGCTCGATGTCGGCCGCCTCGTGAAAGGCCCTGTCCGCGCCGGCAGCCGGCCTCAGCTTGAGTTCCACGAATTCGTCGAAGGTCAGCCCGATACGCTCCATGATCATCTCCTTACCAGGTCGCACTGCGGGGCAGCCGTCGGCCCCTCATCAACTTCTTTCCTGCGGGAAGGCCGATTCGTAAAGCCGAACCAAAAAAAACGCCAAGAGGCTCTGGGGCAGCCGTAACTCACGTCGCAACCGTGCTTTGCACAAATCGCCTGGGTTGGCCGCGCGTCCACGGCCGTGTATTCTTGACGCATCTACGGCCTGTGCAAAAATGTTCAGCAGCGAGAACAGCAATGGCCCAGAGCGTCAAATCCCGGCAGCGCCGGCCGGTTCCTGAGCAGCGACCGAACCAGCAGAATGTCGTCGCAGCGCATGCGGCCTCCCCGGCGCGTGGGCGAGGCGTCGTGCTCTTCATCACAGGAATCGCCATCGGTGCCCTCGGGTTGTTCGGCATCCAGGCGTTGCGGTCCCGCCCCACGCCGCTTGCCAGCCCGCCGACGGCGGCCAAGGCGAACCCCACCAACCACTACGACCTGCTCGCCATGTCGCCCGATGAGCTGGCCGAGGTCGATATCGCCGTCGTCAACCTGCTGTGCGCCAAGGGATTGCCCGGTGCCGAGAAAATGGACATCCCGGCGATCCTCAAGCAGCTCGACGAATGGGCCGCGAAGGTGAAGTTCGAGACCGAGCGGCACCTGTACCGCGCCAAAGACCCGCGCTACGCCGAGCATTACGCCAACTCGGAAGCCCGCCTGCGAGCCGAGTTCATCGTCCAGTGCCTTCAGGAAGACTGCGGCGTCCACTACAACACCGAGCGCATCAACACGCCCGACTTCCGCAACTCGCAGGACCTCTTCCTGCACGGCCTTGTCGGCAGCGACAACGGCGGCACGTGCTCATCGATGCCGCTCATCTACACGGCCATCGGCCGTCGCCTCGGCTACCCGATGAAGCTCGTGTTGGCCAGCTCGCACATCTTCTGCCGCTGGGACGGCGAGAACGAACGCTTCAACATCGAGGGCGCGAGCAATGGCGGCGTCAGCTACTACGAGGACAATTACTACCGCACCTGGCCCAAGCCGCTCAGCGAGGCGTCGATCAAACGCGGCGAGTACCTCAAGTCGCTGACGCCGGCCGAAGAGCTGTCGTCGTTCCTGATCGACCGCGGCATGTGCCTGGACCAGAACGGCCGCTACCCCGAGGCGCGGGCCGCGTTTGCCGAGGCCCACCGGCTGATGCCGCAGTCCGAGTTTCACCTGTCGCGGCTCGCCATCGCCATGCGGCAGATCTTCAGCCCGGGCCACACGGCGGCGAGCCGTCGCCAAGAAGACGTCGACCGTTGGCTTCAGCAGTTCATGGTCCCCGACCCACAGCCCGGACCGCCGCAGATTCCGCGGCCAGGCGGGCCGCCGCCGGGGCCGCGCCTGCCGGGCAATCCACCGCCGGGTGGGTCAAAAAACCCGTAGGCGCACGTAGACGCGGCTTGACGGCGAGGTTACGATGCCCGCCAGTCTCGTTCACAGGAGACCGCCATGCCTTCCAGATCATTTCGGACAATGGTTCTGGCGCTGCTCGTTTCATTCGGCTTCGTCGAGGTCGCCTCGGCGTACTACAGCCCGCGGCTGGGGCGGTTCCTGAACCGCGACCCGATCGGGGAACCGGGGGCGATGCTCGTTCGGCACGTCGCGACCACTGCGTTCATTCCACGGGACATTCAAGGCGGAGAGCCAAATCCGTACCTGACGTTTCGCAACAACCCAAACTACTGGATCGACCCTGACGGACTAGCGGCGCAGGAGACGCAACCAGCAACGCAGCCCACATCGGGACCGAGCGAGCCTGTCGACATCTGCAAATTGCTCGGTGGAAAAGGCTGCGATGGACGTCATGTGCCGCCTGGCCTGGTGAGCGTCCCGGTGAATCTCGGTACGCTCGGGAAGTTGAGTGACTTGTGCGGCCACCTCACCATCGACAAGGTGAAGAGTTGCACGGACAGCTTGAAATGGAAGGACGTTGCTGCCTTCGGGGGCAAGCCATGCAGCCTCATCAAGATGGATGTTTGCAAGGCCCTTTCGCAGTATGCAGACGGGAAGAGGTATGACTTTCCGTGCATGAAGAAAGACGGGGACAATTGGGTCGTAGACCCCGACAAGGAATGCTGCTGCAAGGTGAAATTCAAGGGCAGCTATGACGTTGATGTCCCCGTGAGCATCACAGTTCCAGTCGCCGCCGACACGAACGGCAAGAACGGCGGGCTGTGCATAATAACAGGCAACATCAAAGCTTCTTTGGACACTTCCGGCGAGCTCGGGCAGTGCGAGAAAAAGAGGAAATGAGCCGACATTTCGTACTTGTGCGTGTGCTCAGTTTGGTGCCCACCTTGCTGGTCGCGGCGCTTTGCGTCGGCTGCGTCGCTACAAGCACAGGGCCAGGGCTGCAGGAAGTGCGGATGGAAGGACTCAAAACGTATGCCTTGTCGCTCTACGCGTCCCGATCCGCCGAAGAACTCTCGGGTGTTGAGCAAATTACATACTTTGCGACGCATGCTGTAACTGGGCACCGAGTCCCCTTGTTCGATCCCTCGGTGAGCGAATCCGAGCTACCGCGACAGGGCGGCAAGCCACCTGCAAAACTGTGTGCTGTCGTCGGGCTGGACGGCCTGCGCAATACGAATATCGCGTGCGTTTGCGAAGCCTTGAGCGGCGCTGGGGCGAAAACTCGGTTCAACACATACGTGGCGGCGTGGGACGACACGCAAGGCGCGTGGGGGACGCTGTCCTCGGTCACGCACCCGTAAGGCGACGGCACGATAGTGTCGGCCTCTTCGTCGACGGAGGTGCCGACGTTGGCTGATTCGGCTGCTTCACCCCGTTCGGTGTTTCACCCGGCCTCGGGCCATTTCGGCGCCCGCGCGGCCATGTACGCGACCTCGTGAGTCGCGCC
Source organism: Phycisphaerae bacterium (assembly GCA_050184295.1). Lineage (GTDB taxonomy): Bacteria > Planctomycetota > Phycisphaerae > UBA1845 > Fen-1342 > JBFXAM01. Next base: position 7,438 of record JBFXAM010000097.1, on the reverse strand, counting down.
CCGTCCTCAGGTGAATGGAATCGCCTTGTGACGGGTAACCCCCGCGGCGGCGGACGAGACGGTGATTTGCGGCGTGGTGTTCAAGACTGCGACCGATCGCGCTGTTCGGAATGGAACTTGCCGCGACGGGACCGGCGACAGCGTGGCCGGCCGTCGGTGGCTGCAACGTCCTGTGGAGCCGAATCGTACGCGGTGGCACTCACGTGGCGCGGAGACTGAGCTTCCAGATGCCGCCGTGACGGCAAACTCCGCCGCCGAAGCCAGACTAGTCCGACTTCGCCGAGGTGGTCGAAAGTGCTCAGATTCACGCAGCGCTCGGTCGGAACGCCCCTCGCTGCAAGGCAAGTCGATTTTCGCGTCCGGTTCGCATACCGAACCCGACCCTCCTCGAAAAAAGTGTCTCTGTTTGTCGCGCGCGACTTTTGTTCGAGGTGAGTGCGGTTCGCTCTAGTTGACCGGCCGGTTCGAAATCGGCCGACCCAGAGGTTAACGCGAAACGCCGTCCGAGAGATCGGGCGGCGTTCTCGTTTCTATCGCCAGTTTCCGCAAGGGTTTAGCGCTGTTCCGATCGCGGCTGGGTCTCTCGGCGTAGGCGTCTCGCGCGGGCACATGGGCGCGTCCCGGCGCGCGGGCGCCACCCTCCGGCCGAAAGTCTCTGAGTCTCTGCGCGTCACCGACCGCGGGGTTAACGGTCTCTCGGCCCGATGTCTCGCGCTGTCATAACCCGCCGAAAAAGTCGGAAACGAAGCACGTCGGGTTATGCGGCGAGACATAACCGGGCGAGCTCGGATCGGACTGGCGACCATTTGGTAATTCGCCTCGCCGTGTTAATCGCTCGGCGCGCCGGGAGCCGCGGACGGTACGCGCGCTCGAAAGAGGCACCGTCGCAAGGAGCACAAACCTGCCTCACGCATCGCTCGGTATCGAACGCGGCAACGATGCGTGTTCCACATAAATGCAGATACCTCCTTGCGAATCCAGCGATCTAATGCGCGGACCTGCTCAACGTCGGTCACGATTCGGAAGAAGCCTATCCAACTACGCCGATGCGGATGTGTGACGCCCGCGACGCGCTTCAAGCGTTCTCGTTGCTGCCTGTTCGGCCCTTCTATCTTGTAGTTCAGCCGGCGGCACAGGCTCTTGAGCGTCGCGCCGGCTGTCCGGTGCTTGTGCTGGTTTGCGATCACGGTTCGCACGCGATTCTTGAATTTGTGGATATTGCGGCCGCGAACGCGAATGCTGTCGGCGTCGATTCTGAACCCAAGGAAGTCGATACCCTGGGTGATCGGCACGCACACCCGAGTCTTGCTGGCGTTCAGTGTCATGCCCAGAGCCCGCATCTGATTGTCGACAAGTGCATGAGCCGCTGTGCAGTCGGTGGGGTTCGCGCAGCAGATCACAAAGTCGTCCGCGTAACGGACATATCCTGGGTTCTGCGATCCCACAAGCCTGTCGAACTCGGCGAGAAAGAGATTCGACAGCATCCCTGACAGCACGCCACCCTGTGGCACGCCCACTGTTCGTATTGCAGCCCGGAATTTCTCCTGTCGAGGCGCGGACTTTCGCTGTGCGTCCGTCACGGCGGCGTCTACGCGACCCGTCCGCAGAAAACGAAAGACGAGCTTCCTCGCCCGATCATCTATCGCCAGCGCGTCGAGTTTGCTCAAGAGCAGGTCGTGGTTGACCGTATCGAAGAACTTTGTCAGGTCGATATCGACGACTGAGGTCAACCCACCACGGATGTGTTGCCGAATCGCCGCGATCGCTGCGTGTGCGGAACGCCCAACGCGATAGCCAAATACCGAGTCGGTTAGCAGAGGATCAATTCGTGGATAGAGGTAGTCGTACAGCGCGCGCTGGACCAGGGTGTCGCGAATCGTCGCGATCGAGATAGGACGTTTCTCTTTCGAACCGGGTTTGGGAACATCAACGCCCAGGAACGGTGCGTAGGTGTAGCGTCCCTGAGTCGCCTTCCGCGCGATGGCCCGCAAGTGCTTGTCCAAATCGGCTTTGAAGTGCCTCAGTTGGATTCGATCCGCACCGGGGACTATCTGAGGCTCGTCGGAGATCACGTCATAGTGGCGAATCAGAAGTCGCTCGAAGCTACGCCCCAGGTTGTCGATTTGGAACACGTCGTCAAAGGTAGGCAGCGCAGCGCTCGCGGGAGAGGTAGTGGGTTGCATGTCGCCTCCAAACACCCGCTACCGAAGACGGAGGCTTTGGCCCGAAGGCCAACACGAGCCGAGTGGCTATGATGTTGACGATGCTGGTCCGAGACCCTGCGCAGGGAGTGCATGAGCACCGCCAGCCCTCAAAGAAGCTGATCTTCGGCAACGTCAACGAATCATCATAGCCGTTGCGCGAGCCGGATCAATCGCGGGAGTTCGGTAAGGCTTGATCGCCGACGGCGATTCCCGGCATCGATGGAGCCGTCAGCGATAGGCGATGCCTTGAGCCGAGAACTTTCGCTCCCGACCCCGATAGACCAGTATCGTCAAGATCATAGCCGCTCGGACCCATACCCTGTGTCAGGGACCGCCGGTGGCGGTGGGTGACCTCAAGGGGCCGCCGCTTTGGACGTACGGTAGGTCCATTATATCCAGCGGGACGCAATCCACTAGCGCACGCGGCGGCGCCCCACCGAGGCGTGTTGCGCGGTCCACCACTTCGTTGCCGGACACGCGGAAACGCGGTAGGCGTACATAACGAGCAGATAGACCGACCCGCGCGTTATGCGTAACGCGTGGGCCGGCTCAGGAGTCTGCCCATGTCGAAGCGCACGGATGCGCCGCTCGATCCCGCCGAGCGTCGCCGACAGGTCGCGTCGATTCGCCGAATTCCTCGCCAAGCTCGACGCCGGCTGGAAGCTGCCGAAGAACGGCGCGTTTACCGTGGACCCGAGCAACGCGCCCGCGGAGGCGCGGATCGTCCGCCATCTGCTGCGAGAGCGGATGGAGCAGTGTGGGAAATGACGCGGGTCGCGTTGCCGAACGCGGCTCGCCTGGAACCGAGATTCAACAAGGCACGGAGGCCCTGTCATGACGAGCATCTTCGAGATCACCGACTGGTCGCACGTCGCGTCGTTCTTCGTCTGGACGCTGGCGGTCTGCGCCATCGCCAAGGCGCTCTTCGGCTCGATGCCGGCGGCCGAGCTCCAGTACCGCCTGTCGCTGCGGGACGCGCCGCGGCGCCAGCGCATGAGCCGGCTGAACTGGGAGATCAACAATCGCGCCAAATGGGACGAGGACGTCGCCCGCCGATCACCGCATGCCACGAAGCAGCCTCTCACGGACGCCGAGATCGAAACCAAGCGCCGCGAGCTTCAGCAACTCGCCCGCACTTCCTTCGCCTGGCGCGCCTTCACGTACTTCATGGGCTGCTTCGCGTGCCAGGCGTTCTGGACGGCGCTGGTGGTGTTTGCCTTCACACGCGGTCTGTCCGATCCCGCTGCCGGTCTGCTCACAGCGGCGGCTTTCTCTGGCGCTGCGGTGCCGTTATTGAACCGAATCGGCAGCGCGCCATCGGCAACCAAGACCCCCTCAAGGCAGGGCTGTAAGAACTGCAACGCGTGAGCGACCCGCGGGCCGCACGTATAATCGCGACACGTGTCGAGCTAGAGAGCCGGGCTGCTTCCGAGGCCAGGGTCCATGAAGCGCGAACAGCCTACAAAGCCCGATGAGCCAGCGTCCAGGCTCCGGGAGCGAGTGAAGGAGCTGGGCTGCCTATACGACGTGTCCCAAATCATTGTAGACGCCGGACTTACCCGCGATGAGCGGCTTCGGAGGATTGTGGCCGTGCTGCCGCGCGCGTGGCGTTTCCCCGATACAGCCGTCGCTCGCATAACGCTGGATGGCGAACGATTCGAAAGCCCGAGCTATGAACAGGTGGGCGCCGCTCACGAGGCCGACTTGGTCGTGGAGGGCGTTCGGAGAGGCTCGGTCGAAGTCGGCTACCTATCAACCCCGCCTGCCGATCCGAGCGCCCCGTTCCTGCCGGAGGAAGACCAGCTTCTCGCGAACGTCGCCCGGCAAGTCTCGCTGTTCCTAACCCGAGAAGAGGGCGCCGCGCGTCGCGCGATGCTTGAGGAGCAATTGCGTCATGCCGATCGTTTGGCGACCATCGGGCAGCTCGCGGCGGGCGTCGCGCATGAGATGAACGAACCGCTGAGCAGCGTGCTGGGACTCGCGCAGTTGGCGCTCAAGGCGCCGGAACTGCCGCAAACCGTGATCGACGACTTGCGTGGAATCGTCGCGGCGTCGTTACGTGCTCGCGAAATCGTGAAGAAGCTGCTGCTCTTCGCGCGACAGACGCCGCCCCGCAAGTCGCGAGTGACGCTGAACGAGATCGTCGAAGACGCCCTGTTTCTGCTGGAGGCGGGGTGCGAGAAGCAGGGAATCCGATTGCTTCGAGAGCTCGCCGCCGGGCTTCCGACCGTTGAAGCCGACCCGCTCCAGATTCGGCAGGTGATCGTGAACCTAACCGTCAACGCGATGCAGGCGATCGACGCAGAAGGGACTGTCTCGGTTGAGACGCGTTCAGACGGACGCCACGTCGTGCTCTCCGTCGCCGACACGGGCCACGGCATGAGCCCGGAAACACTCAGTAGGATCTTCAATCCGTTTTTCACGACCAAGGATGTCGGCGTGGGAACGGGGCTGGGACTGGCGGTCGTGCATGGGATCGTCACCGCGCACGGTGGTACGATTGAAGTGGAGAGCGTTCAGGGAAAGGGAAGCCGGTTCATCGTTCGGTTGCCGGTCGAAACTGCCGCAGCGACCACGTGAGAGGTCGTTCGATGTCGACGCGCCAGGATCATATTCTTGTGGTTGACGACTCCGAGAGCACGCTTAGGGTGATCAAGCGCAATCTCGATGCTCAGGGGTACACAGTCGTCACGGCGACGGATGTTGCGACCGCGATCGAGCTGCTTGAGGACACCGCTTTCGATCTCGTAGTGACCGACCTCCGCATGCCCAAGGTCGGCGGGCTGGACCTGGTTCGCCACGTCCGCAGCAACTTTCCCGACGCCGGCGTCATCATGATCACAGGGTTTGCGTCAATCGGAAGCGCCGTCTCCGCCATGCAAGCGGGCGCCGAGGACTACTTGCCGAAGCCCTTTACCGACGAAGAGCTGCTGACCGCTGTCCGCGGCGCGTTGCAGAAGATCCAGCTCCGCCGCGCGGCCAGGCTGCCGAATTCGGAAGCGACGCAGCCGCCCCATGGGATGATCGGCGACTCGTCTGCGATGCGCCGCGTCTACGACCTAATCAACCGGGCCGCCGCAGCGGACGCGACGGTTCTGATCACCGGCGAGAGCGGCACCGGCAAGGAGCTCGTCGCGCGCGCGGTTCATTACAACGGCCCGCGCGCGTCCGCCCCATTCGTACCTGTGAATTGCGCTGGTATCCCCGAAGCTCTCGTCGAGAGCGAGCTGTTCGGCCACGTGAAGGGCGCCTTCACAAGTGCGACTTCCAACCGCGCCGGGCTCTTCGCCGCAGCTGAAGGCGGGACAATTTTTCTGGATGAGGTCGGCGAACTCGCCCCTGCCACGCAAGCCAAGTTGCTGCGCGTGCTCCAGGAGCGCGAGGTGCAGATGGTCGGCGCCGATCGGGCGCGCAAGATCGATGTTCGCGTCATCACCGCGACCAACAAGGATCTCGCCGCGCTGGTTGCGCGGGGAAAGTTCCGTGAGGACCTCTTCTACCGTCTGCACGTCGTCACGATCGATCTGCCGCCGCTGCGGGAACGTGGTGACGACGTCCTTCTGCTGGCGCGGCATTTTCTGACCCGGTTTTCGCAGCAGGCTGGACGGCCCACTCCGACATTGACGGACCGGGCCGTCGAGGCACTTCGCGCGTATTCATGGCCGGGTAACGTGCGCGAGCTTCAGAACCTGCTGCAGCGGCTCGTCATCCTGACCGACGGCGACGAGCTGGATGCAACGGTGCTGCCTGCGACGATGCGCTTCAGCATTCCGCGCGAGGCACGGTCTCTGAATCGCACGCTGGCCGAGATAGAGCGCGAGCACATCGAGGCGGTCCTCGCCAGCGTTGGCGGCAACAAGACCCGGGCTGCCGAGATTCTGGGCATCAATCGCAAGTCGCTGCGTGAGAAGCTCAAGCCGACCGAGCCCGATTCACCCACCTAGGCCAGGCGGTACAAGAAGTATCGCTGGTTCAGATCGCCCCGCGCCGCAACATGCTCCCTGCGCCGCGGCGCAACCGATCTGTGACTCCGCGCATTCGCTGCAAGTTGCGTCTATCTCGACTGTTACGGCACGCCGACGAGAATACCCACGCGAGTCGCTGCCGAAGCCATCGCGCGTGGCACGCTGAATGTAATGCAGTCACTCGTCACCGCCGTAGATCGGTGATGACGAGGAGAAACTGCGATGCCGCGCGGCGATACTTGCGAAGTTCCAGAGCCCAGTCACGAACTGCGGGCATGGCGCCCGGACGCGTCGGATTGGAACCCACGCGCCGCGATCGCACTGATCGAAGAGGCACGGCGCGTCGGGCTCTGTGTCACGTGCGACCACGCGTCAACCTGTTTCTATCGCCAGCGTCAGCCCGGGCCGGTGCTGCACTGTGAAGAGTTCGCTTAGTGGCTGAGCAACCAAGGATTCGCTTCTAGAGGAACCAGCAATGGTAACGCAAACGACGTTCGCCCCATCAAACGCGGATTCGCACTCGGCATCGACCGAGGCTGCGACGCGGACGCCCCCGTTGATGCGTCTTGAGCAAGAGCAGGCGCGGCCGCACCAGGATGGACAGGGGCTGTTCGACACCGTCCTGGCGCAGTTCAACCAGGCGGCCGACATACTCGGCTTGGACCCCGGCGTTCGAGAGATTCTCGAACGACCGAAGAATGAGATCGTTGTCAATTTTCCGGTGCGCATGGACGACGGACGCATCGAGACGTTCGCCGGCTATCGCGTTCAGCACAACGACGTCCTGGGTCCGTTCAAAGGCGGCTTGCGCTACCACCCCCAGGTGAATGCGGACGAAGCGCGCGCGCTTGCGGCCTGGATGACGTGGAAGTGCGCAGTCGCCGGCGTTCCGTTCGGCGGAGCCAAGGGCGGGATTCAGATCGATCCCAGCGCCTACTCCCGGGGTGAGATTGAACGGATCACGCGCCGTTTCGTGTACGCGCTGGGCGACAACATCGGGCCGGATTACGACATTCCGGCGCCGGACGTGAACACGAACGCGCAGATCATGGCGTGGATTCTCGATACGTATCTCTCGACGCGCCCGGCGCATGAGCGTCAGCGCAACCTCCACGTTGTCACCGGCAAGCCGGTCGCGGCTGGCGGGAGCGCCGGTCGCGAGAAGGCCACGGGCCAGGGCGTCGCGTTCGTCGTCGAGGAGTGGGCCACGGAGAACAACGTCGCGTTGGACGGCCTGACGTTCATGGTGCAGGGATTCGGCAACGTCGG
>JBFXAM010000096.1:0-16968 GCA_050184295.1 Phycisphaerae bacterium | reverse complement strand
AGCTGCGCCGGCGACAACGTGCCCGGGAAGCGCACGCTCCCCAGGAACTCGGACGCCGACGAAAGTCCCGCCGCCGCGTTGCGGGGCGGCAGCGGCTGGCTCAGCGTCGGGGCGGCACTCGGCGTCACGATGCGCAGCTCGCGCGTCGGGGCCGCGAGCTTGGTGACAAACTCCTCCTGAAGCGTGGGTTCGACCCGCGCCAGGTTGATCACGAGCTGTGGTTGGAGGGATAGCCGCTGACGCCGAGCGGATTCGATGCCCACCTCGGTCGCCACGCGCCCGAGCGCATAGGCCCCGGCGCGCTCCGCGAACGAAGCCTCGGCAGGCGCGATGCCGGCCGGCGACCAGTTCAGCCAGGTACTCGCCGGATACGGCTTTTCGGCGTCTGCGGGCCACGCGTCGCCCGATTCATAGCCGAGCGAAGTCGCACCGTCGGCGGCACGCTCGACGATCAGCCGGCCGCGCGGAATGACCGCGCGCAACGCGGGCTGATCGGCGTCGCCGGGCAAAAGCAGCGCGACCGATTGCTCTGCGGCCGGCGCCTGCGCGAAGAAGCTCACCCGCCCCGCATGAACGAGTACGCCTTCGCCGCTTTCGACGAACGCGACACGCGCCGGACCCAGGATGTAGAGCAGGATTTCGGCGGCGTCGGCGCCGCCCGCGGTCAGGAACGCGACCTCGTTCGCGCCGAGCGAAATCTCGCCTTCGTCCGTGTCCGCGAGCGTCACAAGCGTCGCCGCCAGCGATGCCGGCCGCGTCCCCAGGACGCGCCAGTCCGCTGCCCGCGCCGCGTCCCCCGCGACCAGAGCCGCCAGCGCGACGACCGCGATCGAACGCATGACGTTCCGTCCTTTCCGCGCCGTCCGCCGGCGCTCCGCCCGCGAGACGCGCCCGCCGGTCAGAAGCTGATCCCGAGTTGGAGCCCCGCCACATAACGATCGTAGCTATAAAGGGCCTGCCGCTGCGAGTCGATTACGTTCGAATCCTGATCGGTGAAGTCCAGAAACCCGCGCAGCTTCACTTGCAACGTCTGGCACTTTTCGAGCTCGCCGCGGCTGACGATTGTATAGGTCAGCCCGACGCCGTGCCGCTGCTGAAGGTCCGATCGCGCGCGGCGCTGATAATCATAAATGCTGGTGTTGTTGTAATCGTCCCACGACAGCCGCAGCGAGTAGTCGAACGCCAGCCGCCACGGCAGCGGGACGTCGACGCCGAAGAGCAGCGCGTGGCCGTTGAGGTCGAACTCCTTGCCCTGCGTCCGCTCGTCGCGATACTCGTAGCCGACGAACGCGTTCAGCCAGCGCTTGCTGTCGAACTTCGACTCGGGATGGTCCGCGGGCTTGCCCTGGTAATAGCCGGCCCAAAGCGCGTCCGCCCGCACCAGATCAAACGCCTGCTGCACGCCGATCAGGTGGTAGTTCCCGTCGCGGTCGAGGGCCGGCGTGAACACGCTGTCCGAGTAATTGCGATATTCATAGGCGTAGTACGCCCCCGTCCGCGTCCCGTAACTCTCGCGCTCGCGATCGCTCCAGATCTTCGTGATGCCGAAGAGCGCATTATGACCGTCGATGAACGGCTCGCGTCCCAGCAGCGTGTTCGCGAACAGGTACTCGGAATAGAAGTACACGTCGTCGCCGACGGCCTTCGGCAGCTCCCATTCGACGAATACGCGCCCGCGATACTGGTTGAGGTTGAAGTCTTCGACGCGTTCATACCAACGGTGCGTCGTGTCTCCGCCGATGCCGAGGCGCAGCGATTCGCCGAACTTCCACCCGTCCTCTTCCTTTGTGAACTTGCGCGACAGCTCGAGGCTCGCGCTCGCTTCGCCAAACACCGATTCGTCCCGCCCGATGTTGCGCGGGCGGGTCGTGTTCTCGCCGAGCAGGATCACGTTGGTGTCGTGCCCGACGCCCGCGGAGACGCTCCCGCGCAGCTCCAGCGGCCCGACCGGGCGCTCGAGCAATGTGATCGTCGCCGGCCCCACCTTCGGCGGGTTCGCCGCCCGCTCGGAGAGGAACCGCGCGTTGTCGCGCAGCTGCGCCAGCTCCGGCGGCGCCTGCGCGACCACCTCGTCGAAGCGCCGCCGCGCGCCCGCATAATCGCGGTTCACCAGGCAGACCGCGCCCTCGTAGTACGCAACATAGATGCGCACCGCGTCGCGCTCGGTCTCACTCACGTCCGCCTGCTGCCCGAGCAGTTCGATCACGCGTTTGAACGCCGCCGCGGCCTCCCCGCGCGATTGGGTCTTCTCGTCGGCGGTCGACCATTCGGCGGTCGCCATGCGAAACAGCGCGATCCCAAGAAAGAAGTGCCCGACATAGTCCGAATCGTGCGTCGCAACATACCCCGAACCCGGGTCGCCGGGGGCGCCGCGCAACAGACGCAGCGCGCTTCGAATCGCCGCCTGCTCGTCCGCGGCGCGGTCGGCCAGGTCGGCCTGCGCGAGCGTGAGACCCGCTTCGAACGGAACAAGATCCAGCCGCTCGATCGATTCACGCGGCCGGCTCTGCGCGAGATCGAGCAGCGTCCCCAGGTGTTGCTTCACGAGCGCGAACGCCTCGCCCGCCTGCACCCGCAGCCGCACACGCTCCGCTTCGTCGGTAACCGCGACCTCCTGCTTGCGGGCGCTCAGCCCGCGGTCCATGTGATACAGGCCCAGGTAATAGAGTGCGGTCGTGTTCTGCGGATCGCGCACCAGAACTGCGTCGAACTTCTGGCGGGCCGCGTCGCGCTCGCCTTGCTCGTATAGCGCCGCGCCCTGGATCACGTCCCAGTCGTCGCCACCCTGCGACGCCGGCGGCGGATCGACCGGCTGCCCCAGCGCGACGGCGGGCAACGCCATGGCGACGCACAGCACCCAGCCCGGCAGGCGCAGCGCAGGGCGAGATCGGAACGTGTCGGCCGGAACTCGAAATGGGGCGCTCATCCGTGCGAGCCTCCTGTGCTCATCCTGGCGGGAGCGCGGGCCCGAGCGGCTGCCGCGCGCGCTCGACGCTATGCGCCGCCGGCGCGGACCGCCAGCGAAACGAACTGCCCGACGATGCTCGAAATCGTGGACACAAATTGTGTCCGCGCGAAGTCCTGAAGCTGCCCGGAAGTCGCGCACCCGCCCAGGACGTATCCGGCCGCGGCGGCCGTCAGCGCCAAGCGAAGCGCACGGTGGACGATGTGACGTGTCATGCCTGCAAACTCCCCGTCCGCCGCCCGACATCTAGCCGTAGATGCCGATCAGCGCGTTGTTCAGAAAGAAGTTGATCGTGTTGGCCACCAGATTGCCGATCACCGTGCCCGCCACGCCGAGCACCTCGTTCTCGTTCAACAACTGCTGCTCGGTCGGCGTCAGGCTGCACGCGCCGGCCTGAAACACCGTTGCGATGCCGATCGCCAGCATCCCACGCTTCAGCATGCTCAACCGCCGCACTGGAAATCGCATGGATGAGTCTCCACGATAGACGACGCGCGCCGTCGTCGAACGACGAGCGACGCTCCCCGGGTCCGCCGACGCCGCGCCATCGGCCGGCCGAACCGGCGGATTATGAGCCTTCGCGCCAAGCCGGTCAAACGGAGTCCCGACATTTGGGATCATTTCCACATGCCGGCCGCGACCCGCACCCTGACGCTCCCGCATCACACCGGCCCCGACGCCGGCCCAGCGCCCGCTGCGGGCGGCGCCGCCTCCGTGTGACTCGCCGCGCCCGACGCGCCGCCCGTTCCCGACGCCTCGCCGATCGGCGCTCGAAACACCTGGCTCGGCGACAAGTACGCCTGCGTGGCGAACTCGCCCCACAACTCCGGCGCCGTCACCTTCTCCAGGAGTTTCGCGATCAGCGCCGGCGACGGATCCGCCAGCCCGTCAAACGGCGCGTCGATGTACCGCAGCTCCGACCAGCCACGCGTCAACAGCCGCACATCCTCCGGCACCACCGCGCGGCGCAGCGCGCTGAGGCCCGGCCCCGAGGGATCAAAGGTCGCGAGCAGACTCAAGCGCTGCGGCTCGAGCCGGACATAGCGCGAGAGCCATTGCAGCCAGCCGGTCGCCTGCGCGGCCCACTCGCCGGCGGTCGACAGCGGCACACGCACGTTGTATTCGAAGTCGCCGCCGTCGTGACTCGCGAGCGTGCGTCCCCAGGCCTCCACCGCGGCGCACCAATCGGCGCCCTTTGCACCCGGCGCGGGGCGCAGACCGTGAAACCAATCGCCCCACGAAAGCTGCCGCCACGCCGTGCGCCAGTCGAGCCCGCGCGCCGCGGGATTGGGCGCGAACCGGCTCTGTTCCCAGGTCGCGGTGATGTCGGCGGTCTGCGCCGGGCGCGCCGGCTGCTGCTCGAGCGTCGCGGCGATCTCGCGCACCCCGACCAGTTCGGCCCCCAGCACGGCCAGCGGCTCGCTCGCGTCGACCGTCGCCGCCGCCGCGAACACGACAAACGGAAACGCGCGTCCCACCGCGTCGCCGCCGAAGTCGCGCAGCGCGAAGATGATGCGCAGCTCGTGGTCCGGGAGCATGACCACGCCCGCGGCCGGCGCGAGGACCGCGCCGCGCGCGCCCGCCGCCGTCGCGAGGCGCCCGAATCCGTCGAGCAGCCACTGCCGGAACTGCTGGGCCCAGCGCGGGGCGCTGCGACGCTCAAGGTAATCGCCGTAGGTCGGCAGCTTGCCGAACCAGTAATAACTGTCGTCGGCGACGGCCTTCTTGCCGAGCAGGTCGCGGGCCGCCTTGAAGAGGTTGTCGAACGAGCCCACGGTGCGCCCCCCTACCCGCCGCCGCAGCCGGCTGCCTTCTCGAAGTCTTCGCGCTCGAACCCCTGCGGTTGAAACAGCAGCCCGACGTAGGCTTTGCGATCGGTGCACGGGCACTCGATCACCACGACCCAACCGGGTCCGGACGGTCCGGTCTGCCAGTTGCGCGACAACGCGGAGCGAAGCGCGTCGGCCTTGAAATCCACGACCCGTACGTTGGATCCGGCTCCGTGCCGTTTTCCATCGACCGCGAGCGTGGCGCTGCCGGCCGGGCCGACCGGCAGTTCGAACGCTTCCGTCTTCGTCGTCCACTCGCGCGACGACCCGCCGAAGTTAAACGTCAGCGTCTCGAAACAGTCGATGTCGCTCACGTTGGCGGCATTTGCGACATCCGGCCGGCCGTACTGAGCGAGATCATCGCGCAACAGCAGGCGGACGCGGAAGCTCCCGCCCGTCAGCTTGGCCAGCGCGCCGCAGCAGCGCTGGGCCTCCAGGAGTGCCGCCAGATCCAGTGCGACGCCACAGCCCTTCTGCACGCGTTCCGCCACGCGCTGGTAGCGCGCCACGAGCGTCGCCGCCAACGGACAATCCGCCGGCGCGGCTTTCACCTTGGCGAGATCCTCGGCGAGTTTGCGGCCCGCCTGCGACGCGAACGCGCGGCACGCCGCGTCCGCGTACGCGCTCAACGACCGAAACGGCGCGAGCGAGTCGATCAGTCCAACCACACTCTCGGGTCGAAAGAGCGCGTGGTCGTCGCGCGAATCGCCGCCGCCAAGCAGTTCCGTCGCGGCGGCACTCACGCCGGTTCGGAGCCGGCTCCAGCATCCGGCGAATTCGTCCGCGACGACTTGCTCGGGTCCGAGCGCGGTTCGCGTCGCCGGGCGTTGCAGCCCATCGAACGACTTGCGCAGTCCATCCCACAAGACCCGATTGAACGACTCCGACACGCTGTCGTTCGCCGGCCAACCCTCCGGGGCGCGATACCCCGCACCCGCCACGTGTATCGCGAATTCGCGAACCTGCGCCGCCGTCTCGGTCGGCGGTTTGCCGTCGAAGTTGCTCTGCCACCATTTCCAATCGCTCGCACCGGCCGGCGGGGATTCACTCTTCCAGTCCTCGGTGATCGACTTCCACTCACCCGCGTACTTGCCGACATAGCGCTCCCAGAGGACGCGCACCCGGTCCGCCGCGACGGTGGTCGGGTCGGCTTCGCCGCCGGCGGGCGGGATGTACGCCGACTTTTCGCTGCGGAACCGGTCCAGCAGCGAAACCAGCTTGACGCCCTCGCGCAGCGTCGCCGACAGCACGTCGTTGGTCGCGATGGGCGTGCGCTGCGAGTCCGCCGCGCCCGCCGCCACGCCGCGCAGCGCCGCGAGTCCCCACTCCGGCTCGTCGCTCAGGAACTTCGCAAGCTGTCGCAGGTGGTGACTGCCCGCACCCGCCGTCGCCAGCCCCAGCACGACGCTCGTCGCGTCGCGGAGTTCGGCGGGCTTCCAGCGCTCGGCGTAGTCCGTCGGATCCGGCGCCCCGATCTTCCGCGCACCCGCCTGATTGAGATGCGCCTCAAGCAGCTCCCCCCATGCGGCGAGTGTTTCCGGCGGCGCGCCGGTTGGATTGAGCAGCGCCGCAAGCTTGGTGACGTGCTCGCGCATCGTGCGGGCTTCCGCCGACAGCATCCATGCCCGCGGCCCCGCGCCGGTCCCTTCCGCCGCTGACGTGATCAGGTGCGCAAACCCACCAGGGAACTTGTTGAAGCCGATCGCGTCGCCCTGCCACGGTTGCCCGCACGAGAGCCCGTGCGACTTCGCCGGGTCGAGCATACCCCAGCCAGCCAGCGTCTTGCCGAGCGCGGCGTCCGCCTCGCACAGCACAAGCTCGTTCGCCGCGCCGCCGCCGCACGCCAGCGCGTCGCGCAGCGACGCGCGTTTTTCGAACCAGTGTCGCTGGCGATACTGGTTGAGCTGCGCCAGCAGGTCTCCACCGCGCGCGTCGCCGGCGCGCTCCGCGCATGCCGCGAACGCCGCAACCGCGGACTGCAACACTTGCTCCACGCGCTCGGCTTGCTGCTGAAACGCCGCGGGCTCGGTTTGCGGCGTCTCCGCCGCCAGCTTCAGTACGTCGTTGTAGGCGGCGTCGACCTGCGCGCACGCCCGCAGGAGCCTTACGACGCGCTCGAGTTCCTCGTCGCCTTCCCAGCTCGGCGGACGCAGCTCCGCCCACGGGCGCAGCGCTTCGAAATAGCGCGCCAACGCCGCGTCGCGCACCGCCGCATCGCCGAACGCCTGGGCTGGGTTTGAGAGTTTGCCGCCGGAGCGCTGGCTGTTGTCGGCGACGACGTGCAAATACGCCGTTGCAAGCTCGCCGAAGGTGTAGCGCGTCGGGTCGCGGGCCAGCGCCGCCTGCGTGGTGATCACCTTGTCAGGAGACGCCGCCCGCTCGCCTTCCGGGGGCGTGCGCTGGGCGCTCCACTCGGCGAGCGTCGCGCCGCCCGCCACGTTGGCCGACGCGCCGGGGGCGCGCGAGACGCGCGCCATCGCCAGTAAGCCATCCGGCGTCGCGCATGCGGCCCAGCGCGACCCGTCCGCAGAACCCGATACGCCGAACCACCGGCAATACGCGACCAGGGCGTCGAAATAGGCCGCCCGGCCGGCCAGGCGCTCGGCGCGGATCGCGGGATCGCGCTCCTCCTGCTCGGCGTCCTCGTCGCTGCCGGTCGCCAACGGGGCTTCGACCCGCAGTCCGAGCGCAATCTGCTCATGGGCGCGCGGCATCAGCCGATGCTCAAACACGCCCGCGGCGATGCGCTGCAGGTGACGGATCGGCGCCTCGGGATTGATCGCCAACGACAGCAGCCGGAGCCAGCCCATCTTTCGGCGCAGCTGTTCGGCGTCGTCAAGCAGCAGCCCGGCCAGTTCCAGCGCGCGGCCGTCGGCGGGGCGCGAGTTCGAATCGGAAGCGACCAGCGCCGCGTGCGCCGCCGCCTGGGCGTGCTCGCGCGGCTTCTGGATCGCGCCCTGGAGCGCGTTCCAACTGAACCACAGCCCGATCGCGGCCAGGATCAGCATCGCGGCGCTGCCGACCGCGAGCATGCTCATCAATCGGCGATTGCGCTGGAGCTGCGCCTGGTCGCGAAAGACCAGCCCCTCCTCGGGCGCGACCTTCTTCAGCAGCAGGTCTTTGAGGAAATGCGGCTCGGGCTTGTCGTGAACGACGCGCTCCAGTTGTTCGAAGATCCGGGCCGCCTCCTCGCCAAGCTGCTGGCTGAGGTGCCGCGTGACCAGCTTGCCTTCCTGCGTCGCGCTGCTGAAATACAGCCCGCGGAACAGCAGGTTTTTCACACCCTTACGCTGGCGCTGGGCCGGAAACAGCGTCGAGACGTACACCTGCAAAGGCTCGCGCAGCTCGCGGAATTCCTCCGGGAAGCAATATGCCGTCTCGAGCGCCGCCGCGTCGTCGCCGCGCTCGTTCAGGCGACGCAGTCGCAGGTTGTGCAAGCGCTGATAAACCGACTCGAAATCCGCGGCGAATTGGTCCGGGTCATAGGGTGCATCGAAATTGCCCGGGCGCGACCACCCGCCGATCTGCTGGCGGACGGCGAGGTTCTTGCCGATGCGCTGGAAGAACTCGAGAAAGCCGACGATCAGGTCGCACTTGGTCGCAAGCAGATAGACGGGAAACGTCACGCCCAGGTGGAACTGCAGCTCGCGCAGCCGCTTGAGCATGTTGTCGGCGGACTCGCGGATTTCCTCGGGCTTGGCGCCCAGCAGGTCGGTCACCGAAACACACACCAGGGCGCCGTTGATCGGGCAGCGCGGCCGATAGCGCGAGAGCGTCCGCAGAAACCCGAGCCACTCCTCGTGGTCCTCGTCGTCCTGCGGGTTCACGAGCTTGCCAGCCATGTCGATGAAGATCAGGTCGTCGCTGAACCACCAGTTGTAATTCAGCGTGCCAAGCTGGTGTCCCTCCGGCCGGCCGAGCGGAAACTCCAGCCCCGACTCGTTGATCAGGCGCGTTTTGCCGCAGCCCGAATCGCCGATCACGATCTGCCACGGACGGTCGTAGACGCTCAGCGCGGTTTTTTTCTTCAGCTCGCGAACGGCGGTGACGAACTTCGAGTTGTTGGCGCGGATTTTCTCGCGCACGTCGACCTTCACCGGCCCGGCGCTCTCGCCGCTGCCGATCAGCCCTTCCAGCGCGCGCTCCTTCCGCCGCTTGCGCCATCCGTGGAACGTGAACACAAGCACAATGAGCACGACGACGGAGAACACGAACACACCCGTCGCGACGATCGCGGGCACGCCCGAGCCGAACATGCCGCTGAAGAGCCAGTAGAGGAATCCGAGGATCGCGAGCGGGATGACGATGACGATGAAGAACAGCACCATCCGGACTTCGAAGGGAAGCCCGCGATAGCGGTTGATGTGCTTGTAGACCCACTCGATCAGCTTTTCGAAAGCCACGGTTCGCAGTCCTTGCTAACGCGCTGCGTTCGAGAGCGCGGCCGCCAGCACCGCGCCAAGTTCACTCGTCCCGCGCCGGCCGCACGCTTCTCCGCGGCGCACCGGTCTTTCGCCAGCCGGTCGGCCCGGCACGGCCCGCCACTCGATTAACCGCCGCCGGCGGGCGTGCGGGGCGGCGGATTGTCGGCGTACAGGCGCGCCTCGGCGGCGATCGCCCCGGTCGTCATGCGCCACGCGATCTGATAAGCGACCGCCGTGCCGACCAGCACGAGCGTGAAGAACCCCGCGACGATCGCGAGCGACCGGCCGACGGGATAGAGCGCCTGCTTCTTCACCGTATGTTTGTACGCGTCGGGAAAGAGCTCTTCATCGCCGAGCAAGCGCTGCCCGGGAAGCAGCGCGTAGAGCTGTCGCTCGTAGTCTTCCAACCGGTCGGGGCGCTCCTGGAACTGCCCTCGGAACCCGAGACGCAGACAGGTGAAATAGAGCGCCAACTGCTCCGCGAGCAGCGCCTTGTCCTGCCGGTCGGGCTGCCGCTCGGCCTCCAGAAAGACCTTCTGGAGCGCGTCGCAGTCTTCGAAGAACTTGTTGCCGCCCAACGCCGGCGTCTGCGCCAGTCCGTCCGGCGAGGTCTCAAAGCGTCGCTCCAGCCAGAAGCGCTGGCCGCGCCAACGCATCTGCACCATGCGATAGTCAACGAAGTAGATCAGCATTGCGCGGATGCGCTCGCGCCACGCGCGATCGACCGCCGCGTCCGCCCCCGCCAGCTCGCCGCCGTCGCGCAACACCGCCGCGATGCGCATCCGCACCTGCTCCGGGTCCGGCTCGCTGCCCGCGCGGACCTGTCGCGCGACGTTCATCACCGTCAGGAACACCGGCCAGCACGCGCGGGTCAAAAGCAATCCGCCGGGCGTCATGACCCACCCTTCTTTTTCAGCAGCACCACCAGCGCCGGTTTGAACTCCTCCAACTCCGCGCGCTGCCCCTCGCGCACCGTCAGCCAGATGCCGCGCTCCTGCTCGCAACTCAGCCAGTAGTCTTCGTAGCCGCTCCCGCGCTGCTTGTCGATCCAGTAATAATGCACGCCCGGGCGG
Source organism: Phycisphaerae bacterium (assembly GCA_050184295.1). GTDB lineage: Bacteria > Planctomycetota > Phycisphaerae > UBA1845 > Fen-1342 > JBFXAM01. Next base: position 6,677 of record JBFXAM010000096.1, on the reverse strand, counting down.
CGCGGCAACGTGCCGGCCCGGGGCGCCCGCGCCTCGAGCTTCAGCCCAAACACCGCCACGGCGTCGAGCTTGGGCGCCAGCGTCGGCGAGGCAAGCTTCATGTCGAACCGACTGTATACATGGTTCAGCAGCTTGTCGGCGAGCTCAAACTCGTTCGACTCCAACGTGATGTACATTTCGCACTGGTCAACGATCCACGACGGCCGCAGCTCCACGGCGAGCCCCTCGCGACCCTCGGCATTCGTCGTTCGCGTGAACGGCACGCGCGCGTAGAGTTTGGGCTTCAGCGTTTCAAGCAGCGTCTCGATGCGATCGCGCAGCAGGAACAGCGCCCGGGCCGGATAGTCGTGGTCATACGCCGGCACCGGCTCGGGTTCGAGCAGCGTCGAGTCAAAAATCGACAGATCCCCGGCCACCGCCGCGAACTCGATGTACAGGTCGTGCGGATGCAGCGCCGGGCGCGAACAGAGGCCACGCAGCCGGGTGCGGATGCCGTTCAGGATGTGCAGCTTCATCAGGTGCTCGGTGTTCGCCGAAACGCCGTCGCCGAAGCTCATCTGCGTTTCCAGCGCCTCGCCCGCGAGCGTCTTGCCGTTCGCGTCGATCTGGTCGAGCACGCGGTTGAACACGCGCGTCAGCTCGGCGTTCGCCTGCACCGCCAGTTGCGGGCCGATCAGGTCGGGGTCGAACTCCGGCGGCGCGCCCGGCTTATCGCTGCGGCGCACGGCGCCGATCCGAATGACGTCGTAGCCGGTCGTGTCCTCGCGCCCGTGGAATAAGCGCCCGCGCAGCCGGCGCATGAGCGTCCGCTGCTCGTTGTCGCCGGTGTTCTCGTCCCGCAGATGGCCCGGGATCGGGTCGAATCGCGGGTTGCCGTCGATCGACTGCGGCTGCGTGACGGAGATCGCGTTCGGACGCACCGCCTCGTACACGGGCACGCCGAACAGCAGGTCCAGCGGACCGCGCTCCGCGTCGAGCGCCAGCTGGAAATTCAGCGGCTCGACGGCCGTGTTGTCCGGAATGCGCGCCCACGTCCCGTCCTTCAGGCGCAGCAGGCACTCGTCGAGGCGCAGAATGCAGTTCGCGAGCGCGTCGCTCGACACATTCAGCTCGACCGCGCCCCACGCGAACGGCCGCGCCAACTCGAACTGCTGCCGCAACACGGTCTCGACGTAGCGACGCTCATATTGAAAATGGTGCGGCCGAAGGAACATCCCTTCGTACCAATGGAGCGGTCTCCAGCTCGCCATCGTGCGGGCTCCGTCGAGGACCGGCGCGGCCTAAATCTCCATCCACGAACGTGCGGCGGTCGCTGGAGCGGCGGGCTTCAGCCCGCGCGAACGTTCGTCACGCGGCGCGCCGCGGAATCGAGAATCGCGATTTAGTCGACGCTCTGCAGCCGTAGGCCCTCGCGTCCGACGAAGACGACGACGGTTTTCTTTCCGTGCACGCCGACCCGGATCGGCTCGACGTCGTCGCGCACGCGGTTGGCCGAATCGCGGAAGTCGGCGAAGATCCACAGCGTCGCGTTGGCGTCCTCGAACCACTCGTGCTCGTGCGTCATCGCCACCGTGACGGGCGCCGGGTTCGCCTCCGGCGTACGCCCCGGGAGTTGAATCGTTTTGCGCTGTCCGAGCGGCACGCCGGTGAGCGCGGTGTCGGGGTTGGCAAAGTACGTCTTCGTGGGAACGAGCCCTTTCTTCGGATCGAGGTTTGGGTTCTGCTTCGCGTTTTTGGGCATGACGCACCAGAGATGAATGTCGAGCGGCTGACCGCTCGCATTGATCTCGCGCTCGCGCTCGAAACGCACCGCGACGCTTCCGGAGCAGCAGCCCGAAAGCAGCCCGGCCAGCACGACCGCAAACAGCCCCGCCACCCGCGAGTTCGACGCCCTGATCCAGTTCGGCATTGTAGTCATCCCTCGTTGGCCAGAAACACGTCCTCGAACTTGTCCATGCCGGCCGACTCGAACTCCGCCGCGAACATCTCCGGGCTTTTCCCGTCGATGTACGCCGCCACCGTCGTGAATCGACCGGGATTCAGCTTCTTGAAGTGCTCTCGAAGCTTCTTGTTCACGAAGTCCTGGCTCACCACCGCCGGAATTCCCACCGCCAGCGCCCGCACCAGCACCGAAAGCGTCTTCAACCGCACCTGTAACCGCCGGATATTGGACCCGGCTGTCAGCACGCTGTCGAGCGAGCCTTCTTTCAGCGCGTCCATCCACGCCGCGATCCGCGGCCACGGCTGGCGCCAACCGGCGAACAAGCGGAGCGACATGTCCACGTCCCGCACGCATTCCGCCAGCGCATCGTGCCCATCGAGCACCCGCAGCACGACCCCGCGCACCGGCGCCTCCGTCGCCGCGAGCTGCAACCGCGGCGACTGCGACAGCCGCGTCCACAGCCAGCGGGGCACGTCGTCGCCGGCGGCGGCCGTCTCGCGCGCCCGACCGTGGAGCGCCGCCAGTTCCTGCCCGCGGGCGGCCAGCTGCGCGGTGTAATCCTCCTCCACCCGGGCGAGCGTCTGTTTCAAATCCTGGTTCTCGCGCTGGAGCCGCTTCACGCGCTCCTCGTCGACGGCGGCCGGCGGCTTCTCCGCACGTTGTCGGTGAAGCTCGACCACCAGCCGCTCCTTCTCCTCCTCCAGGGCCCGCACGCGCGCCTCGCGCGCGTCGACCGCCTTGCGCCGCTCGTCGTCCGCGGCGCGTGTGCTGTCCAGCAGCTTCCGCAGCGATTCGTTCTCGCGCTCCTCCGCGCCGAGACGCTGCTTGAGCTTCTCGGCGTCGGCTTGGGCCCGTTGCAGATCGAGTTCGAGCTTGCTGCGCGCCTCCTCGGCCCGGTCGCGCGTCTTGAGCGCTTCTTCGAGTGCGCGATGGTCGGCCCGGGCCGCCTGGTCCTGTCGCCCGAGCGCGACCAAAACTCGCGCCAGCGCGTCCAGCCGCTCGCCCGCCGGCAGCCCCAGCACGGCGTTCAGTACGTCGGCCGCCCCGGGCCGCGACAGAACGGCGTCCAGCACGTCCGCGGGCGCGGGTTCGTGCGGCAAACCACGCGCCCCGGGGCCTGGAACCGCACCACTCATCGTGTATGATCCTCGTCGGCGTCGCCGAAATGCAGCCCGCGGATGATCCGAATGTCTGGATGCGCGCCCCGCTCGTCGGGACGCGGTGGATAATAACTGCGCCGCGCGCGCCTGTCACGTCCGAGATTCCCGGTCAAGCGCCAACTTTGAATTGTAATTGCTTGACACTCAAGGCCCAACGCCGCAATAGTGAAACGTCTCGGAGCACTTCCGGCTCGTCCGGCTCGGACAGCCACGCTCCCTGGCGATCAAGGTTCGACGGTCGGCGCGGGGCGTCCGCGATCTCGCTTCGTGACGCCTCTACAAGGGGTTCTCCATGCGATTCCGAATCGGGTTTGCGATCGGCATGCTGCTCCTGGCCCAGTGGGCTGCGGCGCAGACGGTAAACGTCACCGATTTCACATTCGACGGCGTCGCCGCCGACCCGGCCGCGGCACGCGTCTCCTTCAATGTGAGCGGCACGCCGGCGCCCATGGGCACGCGAGCAGCCATCAATCTCGTGCTGGTCCGCGCGGGCGGCGCCGGCACGGTCGAGATCCCAACGCCGTTCTTCACCAGCGACCCATTCGACTCCCTGCCCTCTCCCCCTGGCGCCCAAGACCTGCTGCCCGGCGCCACGTTCATCGACGCCGTCAGCGACGCGCTCGCCGGCATCAACATCCCCGCCGGCCGGGCACTTCAGCACGGCGACGCCCTCCGCGTCCGCGTGCGCTTGCTCGACGGCGGCGGGAACACGATCGGTACGCCTGGACTGAGTTCGCCGGCAATTGGCGTTCCGGTCACGGTCCGCGTGACCACCACCGCGTTCGCGTTCGCCAATGACGGCGCACCCGCGACCGCGGCGCTCAGCGTCCAAGCGCCCGCGCGAATTCCTCCGTTCAGCGTAACCATCTTCCGCGACACCGACGCCCCGCTCGGGACGTGGACCAGCGACGACGAGGCGCTCGGTGCGCCCGGCGCGGTGCTCGGACTCCCCGCGTCGATCGCACCCGGAAGCTACAACGTCACGCTGCCCGACTTCCGCACCGCGTTGAACAACCTGCCCAATCTCGGCCGCGTGCAGAACGCCGACGCGCTCTTCGCGGTCGCCAGCGAGGTCGGCCCGCCGCCGGTGCTCGCCGCCAACACCGCTCCGCCTGCGGTGGCGACCGTGAATCTCGCGCTCACGGCGTTCACCGTCAACGCGACCAACCAACTCAATCGCGCCGCGAGCCTGACCTACGTGATCAACGCCCCGGCACGCGTCAACCGTTTCCGCTACCGCATCGGCAGCGACTCGGACGGCATGGGGACCGAGTTCGAGAGCCTGGAGCGCGGACCGGTCAGCGCGTTCCGCGACGCCGACGACCTCCTCCCCGGCACGCACACGTTTGAAGTCGGTCTGCCGAGCGCGCTGGTCGACGCCAATCGGTTCATGCTTGCGACGATCGACCGCCAGCAGCTCGCCGATATGGAAACGGTCGTCGAAACCGAGGAGATCGCCGACAACGTCCGCTTCTTCGAGATTCAGCGGCTCGTCACACTGACGGCGTTCTCGATCCGCGACGATCTGAACTCGCTCACCGCGAACTTCACGTACCGCGTCGACGGCTTCCTTGCCAACCCGTTCCGGGCCGAGTTCTGCCGCATCCCCAACGGCATGGCCGCCTGCGATCCCTCGTTCTTCCCGCGGCTTTTCGGCAGCTTTGACGAGCTCAGCCCCGCCGCTGCGCGTACCCGCACCCACGGCTTGTTTGACCTGATCTCCGCCGAGGAAGTCCCGCTCGAACACAACGACGCGATTCGGGCGCGGCTCGTCGACGACAACCCCGCGTTTCCCAACGTGTACGGCCCCGACCTGCCGGACATCCCGGTCGTGGTCGACCTGGCCGCGGTCGAAATCTCCGTGCTTGAACAGGTCGGCGGCTCCGCGACGCGCGTGCGCGTCTCGTACGACGTGGTCTCGCCGTCGATCCTGTCGGCGTTCCAGATTGTCATCGGACTCGACCGGGACGATGTGCCCGGCTTCGTGGACACGGATACGTTTGCTGGATGCGTGGGCCCGGCCGACGCATGCCGCACGGTCGTGAACGTCGCACAGGGTCAGGTCCGGCGCGGACGCCAAGCGACCGACGTCGTCCTGTCCACGCCCATCCCGCTGAACGAGGGCGGCCGCATTGCCGCGCTGATCGACGCCGGCGACAACATCTTCGAGCAGATCGCCGACAATAACTTCGTCCGCGAGGAGCGCGTCGACGCCGATCTCAGCAACGCCGAGATCGACTTCCCCGCGAACAATCCGGACACCGGCGCTATCGAGTCCATCACGGTGCGCTTCTCCGTGAACTCGACCGCTACGGTGCGCCCGTTCAACATCGGTGTGTATCTCGACGGCGCAATGGCCCCCGCCGCGACCTTCGCGGTCCCCGAGGCCAACCGCACGAACGGCCTTCAGACGGTCTCGATACCGCTCCCCAGCACGCCGCTCGTCCGCGACGGATTGATGTTCGACGTTCGGCTCGACGACGGCGACAACGTCTTTGAAACCGAGGAAGCCAACAACGCGATCACGGCGCGCCTGCTCGTCGACCTCGTCGCCGAGCCGCCCTCCGTCCGCAACGTCCAGTCCGGCCGGCTCGAACAGATCGACGTGCGGTACCTGGTGCGCGTCGCGGTCACCGTCGGCATGACGAGCCGAACCCTCGACGCCATCAACCTGCCGCCCTTCGCGCTCGCGGTCGGCGACGTCGGCGCGAACGTGCGGCTGCTCACCGTATCGCCGGTCGCCGCGGCCAACCGGCGCGCGGGTCTTCAGAGCCTCACGCTCGACGTGCCGGCCAACGCCACGGGTGGATCGGTCCGTTCGGGCGCCGTGTTCGAATTCGTCGCCGATTCCGCCGCCGCGTTGCTCGAAGGCGACGAGGCCAACAACACCGCGCGCACCACGGCACTCGGCGTCGACCTCGAAGCCACGAGCATCCAGCCGATCGACGTGCTGGACGGCGTGATCACCCGCGCCCGCGTGCGGTACGCGGTACGGATCGACAACGTCTCCACGACCGGATCCGCCGCCGTGCCCGCGTTCGACGTGGTCGTGCGCTCCGGCGGCATCGAACTCGGCCGGCAGACCGTGACGAGCCTCGCCGACCGCGGCGTCGGCCCGCACGAACTCGACGTCGACCTCGCGCAGAACGCCGCTGCGCGCAGCGTCGCGAACAACCGCGTGTTGAGCGTCACGCTCGACGACGCGGCGGCGCTGACCGAATCGAGCGAGACCAACAACGTGCAGAACTCCGGCGCGCTGGCGGTCGATCTCGTCGCGAACAACGTCGTTCCCACGATTAACGCCGACGGCGACGTCACCGACGTGCTCGTGAACTACACGATCATCGTCAACGGCGCCGCGCCGGCCACCGTGCCCGCGTTCAACATCGCGATCGTCGACGGCGTCGCGAATCAGCGGCTCGCCACGATCGCCGTCCCGCTCGCGCAGCGGGCCGCGGGAACGCACGAATTCGCCGTGCCGATCCCCGCCGCCGCCGGCCTGCGCGTCACGTACGGCGGCACGCTGGTCGGCGTGCGCGTCCCCGACCTGGCGGTCGCCGTGTCGAACGTGTCGC
>JBFXAM010000095.1:0-17364 GCA_050184295.1 Phycisphaerae bacterium | reverse complement strand
CGGAGGTTGATGCGCATAGCCGATGCAAGCGCGCCCGTGGACGCGCGATACGGAATTCCGATTCGGCCCCGCGTCAACGTGAGGTTCGCGGGACGCTACTGACTGCACGATGGATTGGCTGACCACGACGACCGTGCTGCGTGATCTGCGCGACTTCGAGAATCGCGCGGCCTGGGAGCACTTTCACGGGCGCTTCCAGCGACCAATCGTCGGCTTCGCACGCAGTCTCGGGTTGGGCGCCGCCGATGCGGAAGACGTCGCCCAGGAAACGCTGCTGGCGTTCGCCGACCTCTACCGTCGCGGGCAATATGATCGCACCAGAGGCCGGCTCAGTCGCTGGCTTTTCGGAATCGCGTATCGCCAGGCGCTGGCGGCGCGGCGCGGCGAAGCGCGGCGGGGCGCGAAACTCGCGGCCCAGGCGAGCGATGCGTCGTTTTGGACCAACGTGCCGGACGACGCGCTGACCACGCAGGCCTGGGAGCGCGAGTGGGAGCAGTCGCTGCTGGAGCAGTGCCTCGAACAGGTGCGGCGCGAAGTCGAACCGGTCACGTTTCAGGCGTTTGAGCTGGTCGTCCGCGCGGAGCGCGACCCCGCGGACGCCGCCCGCGAGTTGAACTTGCCGATCAAGTCCGTCTACAACGCGAAACACCGCGTGTTGAAACGCGTGCGCGAGCTGCGGGTGGCGCTGGAAGAAGTCGATTAGCCGCGCCGCGGCTGTGCCCACCGCCGACCTGCGCGTGCCGTTCCTCAATGGGACATGACGTGCTGGATCCGGGGAGCATCGGCGCCGCGCCGGTGCGAGAGTGGGGTATGAGCCCCTGGGGCGCCGATGCCGCCCGAATCGGACGTGTGCCGTCACACTCGAGTCACAAGACTACCGCCCCGGCAGCCCTTCGGGCGCCTGCGGATACGATCCCAGCACGGTCAGTTGCAGGCAGAACTCGCGCGCCGCCTCGACGCCCCGCCGCACGCGCTCGTCATCGATATGCCCCTCGGCGTCGACGAAGAAGTAGTATTCCCAGTTGCGGCGCCGGCTGGGGCGTGACGAGATGTGCGTGAGGTTGATGCTCTCGTTACGGAAAACCTCGAGCACGTCCACCAGCGCGCCGGCACGGTCGGGCACAGTGAAGAGCAGCGTCGACTTGTCCTGCCCGGTCGGACGCGCGCCCTCGCGCCCGAGGACAAAAAAGCGCGTCACGTTGTTCGGATGATCCTCGATGTTCGCGACCATGACCGGCAGCCCGTAGAGCTCGCCGGCCAGCGTGCCGCCGATCGCCGCCGCCCCCGGTTCGGCCGCGGCCTGCTCGGCGGCCCGGCTGGTGCTTGCGACCGGGACGGTTTTGGTCATGAGGCCGGTTTCGTTCAGCCAGATGCGACACTGCTCGAACGCCTGCGGCTTGGAGTACACGCGCTCGATCTGGTCGAGCGCGGCGCGCGAGAGCAGGTTGTGGTGGATCGTTCGGTACATCTCGGCGCAGATGCGCACCTGGCGGTCGATGAAGGCGTCGAGCGTGTCGATCACGCCGCCACCGATGGAATTCTCGACCGGCACCACCGCGTAGTCGGCGTGACGGCGCTCGACTTCGTCGAAGGCCGCGGGGATGTCCGCGACCGACTCATACTCGACAGCCGAGCCGAACCGCTCGCGGGCCGCCTGGTGCGAGTGGGTGCCCGGCGGACCGAGATACGCGATGCGCGGCGCCTTCTCCAGCGCGAACGACCCGCTCATGAGTTCGCGATAAATCGCAAAAAGGACGGCGTCGTCGAAGGGGCCGGGGTTGCGCTCGCGGAGCCGCGCGAGCACTTCCTTCTCGCGGTCCGGCGCGTAGACCGGCGCGCCGGCGCTGGCCTTCACGCGGCCGATTTCGCGCGCAGCGCGGCCGCGGGCGCAGATGAGCTCGAGCAGCTTCTCGTCGATCGCGTCGATCTCGCGGCGCAGGTCGTCGAGTCCCCTGGAATCCGGATTCTCCGCGGCCATGGAACGCCTCCCGGGTCGTGGGGTGGGCTCTTCGCCCGCCGCCGCGAGCGTGGAGTATAGTCGCCGGCCGCTGACATCCTGTCCGCGCCCCAGGCGCGGATCACGGGCCGACCGGAACGCGGGTACTTGGCGCTGCAATCCGCGGCGAGCCGGCGGTAGCATGTCGGGCGCCCCGGCCCGCGCGGGCCGGTGGGCAATCGACGACCCTGGTCACGGGAGACGAACATGTCGTGGCACACAACACGCGCCATTCTGATCGGCGGCGTGGCGCTCGGATTGAGCGCCGTCGCGGCGTCGCTTGCGTTCGCCCAGGATGACAAAGACAAGAAGCCCGCGGTTGCCCCCGCCGCCGGGCAACCGGAGATGCCGCTCCCGCCGGGCTGGACACCGGAGGACATGCAGGCGTGTATCGCCGCAGGGACGCCGGGCAAAATGCACGAACGCATGCTGAAGTCGGTCGGCGTGTGGGAGGGCAAGTGCCAGATGTGGATGGATCCGAGCGCGACGGAGCCGGCGAAGAGCGCGTGCACGCAGACGATCACGAGCGTGCTGGACGGGCGTTACATCAAGGGTGAGTTCGCGGGCGAGATGCCCGGGATGGGTCCGTTCCGCGGCATCGGCCTGACCGGCTTCGACAACGTGACGCAGAAGTTTGTCGGCACGTGGATCGATTCGCAGAGCACCGGAATGATGACCGGCGTCGGCGAGCTGGCGAAGGACGGCAAGTCGCTGAACTGGTCGTTCACCTACAACTGTCCGATCCGCAAGAAGCCCGCGGCGATGCGGCAGGTCGAGACGTATCCCGACGAGAATTCGATGACGTTGGAGATGTACTGCACCGATCCGAAATCGGACAAGGAGTACAAATGCATGCGGATTGAGTTCACGCGCAAGTCCTGAACGGGCGTCGCCAGCGCGGCGCACGCGATCGCCGACGCGCGCGCCGCCGGCGTGGGTCGCGTGCCGCATGCGTTTGAGGTAAGCTACGGGTTTGGCTTCCACGCGGGCCGCGGAAGCGTCCTCTCGCCGGCCCGCCGACCGGAGAGACCCCGCATGACCCTCGCGAACCCGTTCGATTCCCGCAGCACGCTCAAGACCCGCGCCGGCGATGTTCACTATTACCGCCTGGCCGCTGTTGAAAAGGCCGGGCTCGGCAGCGTGGCGCGCCTGCCGCACTCCATCAAGGTCTTGCTCGAATCGGTGCTGCGCAACGTCGACGGGTTCAGCGTCACGGAGGATCACGTCCGCCTGCTGGCCGGCTGGAACGCTGCCAAGCCCGCCGATCGCGAGGTGCCCTTCAAGCCGGCCCGCGTCGTGCTTCAGGACTTCACCGGCGTGCCGTGCATCGTCGACCTCGCCGCGATGCGCGATGCGATGAAGCGCCTCGGCGGCGACCCGGCGCGGATCAACCCGCTCATTCCCTGCGACCTGGTGATCGACCACTCGGTGCAGGTGGACTCGTTCGGCTCGAAGGTCGCGCTGCGCGTCAACGGCGACATGGAGTTCCAGCGCAACCGCGAGCGTTACGAGTTTCTCAAGTGGGGCCAGCAGTCGCTCAAGAATTTCCGCGTCGTACCGCCCGCCACCGGCATCGTCCACCAGGTGAATCTCGAATACCTCGCGAAGGCGGTGCTGACCACGACGCGCGACGGCGCGACCGTCGCGTATCCGGACAGTTGTGTCGGCACCGACTCGCACACGACCATGATCAACGGGCTCGGCGTCGTCGGCTGGGGCGTCGGCGGCATCGAGGCCGAGGCGGTCATGCTCGGCCAGCCGTACTACATGCTCATGCCCGAAGTCGTCGGTTTTCGGCTCGTGGGCGAGCTACCCGAGGGCTCGACCGCGACCGACCTTGTGCTCACCGTGACCGAGATGCTGCGCAAGGTCGGCGTGGTCGACAAATTCGTGGAGTTCTGCGGGCCGGGGCTGGAGGCGTTGACGATTCCCGATCGCGCGACGATCTCGAACATGGCGCCCGAGTACGGCGCGACGGTCGGATTTTTTCCCGTCGACCAGAACACGCTCGAATACCTGCGCTTTACAGGCCGCGACGACGCGACCGTCGAGCTGGTCGAATTGTACTGCAAGGAAAACGGCCTTTTCTGGACGCCGGGCAGCGCCGAACCCGCCTTCACGCGGACGCTCGAGCTCGATCTCCGCACGGTGCAGCCGTCGCTGGCCGGCCCGCGTCGCCCGCAGGATCGCGTCGAGCTGCGCAGCATGAAATCGCGCTGGCAGACGGACGTCGTGGACACGTTCGGGAAACCGTTGAACAACTCGGTGAACCGCTGGCTGACCGAAGGCGGCCAGAGCGCCACCGCGGCCACCGTCGGCACCGTCGATCCCGCCCCCGTCGCTGTCGCCGCCACGCCCGACGAGCGCGAGAGCGGCACGGTGCGGATGGACGGCCGGCGCTTTCGCATGCATCACGGCGACGTGGTCATCGCCGCCATCACGAGTTGCACCAACACCAGCAATCCCGACGTGATGATCGCCGCGGGGCTTGTCGCGCGTAAGGCGCGCCAGTTGGGCCTCGCGCGCAAGCCGTGGGTGAAGACCTCGCTCGCGCCGGGCTCCAAGGTGGTCACCGATTACTACGACGAGGTCGGTCTCACCGCCGACCTGGAGGCGCTCGGCTTCCACACGGTCGGCTATGGCTGCACGACGTGCATCGGCAACTCCGGGCCCCTGCCCGAAGAGATCGCGTCCGCGGTCAGCGAAGGCGATCTCGTGGTCGCGTCGGTGCTGAGCGGCAACCGCAATTTCGAAGGTCGCGTCCATCCGCTCGTTCGGGCGAACTACCTGGCGAGCCCGCCGTTGGTCGTGGCGTATGCGATTGCGGGCACGGTGAACATCGACCTGAGCAGCGAGCCGATCGCGCAGACGCCGCAGGGCCGGGATGTCTATCTGCGCGACATCTGGCCGTCGCTCGCGGAGGTGCGCGACGTGAAGCGCCGCGCGGTGACGCCGGAGCAGTTCCGCCGCAAGTACCGCGACGTGTTCACGGGCAACGAGACGTGGAACGCCGTCCCGATCGCGCGGAGCGAGCTCTACGGGTGGAACGACGCGAGCACGTACATCCAGAACCCGCCGTTCTTCGAGTCCATGACGCCGACGCCGCCAGGCATCCGTCCGATCCGCGCGGCGCGATGCCTCGTCGTCGCCGGCGACTCGGTCACGACCGACCACATCTCCCCCGCCGGCGACATCGCGGAGAATAGCGCCGCCGGCAAGTACCTGGTCGAGCACGGCGTCGCCAAACCCGAATTCAACAGCTACGGCTCGCGGCGCGGCAACGACCGGGTGATGACGCGGGGCACGTTTGCGAACGTGCGCATGAAGAACAAGCTCGCGCTCGACTCCGCGACCGGCAAGGTGCGCGAGGGCGGCTGGACGCTCGATCTCAGCAAAAGCGGCGGCGGAAAGCTGGCGTGGATTTTTGACGCCGCGATGAACTACAGGCGCGAGAACACGCCGCTGATTGTGCTGGCCGGCAAGGACTACGGCATGGGCTCGTCGCGCGACTGGGCGGCGAAGGGTGTGATGTTGCTGGGCGTGCGGGCGGCGATTGCACAGAGTTTTGAGCGGATTCACCGCAGCAACCTCGTGGGAATGGGCGTACTGCCGCTCGTGTTCAAGGACGGACAAACCGTCGAGTCGCTCGGGCTGACCGGGCACGAGGTGTTTGATATCGAAGGCCTCGACGATGGCCTTAGGCCTTCTCAGGACTTGACGATCGTCGCGCGACATCCGCAAAGCGGCAAGGAGACGCGGTTTACGACGCGCTGCCGGCTCGATACGCCGGTCGAGCTCGAGTACTACCGCAACGGCGGCGTGCTTCAGACCGTGCTGCGGAACATGATGCGCTAACGCGGAGCGCCCGATCGGCGCCGTAATCAGAGCCGCGGGCGCAAGCCCGCGATTCCGAACGCGATACCCCATCAGAGCCGCGGGCGCAAGCCCGCGATTCCGAACGCGGTGCCCCATCAGAGCCGCGGGCGCAAGCCCGCGATTCGATTGGGGCACGCTGACCCGAACGCCCACGCTCTCATTTGCCCCGCAGACTCCCCGTCGCGGGCTTGCGCCCGCGGCGCTGATGCGCGCATCGCGCTCCGTCCACGCCACGGCGCCCGCCCGCGCTCATCAGAGATTCGCGCGTGATTCCGCCACCGCCCGGTATCATGTCCGTTTGCGGTGGAGCGGACCGTGGCGCCGGTGCGCGGCGTTCGCATCGGCCATGTGCTGTCGTCCACGCAAGTGAAGGAGTTCGCGATGGTTCGTTCCGCTCGTGCGCGCCGGGGTTCGCGGCGCGCCCCGCTCTCGCCGTGCGCTGTGCACGCGTCATTCTTGCCGCGCGCCGCGAATGCGTCCTTCGTGCCGTGCGCGGCGCATGCGTTGTTCGCGCTGCGCGCCGCACGAACGCTGCTCGCCGCGCTGGCGTTCGTTTTCGTCCCGGCGGCGCTCGCGGTCGAGCTCCAGGTGATCTCGACCTCGCCCGCCCGCGGGGCCGGCGGCGTACCGCTGCGAACCCGCATCTCCGTCACGTTCAATCAGCCCGTGAATCCCGCCACGGTCACGTCGCAGAGCTTCAAGGCGTATGCACGCTGGAGCGGCGCGGTGGGCGGCGCGATCGGTTTCTCCAATGCCGATCAGACGATTACGCTCACACCCAATCGTCTGCTCTCCGCGGGCGAGCCGGTGATGGTGGTGCTCGCGAACTCGCTGCGGGCCGCGGACAACTCTCCGATTCGCGCCGGCGGCTATTCGTATCGCTTCATGACGCGCGCCCTGCGCGCCGACGGCTCGTTCGCGCAGATCGATCAGTTCACGAACCGCATCAACAACGCCCAGACGCGCATCTACGGCGCCGTCGCGAGCGATCTGAACGAAGACGGATGGCTCGACCTTGCAACCGTCAACGAAGTGTCCGCCGACGTGCGCGTGTTTCTGAGCCGCGCCGACGGAACCGGCCTGTTCGACGACATGCTCACTCCGCCGCGACCCATCAACTACGAGTCCAGCCCCAACGAGCCGGCGGACTTCAACAACGACGGCCATGCCGACCTCTGCATCGCCAGCAGCTTCACCAGCGTGGTCAGCATTCTGCTCGGAAACGGTGACGGAACCTATGGTCCCCAACAGACGATCGACGTACCCAGCAATCCGCACGGCATCACGGTGCTCGATGCCGACGGCGACGGCGACCTCGACGTCGCGACCGCCAACACCGGCGGCGACAACGTCTCGCTGCTGCTCAACAACGGCGCCGGCGGCTTCACCCGCGTCGCCGACTTCAACGCCGGCGGCAGCGGCGAGTACGGCATCGCCGCCGCCGACATGAACAACGACGGGATCTTCGATCTCGTCGTCGGCAACATCTCCAGCCAGACGGTCACGATTCTGCGCGGCAACGGCGACGCGACCTTTACGCTCGTCCACTCGCGACCCGCCGGCGGACAGGTGTGGATGGTCGTCTGCGGCGACGTGAACGGCGACGGCCACGAGGACGTCACGACCGCCAACAGCGGCAGTGGAACGGGGTCGATCCTGCTCGGCAACGGCAACGCAACCCTACAGACGGCAGCCACGGTGAACGTCGTCGGCCACACGGTTGCGACCGACCTGGGAGACTTCGACGGCGACGGCGACATGGATTGGATTCTGTCGAGCTTCGGCGGCGGACACTACCGATTGTTCCGCAACAACGGCGCGGGGGTGTTCTCGTTCTGGATGGAGATCGACGGGCCGTCGAACCCGGCGTGCGCGGTCGTGATGGACCTCGACAACGACCGCGACATGGACCTGGTGCTGCTCGACGAGATCGCCGACCTCGTCACGCTCCTGAAAAACACGGGCACGACGCCGCCCGGCGACCTCAACTGCGACGGCGCGGTCAACAACTTCGACATCGATCCGTTCGTGCTCGCACTGATCGATCCCGCCGGCTACGCCGCGCAGTTTCCCAACTGCAATCGCGAGCTCGCGGACATGAACGGCGACGGAGGTGTCGACAACTTCGACATTGATCCTTTCGTCGTGCGGCTGACGGAGTAGGCGGCGGCGGCGCGCGCCGTCGCATCGTGCGGTCTGCAACGCAGTCCATTCAAACCCCAAGCGTCAGCGCGGGACGCATCGCTGGAACCCGCGCGTTCCAGGCACGCGCCCGCGCGCTGGCGCTTGGGGCTCTGATGTCGCACACGTCGAACGCCGGCAGGCTCGCCACACGCGAACCGGCATGAATCCGCAGTCGATCCGCCTACGGGCATCCGCCGACCAGGCAGGCCACAAACGAATCGATATCGAAGTTGTTCACGCTGCCGTCGCCGTTCGTGTCCGCGTTGTCGATGTCGCAGCCGGGGAACGCGGCCGCGTAGCCCGCCGGGTCGGTGAGGGCGAGCACGAACGGGTCGATGTCGAAGTTGTTCACCACGCCGTCGCAGTTGAGGTCGCCCGGCTGCTGCACCGTCACCGCCGCGACGGTCGGATTGTCGAAACGCACATCGAAGTTCGTAAAGCCGTAGAAGTAGCCCGGCTCGAACGTGGTGAACCGCACTTCGTCCACGCTCGCCAGCACGCTCGCGAACGTGCGATCGCGCGGCAGGATCGGCTCAAACGTACTCGGGTCTTCGTCGCCGGTGCCGCCCCAACCCTCAGGCAGCGTCGTCGAAGCCGGGTCGTCGATGATGATTTCGAGATCGGTCCAGGTGCTCGTTCCCGCCGCGGAGATCTCGCCGAGGTTGTACCACACGCTTACATAGGGATACGGCGATCCCGGCGGGTTGTAGTCCACGAGCTCCGCGATCAGGTTTCGCCCGACCGGAACGCCGAAGAAGTTGATGTCCTCGACCTTGACCGACACGGCAAGCCGCACCGCACTGCCCCAGCGCGCGTAGTCGCCGAGTACGTCGGGATTGGTGTCGTTGTGGAAGTTGCAGCCAAAGGTGTCGATCATGATCCAGTGCAGGTGCGCGTCGGGGTTGCCGCCGGTGGGTTCGATGAAGTCGCCGAGCTGGCCGTCGTTCGCGAAGAACACCCCCCAGCCTTCGTGTCCGCTTTCAAAGGTGGTTGTGCCGGCGCCTGCCAGGCTGGCGGCAACGGTCGTGACGAGCGTGGCCAGAATGCTGCTTCGTCGCATGTGCGATCCTCCGTGTGCGAAACCCCGTCCCATGCCGGCGTTCCGCTGCGCCGGCCCCTGAGCGACACTGCCCAGTCGGCGGCAATGGGGAAATTGCCGCTTGCGTTCAGCACATTCTGGGCATATGCTGAGCACATGTCAAGCACATTTTTCCCCGAGCGCGATTCCGGATCGCCCAGCACCAGCGTGGCGGGTTCCCCACGCGCGGACCACCGCCGCCTCGCCCAACCGCTCGATCCGGCGCAGGACGCGGCGCTCGTCGATGCACTGCGTGCGCTCCATCGCGATCTGCGCGGCCTCCTGGCGGTACTGCCGGTGGAGGCGCAAACCGCGAGCGGTCTGGCACGACGGCTGAAAATCGAGCGAACGACGTGTCAGCGTGCCGTATCGAGCGCCAACCAGCCGGTCGCGAATACCTCCCTGGTCGCGCAGTTGCCCGGCGCCGCGGGGCTTCGCGCGCTCGCGGACGCGGTCGCAGGCTGCTGGCGTACGGCGACGGAGATCCGCGACGCGGTCCGCACGCTCCACGCTGCAATCGATGCGTACGCAAGCGTTGTGCGCCGGACTGCCGGCAGCCGCGCGCGATTGCTCGAACGTTTGAACGCGCGCGAATCCAGGTTCGCGGCCGGCGCTGTCTCGCACGAGCCCCACGCGCGACAGCTCTTTGAGTCCGCCGCGGCGCTCACCGGCCGACGCTCAGAGACCTGGCTCGCCGTTCACATCTACGAGCCGAACGCGATTCCCGAGCGGTTGACGCAGACGCGCGCGTACGGCCTGATCGGGCACACGGCCCGCGAGGACGCGGTTCCGCTCACTTTCCACGTCTTCGCGACACCGGTCAGTGACGATGGCGCGGCGTCTGGCGCGCCGGAGCTGGGCCGCTTCGAGGCATTGAGCGCGGCGCGCGACAGCAGCGGCGTTCCGCCGCAGGTGCTGCGCGCCTTCTCGACCGACCCGCCGCCGATCGTGAAAACGCGCCAGCCGCATGAGTTCGTCGTGCAGACGGTGGAGCCGTCGATGACGTCGCCCGGCGGTTGTGACCTGGTGTTCGGTCTGCGCGGGCTGATGGCGCACCCGCGCCTGGCGCCGCCTTTTACCGAGGAGGTGTGGGCCCTGATCAACTTCCCGGCGCGCTGGCTGCTGCTCGACGTGTTCCTGCATCGCGACGTCGCACGGCGCTGCATCCCCGGGCTGGACGTGCACCTGTGGCGGCCGGACTTCGCGTCGAGCGCCGGGGAGCGGTGGCAGACGCGTTTTGCGACCGGGCCGCGGCTCGAAGCGCTCGGCGCCGGGCTGCAACAGGTCGATTCGCCGGCGTACGCCCGCCAGCGCGAGCTGCTCCGCCACCTCTTCAGCGTGCGCAAGCTCGATCCGGCGGAATACGTGGGCTACCGCTGCCAGACTCCGTATCCGCTCTGGCGCACGGGTTATCGCATGACCTTCGATTTTGGCGAACCCGAGTAGAACACACGGCGCGTGCCCGCCCCGCCGACGCGCACCACGGCGGCGCGAGCGACCAGGAAAACGCGACACGCGAGCGCTGCGCCCGGCGGCGCAGCGCTCGCGTGCAGGCTTCTGCGCGGCGCTCCGGCGCTATGGACACGCCCCATCGGTCAGACACGCCACAAATGCGTCGATGTCGAAGTTGTTGACCATCCCGTCGTGGTCCGTGTCCGCATTCGCCCGGTCGCACCCCGGGAACGCCGCGGCGTAACCGTCGGGATTCGTCAAGGCCAGCACAAACGCGTCGATGTCGAAGTTGTTCACTGCGCAATCGCAATTCAGATCGCCGGTCGTGACAATGGACAGCGCGGCGCTGTTGCTCGGGACGCTCTGACACGCGTTCGAGACCAGCGCTCGCACCGAGTATGAGGACACGCCGGAACACGCCGTCACGCCGATCAGTACGTCGGCCGCATGCGGATTCAGCGCATGCGCGGCGCCGCCGCAGGGCAACGGTAGCGGGGTCTCCCCGAGCGTGGCCCAGACGCCGGAAGCAGCTTCGATCTGCCACTCGTAAGTCAGGTCGCTGCCGGCCGCGGCAACGACCGAGAACGGGGTCAGCGCGCCGGAGCAGCCCGCCGCCGGCGCGGGCTGCTGTGTGATCTGCGGCGCGCAAAGCGACGGCAGTCCGCGAACGACCCAGCCGCGAAGCTGGCCGTTGAGTCGACCTTCGCCGGCCAGCGCGGTGCCGTCGCGCGAAACGCCGTAACATGCGGCGAGCGTCCAGCCGGCCAGGTTCACGCCGCGCGCCGCGAGAAAGGAGGGCAGGTCCACGCATCCGGTTTCGCGCGTCCACAGGATGGCGCCGAGTTCATCGCGACCGGCGACGATCGATCCGTCGGCGCTGATGGCGAGCCCGTCGGACGTGCTGCGTCCGGCTGCTGTCCCGAGATCCTCCATCCCGCCGGATCGCGTCCAGCGGAACGCGCGCTGCCCCAGCGACGAGTCGCTTGTCCCCGCGATCGCGGTCCCGTCGGCACTGATCGCATTGCCCTTCGAGGTCGCACCGCCGGCAAGCACGCCGAGATCCTCCATGCCGCCGGCACGCGTCCAGAGCACCGCGCGATCTCCGAGGGTCGTTCCGCTGAACCCGGCACCGGCCGAACCGTCAGCGTTGAGTCCGTAGAGGGCCGACGCCAATCCGCCGGGGAGCTTGTTGAGGTCGACAAATCCTGAGGCGCTGTCCCAGGTGAACGCGTGCCCTTCCGCGCCCGTGCTGGGACCGCCGCCGATCACGAGTCCGTCGCCACTGATCGCAAACCCGTAGGACACGTTCTGGATCGGAAGCGTCCCAAGATCCTCGAGGCCGCTCTCCGCGGTCCAGAGAAAGACGTGACCGGTTCCCGGCAGCACGCAGAGACCCGTGACCGCGTAACCGTCCGCGCTAATCGCGAACCCGATGGACCGGATGCCGGTCGGCGGCACGCCGAGATTCTGCAGACCGCCGGCGCTGGTCCAGCGAATGGCGCGCAGCACGCCGCTGGAATTCGCGTAACCCACAACCGCCGATCCGTCGGCACTCACGCCATACGCGGTCGACGTGCCGGTTGGGCTGAGCGCCCCGATGCTTTGGATCGTCTGGGCGTTCAGCGGGGAGGCCAACAGCACAACCGCTGCCGCCGCGACGCAGCGGCCCCACCCACGAAGTCGCTCGTTGTAACGCATGTATCTGCCTCCTGTTCGGCAACGCGAACGCGGTCGTCCGTGCATTCCGCGTTCCGCGCCGCCGCCGCCGTGCAAGCGCGCTCCGGCTATCCGCCGACGAGCAGCGCCACGAATCCATCGATGTCGAAGTTGTTCACAGCTCCATCCTGATTGACATCCGCCGCCGAACGGTCGCATCCGGGGAACGTGCCCGCATACCCGGTGGGATCGGTCAGCGCGAGCACAAACGGGTCGATGTCAAAGTTGTTGACGGACCCATCGCAGTTCAGGTCGCCCGCCGGTGTAACCGCCGCGAGGGTGACGATCATGTTGTCGGCGAGGAAGATCGGCCCCCAATCCTGACAGGTCGGGGGACGATGGTCGTAATGAACAACCACGCTGTTGAATGGCGCAGGCGCATCCAGCCGCAGCGTGCCGGTCGGCCAGGTGCCGGGCGGCGCGGCCGTCGCGGTGCTGCTCGCCACCAGCGTCCCATTCATGTAGCCGGTCGCGCGCAGCGTTGCCGAGTCGTCGCAACCGAGCTCCTGCGGCGAGTAAAGGATCGAGAACGAGTTCAGCGGTGCGGAGAAATCGACAACCAGGTCGCTGAGAAAGACGCTGTTCGGATACACGCACAGCCCCGCGAAGCCGGCCGGCGTGAACCCGAGCGCGTCGGCGTGCTGAATCGAGTATCCATAACCGTATTGCTGCCCTGTTCCCGTGAAGTGCGCGGTCAAGCCGCCTTCGACCAGGTCGATCGGAAACGACGTGTGCACCGGCGCGTTGTCAAAGTCAAAGACTCGGCTCTGCGCGTCGAGCGCGAACCACGCCGTCAGCGACCGATCCGCGTTCGCGGTGAACGTGTAATCCGCCGCCGTGCTGACCGGCGTCCCGTACTCGGCCCAGTAGAGGAAGGCGAAGTGCGGGTTTGGAACGGCCTGTACGGTGACGACCGATCCATCGCCGTACGTCCCGCCACCCGTCGTCGCACCACCGTAGGTCGGAAGCGCGGCGGTGGTGACGGTGTGCTCGGGCACGAAGTTCGCGACGAGCGCCCGGTCCGTCGTCACGATGAACGAGTAGGGATTCGCCGAGCTCACGGGCGCGCCGCTCTCGGTCCAGCGCACGAACGTCCAGCCGGCGCTCGGAATCGCGGCGAGCCAGGCGGTCGAGTCGATGGGATACGCACCGGCGCCCTGAACGGAGCCGGCATCGACAGGAGACACGGTGGCCGTGATCGTCCGTGTCGGCGCGTCAGTCCCGAGCAGCGTGAACGTCGCGTCACCGGGCGCCATCTGATACATGTGTGCGCCGCGCACGAAGCGGAAGTGGCTCCCGTTGCCGCCGGTCGCGTTGCAAAGCCCCCATTCCGGAATGCCGTGCTGCCAGCCGAGGATGTACACCCAGTATCGCGTGCCGGCGGCGGCCTGAAACGGGGACGGCAGCGTGAAGTGATAATCATACATCGCTGTGCCGCCGACGGTTCCGGCATACGTCTGGCCCGCGTTGCCACCGGTCTCGAACTGTATCAGCGGCGGATTGACGACGTTGGGTTCAGACCCGGCCGCAATGGATGGATAGATCGCGACGGTGAAATTCACTACGGGGCCGCCGTACGCGCCACCGTAGATGTACCCGCCGCGCCATGTGACTTCGGTGATCGCCCGCGGCGCGCTCAGCGTGAAGTCATCCCACGCGTGCATGTCCCAGTCGCTGTCGTCCGGATCCCACCAGGACGATTGAAAGAGCCCGCCGCTCGGGCTCGGCGGCTGCGCGTAGATGATGTCCGCGATTCCAACCGCGGAGGCCGTGCACGTGAGCAGCGCGGCGATTCCCAGTCGAACGAGCGTCATACGTTATTCTCCTCGCGCGGCGCGGTCGACACCCGCGCCGCGCGATGCATGCCTTCTCCGCCGCGTGTCGCGACTTGGCTATGGACAGCCGCCCTGAATCAGGCACGCGACGAACGGATCGATGTCGAAGTTGTTCAGGGCGCCGTCGTCGTTCACGTCGCCGTTCGATCCGCCGTCGCAATTCGGATACTGGCGTTCATACTCATCCGGATTGGCGAGCGCGAGCACGAACGGATCGATGTCGAAGTTGTTCACGACGCCGTCGCAGTTCATGTCACCGCGGACCTCGCCGCAGGTGTTGACGGTGAGCGTCGCGGGTGCGCTGACGTCGCCGCCGCAGAGCGTGTACGCGAAGCAGTCGTAGACGCCCTGGTCGGCGGCCGCGAGGTTCGCGATGTTGAGGGTGGGCGAGTTCGCGCCGGAGATGATTGAACCGTGCGCCGTCGGCCCGTTGCTGAGCGTGGCGCCGTCCTTGCGCCATTCATACTGAATCGCGCCGCCGCCGGTGGCCGACACGGAGAACGAAGCGCTGCCCCCGATACAGGCGCTGGCCGGCGCCGGCGGTCCGGTGATGACGGCGGGCGCGCCAAGCGTCAGCGCCGCGGGCGCGCTCACCGCGCTGCCGCAGTCCGCCAGCGTGACGACGCAGTCGTAGCGCGCGACATCAAGCTCCGCCACGCCGCCGATGGTCAGCGTCGGCTCGGTGGCCCCCACGAGGGTCGAGCCCCAGCCGGTCGGACCGTCGACGCAGTTCGCGCCGTCCTTCCGCCATTGGTAGGTCAGCGGCCCGTTGCCGGTGGCGGTGACGCTGAACACGGCGGTGTCGCCGGGGCAGGGCGCCTGCGGCGCCGGCGACTGGGTCACGATGACGCAAGGCGGCGGGCCGCTCACACCTTCGTACTTCAGGTCCGAGCGATGCGTCAGACCGTAGATGTCGATGGCGCTGTAGCTGATGTGCGGCGCGCCGTTCTCGTCGACGTCGATGCTCGTGCCGTAGCGCCCCAGGATCACGTGCGGGCCGGACGTGCCGTCGCCGTCGATCTTGGTGACGGTCCACGCGCCGGCGTCGCGCCGCGCGAAGTACATGTCCTCGTTGACCGTCATCCCGAACGAGACGAAGGGGACGTCGGTGTCGCTGAGCGCCATCGTCACGGAACTGCCCCACTGACCGGGGACAATCGTCTCGAACGACCAGGTGCCGCCGGACCGCACGGCGTAGGTGATGCCCGCGTCGCCGTTGAACACCATGCGCGGGGCGCCGTCGTTCCCAATTGCGAGCGACGGATCTTCGCCGAGCACGCCGAGCGACTCGATCTGCCAGGTTCCGTTCGGGCCGCCGACGAGCGTCGCGTATTTCATCTGCCCGTAGGCATTGATCGCGTCCGCGGGCTCGGCGAACGCGACATGGGGAACGCGGGCTGCGTCGAGCGCGAGCTGCGTATTGGAGAATCCGATGGTCGGCGTCCAGAGGCCGGTGCCGATGACGCCGCCGTTGGCGCCGCCGGGCGTCCACGCGGCGCCGTCGAAGTAGACGTATCGCAGGGCGCGGTCCCCGCCGAGTTCGAGGTTGTAGTAGGTGAGATGCGGATGGTTGTCGGAGTCGAGCACCATCGAGAGATTCGCGGGCCACTGGTTTCCAGGAACCGGAACCGACGAGATCGACCACACCGCGGCGGATCCCGTCGCCAGCCCGATGCCGGTCGGCGAAGCGGCATAAATGATCCGATAATCGCCGTCGCTGCCGCGCGCCATCGACGTGTCGCTGCCGCCGTTGCGGTCCACGGTGACCCACTGCCAGCCGGCGCCCTGGTTCCACGCGAAGCGCAGCGCGTACATGTCGCCGTCCGCGCCGGCGTGGTCGTCCTCGCAGTAGTAACTGATCGCCGCGACACCGCCGCGCGCGACGACCGAGCTCCACCCGCCGACCTTTCCATTCCGAGCGGTGCCGGAGTCGTCGACGATGATCGGCGTCGCGTTGGCGCCGAGACACCCCAATGCGGCGGTTGCGACCGCGACCTGCAATCCCCGTTTCACGAAAGACATGGGCTTCAGACACGCGAGCATGGGTACTCCCTGACGTGGGTTTCTCGCTCACGAACCTGGCGGGGTCCGCGTGTTGACCGCGCAACCGCCCGCCGGCGCGTCGTGGACTTCGGACGCGCTCGCCGCGGCTGCACACTGCGGCCGCGACGACGTGGGCTGACCATGAGGAAGTGTGACGCGGTTCGCGGACGCTGCAGAGCGGGCAATTCCAGCGATTCGCATCAAATACGCGGGGAAAACCCCTGCGGACCCGCGAAGACGCGCGGGAAAACCCGCGCTCGCTCACGGAAGCTGGTCGCGCTCCAGCAACCCGAGCTCCAGCGCAATGCGGACGAGGTCGGCGCGCGACTTGAGCCTGAGCTTCCGCATCACCCGCGCGCGATAGGACTCGACCGTTTTGACGCTGAGCGACAAGCCGTCGGCGATCTGCTGGTTGGTATAGCCGCGCGCCGCGTCCCGCAGCACTTCGCGCTCGCGCTCGCTCAGGGCGTCCACCGGCGATTGGCCGTGCGCCGCCGACGCTCCAGCGCCGAGCACGTCGTCGAGCCGTGCGTTCTCGCCGAAGTCGATGAACACGCGCCCGCGCGCCACGGCGCGAATGGCCGCGATCAGCTCCGTATCCGCCGCGCTTTTGTTCACGTACCCCGCGGCGCCCATCGCGACCGCCGCGCGGACGTACGCCGGATCGTCGTGCATCGTCAGCACCACGATCCTGGCGTGCGGGGCCACGCCGCGCAAGCGCTCGACGGACGCGACGCCGGACGGCCCGGGCATCACCAGATCGAGCGTGATGACCTGTGGCTGTGTCGCCCGCGCGACTTCAAGCGCCTCGGGCAACGACCCCGCTTCGCCCACGACGCGCAGGTCCGGCTGAGCGTCGATCAACAGGCGCAGTCCGCCGCGCAGCACCGCGTGGTCGTCAACAATCAGTACGCGGATGGGGTCCATTCGAATCGCGCACCCTGGGTAGTTCTGCGGCGACCATCGTACCCCGGCCGGGCGCGGACGCCACGTGCAGGACGCCGCCCAGGCTCTGCACGCGTTCGCGGATGCCCCGCATCCCGAGCCCGGGAGCACCCTCGAGGCCGCCCTCCAGACCGACTCCGTCGTCGCGCACACCGAGGTGCAGTGCGTCGCCGACGCGCACGACCCGGACGTGCACGTGTGTCGCGCGGGCGTGGCGCGTCGCGTTCGTGAGCGCCTCC
>JBFXAM010000094.1:0-17369 GCA_050184295.1 Phycisphaerae bacterium | reverse complement strand
CCCCTGCGCGCGATCGGCGGTGTGATGAACTACGGCGAACTGCGCACCGCCGCGGGTCGCGTACTCAGCCGGCAACGCGTCGCGGTCTGGGACCGCGAACTCGGCGAATTCTGCGTCGGCGTTCATCGCGCCGAGCTCCTGGCGCTGCTGTTGGGCCCGCTCGATCCTTCGCGCGTGCACTTTGATCGCCGCTGCGTCGACGTCATCGACGACGGCGAGCGCGTCCGCGCGCGCTTCGCCAACGGACACGCCGACGAAGCCGACCTGCTCGTCGCCGCCGACGGCCTGAACTCGGTCGTCCGCGCCGCGCTGCACGGCGACCATCCGCCGCGCTATTCCGGATACACCTGCTGGCGCGGCATCGCACAGTCGCACAACTCGCTCATCCCCCCCGGTCATCTCTGCGAAATCTGGGGACGCGGACGACGCTTCGGCTTTCTGTCTCTCGGCGGCGCGCGCGTCTACTGGTTTGCGACGCTCAACGCTCCGCCGAACGGCCGCGACTTGGACGGCCGTGCGGCGCGCACGTCGCTGCTGAGCCTCTTCGGGGACTGGTTCGGCCCGCCGCGCGCCTTGCTCGAAGCAACGCCGGACGACGCGATCATCCGCAACGACATTCTCGATCGGCCCCCGGCTCGCAACTGGGGCCGCGGGCGCATCACGCTGCTCGGCGACGCGGCCCATCCCACCACGCCGAACATCGGGCAGGGCGCTTGCATGGCGATCGAAGATGCGCTCGTCCTCGCCCGAGCCCTTCGGCCGTTCGCACACACCCTCCTTCGCCACCGGCGGTCGCGGAGGCGCTCCGGGTCTATGAGCGATCGCGCCAGGCCCGCACGGCCGAGGTGACGCGCTTCTCGCACCGGCTCGGGCGCGTCGCGCAGTGGTCCAACCCGCTCCTGTGCGCCCTGCGCAACACGCTGCTTGCCGCCACGCCGATGCACGCCATCCGCCGTTCGCACAGCCGCTACGTCGGCTTCCGGGCCTGACTCACTCCCGTTCCGTTTTTCGCCGACAAGCTCTACGATGCGGACTGGTCGCGGCATTGCCGGTCTTGCGATGCTCCGAAACGCTGGCGAGTCGCGCCGCGCGACGCCCCAACCAGCCGCGCAACTTTTGCAGGGATGGCGCCCATGACCGAACGCGGATTGATCCCGCCCCACGGCGGAACACTCGTGAATCTTGTCGTCGACGGACCCCGTTATCGCGAGCTGGAGGAGCGCGCCGCCAGGATGCCGCGCGTGCGCCTCAGCGAGCGCGAGCAGTGCGATCTCGAACTGCTCGCGTGCGGTGCGATGAGCCCGCTCAGCACGTTCATGACCGAGCCGGATTTCCATCGCGTCTGCGACGAGATGCGCCTGACCAGCGGCCTGCCGTGGAGCGTCCCGGTCATTTGCGCCGTCAACAAGCCGACGAGCGACGGCATCGACCTCGGCCAGCCCGTCGCGCTCGGCGACGAGGACGACCGCCTGCTCGCCGTGATGATCGTCGAAGAGAAGTTTCGCCACGACAAGGCCAAGGAGTGCGAACGTGTCTATCGCACCAGCGAAGCCGCCCACCCCGGCGTGGCCGTCACCATGGCCCAAGGCGAAGTCTGCCTCTCGGGCCCGCTCGAAGTCCTGACCCCGCGGCACAGTCCCCCGTTCCCCGACTACCGCCTCACACCACGCCAGACCCGCGCCGCGTTTGAACAGCGCGGCTGGCGGACGGCGGTTGCGTTTCAGACGCGCAACCCGATCCACCGCGCCCACGAGTACATCACCAAGTGCGCGCTCGAAATCTGCGACGGACTGCTCGTCCACCCGCTCGTTGGACAGACCCAGAAAGGCGACATCCCCGCCGAGACGCGGATGCGCTGCTATCAGGCGCTGCTCGACAACTACTACAGCGCCAAGAACACGATGCTCTCCGTCTGGCCCGCCGCCATGCGCTACGCCGGACCGCGCGAGGCCGTCCTGCACGCGCTGATCCGCAAGAACTACGGCTGCACGCACTTCATCGTCGGGCGCGACCACGCCGGCGTCGGCAGCTACTACGGCACCTACGACGCCCAGAAGATCTTCGACGAGTTCGAGCCTGCCGACATCGGCATCACGCCGCTGAAGTTCGAGAACAGCTTCTGGTGCAAGCGCAGCGGCGCGATGGCGACCGACAAGACCAGCCGCAGCAGCGCCGACGAACGCGTGTCGCTCAGCGGCACGGCTGTTCGCGACATGCTCGCCAAGGGCCAGCGCCCGCCGGTCGAGTTCACGCGCGCCGAGATCGCCGACATCCTGATCGAAGACATGCGCCGCGGCGGGTAGCCATGCGGCCGGCCCGAACCTACGCGCTCGCGCTGCTCGCCGCGTATCCGGCGTGGCTGGCGATGCTCGCGGCGCACGAATTGGGGCACGCGCTGCATGCGTGGCTGAGCGGCGGGCGTGTCGCGCGGGTCGAGATTCCGCTCTGGGGATTCTCCCGCACCGAGTTTTCCGCCAATCCTCATCCGCAGTTCGTCGCGTGGGGCGGCGCGGTGTGGGGTGTGTGCGTGCCGACCGCGCTCGCCGTGCTTACACGCACCATCCGCGGTCTGCCGCGGTGGATTCGCCGCTCCGCCGACCTGTTCGCCGGTTTCTGCTGGGTCGCCAACGGAGCCTATCTCGGCGTCGGTGCGATTGACGGGATCGGAGATGCCGGCGACCTGGTGCGTGCGGGCGCCCCGCGAGCCACCGTCATGGCGCTCGGCTTCGCGGGCCTCGCCGTCGGCTTGTGGTGGTGGCACGCAGCCACGCGCCGTCATCCGCCCCCGCCGTCCGCCGCAACCCGGCTATGATTCCCGCATGGTCACCGCCGCCGATGCGATCCCGCCGCCCGCCGACGTGCTCGCCGCCCTGCGCCGCGCGAAGCGCGTCGCCCTCGTCGCCCACGTCACACCCGATCTCGACTGCCTCGGCTGTCTCGGCGCGATGAACCTCGCGCTGCGCGCGTTGAACAAGACGCCGCTCGTCGCACTCCCCGCCGGCTCGGTCTCGCGCCGCCTCGCGTTCCTCGTCGAGCTCGGGCGGATTACGCCGGCGTCGATCGACGAGCTGCGCACCAGCGACCTCGTCGTCGTCATGGACACCGCCAAGGAGCGCCGCGTCAACCTCGACGGCAAGCTCGAAGCCCTCCTGGGAATCCCCGTTCTCAACATCGACCACCACGCGACCAACACGCAGTTCGGCGACGCGCGCTGGATCGACCCGCACCGCAGCAGCACCTGCGAGATGATCCATGACCTGCTGCGCGCGCTCGATATCCCGCTCACGCCGGAAATCGCCACGCTGCTCTACGTCGGGGTCCACGGCGACACGCGCGGCTTCTCGCTCGTCAACACGACGCCGCGCAGCCTCGCCGTCGCACACGAGCTCGCCGCCTCCGGCGCCGCGATCGCCAACGCGTGCGAGCGGCTGCACCGCAGCCAGTCGCGGGCGGAGTTCGAGCTTGCCAAGCTCATCTATCAGAACACGCGCGTCTCCGCCGACGGCCGCGTCGCGTGGAGCACGGCGTCGCATGCGCAGATCGCGGCGACCGGTTGCGGCGCCAACGACGTGGACGAGCAGGTCGACATCCCCCGTTCGATCGAAGGCATCGCGCTGGCGATCCTCATCACCGAGGGCCAGCCGGGACAGGTGCGGATGAACTTTCGCGCAGAGGGCAATCTGTCCGTGCTCGAACTTGCCCAGCAGTTCGGCGGCGGCGGTCACCACTCCCGGGCGGGCGCCGTTCTCAGCGGCGACTTCGAGACGATCGCCGCGCGCGTGGTCGCCGCCGCACTGTCTTACACGATAGGCTGAGCGTCGGCCCGCACACCAAGCACCGATGGAACGCCTGAGCGCAGAGGAACAGCTTGCACTTCGCGGGCGGGAAGGACGACCTCCCTGGTGACTCCGGCGACCTGGACGAAAGCGGGCGAGCGATGGCCTTCGCGGCCAGCCTGGGGGCCCGCCCCCAAACCCGGGTGCGCGGCAGTTCGGACGGGCCCGACGCGGCGCAGGGGTGTCGCCCGTTGGGGCGAAAATCCGCGCCCGCCAAGACTGTCACGCACGCCCCAAACACCTGGCAAGGACGCTGCCCCTGGACCCCGGCTTCTTCCCCTCCACGAAAAAAAGGACGGCCGGACTCGAAATGGTACCTGACTCTCATACGGACTGGTGCATCAACTGAGGGGGTAGGTCATTAGCGCTCGCGCCGCAAAACGTGCTCGGCGGCATGCCCGTTTCCGCCGTGCGAGACCCACGATCGCGCGCCGGGCAATCGCGCGGCAGGACGCGCGGATAACCCCCGACGTTGACGCGCGTCCCGGCGCCGTCGGCACGCTCTCACAACCCGAGTCGCTCCGCATTCTCCCAGTACATCCGCCGTAGCACGTCGACGGGCAGGTCGACGCCTGCGAGCCTCGGCGGATCGTCGGCGTCCGGGTCTTCGATGGGGCTTTCGCCGCGATACGCGGTCTCCCACATCTGCCAGTGTGCCCAATAGCGGCTGGCGTAGTGGTCGAAGTCGTACGGGTCGTCGGTCACCAGGTCGCTGCCGAACAGCACGCGCTCGGCGTTTCTCACGATGAACTCGCGGACGCGCTCCGGCTGGCGGGCCACTTCGCGGACGATCCACTTGGTCGCGCTTGTATCGAGCACGAGATTGGGATGTCGATCGAGCAGCCCCTGAAGGAACGCCGGGTCTTCGATGTTCCCACCCATGTGCGCACCGACGACGGTTCGGGGCGCGACGTGATCGAGGAACCACTCCAGCGCCGGGTACTGATCCGTCTTCGCGCCGATCTTGGCGGTGTTCGCATACTTCGCGCCGGGTCGCCACCATACGGTCGGGTCCGCGACATGCACCATGAAGTGATAACCGAGCTCCACCGCCCGCGAGATCACGGGCCGCAGCCACTCGCTCTGCAACGTCAGCCCGTGCCGCTCGCGCATGGGCGGCGCCATCCAGAACTTGCACAACCGCGCGTCGAAGCGCCGAAATCCTTCGAGATCGCGCAGCCACGATTCGCGAAAGTCCTCCGAGCCGTCGTCACGCCGCCAATTCGGAACCGCAATGAACCGCAGTCGATCCGGCCCCACCGCCGCACGCAGCGGCGCCGCCTGCTCGATGGGCGTCATCGTGAGCACCCGCGCCACGCCGTAATGCCCGGCCGCTTCAAAGAAGAGCGGCGCATGAGCGGCGTGTTTCAGGTGCATGTGCGCGTCGACGATCGGCCCCGGGCATCTTCGCACGACCGTCGCGCGGTAGTGCAGCCCGATCCGGTTCGCCGGCGTCCGTGAAACGGTTGCATCGCTCGATCGGTTCATCAATCGCCTCGCCGACTCGTTCGACAGCGCGTCGGATCGCCAGACATCCGCCGCATGATCGTATCCCGGCCGCGAAATCCAGCACCGCGTCCGCAATCCGATTGTCGCGTGCGTCCGACGGGGGATAATAAACGAATCATGCTGCGCGGGTTCCGCCACACGCTGTTCATGCTGCTTCAGGTCGGCGTCGTCGTCAGCGGCCTGCTGGCGCTGGTGCTCGATCCCGGCGCGTGGCGCGCCATCCTGATCTGCGTCGGCGGCGCACTGCTCGCGTCGATTGTCTGCGACCGCGTCGCGCGACAATACCTGCGCGCCACGCTCGGCCGGCTGCGGCGCCTCACGCACGAGATCAGCGAAGGCCGCACCGCGGGCGCGATCGAGACCCATCCGCACGACGACTTCTACAAACTCGTTTCCGCGATCAACGCCGTCGCGGCGCGCCTCGACGAGGCCCGCCGCGCGGAGCAACGGCTCAACGAGGCGCTGCGCCGTCGCGAACGCCTCGCGTTTCTCGGCGAGTTGGCGGCGACCGTCGCCCACGAAGTCAACAACCCGCTCGACGGCGTGCAGAACTGCACCCGCATCCTGCGCCGCTCGCTCCACGACCCGCCGCGCGCCGCGCAGATGCTCGACCTCATCGAAAGCGGACTCACGCGCATCGAGGTGATCGTCCGCCGCCTGCTCACGCTCGCGCGCCACAACGTGATCCGCCCGGTCGAAACACGCCTGCGAACGGTCGTCGCGGCGGCGCTGCTCGCGACCCGCGACAAGCTCGAGGCCGCCAACGTCGTCGCCGCTACGCACATCGACACCGAGCACGACGCCGCCCCCGTCGACGCGTCGCTTCTCGAACAGGTGTTCGTGAATCTCATCCTCAATGCGATCGACAGCATGCCCCGAGGCGGCGCGCTCACGATCCGTGTGCAGCGCGAATCGCCCGAATTCGCCGTCGCCGCGCGGCTGACACGCGGCACGGCGCAGCCCCCGTCCGCGAACGATGCGCCCGACGATCCGCCCGCGGCGGAAATCGACGCCGGCGGCGGCGTCCTGCGGATCGATTTCGCCGATGCCGGAGGCGGCATCGCGCCGGATGTGCGGCCCCACATCTTCGAGCCGTTCTTCACGACCAAGTCCGACGGGCAGGGGACCGGTCTCGGCCTGCCGATTGCGGCCCGCATTGTCGACGCCCACCGCGGCGCACTCACGGTCGCGTCCGAACCCGGTCGCGGGAGCGTGTTCACCGTGCGGCTGCCCGCGCTGCCGGTGATTGAGAAACGCGGCGCCGCGCGCGGGCCGATGGCGGTACGCCAATGAGCACCGCCGCCGCCGAGATCGACCCCGTCAGGCGCTGGCTTCGCCAGGTATGGATCTTCGCGCCGGACGCCGGCCCCGAGCAGCGTTTCGTCGCGAGCGCCTTGTGCGCGCTGTTCGCGTTGGCGGCGCTCGCGGCCAAGCTCGCCGCCGCCCCGCTCACACTGTGGCTCTGCGTCGTGCTCTCGTACGTCTGCGGCGGGCTGCGCGCGACTTCCGAAGCGCTGGTGGCGGTGCGCGCACGGCAACCCGACATCAACTTTCTGATGATCGTCGCCGCCGTCGTGTCGGCCCTGCTCGGCCATTGGGACGACGGCGCGATCCTGCTCTTTCTCTTTTCGCTCAGCGACGCGCTGGAGCGGTACGCGATCGAACGGACGCGCCGCAGCATTCACGGTTTGATGAAGCTGCGGCCCGACTCGGCGCGTGTCGTGCGCGACGAGCGCGAATTCACCGTCCCGGTCGAAGAGCTTCAGATCGGAGACATCGTCCGCGCGCGGCCCGGCGAGCGCTTCCCGGTCGACGGAGTCGTGGTCGACGGCGCGGGCGCGGTCGACGAGTCGATCGTCACCGGCGAGGCGCTCCCGATCGACAAGGTGGTCGGAAGCATCATCTTCGCGGGCACGATCAACGCCAACGGGGCCTTGCTTGTCCGCACGAGCAAGCCCGCGACCGCGTCCACGATTGCGCGGATCGTCGCCCTGGTTGAGGACGCCCAGGTCCACAAGGCTGCCACGCAGCGCACCATTGAGCGCTGGCAGACGCGCTACGTCCTTGGCGTGCTCGCCATCTCCGCCGCCACGATCCTCGGATACCTGCTCGCGACCGGCAACCCCGGCGATGCGCTCCGCACCGGCATGGTGATGCTCGTCGCCGCCTCGCCTTGCGCAATCGTGCTCGCGTCGCCGGTCGCGGTGCTCGCCGCCGTGACGCGCGGCGCGCGGCAAGGCGTGCTCTTCAAGGGCGGCTCCTACCTCGAACGCCTCGCCCGGATCGACACCGTGGCGTTCGACAAGACCGGGACCGTCACGTTCGGCCGCCCCATCGTGACTTCGGTCCACGCGCTCGACGGATACGCCGAGGACGACGTGCTCGCGACCGCCGCCGCCCTCGAACGCCTCAGCGAGCACCCGCTGGCGGCGGCGGTCGTGAGAGAGGCGGTCCGCCGGCGACTGCCGCTCGCCGAAGTCCGCGACTTCGCCAGTTCGCCGGGCCTGGGCGTGCGCGGCGCAGTCGCGGGGCGCTGGGTCGGCGTCGGGCGCGCCGATTTCTTCGAGCAGCAGGGCCGCGAACTCCCGCCGCCGCTGCTGCGGGAGCACGCGAACCCGCGCAACGGCAAGACCGTCGTCTTCGTCCAACGCGACGACGGACTCGCCGGCGCGATTCAGCTCAGCGACGAACTCCGCCCCGACGCACGCGACGCGGTCGCCGCGCTTCGCCGAATGGGCATCGCACACCTGGTCATGCTCACTGGCGACCAACCCGAGCCCGCGGCGCGCGTCGCCGAGGCAGTCGGCATCGACGACGTTCGCGCAGCGCTCCAGCCGGCCGACAAACTCCTCGAGATCCAGCGGCTCGCCAAAACCAATAGCGGCGTCGCGATGGTCGGGGACGGCGTCAACGACGCTCCCGCGCTCGCCGCCGCCACGGTCGGAATCGCGATGGGCGCCGCGGGCAGCGACGTCGCCCTCGAAACCGCCGACATCGTCCTCATGCGCGACGACCTCCGCGCCCTGGCCGGAGCGATCGACCTCGCCCGCCGCACCCAGCGAACCATCCTCCAGAGCCTCGCGTTCGCGGGTGGCATGATCGCCGTCCTGATCCTGCTCACGCTCACCGGACTGCTGACGCTCCCCCTCGCCGTCATCTGCCACGAGGGCAGCACCGTGCTGGTCGTGCTCAACGGCCTGCGCCTGCTCCGGCCCGCGCCGTCCACGCCGTAGCCGTCCTTTCTGCGCCTCCGGCGCGCCAGGATTCCGCCGCGAATTCTGCACTCGGGCACGCGGCGTGCACCTCCCGCAGCCGATGAACACGGACAGCGGACTGCTGCGCCGCCGCGCAACATCCGCGCCGTCCAACGGAGGACGCAGATGGGAACGCTCTCTTCCGGCGTGGGGCTGATTTCGGGCCTCAACATCCAGCAGATCGTCGATCAGCTCATCGCCGTCGAGGCCCGGCCGCGCGACGCATTGCAGCTCCGCGTGCGCAATCTCGACGCGCAACGAACCGCGTATGCGGACATTTCCGCGCGGATCACGGCGTTGCTGGCGCGCGTGAACTCGCTCTCGCAGCGCAGCACGTTTCAATCAATCAACGCGCAGTCGTCGAACGGCGACATCCTGAACGCCGCCGCGACCACCGGCGCCCAGCCCGGGTCATACCGCTTTCTCGTCCGCTCGCTCGCCGCCGCCCACCAGGTCGTCAGCCGCGGCTACGCCGACCGCACGTCGACTCTCGGTGCCGGCACGCTGACGATCGAGTCCGCCCAAGCTCGCGTCGACCGCTCCGCGCAGCTCGCCACGCTGAACGGCTTCGCCGGCGTCCAGCGCGGCCGGTTCACCATCGTCGACGGCGATGGCGATGAGGCGACGATCAATCTGACCGACGCCCTCACGCTCGACGACGTCGTACAGCGCATCAACTCCGCGAATACGGACATCCGCGCCGCCGTTCGCGACGAAGCGCTCGTCCTCACCGAGCGCAACGGCGGCGACTTGCGCGTCGAGGAAGTCGACGGCGGCACCGTCGCGGCTGATCTCGGGTTCGGCGCGGGGAATGCCGCCGGCACCGCCGAACTCGCCGGCACGACCCTCGCTTACCTTGCCGACACCACGCCCCTCGCGGGCCTTCACGACGGGCGCGGCGTGCGTCGCGCGGTTGCCGGCAATGATTTCCGCATCACCAACAGCCAGGGCGGCGTCATCACGGTCGACCTCAGCGAAATCCTGAAAGCCAACACACGCCTCGAACGGTTGAATCACGGCGGCGGCGTGCAGGCCGGCCGCATCGCCGTCACCAACCGCGCGGGGGCGCGCACCGAGATCGACCTGTCGAACGCCCGCACCATCGCCGACGTGCAGGCCGCCATCGACGGCGCCAACGCCGGCGTCAACGCGATCATCTCGGGCGGCCGGCTCGTCCTCGCCGACAGCACGCATGGCACCGCGAGCGATCTCATCGTCGAGGACGTCAACGGCGGAACCACGGCGCGCGACCTCGGACTCGCCGGCCGGCGCAGCAACGACCGCCTCGAGGGACGCCAGGTGCTGCGCGTCGACACCGTTCAGGACGCGCTACTCGCGATCAACTACGGCGAGGGCAACGACGGCTCCGTACAGGCCGCCATCTCCGACAGCGACCGCCGACGGATCACGCTCACCGATACCGCCGGCGGGACCACCGGTCGGCTCACGCTCGAATCGCTCGGGGATTCGCGCGCCCTCGAAGACCTCGGACTCACCGCCGGCACGCTCAACGCCGACGATCCCGTCACCGGACGACGAATCCTCGGCGGCGTCAACAGCGTGTTGCTCAGCACGCTCAACGGCGGCCGCGGCTTCCAGACCGGCTCCATCCGCATCGAGGCGAACGGCACCGCTGCCGACATCGACCTGACCAGCGCCGAGACGCTCGAAGACGTCATCGCCGCCATCAACAACGCCTCGACGCAGAGCAACCTGAACATCCGCGCCGGATTCGACAACACCGGCGCGCGCCTCCGCGTCACTAACGCCGACGGCAGCGACGCCGCCTTTACCATCAAGGACATCAACGGCGGCTCGCTCGCCGAGTCGCTCGGCATCCGCCGCACCGGCAGCGACATACGCGGCGCCAATCTCCAGCGCCAATACGTCTCCGAGCTTACGACGCTCAGCCAGCTCAACAACGGCCGCGGCGTGGCCCTCGGCAGCCTACGGCTCACCGACTCCACCGGCCGCAGCGCGACCGTCCAGCTCAACCGCGGCGGCGTCAGCACCGTCCGCGACGTCATCCGCGAGATCAACAGCGCCGGCATCGGCATCCACGCGCGCATCAACGACACCGGCGACGGGCTCCTTCTCGAAGACACCGCCAACGGGGCCAACGCGCCGATCGTCACCGACGAGTCCGGAACCGCCGCCCGCGATCTCAACCTCCTTGGCGGCGCGGTGAACGGGCGAATCGACGGCAGCTACGAATTCCGACTTACGATCGGCGCCGGCGAGTCGCTCGACGACGTCGTCCGCCGCATCAACTCCACCAGCACGATCGCGAACGCCAGCGTGCTTCGTGACGGCGTCGGAACGAACCCGTATCGACTCAGCATCGCTTCGCGCGCCACGGGCACCGCGGGCGAGCTCATTCTCGACGGCGCCGGGCTCGACCTCGGGTTCAGCACCATCAGCCAGGCCCGCGACGCCCGCGTGCTGATCGGCTCCGACCCGACAAACGGCGTGCTCATCACGAGCAGCAGCAACACCATCGAGAACGTCGTCGACGGAGTGACGCTGAATCTCCTCGGCGTCAGTGACTCGCCGGTCGAAGTCACGCTTCAGCGAGACACCGCAAGCCTGATCGACGTGCTCAAGGGGTTCGTCAACGATTTCAACGCCGCCGTCGGACGCATCGACGCGCTCAGCAGCTACAACCAGGACACCGACGAGGCCGGGCCGCTCCTCGGCGAAGGCGCCGCTCAGCTCGTCGAGCAGCGGCTCTTCCGCATGGTCGGCGGCAACATCGCCGGCGCCGTCGGCGGTCTCACGCGCCTCTCGCAGATCGGCATCCGCATCGGCTCCGATTCGCGCCTCACCTTCGACGAGGACAAGTTCAAGGAAGCCTACGAAGCGAACCCCGACGGCATCACCGAGTTCTTCACCCACGCCGCCAGCGGTGTCGCCAAGAAGCTTAAAGACGAGCTCGACTCGATCTCGCGCGACGGCGGCGTACTCGATCGGCGCAGCGACGCGATCGGGAACCAGAAAGAACTGTTGAACTCGCGCATCACGCAGCTCAACGGGCTGCTCGCGCGGCGCCGCGAGCGACTGACGCGCCAGTTCTTCGCGATGGAGCAGGCGCTCTCGGGGCTTCAGAACCAGCAGTCCGCGCTGGCGAGCCTCGCAGCCCTCTCCGGCCAAACGACGAATCGGTAGGCGCTCGCGAGCAACGACCATCCGCTGCTGTTCGCGAGCAGCCTCCGAGCGCCGCTGCCAGCAAACTGGGGCGCGGGCGGCGACGATCTCTACACGCCACTGCTGTGAGCAGTGGCACACCGACTACCCCATCGCACCCGCCCCGTTTTGTCCGCCGAGTACGTTCCGCGCCCCCTGCTGCCTTGCGCCGCGTTGCGCAGCTTGCGCAGTTCCGTAGCCGAATGACCGCGTATTGCCGACTCGATTGGTCCGGCAACAACAGTCGGGCGGGTCAACCCGGTACGGGCCGCGTGCCGTCCCTTGCATGCTCACGGGCGGCGCCGGTGAAGACGCCGCGCCGCGGTTATGGGTCAATCTCGATCGCCCGGTTCGCGGACCGGCCGCATGCAACGCCCGGGGCATCGGCCGAGCTAATGAGCGGCCACCGGGTTCGATCCGATACTAACGGTGTGAGCACGACCCTCGCCCATAACGAATACCTGAAGAACGCGGTTCTCACGGCGCCGCCGGAGCAGTTGCAGCTGATGCTGATCGACGGCGCGATCCGCTTCGCGACGCGCGGCCGCGAGAGCATCGAGCAGCACAACTTCGAGGCCTCGTTCAACGCCCTGGAGCGCGCCCAGAAGATCGTCCTGGAGTTGCAGGCCGGCCTGAAACGCGACGTTCACCCGCGCCTGGTGGACCAGATGAACAGCCTGTACATGTTCATCTGGCGGCGGCTGGTGGACGCGAACATGACGCGCGAGGTCGGCGCGGTCGACGACGCCTTGCGAATCCTGCGCCATCAGCGAGAAACGTGGCTCTTGCTGATGGAAAAGCTCAGGGACGAGCGCGCCGCGACCGCGATCGCCGCGTCCCCGCCCACAGGCGTCGCGGCTGCGGGCGTCACGCCCGTCATCCCGATCACGCAGGGCCCCGTCCAGCTCGCGCCGACGGCCAGCAAGAGCTCATCGATCTATCTCGAAGGCTGATTTCCGCCGCGCTGTCAATTCCGGCGCCGCGGAGCCGGCGCGGAACCCCACAACAAGCATGTTCAGCACGCGCAAGAAAGAGAAGCCAAGGCGCGCCACTCGCGTGACGGCACGTCGCTGTCCGGCCGGTTCAGGACATTGTGGCTGGCCTACGCCGATTCCTTCTTCGGCCGACCCGGCGCCAGCAGGTCTTCCTCGCCGCACACCACGTCGCGCGTGATCACGTAGCGCCCGCCGGGCTTCATTTCCGGCAGCTCGAACATGCACTCAAGCATGAACTCCTCGACCACTGCCCGCAGCGCCCGCGCGCCCGTGTCGCGCTTCAACGCCTTGCGGGCGATCTCTTCCAGCGCGTCGGGTGAGAACTCCAGCCGACCGCCGCTGAGCTCGAACATCTTCTGAAACTGCTTGACCAGGGCGTTGCGCGGCTGCGTGAGAATGCGCACCAGCGCGTGCTCGTCGAGCGGCTCGAGCGGGCACAGCAGCGGCAGGCGCCCCACGAACTCCGGGATCATGCCGAATTCGATCAGGTCGTCCGGCGTCACCTCGTGCAGCACGCGTCCAAGCTCGTGCACCTCGTCGCCGGTCTCTTCGTCCGCGATGAACCCGATCGCTTTTCGGCCGAGCCGCTTGCGGATGATCTTTTCCAGCCCGACGAACGTGCCGCCGCAGATGAACAGGATGTTGCTGGTGTCGAGCTGGATGTACTGCTGCTCCGGGTGCTTGCGGCCGCCTTGCGGCGGAATGTTGCTCACGGTCCCTTCGAGCATCTTGAGCAGGGCCTGCTGCACGCCTTCGCCGCTCACGTCGCGCGTGATGCTGACGTTGTTCCAGGTCTTGCCGATCTTGTCGATCTCGTCGATGTAGACGATGCCGCGCTGGGCGGCTTCGAGGTCGTAGTCGGCGTTCTGGAGCAGCCGCAGCAGGATGTTCTCGACGTCCTCGCCGACGTAACCGGCCTCGGTGAGCGTGGTCGCGTCGCCGATCGCGAACGGCACGTCGAGCACGCGGGCGAGCGTGCGCGCCAGGAGCGTCTTGCCGGACCCGGTGGGGCCGATGAGCAGCACGTTGCTCTTGTCGATCTCGACGTCGTTCTGCTCGGCGTTGTCGAAGTGCGACAGGCGCTGGTAGTGGTTGAACACCGCGACCGCCACGGCACGCTTGGCGAAGTCCTGCCCAACGACGTATTGATCGAGGAACTCAAAAATCTCGCGCGGCTTCGGTGTCGCTTTGGCGGGGCTGCGTGTTCGTCCGGCGCGCTTGCGCTCGTCGCGCATGAGATTGTGGCACATCTCGATGCACGAGGAGCAGATATAGACGTCGTCCGGGCCTTCAACCATCGGGCCGGCGTCGCGATGACTCTTGCCGCAGAAGCTGCACGCGTTGCCGCGACGGGTGCGTCCCGGCCCGCTTCGATTGCTGCTCATCCGAACCTCGCCTCTCCACGGACCGCTCTGCCCGCGGTACACGATTACTTTCGACTTTTTCCGGACGCTGCGCTCATCGCGCTCCGCGATTTTAGCGGTTTGCGCGCGGCATCAGAAGCCAACCCGCGGCGGGTGCAACACGCCGCATCGACTCACGCCCCGTCATCCCATCGGCCGAAACCGCTCACGATCCGCAGCCGTCGCGAGAATTCCCAACTCACGGCTTCGCCGGCGGCGGGGACGGCTCGCGCGACGACTCCGGCGCGCGACGCGACCCCGCTGTGCCCAGAATCACGGCCCGCATCGAATCGTATTCCTCTGCCGAGATCTGGCCACTCGCCAGCAGCTCCCGCAGGTCTTGTAGCGTGAAATTCTGAACCGGTTGCTCCCGCTGCGACCACCGCCGGAACAGCGCCGCCGCAACGATCCCGCCGGCGCCGATCAACAGCAGCACGACGGACCAGATTACGACCGGGCCAAGCGCGGAAAAGCTGGGCATGCGTGAATTGTATCCGTCCCACAACCGCCGGCCAGAAAAGGCGTTGGGCAGGCGGATCACCACCTGCCCACGCCGAATGACCAAACGCCAGGCCGGACCACCCTTGCGGGCTAGTCCTCCCGAATCTTGTAGCCGTTCAATCGCTGATGAACGATCAGGCTGTTCCGAACGACAATCTGATATCGGAACGGGGTGATGGTTCCGCGACCGCCGTTCTGGACCCACGAATCCGGCTCGATCGTGTCGACGATGAGACGAATGAGTTCTTCCATTCCGGGCGCGTTGATGCCGTTCTGGTTTTCTTCCTGGTCCTCTTCGCCCTGGTCGCTGAAAATATTTCCGCCGCCGCCGGAGCTGCCGCCCGATCCACCGAGTCCGCCGCCGCCCGACGAGCTGACGCCTTGCAGCGCCTGGGACGGGTCGATGCGGGGCGCGTTGTCAAAACGCGGCACATTCACGAGCAGGTCGGTCACATCGTAGACCTTGGTCACCATCTCGGCGCCCAGGTCGTCGTCGGTGGACAGAATGATCAGCGTGCCGCCGGCGTTGCTCGTCGCGCGATACGCGAGTTTCACTTCGCCGCCGCCGGCCTCGCTCATCACCAGCCACAGCACCATCGACAGCGGGACGTTGCTGACCTTCAAGCTGATCGGCTTGTCACGCGGAACACCGGAATCCTCGACCTTCTGCCAGCGAACCTGGATGTTCGCCTTGGTGTACTCGGCCAGTGCTTCGATCACCGACTCGAGCGGCTGCTCGGTGTATTCGGCGGTCGGGATGATCGTGTTCAGAGCCCGCAGCGTCGCGTCAACCGTCGGCCGCGGCGCGACGCGCGCGGTCCGACGCGGCGAACTCTGCGCGATCGCAGTGGCCGAGATTGCCAGAAGCAGCATGCCGGCGGCGAGATAGCGGTACATGACGGACTCCTTGTCCGATGCAGGTCGGCCGGTCGGGCCCGGGCGCGTGCCCGGAGACGCGGCGTCTCAGACCCCTGCCAATATACATTCTATCGAGCCCCAGGCAACCCGGCTGGAACCCGTAATCCGGACTTCTTGCAGCCGCCGGCCGGCGCGAGCGTGTGACGGACGGGCGCGCCCGTCAATTCAGTGCGTTCACCGCGGCCCGCAGGCAGGCGACGCTGCGCGCGATCGTCGCGGTCTCCGAGTCGCCCGCCGCCAGCTGGCGACAAATATGCAGCAGCGCGGCGGCGCGGTCGGCGTCCCCGCGGCGGAAGTGCAGGGCCGCCAACTCCTGCCAGTGCCGGGAGTTCCTCGGTTGCACTGCCACCAGCCGCGCCAGCACCCGCTCCAGCCTCGGCCAATCCTGGTGAGTGGCGTAGATGACGCGCAGGTTGTTGAGCATGCGCGACAGCAGCGTTCGCGTATCCACCGGCTCGAAATGGCTCGCGCAGCCCGCGCTCGGCTCGGTCTCGTCGCCCGCGAACAGCCGCCGGCAGTCCGCCAGCGAGAGCGAGCGTCCGTCGCCGAACGCGTCGACCAGCACGAACCGGTCGGGATCATCGATCCGGACGAGAAAATGCCCGGGGAAATTCACGCCCGCGACCGGCCACTTCAGCCGTCGCCCGACCTCGATCCAGACGACTGCCAGCGAGATCGGAATCCCGACGCGGCGATCGAGCACGCGATTGAGATAACTGTTCTCCGGATCGTAGTAGTCGCGCTCGTTGCCGCGGAACCCGTGCCGCTCCACCAGCACGTGGTGCAGCGCGCGGTAGCGTAGCGTCGACGCGAGCCCCGGCCGCTCCGCCGCCACTTCCTCCGCCAGCGCGTCGAGCTGCGCGCGATATCCGGTCACGTCGAGCGCGGGGTATTCGTCGCGCGCCAGGTGCAACGCAGCGCAATCCAGCCGAATGTGCTCCTCGGGCAGCTCCATCAGCAGGTCAAACGGGTGTCGCTGCATGGCCGACTATCCTGGTGCCGATCGGGTGCGCGGCGCCGCTCGCGGATGCGCACGCTGCGCCCATTGTAATCATAACCCCCGCCCTTCCGCGCGCTGCCGCTTTCCTCGCCGCCGCCTGCGTACGACCGAGAACATCCGGTCGGCACGCAGCGCTCCATGGCGCCTTTACCGCGTCGGGCGCGCCAACTGTGCCCGCACCGCCGCACCCACTTGTTCGATCGCGTGATGGCGGTCGCGCTCGGTGAGTTGTGTGAATCGAGGTCGCCCCGCGGCGCTCTCTGCGAGCCACTCGTGGGCAAAGCGTCCCGAGCGGATGTCGGCGAGCACCGCGCGGAGCGCGTCGCGCACGCGCGCGTCGATGATCCGCGGCCCGCGCGTCAGGTCGCCGTACCGCGCCGTGTTCGAAATCCGCTCGCGCATCGCGGTGATGCCGTGCGCATGAATGAGATCCGCGATGATCTTCACCTCGTGGCAGCACTCGAAGTACGCGAGCTCGGCGGGATAGCCGGCCTCGACGAGCGTGTCGAACGCCGCCTTGAGCAGCGCCGTGAGCCCGCCACAGAGCACGGCCTGCTCGCCGAACAGGTCCGTCTCGGTTTCGTCCGCGAAGGTCGTTTCGTAGATGGCCGACCGCGCGCAGCCGATCCCCGCCGCCCAGCCGAGCGCGACGTCGCGCGCCACGCCGCTCGCGTCCTGGTGGACCGCGATGAGCGCCGCCACGCCGCGGCCCGCCACAAACTCGCTGCGCACGGCGTGTCCCTGCGCCTTGGGCGCGACGAGAACGGCGT
>JBFXAM010000093.1:0-17452 GCA_050184295.1 Phycisphaerae bacterium | reverse complement strand
TTCCCGCCGACTTCCACAGTGATCTTGACGTCCATGTCCAACCTCCCAACGCCAGCCCCATGCCGACGCAATGGGAACGATTCTAATGTTAAGATTCTGTTAGCGCAACCCTAATTGGGATGCACCCCAGCGTGCGCGTCGTGGGTCAGTGGGTCAGTTTGATCCGGGGGGCATGCGCGTCTCGCCCGTTCATGTTGGTCTGGGTGGTAGGGGCGTCTCGCCCGTTCACGCATCAGACACGGGCGTGTCGCCCGTTCATCTCGGTCTAGGTGGTGCGGCCGTCTCGCCCGTTCAGGTTGTTTTGGGTGGTACGGGCGTCTCGCCCGTTCAGATTGTTTTGGGTGGTACGGCCGTCTCGCCCGTTCATGCGGAAGACACGGGCGAGACGCCCGCACTACCCTTTCGAATTCACTTTTTCACGAAACTGACCCACTGCCCGGAACGGGGGGTTTGTCGGGGTGCATGACAGTTCTGGCGGGCGCGGAATCTCGCCCCAACGGGGCGACGGCGTGTCGCCACGGGTGGAGCCGCGCCCGCGGCGCAACCCGTGGATCGAAAACCCGAAACGTTGCTTCCGCCCCGCAAGGGGCGGAGGAAAGTGAGGAGCGAACTACCCGGCTTCCCTCGACCCCTGCCGGGGCCGCAGAAGTCCGCGCGACCTTGTCCACCGGTTCCGCTCGGCCCTTGCGGGCCTCGCTCCACCGGTGGCTACACCCCTCGGCCCCTGCCGGGGCCGCCCAAACTGCCACGCACCTCTGCGCGCCCCCGGCTGGTT
Source organism: Phycisphaerae bacterium (assembly GCA_050184295.1). Classification (GTDB taxonomy): domain Bacteria; phylum Planctomycetota; class Phycisphaerae; order UBA1845; family Fen-1342; genus JBFXAM01. The sequence goes on along the minus strand of JBFXAM010000093.1, from coordinate 16,677 downwards.
TTTGGGCTCAAGCCCCGTGAGATGCGCCCACGCAGCGTTTCGCCATTGGTGAAGGCCGTGTCAGACCCTCGCGGCGCGCCGCGCGGCGGAACCGGTTCAGGAAACCGCCAGATCGACGCCGGTGACCACGAGCAGAGCGAAAAACACCATTCGCAACGTGACAGCAGGAAGTCGATGGGTCAACGCCGCGCCAAACCAGCCGCCGAGTGCGGCGCCGGGCGCGAGCAAGGCTCCTAGCCAGAAGCCATCGAGGACACGGATGTCGGGCATTCGTGCGATGGCGATCGCCTGAACGATTGCGGCGAAACCGGTCACAAAAGGGATCATGCACGAGGAATTCGCGACGGCGTTGGGGAGACGGATGCCGAGGGCCAGATGCTGCGCCGGGACGGCCCAGATGCCGCCCCCGACGCCGAGCAGACCCGACACGATGCCGCTGGGCGCACCGACGACCGTGCCGATCAGCGGCCAGCGCGTCGGAACCGGACAGGACTGCGCGCCGGCGGCGACGCCGCGCGCGGCGCGCCGGCTGTGCCAAAGGTTCGCAATCACCGTCAGCACCATGAAAACGCCGAACGAGCGGCGCAGGACATGGGTCTGGGGTCCGGCAAACTGCGCCGCAAGAGCGACGCCGAGGATCGAGCCGAAAAGCGCCAACGGGACGATGCTGGCGACCATGGCAGGGATCACGGCGCGCGCGCGGAGATGACGAATTGCGGCGGGCGTGGAGACGACAATTGAGGTCAGCAGCGCGGCGAGTTTATACACGTGCAGCGAGCCGGGGCCGAACTGTTCGTGAAGCACGAGAAGTAACGCGGGAATGATGATGATCCCGCCGCCGACGCCGAGCAGACCCCCCAGCAACCCGCCGAGGGCTCCGACCATCGGCAGGGTGACGAGTGGCCAGGAAACGACCGCGGCGAGATCAACACTGAGCACCAGGGGCTTGCTCCCGAATCGTGCCGGGTTTCGGTCGCGGCGATGCTAGCGGGGCGCGACGCGGGGGAACAAGGGGCGAGCGCGGCCGCCGCCGCGGCGCCGGTCCGCAAAAAACGGATGATTCCCGCGTGAGGCCGCGGCGCGGATTACACTACCATCCGAGCGGCGCTGGCGATGCACGTCGCACCGGCGGCGCGGGCACTCATCCACTTTCCATCGCGGAGGCAACATCATGTGTCGTGCTCAACTGGGCGCGCTTGCGCTTGCAAGTGTGCTGGCGGCCGCGCATGCGTCCGCCCAGACCTTTTCGATCGATCGAACCTCGCCGAGTTACAGCGTGTTTCCGGCGCGTCTGCACGACCCGGACAGCGTATTGCAAATCGACCCGACCAGCGCCGGCGAGGATGTCGGCGGGTTCGGTCCGCGCGTGAACGTCGAGGGGGCGCTCCTTCCGCGGCACAACTTCGGGCCGTTCGGGCGGCGGGACGTGGACGCGATCAGCAGCAACCACGGGGCGGTTGCGACGTTGCCGGCGAACACGGCGTACTTCATGATCTTCAGCATCCGGCGCGACGACACCGGCGACTTCGGCACCTGCACCGACGAGCAGTTTGCCCGGAATCAGGAGGCCGGCGACATGTACCGGAGCACGGATGCTTGGCGGCCGGTGCCTGTCGCGGGGCCGCACGAGCGCTATGCCAACGGCGCGAGCAACGAGTGCTACCTCAACCAGCACGACCTGGACGAGGTGCCGACGGTTCCGCCGAACGCGGCGCTGGGCGCTGGAACGCCGCTCGACAACCTGGACGGATTCGACTTCAACCTGTTCAACACGAGCGGGACTCCGGCGCTGGAGTCGCGGCTGTACTACTCGGTTTCGTTTGCGACGGACGCCGATTTCTGCGGCTACATCTTCACGCTGCCGCCGGGGTGGGCCGCAGCGCCGGCGGACCCGCTGGCGCTCGGGCCGGTGTTCGCGACGCGCGAGCAGTTGCGGCTGACGAGCGGCGACGATCTCGACGCGCTGGTGGTGTATGACGCGAACGGGAACGGCGTGTTCGAGCCCGGCGACGCGGTGCTGCTGAGCCTGATGGAGGGCAGCACGTCGCTTGGACCGGGGTGGCCTTATCACTTCGCGGGGCTAGGCAATCCGGCGGATATCTTCTTCGTGTATCGCACGGCGGCGGGGACGGCGGCGGTGAGCCGGATGGCGTTTCGCGAGCATCTGGGGTTCAGCGGCGGTGTGGGGTATGCCGACATCGACGCGCTGGAGGTGCTTGCCGTATCGACGCTGAAAGGCGACATGAACTGCGACGGGGTGCTGAACAACTTCGACATCGATCCGTTTGTGCTGGCGATCACGGATCCCGCCGCGTGGCAGGCGGCGTTTCCGCTGTGCCTGCTGGCGAACGGGGACATGAACGATGACGGTTCGACGGACAACTTCGACATTGACCCGTTCATCGACGCGCTGATTCCGTAGCGACGTAGCGGCGGCGCCCGGACGGCGGCGATTCGGCGGCGGGGCTGACGCGCGGGCGATCGACTCGCGCGGCGGGCCCGCCGCTTCGCGCGGCGGGTTCGGACGCTCGACGCACGACCGCCACGGAGCACGAACCGCGCTCAGGCGGCCGGAATGTCGCGCCGGCGGAAGTACGCGAGTCCCGCGCCGCCGGAAACCACGAAGACGCCGACGAGCACGGCCATGTGATTCCAGGGGACGTTGCCGGAGCGGGCGACCGGCAGCGGGCGGTAATACTCCAGCAGCGAGAGAAACGCGATTTTCTGCATCGTTGGAGAGACGCCCGCGAAGAACGTGATCATGAACGAAGCCAGCAGCAGGGCGAGGACCCAGCCCACCGCGGCGCCGCGACGCACGAACACGGCCGAGCAGCACATCGCGATGCCGCCGATCGCGAGCAGGAACGCGTAGAGGTTCCACACGAGCGGTGCGAGGGCGGCGAAGTTGACGCGCTCGCGCAGCGGCGAAATCCAGTCGCCGAGCGCGATGCCGACCAGCGGTGCGAGGGCGAGCGGGAGGCTCATGGCGGCCCACACGAACGTCGTCGTGAGATAGACGCTGGTGCGCGAGACGGGCAGCGTGAGCAGAAGGTCGGCGGTGCCGCGGTCGATCTCGCCGCTGATGACGCGCGAGCAGGTGGTGAGCAGAAAAGTCCAGGTGAATGCGAACGGCAGCGCGCTCGCGAAGCCGATCGTCATGATCCCGGTGGTGGTGAGGTTTTCGCCGAGGTCGCCGCCGAGGACGAGCTTCAGAATCTGGCGGACGAAGCCGAGCTTGAGCAAGTCGCCGCCGACGTCGCGGCTCATTTCATTGATGATGCGGACGAAGACGACTTCGAAAAAGAGAAACGCGGCGAGCAGGAGCAGCAACAAGCCGAGCGCGTCGCGGGTGGTCTTGCGGAGCACTCCCAGGTTCATCGCGCGCCCTCCGATTGCTCGTAGTACGCGAGAAACAGGTCTTCGAGATCGGGGGGGCCGATCGACACGTCGCGAATCCGTTGCGACGCGAGCCACGCCACCAGCGCTTCGACCGGTCCGACCCACGCCGCGTGCAGCACGCCGTCGAGGGCTCCCGCGCCGGCGGGCGGAGGGTGGCCGGCGCGGCGCAAGCCGTCGGGCAGCGCCTGGGGCGCGGCGCCCGGCGCGAAGGTGATTTCGACGCGGCGAACCGCGCGGCGACGGAGAAGCTCGATCGTGCTTTGCTCCAGGAGGCGGCCCCCGCCGAGGATTGCGACATGGTCGCAGAGCTGCTCGACCTCGCTGAGCGTGTGGCTGCTGAAGAGAACGGTGCGCCCGTCGGCGACGACGGCCTGCAGCTCGTCGAACAGGTGCTGGCGCACGAGCGGATCGAGCGCCGTAGTGGGCTCGTCGAGAATCAACAGATGCGGGCGGTGCATCAAGGCCGCGATGAGCCCGAGTTTCTGCTTCATGCCGCGCGAGTAAGAGCGGACGCGCTTCTGTAGATCGAGGTGGAGATCGAAGACGCGCACCAGGCGGTTCAGTTCGGAGCGATCGCGGCCGCCGCGCGCCGTGAAGAAGAAGTCGAGCGTGGCGCCCCCGGTGAGCCACTCGTAGAAGCGTGCGTCGCCGGGAAGATATCCGATCTGCGATCGGGCGGCGGGCCCCTCGCGCCAGGCGTCGTGTCCGAGCACGAGTGCGCCGCCCGCGGTGGGCTTGAGCAGGCCAAGCAGGATGCGGATGGTGGTGGTCTTGCCGGCGCCGTTGGGGCCGAGGAAGCCGAAAAGCGCTCCCAGCGGAACGGTGAGGTCGATGCCGTGGAGGATCTCGGCCGCGCCATAGCGCTTGACCAGCTTTTGCGTGCGAACCGCGTCCATCGGGCCATTAGATTCGGGGCGTTCGCGTTTGGCAACTTGCGGCCGCCCGGCGGCAGTGCGTTAGTTTCGTGAAAACGTGAATTTGAGAGGGTGGCACGGACGTCTCGCCCGTGCCTGCCGCATCAACGGGCGAGACGCCCGTACCACCCAAAAGAACATCAACGGGCGAGACACCCGTGCTACCCGGATCAAACTGACCCACTACCCGCCCGGCGCCCTGGGCTTGCAACGCGCGCGACGGACGCCCTGCGGCGGCGCCCCGGTCCAAGGGGGCGCCGCCGCGAGAGCGGGAAGAGGAGGACTTCGCGGTACTCAGAGCGAGTCCGCGGGTTGCGTGCGTTTGTGCATGCTCAGCTTGCCCGGGGGCGTCATTCGGTTCTCCGAAAAAAGGGTGCGGCGTTGCGATCCGCCATACGGTTCGGCGTACGAATAGTGATAGCGCGGGCGACTCGCGACGTGGACATGGGCACGGAAAAAAGGGCCGTATCGGAGAAGCCGGGTGGACGCGGACGGCGGGGGCGGCATGAGCACGAAATTGTTCGGCGGGTCAGTTGTTCCGGCCGACGCCGTTGAGGCGGGCGCGCATGAGCGCGGCGCGTGCGACGCTGCGTTGCTCTCCGGTGAGTCGTTCGCCCTGGAGCTTTTGCAGATGGGCCTGTTGAGTCTGAAGAAAGAGCTCATTGACGGTTTCGAGGTCGATGCGCTTGAGGCGTCCGGTGTGGAGGCCCATGCGAACGTGCGACAGACATTGCAGGGCTTCGTTGGAACTCATCAGGCGCGCGTTCTGAAGCACGCCGACGGCGCGCCAGATCTTATCGTCGAGGGCCTGGGGCTTGCTGCGGACGAGCGCCTTGCGGGCGGTCTGCTCGTATTCAACGATGCGGGGAATCACCTGGTCGCGAAAGTCGTCGATGAACTCGGCCTCGGTGCGGCCGAGCGTGATCTGGTTTGAAATCTGGAAGAAGTCGCCGAGCGCCTCGGTGCCTTCGCCGAAGAGTCCGCGGACGGCGAGCTTCATGTCGCGGGCGGCCTGGGCCACCTTTTCGAGCTCGTTGGTGAGCCGCAGCGCGGGCAGGTGGAGCATGACGGAGACGCGGATGCCGGTGCCGACGTTGGTGGGGCAGGCGGTGAGAAACCCGAACTGGGCGTGGAACTCGAACTCCACGCTGGCCGCCAGCGCGTCGTCGATCGCGCTGATGCGTTCCCACGCGTCGTCGAGCTGCAAGCCGCTGCGCATGACCTGGATGCGCAGGTGGTCCTCTTCGTTGATCATCAGCGCCGCGGATTCGTCGGGGGCGAAGGCGACGCGGCGGGCGCCGTTGCCCTCGGCGTGCTGACGGCTGATGAGGTGACGCTCGACGAGCAGTTGCCGGTCAAGCTCCTCGAGGCGCTCGATGTCGACCTGGACGAACTCGCGCAGGTCGGCGGACTTGCCGATCGCGGTCGTGAGCACCTCGGCGATCTCGTTGCGCTGTTCGGCGCTGGCGCGGCTGAGAAAGGGATAGCCGCGCAGGTTGCGCGCGAGGCGGATGCGCGTGGAGATGACGATCTCGTGCTGCGGGCCGTCGCCGCGGAGCCACTCGCCGCGCCGCCGGGCCAGACTTTCAAGGGGCGCGCTCATTTTTCCTCCGCGGCGCGAATGCGGTCGCGAAGCCTGGCGGCGCGCTCGTAGTCTTCGCCGGCAACGGCTTCATCCAGGAGGCGGCGCAGCTTGCGCAGCTCCTGCTGGGTGTTCTGTCGCGGGACGTCGGTGCGGGGCGCCTTTCCGACATGATGGGTGGCGCCGTCGTGCGCTTGCTGAAGGAGCTTGGCGATGGGTTCCTTGAAGACGTCATAGTCCTGGGCGCAGCCGAGCAGGCCCTGGTTGCGAAACTCGACGTAGCTCATGCCGCAGTTCTCGCAGACCAGCCCCGCGACGGCGCCGCCTTGTCCCTTGGCGCCGGCGACGAACTGCTCGAGCAGCGCGTTGACATCCGTGGCGCCCTTCTGCTGCGGAAGCCAGCCTTCTTCGGCGGCGCAGCGTTCGCACAGGTGGCGCTCGGTCTTGGCGCCGCCGGGTTCGATGTTGGTCAGGTGGTAGGTGGCCTGCGCCCGCTTGCACCGTTCACACGGACCCATCGACGCTGCTCCGCACGACCGACCACTGGGGCACCCCGGGCATCCTAGAAACCGCGCCCGTGTGCGTCAAGTTTTGCGCGAACGACCGCCGCGCCTGCGGCGCGCCGTCCGATGTGAGCGACTCTGTCTGATTCTATCGGCGTGCGGCACGTTGGGGTGAGGCGGAGCGCGGGGCGATTGCATGGCGGTCGAACTGCGGCGGTGCGCCGCGCGCGGTTGGGTTGAGCCGGGCGCCCGGCGCCGATCCGCAAGCCGGGCACGTGCGCATGATCCGGTCGGGCGGCGCGTCATGCGCGCCAGACGAACGTGGCGCAGCAACTGCGCCGGCGAGCCGGGATCGACGCCCGACCCGCTTCGTCAGCGCGCCGTGTGGATGGCCGAGCCGAAGACGCCTTCGGCGGCCTCCATGATGGTTTCCGACGTGGCGGGATGAGGGTGGATCGTCATGGCGAGGTCGTCGGGCTCGGCGCCCATCTCCATCGCGAGGACGGCCTCGGCGATGAGATCGCCGGCGTTGTCGCCGACGATTCCCACGCCGAGAATCTGCTTGCTCTTCGCATCCGCGATGATCTTGGTGACGCCCTCCGGACGACCCATCGCGATGGCCCGGCCCGACGCCCCCCACGGGAACTTGCCGACCTTGTATTGCAGGCCCTTCTGCTTCGCTTCGGCTTCCGTCAGTCCGCACCAGGCGAGCTCGGGGCTGGTGTAGACGACGGCGGGGATCGCCTCCGCGTCGAAGGCGGCGTGGTGGCCGGCGATGACTTCCGCGGCCACGATGCCTTCGCGCGAGGCCTTGTGCGCCAGCATCGGGTCGCCCGCGACGTCGCCGATCGCGAAAATGCGCTTGTCGGTCGTGTGACGCGTGGCGTCGACCTCGATGAAGCCGCGCTCGTTCACCTTGACCTTGGTGTTTTCGAGGCCGAGGTTGTCGCTGTTGGGCTGCCGGCCGACGGAGGCGAGCACCCGGTCGAACGTCAGCTTGTGCTTTTCGCCGCCCTTGGCGAACGCGACCTCGATTCCGCGCGGCGTGCGTCTCGCGCCTTCGAGCTTCGCGCCGACGTGGATGGCGTCGAATTGTTTGCGCAGGCGGGCCTCGAGCACGCGGACGAGGTCGTCGTCGGCCCCCGTCAGGATGCGGTCGAGCATCTCGACGACGGTGACCTTGCTGCCGAGCGCCGCATACACCTGACCGAGCTCGAGTCCGATGTATCCGCCGCCGATGACGAGCAGCGTCTGCGGGATGTCGGGAAGTTCGAGCGCGCCGGTGGAGTCGAGCACGCAATCGGCCGGGACGAGCGACTCGGGCAGGCGCTTCGGGCGCGAGCCTGTGGCGATGATGCAGTTCTTGAACTTGATGCGGCCGGTGTCGGCGCCCTCGACGCGGACGGTGCGGGAATCCTCAAACTTCGCGCGGCCGCGGACAATGCGCACGTTGCGCTTGCCGGCGAGTGTCTTGATGCCGCCGCAGAGCTTCTCGACCACCGCTTGTTTCCAGCCGCGGAGCTTCTCGACGTCGATCGCCGGCGACTTGAAGCTCACGCCGAAGTTCCCCAGGTCGTGGGCTTTCTCGATGACGTGCGCGACGTGCAGCAGGGCTTTCGAGGGGATGCAGCCCTCGCGGAGGCAGACGCCGCCGAGCAGCGCCGCCTCGTCGACCAGCGCCGTCCGCACGCCGAGGTCGGCAGCCTTGAACGCGGCGACATATCCGCCGGGGCCGCCGCCGATCACCAGCAGATCGATTTCTTCGGTCAGTTCGCCAACAACCACGCGCGTCTCCGTGTATGCAGCGATGCGGCGGATCTCGCCGCCCGCACGAGAACCTGGGGTCGCGGTGCGACGCTCATCGTCGGCGCCGCCGGGCCGTGCGCCCGTTTGAGAAGTCGAGCGAAGTCACGAGCAGGAGGTCGATGATGCTATAGCTCTCTTCGCCCTGCACAACCACGAACGTCCGTTGCGCTTCCGGCGGAACGCGGATGCACTCGGGATGCGGAACCAGGACCGTGCGACCGTCCGCGAGCGAAATCGAGAACGGCTTGAACGGCGTCGCCCGGGCCGCTTCGCGCAGTCGCTCGATCGTCATGCCACACGCCTCGTTCGCACTTCGTCTCACACCCGATTCTACCGGGCCGCGCCGCGATCAGCAGACGCGCGGCGACGCGCGCCGCGGGCGTCACATGCTGATCAGCCGCAGCGGGTTTTCGAGCGCGCCGATGACCTGCCGGCAGAAGCGGGCCGCGTCGGCGCCGTCCACCATGCGATGATCGAACGACAAGAAGAGCGGCATCATCAGCCGCGCGACGATCTGCCCGTCCCGCACGACGGGCTGCTGGGCGCCCTTGCCCAGCCCGAGGATGCCGACCTCCGGGAAATTCACCATCGGCGTGGCGAACGTACCGCCGAGCGCGCCGACGTTGGTGACGGTGAAGGTCGCGCCGCGCAGGTCGCGGTTCACGTCGAACTTCCCGGAGCGGACGCGCTCGGAGAGTTCGTTGAGCTCCTTCGACAGCGTCGGCAGCCCCTTTTTGTCCACGTCGCGAATGACCGGCACGACGAGCCCGCGCGGCGTGTCAACCGCGCAGCCGAGGTGGATGTAGTCCTTGTAGATGATCTCGCCCGCAGCCGCGTCGTAGCTGCAATTCAGTGTCGGGAAGTCGCGCAGCGCCGCGGCCACCGCCTTGAGCACGATCGCGGTGATCGTCATCTTCGGCTGGTCGCCTTTCAGGCTTTCGTTCAGCGCCCGTCGGTTGCGCTCCAGCTCGGTGACGTCGGCGACATCGCCGTGCGTGACGCGCGTTACGTTGAGCCAGGCGCGGGTCATCTGGCGGGCAATGGTCTTGCGTATCTGCGAAACGGGCTCGCGACGGATGGGGCCGTACTGGGAGAAATCGGGGAGCTGCTCGGCCGGCAGCCCGGCGAACGATGCGTCGCCGCCGAACGCGGCGGGCTCGGCCGCCGCACCGGAGGCGCGAGCGGCGGGAGCGCCGCCTTTCGAGAAGCGCTCGACATCTTCGCGCAGGATGCGGCCGTTTGGACCGCTGCCGGGAATGACGTTGATGTCGAGCCCGAGCTCGCGCGCGAGCTTGCGAACGACGGGCGCGGCCGAAGCCGGGCCGTCGCGCGACACGGTTTGCGCGGATGCGGCAACCGCGGTGCCGGCGCCCGTGTGGCGGCCGTCGGCAACGCGGGCGGCGACCCCGGTTTGCGCCGGGGCGGAGCGCACCTCCGAAGCCGCCGCCGTCCGGGCAGCGGGTGCGGAGGCCACTTCGGCGGCCGGTTTCTCGGCGGACTTGGCGGGCGCGGCTGACCTGGCGGCGCCGGACGATGCGTCGTCGATCACGACAAGCGTTTCACCGACCTTGACGACCTGGCCGGGCTTGCAGAGGAGTTTTGAGATGACCCCGGTGCGCGGCGAGGGAATCTCGACCGCGGCTTTGTCGGTCTCGACCTCGAGCATCGGGGCGAATTCCTGGATCGGATCGCCTTCCTTGACGAGCACACTGACGATTTGACCCTCGTGAACGCCTTCGCCCAGGTCTGGCAGCTTAAATTCAAACATCGCGCAGGTGTCCTTTCACGCCGTCGGTCGCGCGGCGGTCACTCAGCCGTCCGCCTGCGAAAAAGCCTTTCCCTGTCCGCCGGCGTCGCGGCGCGCGGCGCCGGAAGCGCGCTCTCGTGCTCCGGTCCATCGGGATCGCGGGCCTCAGCGCGGGACCTCGACGCTCCCCGCCGGCGCATTCGTTCAAGCGCCTCGTGCGGCGTCCGCGCCGAGCGGCTCGCGACGCGGTACGGGTCGCGGCCAGCCGGCGCAGCAAGACCGGGTAAGTTAACCGGAGGGTGCCGAGTGTGCCACGGGCTTCGCGCGGCGCATGCCGATCGGTAGTCGGTCAGTTTCGTGAAAAAGTGAATTTGAAAGGGTGTTACGGGCGTCTCGCCCGTGACTTCCGCAGGAACGGGTGAGCCGCCCGTGCGAGCCGGATCAAACTGACCCGGTGCCAGGCGAGCATCCGGGCCCCCGACGCGTTGCCGGCGCAGGCCCGCGCCGGCGCCGTCGGCAGGCGCACGGCGCCTCGGGAGGAGCGCGCCACACGCGATGCTACCCCGCCGTAATCAGGGTGACGAACGGATCGATGTCGAAGTCGTTGACCTCACCGTCGTCGTTGGCGTCGGCATTGGACGAGTCGCACGCGGGATATCGCGTCGCGTACGCCGCGGGATCGACGAGTGCCAGCACGAACGGCTCGATGTCGAAGTTGTTTATGGCGCCATCGCAGTTCAGATCGCCGAAGGCGTAGGTGCGGCCCTGAAACTCATGGGCGCCGATGTCGACGAGCGGCGAATCGCCGGCGCCGGAATCCGGTGTGCCCACGTCATCGACAAAGCGCGCCTGCCCGGCGAAGTCCGTGACGACGTCGACCGGGTAGTCGTCGTTGCGGGCGGCGTCGATGCAACTGGAGTGGGCGCGAAGAGCGAGGTCGCCGAGATCGTCGTCGGCGGTGGCCCATTGGCCGTCGTCGCCGGCGCCTGGCAAGCGATGGAAGCGGGGATCGCCGGACACGTTGGTGGCGTCGCCGTAGCCGCCTTCGATGCAGTTGTAAGTGGCGGCGAACGGGGCGCCGGCGACGGCGTTGGGCGTGTTGCCCCAGATTGCGGAGTTTCGAAGTTCGGCGAGGTGCAGATTGAACCCGAACGCGCCGCCGCCGTCTTCCGTGGCCTCATTGCTCGCGATGGTGCAGTTGACAACGCGTGCCTCGCTGAGTCCCAGCGCGAAGACGCCGCCGCCATAGCGGCCGCGGTTGTTGGTGATCACGCAGTTGGCGAGCGTCCCGGTGGTGAAGTAGCTGAAGAGCACGCCGCCGCCCCAGCCCTGGGTTCCGCAACAGTCGTTGTCGGCCGTGGCGATGTTCTGCGTGAACAGGCAATTGGCGACGAACGGCGACTCGCCTTCCATATACATGCCGCCGCCGCCGAGCGCGGCGCGGTTGTTCTGGAACGTGCAGTTTACGACCCTGGGGCTGGCGAAGTAGCTGCTGAATCCGCCGCCGACCGGAAACGTACCGCCGCGGACGGTGTTGTTCTCGAAGCGGCAGTCGTGGACGAGCGAACTCGACTGAAGGTTGTAGATTCCACCGGCTTCATTCGCGGTGTTGGCGACGAAGCTGCAATGAGCGATGGTGGGTGTGGCGGCGTCGCCGACATAGATTCCGGCGCCCTGGTTGGCGAAGTTTCCGAAGAAGGTCGAGCCGTGGACTTCCGGGCTTCCGCCGGCGAGCCAGAGGCCGCCGCCGCCGCTGTTCTCGCTGCGGTCGCCGTCGAAATCGGCCTCGTTGGCGGTGAAGATGCAAGCTTCGAAACGGGGCGCGGCGAACTCGCTGTAGCTGCCGGCGCCGGAGTGGGCGGTGTTGCCGATGAAAGCGCACTCGACAAAGTGCGTCGCGCTGTCGGGCGCGTTGTACATGCCCGCACCCTTCTCGGCGACGTTGTCGCGGAAGGTGCAGCTCGCGAACATCGCGCCATGCATGCTGCGCGAATAGGCTCCCGCGCCATCGCTGATCGCCGTGTTGTCTTCAAACGTGCAGGCCACGACGGTGGTTTGCGAGTGGTGATGGATATAGAGTCCCGCGCCGAATGCCGCCGAGTGGTTCCCGCGGAACGTGCAGTTGGTAAACGTGGAGAAATCGCCGTGGTCGTTGGCGGCGCCATGGTTGAGCGACCAGTTGTCGCGGAACAGGCAGTTCGCGACCTGCGGCGAGGAGAAGTACACGTTAAGCCCGCTGCCCTGCTCCTTGCTGGCGGGATCGGCGCCGACGCCGACGCCGTCGGCGTGGCCGCCGGCGATGGTGAAGCCGTCGAGGATCGTCGCGTCGCTCGCGTTCAGCGCGACGACGACCTGATAGACGTTGTCGGCGCGGTTGACGAACCCGGGGGCGTCGTCGCCGTTCAGATCGCCGCTGAGAACGCAGCGGTTCGCGCTCCAGTCGCGCTCGTCGCGAGCGGCCTCGACGCCGGCGAAGCCGCCGTAGAGCGCGACGCCGTCGCGCAGTCGGAAGGTCGCGTTCCGGTCGCCGCCCGCGGGCGCGGGACTGTACACGCCGGCGGCCACCCAGACCTCGTCGCCGGCGGAGGCCTGCCCCAGCGCGGACTGCAGATCGACGAACGCGTCGGTCCAATTCGCGCCGCTATTGGCGCCGCTCGCGGAGCCGGCGACAAACCAGACTTCCGCGCGGGCAGCGGGCGCGGCGAGCAGGGTCGCGAGCGCCAGCGTTATCGGCAGGCGAATCGTGGACATCTGGTTGTGCTCCCATCCCGGCGCACGATCGCCGTCCGCCCGAACGCCGTTCGGTCCCCGAGTCAGAATACCGCCGGAACCGCCGTGCGAGAAGCGCGAACTGGCCGGTGTGCGTAGCGCGGGGCGGCGTCCGCGACCCGAACGCTGTTTCTCGGCCCCCCCTCACCACGCGTGCTCACAAACCTCGACCGGACACTTCGGCAGGCTGGCAAGAAACAGCTTCCCATAAGGCTTCGTCACGACGCGCGGATCGAGCACCACGACGATGCCGCGGTCGGACCGGCTGCGGATGAGGCGGCCGAAGCCCTGGCGGAACTTCAGGATCGCCTCGGGCAGTTGATACTCGGTAAACGGGTTTCCGCCGCGGCGTCGGATGAGGTCGATGCGGGCTTCGACGAGGGGGCGGTCTGGAACGGCGAAAGGGAGTTTGACGATGATGACGTTGGAAAGCGCTTCGCCGATGACGTCGACGCCTTGCCAGAAGCTGTCGGTTCCAAAGAGCGCCGCGCGGGGGGTTTCGCGGAACTTCTGGAGCAGCATCGAATTGGGCAGCGATTCGCCCTGCGCGAGAATCGTGTAGTCGTCGACGTGCAGCTCGTCGCGGACGGCGGTTGCGACAGTGCGGAGCGAATCGTAGCTCGTGAACAGCACGAAGGCGCGACCCGCGCTGCGGCGCAGGTAGTGGACGATCGCATGGGCCGCGGCCTCGTGAAAGCGCGCGCCGCTGCCGGGATCGGGCATCCGCGCTTCGACGAAGATCGTGACCTGGCGCGGGAAATCGAAGGGCGAGTCGAGGCGCAGCGTATCGGCCGGCGGGCTGCCGACGCGCTTCAGCGCGTAGTCGAAGCCGTCGTCGCCGGCGGCGGCGAGCGTCGCGCTGGTCATCACGGCGCTCGCGACGCGCTCGAACAGCAGCGTGCGCAGCAGCGGTCCGACCTCGAGCGGAGCGGCGTGCAGCGTGACGCGGCGGCTGCGGTTCTGCTCGGCGTCGATCCAATACACGTGGTCCGGGAGCGTCTGGCCGAGCAACTGGTCGACGTGGCCGGCGACGCCCGCCGCGCGGTCGAGATACGCGTTGAGCTCGAACTGGTCTTCTTCCCGCGGCAACGCCTTGCGCAGCGGCGCGAGGCGCTCGACCAGCTCGCGCAAGGCCGGCGACAGGCGATTCGGCACATCCGGCCGGCGCACGAGGCGGCCGTTGGAGCGGCCCTCCTGGGCGTGAAAGGCGTAGAGCGCGTTGAACAGCTCGGTGCACGCGCCCGCGGCGGCGACCGTCGCGCGGATCTGCGCTTCGTCGGCGAGGCCGGCGAGGAAGCCGCGGCCGGTGCGCTCGTTGAACAGGCCGCTCAGCAAATACTGCACCTGGCTGTTGGAGACCCGCGCGCCGAAATGATCGGTCGCGACCTGGTCGAGCGTGTGGCCTTCGTCGAGGACGAGCAGGTCGTAGTCGGGCAGCACGCGGGCGTTCTGCTGACGAAGCACGAGGTCGGCGATCAGCAGCGCGTGGTTGACGACCAACACGTCGGCGGCCTCGGCCTTCCGCCTCGCACGCTGATAGAAGCACGGGAGATAGGTCGGGCAGCGGCGGCCCAGGCAGTTGCCGTGCTCGCTGCGGACTTTCTCCCACACGTCGAGGGGCGGGGCGGCAGGCAGGTCGCTGAGCGATCCGTCCTGGGTGCTGTAGGCCCAGTCCTCGAGCTGGTGGAGCGTGCGGATGTGGGCGGGGTCGGCAAAGAGAGCGCTCTGCTTCGCGCTGGCCTGTTTGAGGCGGCGCAGGCCGAGGTAGTTGTTGCGGCCCTTCACGAGTTCGGCGTGAATGGGCTCCGACAGCGCCACGCGCAGGAAGGGGATGTCCTTGTGGAGGATCTGTTCCTGGAGCGCGATGGTGTGCGTGCTGATGACGACGCGGCGCTTGTTGCGGAGCACCTGGTCGATCGCGGGGAGCAGATAGGCGAACGTCTTGCCGACGCCGGTGCCGGCCTCGACCGCGAGGTGCCGGCCGTTTTCGAAGGCGTCGGCGACGGCTTCGGCCATGGCGCGCTGCTGGGGGCGCGGCTCGAAGCCGGGCAGGCTTGCGGCGACGCGGCCGTGATCCGCGAGCCATTCGGCGACGTGCATCGGCGCGACTCCCGGATTGCCGCGTGGGCTAGAGCGCGAGCAACTGCTCGACGAAGTCCCACGTGAACATCAGCACCGCGACGACGGTCGCCGCCGACACCAGACCGCCGAACGCGAGGATGAATGTCGGCCCGCGAATCCAACTGTCCTGCATGACCGCGAGGATGTGCGGGCGCGCGAGCACGAGCATGCTCACGACCATCGCGCCGCTCGTGAGCAGGACCGAGATCGAGTGAACATAGCTGTAGATCCACCAGCTTCGGCTGACTTCGCGTTCCTTGCCCGTGAGCGTTCGCAGAAAGTGGCCGCGAACGAAATAGGCCGGCGCGCGGGTGCCGTCGTCGCGCACGACGTGCTCGGCGTGGCCGTTCGGGGCGTCGCCGCCGAGGCTGGCGTAGAGCAGCGCATAAAGCAGGAAATTGACGAAGCCGAGGAACATGACGAGCACGCAGATCTGCTTTCGGCGGCGCGAGGGAAGCCGGTCGATCGGGCAGAGCGACGCCGCGACGGAGTTTCCGAACGGCGTCGGCGGCAACTGGACGGCATCGTCGGGCCGGGTACGGATCATCGGTCGTCAACCTCGCTCGCATCGAGCGCCGAGGAGGCCCTCCATCGGCGAGCTGGCGTTGGCATAGAGGCGGCGCGGGATCCGGCCGGCGCGATACGCGAGATAGCCGGCCTCGATGGCGCGGCGCATCGCACGGGCCATCATCACGGGATCGCGCGCGGAGGCGATGCCCGTGTTCAGCAGCACGCCGTCCGCGCCAAGCTCCATCGCGATGGAGACGTCCGAGGCGGTTCCGACGCCGGCGTCGACGATGATCGGGTAGTCGGAGTCGTCGCTCTTCAGTTGCTCGAGAATGATGCGGATGTTGTTTGGATTGAGCACGCCTTGCCCGCTGCCGATCGGCGAGCCGAGCGGCATGACGCTGGCAGCGCCCGCGTCCTTGAGACGCCGGGCCAGGATCGGGTCGTCGTTCGAGTACGCGAGCACGACGAAGCCGTCCTTCACCAGCTCGCGCGTCGCGTGCAGCGTGTCGATCGGATCGGGGAGCAGGGTCTTTCGATCGCCGAGCACTTCCAACTTCACCCACTTCGCGCCGGGGTTTCCCATGCCTTCGAGCAGCTCGCGCCCCAGCCGCGCGGAGCGGAGCGCGTCGTCCGCGTTAAAGCACCCGGCCGTGTTCGGCAGGACTGTGTAGCGCTTCAGATCGAGAAAATCGAGCAGGCTGCGGCCGCGGCGATCGATGAGCCGCTCGCGCCGCACCGCGACCGTGACCACTTCGCAGCCGCTCGCGTCGAGCGCGGCGCGCATGAGCTCGTAATCGGGCTCGCCGTCGCGCAGGTACTTGCCGGTCCCGGTGAAGAGGCGCGACTGAAACGTGAAGCCCGCGATGACGAGCGGGGGACCATCCATCAGCCGCCTCCCACGAGCGTGACGATTTCGACGCGGTCGCCGGACTGTAGGCGCGTGTCGGCGAAGGTTGCGCGACGGACCAGTTGTTCGTTGACCTCGACCGCGACCCGTTGCGGCGCGAGCTCGAACTGCTTTAGCAGCGCGGCCACCGAAACATCCGTGTCGAGTTCGCGCGGCTCGCCGTTCACGAAAACCTGCATGATCCTTCCCATTCCCGCGACGATCGGAACCCGCCGCGCCGCGCAGCCGCCTCAGAACCCGCCGCGCCCAGCGGCGGGCCCGAAGCACGTGTCGCACACACGATCAACAAGGCAATTATAGGGCGAGTCGGCCGTGTCCGGCGGCGCGCGGCCCGCCGCACACAACGGTCCCGACGCACGATTCAGGCCCGCTGCTGGGCGCGGCGGGTTCTGATCGGCGGGCGCGCCCCCGACGGTGTC
>JBFXAM010000092.1:0-17723 GCA_050184295.1 Phycisphaerae bacterium | reverse complement strand
CTTCCGATCTCGCCGCGGGGTAGATCACGTCCACCGTCGCGATGCAGCCGTTGCTGAAATTCTCCTTGGAGAACATCAGCGGCGTCGTGTCCCAGTCCGCGGCAAGCTTGTGCGCCGCGAGACACTGGCGGTACGCGAGCGTGGCGAGCGCGGCGTACTTCTCACCGCCCACGTGCCGCAGGTCGGCGGTCAGCTTCTCGTCGAACGCGGCGCAGCGCTGCTCGATCTCGCGGTGTTCCCGGATCGCGCTGCGCAGCAGGTCGGTCGCATCCGCCGCGCTCCGCCGCCAGTAAGGCCGCAGCTTGCGATGGAAATACTCGATCGAAAACTCGTCGTCGTACGCGAGCACAACCGTGCGGGTGGCCGGCCGCGCGTCGACGCGCCCCAGGTCGTACAAGCACGCCAGCACGGGCCACGCGTCGCGCGCCGCACGCGGAAAGCGCAGATCGTCGTCCGCGGGCAGTCGCACGGCGCGAACGACCGCATCGCGCACCGCGCGGTCCGCTTGAATCACCGTCTGCAAGCCAGGGGCGCTCGGCGCGGCGAGGTAGAGATGCCCCCAGTCGATCCGCAAGTCGTCGCCGCGCTTCGCGAGCACGGGCTGCCCCTGCGTGCCGAGGCGCAGCACGTCGGCGTCCGCGACGCGCACGCGCGACGCGTAGACGGGCTGATCCGTGGTGTTGACGCACCACTCGCCGGACACGTCGAGATAGACCGACACATCGTGCGGCGCGCCGTCGGTCGATTTCACCGCCCACGTCACATACGTCGCCGGCCGGCTGAGCAGGTCGAGATCGTCCGGCACGAGGGGGGAGAGAAATGTCAGCGTCAACTCGACGCCGCCGCCCGCGAACGTGTAGATCGTTCGCGTCGGCGTGAGCCGGAGCGCGCCCTGCTCCATCGCCGGCGCATCCGGCGGATAGGGCCCCGCGTAGCGAAAGGTCGTGCCGTCGATCCGCACCAGTCCGCACAGCGCATGCGTCGCGCCCGTCCAGTGCTTCGACCAGTCGTCGGTCAGTTTGTCGCGACACGACCACACACTGAAGTACGGATCGTGCGTAACCAGCGGAACCGCCGGCGGGCGGAACGCGGGCGGCGCTGCCCAAACCCGACCAACACTCAGCGAAACGGCCGCAACGAGCAACGCGATCGCCCGCCGCGCGGGGCAAGCGCACAAGACTCCTGAATCCATGCGTCGGTTCCTGCACGGAATGAACTCGTCGTCATACTCGCGGTGGATTATCGCCGCAGACGCGGGCCGACGACAGCGCGCAAACGCACCGTCAGCGCGCAAACGCACCGTCAGCGCTGGCCATCGACGCATCGGAACACGCCGCGCCCGGCGGCGGGTCGGACCGCGCGCGGCGCGGGGGCTGCGACGGGCGCGCCCGGACGGCCGACGCCCAACCGGCACGACGGGCAAGCGTGCGGTTTGCCGTCCGCGGAGCCGACGGCTACGCTCGCCGCGCCGCGGGGCGCCCCCGTCGGCTGTCCGACGGCCGCGTGCGGAGTTCGCGACAATGTCCGTGCATTCTCATCGTGTGTTCCTGCTCATCGGGCTCGCGATCGCGCCGGTCGCATCGTTCGCGGCCCAGCCCGCCGCCGAACGGCCCGACTGGGAGAATCCCGACGTCATCGGCATCCACAAGGAGCCGCCGCACGCGACTCTCGTGCCGTTTCCCGATCTCGCCACCGCGCAGGTCGGTCGCGACTCCGACTCGCCTTTGTGGCGCGAGATCAGCGGCCGCAACTGGAAGTTCCGCTGGTCGCCGCGTGTCGACGAGCGCCCCGTCGAGTTCTTCCGCCCGGACTACGACGACCGAGACTGGACCGAGATTCCCGTTCCCGGCGACTGGCAGCTCCTCGGCTACGGGCTGCCGCGCTATCTCAATTCGCCGTACCCGTTTCCCGCCGACCCGCCGCGGATTCCGCACGACCGGAACGCGGTCGGCTCCTATCGCACGGCCTTCGACGTACCCGCCGACTGGACCACGAATCGACAGGTGTTCCTGCACTTCGCCGGCGCCGGCAGCGCGCTGTACGTGTGGGTCAACGGCGAGCGCGTCGGCTACAGCGAAGACAGCCTCACTCCCGCCGAGTTCAACATCACGCGCCACGTCCGCGCCGGCGCGAACACGCTCGCCGTCGAGGTCTACCTCTGGTCCGACGGCAGCTATCTCGAATGCCAGGACATGTGGCGGTTGAGCGGCATCCACCGCCCCGTGCACATCTACTCCACTCCGAACGTCCGCATCCGCGATTTCTGGCTGCGCGGCGATCTTGATGAACGCTACCGCAACGGCATCCTGCGATTCGAAGCGACGCTGCGAAACGACGGCGGAGCACCAGCGCCGCCGCACCGCGTCGACCTGTCGCTGATCGGCCCCGACGGTCAGACGCTGGTCGTGCGACCGGCCGTGACGGCTGCGTTCGGCGAGCTGGCCGCCGGCGCCGAGCAGACCGTGCGCGTGGAGACGCCGCTCTCCGGCGTATCACACTGGTCCGCCGAGCGGCCGCTGCTGTACACGGCGCTGCTGGAGCTCCGCGATGCCGACGGCCGCGTCACCGAGATTCTCCGCGGCCGCTGCGGTTTTCGCTCGGTCGAAGTCAAGGATGGCCGCCTGCTCGTCAACGGGCAGCCGATCGTGCTCCGCGGCGTGAACCGCCACGAACACGACCCGGATTCCGGCCGCGTGGTGCCGTACGCGCGGATGGTGCAGGACGCCGAGCTGTTGAAACGCAACAACATCAACGCCGTCCGCACGTCGCATTATCCCAACGACCCGCGCTGGTACGACCTGTGCGACCGCTTCGGCATCTATGTGACCGACGAAGCGAATATCGAATCGCACGGCATGGGCTACTCGCCGGAGCGCACGCTCGGCAACAACCCGGCGTGGCTCAAGGCCCACCTGGCGCGCGTCGAAGCGATGGTCGAGCGCGACAAGAACCACCCAAGCATCATTCTCTGGTCGCTCGGCAACGAAGCCGGCGACGGCTCGAACTTCGCCGCCGCCGCCGCGTGGATCAAACGGCGTGACCCGACGCGCCCGGTTCACTACGAGCGCGCGATCGACTATGGCCGGTTCACGCCGCAGCCGTACATCGACGTCTTCGCGCCGATGTATGCGGGGATCGACTATTTGAAGAAGTTCGCCGAGAGGCAGCGTGTCGCGCCGCTGATCCTGTGCGAATACGCGCACTCGATGGGCAACAGCACCGGCAACCTGCGCGACTACTGGGACGTGATCGACGGCGCGGCGCAGCTGCAAGGCGGCTTCATCTGGGACTGGGTCGACCAGGGGCTTCGCCGGCCGGCGACGCCGCCCCTCCGCGTTCGCGATCGCAGCCCGGCGAAGAACCACGGGCTCGTCAGCGGACGACTCGTCGCCGGGCAGTTCGGACAAGCGCTCTGGAACGGATACGTCACGCTGCCCGATTCGCCGAGCCTCGACATCGTGACCGACCAGCTCACGCTCGAAGCATGGATTCGGCCGGAAGCGGCCGATACGCACGGCGAGATCATCGCCAAAGGCGACGCCCAGTATGCGCTCAAGATCGCCGCCGGCGGCGACGCGGTCGAGTTTTTCGTCTACGACCCAAAGCAGCAGTGGGTCGCCGCAAGAGCCGCGCTCCCCGAGCGCTGGCTCGACCGGTGGCACCACGTCGCCGGCGTCTACGACGGCCACGCGTTGCGCCTGTTCCTCGACGGGTCGCCCGCCGCAGAAACGCCGCATACCGGCCCGATCGCCCACACCGCGAGCGCCGTCAACATCGGCCGCAACCCCGATCACCGCAGCCGGCGCTTCCGCGGCGCAATCGACGAAGTGCGCATCCACCGCCGCGCGCTCGCGGCGGAGGAACTCGCGAAGCGCGGCGCAACGCCCACCGAGAGCGCGGCGCTCTGGCTCACCTTCGACGAGCCCGATCTCGAACCCGCCGGACCGCCGCGCGAGTGGTGGGCCTATGGCGGCGACTTCGGCGATTTGCCGACCGACGCGAATTTCTGCTGCAACGGCATCGTGCGGCCCGATCGCACGCCGGGACCGGCGCTGGCCGAGGTCGCCAAGGTCTATCAGGTGGTCGGGTTCTCGGCGTTCGACTGGACCACGCTGCGATTCCGCATTGAGAATCGCAACTTCTTTTCGAACGTGAACGAACTCGACTGGACCTGGGAGGTGGTCGCGGATGGGCAGGTCGTGCAGCGCGGCGTGGGCCCCAAGCTGAGCATCAAGGCCCGTGAGTCGACGGTGGTGACGCTGCCGCTGAAACCGCCGCCGCTGCTGCCGGGAGCGGAGTGCTTCCTGAACGTGGAATTCGCGCTCGGCCACGACGAGCCCTGGGCGCCGAAGGGACACGTGATCGCGCGCGAGCAGGTCGCGGCGCCATACCGCGCGCCGCCGGCGCCTGCGGTCGACGTCGCGTCGCTGCCGCCGCTGCGCCTCGAAACCACCGCGGACCGCTTCACCGTTCACGGCGATACGTTTCACGCCGCGATCGACCGCCGCACCGGCGAGTTGTGCTCGTTCTCGCTGGGCGGACGCGAGCTGCTCCGCGCGCCGCTCGCGCCGAATTTCTGGCGCGCCCCGACCGACAACGACATCGGCTTCGGCATGCCGCAGCGGATGGGCGTGTGGAAGCACGCGGCAACGCGGCGCAAGGTGCAAGCCGTCGCCGCCACGCAGCCGTCACCGCAGCAGGTGAGTGTCGCCGTGAGCGGCGTGCTCGCGGCGGGCGACTCGGCGTTCGCAATCGTCTACACGATCCACGCCAGCGGCGACATCGTGGTCGATTACAGCATGCAGCCGACCGAGGGGCTGCCCGACCTGCCGCGCGTCGGCATGCGCCTCGCGCTCGACCCTGCGCTTTCGAGCGTGCGATGGTTCGGCCGCGGGCCGCACGAGAACTATTGCGACCGCAAGACCGCGGCGCACGTCGGCGAATTCGCCGCGACGGTTGGGGAGCTCGGTCACGACTACGTGCGGCCGCAGGAAAACGGCAACCGCACCGACGCGCGCTGGGTCGCGTTCACCGACGACGCGGGCGTCGGGCTGCTTGCGGTGGGAATGCCGACGCTGGAGTTCAGCGCGTGGAGCTACACGCTCGACGACCTGGAGATGGCGACGCACGTGCATGAGTTGCCGCGCCGCGACTTCGTGACGGTGAACCTCGATTACAGGCAGATGGGCGTCGGCGGCGACGACAGTTGGGGCGCTCGCCCGCACGAGCAGTATCGCATCGCCGCCTGGCCGCTCGCGTATCGGTTCCGCCTTACGGCGCTCACCGGCGGCGAGCCGGCGCCGCGCGATCTCGCGCGGCGTAATGCGCCCACGCCCGGCACGGTGTCGCCGCCATGAAGCACGGTCGCGCGCCAGGCGGAGCACCGGCGCCGCACCGGTCCTGCGGGTGCAACGTCGCCGTTCTGCACCGTGTGCGCCGCGCGTTGTCGACCTTTTGTCGGCGCCGGTCGTAACGCGGGATCGTTCATCCCGAATTGCGGCGTTTCGTCCCGGCGGAGCGTGCCTGCCTTCGCACCGAAGGCGCACGCCGACCGCAGCCGGGAGCAGCGCCCCGCGAGCGCTACGTTGAATCGAAATCCACGACGCTGGAAAGCGCACGCGAAGTTCTCGGTGGCACTGCGGTTGCCGGTACGCTCGCGCGGAGTCGTCCCCCCTGCCTCCACCGGGGCCCGCGCCCACAGCGGGCGTACCCGTGCGTCGGGTCGGTTATCATTGGGATGACTCACGACGCGAGGGCTGGTCCGGATGTGGCTATTGTCGCCATCGACGCGTACGTTCCTCGCGGGGGATGATTGCGTCGACCCTCCGGTTCTGCCCGCTCGAGTGCCACGCACGCCAGCCGGAGTCGGGTCCGCGCTGTCGGCCGCGCTGTTGCTCATGCTCGGCGCGTGCCAGCGCCCCGCGACAACCGCGCCAACCAACGCGGACGACTTCGCAGTCCGGTCGCTCGTGAGCGGCGGAGCGGCGCGCACCTATCGCGTCTACGAGCCGGCCAGCGATGCAGCAGCACGTGCGCGAAGCGGCGCCCCCGCATCGACTTCGCCACGTGCCGGCGGTCGTGAATCGTTTCCGCAATTCGCTGGCGCCCCCGCGCAAAGTGTCTTGTCCGCGCCGCGGCCGGTCGTGCTGGCGCTGCACGGCGGCGGCGGCGACGGCCCGCAGATGGAACGGCTGAGCGGGTTGCGGGCGGTTGCGGACGACGCAGGCTTTCTGCTCGTGTATCCGGACGGCGTGGAGGGAAACTGGAACGACGGGCGGCCCGAAGTCGGCGCAACGGCCGACGATGTGCAGTTCGTCCGCGACCTGCTCGACGAACTCGCGACGCTCTACGCGGTCGACCCCGCGCGCATCTACGCCACCGGGATGTCCAACGGCGGGCACATGTGTTTCCGGCTGGCGTACGAGCTGAGCGACCGCATCGCCGCGATCGCGCCGGTCGCCGCCTTGCTCAGCGCGCCACTCGGCCGCACGCGGCCGCCACGCGCCGTTCCCGCGTTCGTGATCGCGGGCGACGCAGACCCGATCTGTCCGAACGACGGCGGGCAGGTCGGCGGCGGACTGACGGATCGCGGAGTCGTGCTCTCGGCGGCGGAGACCGAGCGACTGTGGACGCGAACGTGGGGCGAACTGCCGCCGCCGTTGCGCGACGATCTCGCCGACCTCGCGCCCGATGACGGCACGCGCGCCGAGCGCGTTTCGTACGCGCTGCCGGCGGATCCCGCGACGCCGGTGTTCGTGCTGGTGACGGTTCGCGGCGGCGGACACACGTGGCCCGGGGGGGATCAATACCTCGCAACCGCCGTGGTCGGTCCCACCGCCCGCGACTTTTCTGCGAGCCGACTCGTCTGGCAGTTCTTCCAGCGGCACACACTCCCCTGAGCGGACCGATCGCGAGTCGAGACATCTGCGCCCGACGACGGCCCACCGTCTCATCACGGCGCCGTGCAGGCCGCCGCCCGACTCAGCCGGCCAACGCTCCGGGAACACTCTCAGAACACTCCGCCACCCCGTGTGCCGGAACCGGAGCGGGATCGCCGCCGACCGGCTCCGCTGCGCATCGGGCGCAGCATGCACGCACCGGTCATCGTGGCCGCGCGAGCGCAACAACCGCCGGAGGAGTGCGTTGCCCGACACTATTTCGGGCGCTACACTTTGCCGATGCAGGAGGCGTGGTCAACATGGGGACGAGTGGGGCTTGCCGGACGTGGCGCGTCGCGCTGACCGCCACGCTCGTGTGGGGATTCGCGGGCGGGTGTGGTTTTCCGGACGCGGGGTTTCCCGGATCGCCCGCGGCGAGCCCGCGCGACTGCGTGCGGATCGTGATGGTCCGCGGATTGTGGGACATCTTCTCGACCGGGCTCGACGACCTGAACGTCAAGCTGATCGCCGCCGGATACGACTCCGATGCGATCAGTGGTCCCGACTGGCGCAACGCCGCCGAAAAACTCGCGCGACAGTACGGCGCGGAAGGCGCCACCGAAACGCTCATCCTCGGCGGTCACAGTTACGGCGCCGACGAGGCGATCCAGGCCGCAAAGGTGCTTCGCGGGGCGGGCGTCGATGTTCCCTTGCTCGTGCTCATCGACGCGACCAATCCGGGGCGGATTCCGCCAAACGTCGTTCGCTGCGTGCACTTCTACCTGCCGAATGTGCTCGGACAGGAGTTTCCGTCGGCGTTTTCGGGCAACCCGGTGGAGCCGGAAGAAGGAAACACGCGGACGATCATCGAAAACCTGCCGCTCACGCCGGAGAATTTCGGCGACCAGGTTGCGACGGTGGATCACTTCAACATCGAATCGAACGCCCTGCTGCACGAACTGATCATCGCGCGAGTGGAAGAACTGTGTCCGCGCGACACGGCGCCGTAGCGAAACGGCGGGCGCGGCTCGGGTACACTCCGCAACATGCCATTTCCGTGGGACACGCTGCCGAACTGGATCGTCGGTGCGACGGTGCTCTGCTACTGGGCCTGCGTCGTGGTGATGATCGTGCGCGTAAGCCGCAAGACTCGGCACGTCGGGCGGGTCGTGGTTCCGGCGCAGCGGATCGAGCAGTTGATGTGGATCGTCTGGACGCCGCTCATCGTGCTGTGGATCGCGACGCCTTTCATCGCGGCGCAGCGTTCGGCGTGGTTGGGCGGATGGTTGGCGATCTGGGGCGCCGACTGGTACGCGGCACCGGCGATGCGGCTGCTCGCCGCGGGCGCGGCGGTCGCGTGCCTTGCGGCGTCGATCGTGTGCTGGCGACACATGGGCAAGCACTGGCGGATGGGGGTCGATCCCGAGCAGTGCGGCACGCTGTTCACGGACGGTCCGTTTGCGTACGTGCGACACCCGATCTACGCACTCAGCATTCTGCTCATGCTCGCGACGCTGGTCGCCGTTCCGAATGCGGTCATGCTGCTGCTGGCGATCGTTCATGTCACGCTCATGAATCTGAAGGCGCGAAACGAGGAGCGTCACCTGCACACGGTCTACGGCGCCTCGTACCGCGAATACTGCCGGCGCACGGGGCGGTTCTTGCCGGGATCGCGCCGCGGCGCGTGAGCGCCGCGCGTGGTTGAACTCGCGCGGCAAACCTACAATGCGCGGGCACGAAACGACTCCCGCAGCCGGCGCGGCCGCCGGTCGGCGACGAGCAACGTGCGCCCCGGCGTCGGCGCTTGGCGCGGCGGCCGCTGATGACCTGGCTGCGGCTCAACTTCTTTCAGCGCGCGATGCGGCTCTGGGAGCGCGCTCACCCGTACAATGCGGCGCACCTGCTGCGCATCGACGGCGTGTGCCGGATCGAGCGCCTGCAAGCGGCGATCCGCGGCGCGCTGGTCCGCGCCGGCGTAACCCAGTTCGTGCTGCCGCGGTCGGGCGATCGCTATGCGTTCACCGGCGAGCCCAGCGCGGACGTGCGAGTCTGGCGGGCACCCGGCGATCCGCTGGCGACGATCCGGGAACTGCTGAACGAGCAGATGAACGAGCCGTTTGGAAACGCGCCGCACGCACCGTTCCGCTGGAACGTCGTGTGTCCACCCAACGACGACGATCACTGGCTGGCGCTCGTCTATCACCACGGAGTGGCCGACGCGACCGCGATCGCCCGGCTGCTGGCGGACGTGTTGCACCGCGTCGGCGGCGGGCCGCACGACGACGAGCGCGCCGCCGCGCCGCGAGCGCGCCTGTGCACGAACGCGCCCGCGGCGACGCGCTGGCTGAACAGCGCGATCCGCCGAAACGGGCGCATTCGTACGCTCTTCTCGCTGCTCGCATTACATCGGCGCATGCGAAGCGCGCACAAGATGCCCGACGAGCGCGGGGCCGGCGACCGAACGAATGTCGTGTTCTCGTCTGTCCCGACGCCGTTCGCAACGCGCCTCCACAACGCGGCTCGGGCGCGCGGCGCGGGGTTGAACGACGCCCTGCTCGCGGCGCTGGCGACGGCGCTCGCGGCATTTACACCCGATCGACACACCAGCCGGCGACGCCGAAAGCTCGCCGTGGGGAGCGCGTTCAGCGCCCGGCGCTGGGCGCCGAGCGACGCGGCGAACTGGTTCGGCGTGTGCCTCGGCGACATGGTGCTCCTGCTCGACGAACCCGACGAGCCGTTCGACCGCGTGTTGGCGGCGATCGCGCGTGCGACCGGTGCGCTGAAGGCCGACCCGACCGCGGCGCTGGCGCTCGCAGCGCTGCGTGTCACGCTGCAACAGCATGTGCTGCCGTGGTTGTTCATCGGCTCCGGGCGGCGGAACCTGCGGCGGATCTTTCCGCTCAGCGGCGGGGTCAGCACGTTCGCCGTGAACACGACGGACTTCGCGGAGTCGATGGGTCGGGTGACGCGCTACGTGCGCGCGTGTCCTCCGGGTCCGGCGATGCCGCTCGTTCTGGCGCCAACGACGTTTCGCGGCGGGCTGGAGCTCAGCCTGGTGCATCGCGCGAGCTGCATGTCGAACGAACGGGCGGCAGAGCTGCTCGCGGATGTCGTCCGACGGCTGGAGCAATTCGTGGCTTCAAGTGTCGAAGCCAGCGTCGGGGCGGCGCAACCACCGGGTGGAGCGTGAACGCCGCCTCGCGGACGCGACGGGCCGATGACGCCGTCAGCGCCGTTTGACTACCATTGCCAGCATCAGCAGCAGCGACCCGGCGCCGGGCTCGGGGATGACGACGCCGTGGACCTGGTAGGCGAGTTCGGTGGGTCCGGTGTCAACCGCGTTCGACGCGTCGACCCAGTCGGGAAACCCGAAGAACGAGCTGCGGAAGATGGCGAAGGTCTCGCCGTGCAGCACGCCATTGCCGGTAGTGGCCACGAAGTTGCGGCCGAGATCGGAGTCGGCGAGACGAACCGCGGCGTAGTAACGTCCGGCGGGGAGGTTGAGATCGGGGATGGCCACGGTGCCGGCATAGACCTGCAAATCGAACGCGGACCCGAGCACGCTCGCGCCGTAGGCCTGGTCGGAGAGCGTGAGCACGGCGGAGAGTTCGGCGTCGACGATGAGCACGTCGGCGAGATACGTGCGGCTCGGGTCGCGAAAGCCGATCCAGCGAAGCTCCTGCACAAGAACCGGCGCGGCGAGGATGAAGTCGTCGGCAGCCCAACTCTCGCTGACTTCGGTGCGGCGTTCGGAGCTGACGCCGGCGATGCCGTCGTACCCGTCCGGCGCTGTGCGATAGTTGTCCCACAGCAAATCGGCGCGCGCCACGTCATTCATCGCCAGGACCAGCGCGAGCGCGAGCAGCATGACGAGCGCGACGCCGAGCGGTGAAGCGCGGCCGGCGGTTGAATCGGCGGCAGGCGCCTCGCTGGCGGCGAAGCGCTGGTACGCGCGGCGGCGATACTCATTCCAGTACTCTCCGTCACGTGAGATGGGCGTTCGGGACATCTTCCATCTCCAATCGAGCGGCTCTGCGCCGCGAATCTCGGTTGTGCCGGGCGCGTCCTCGCGCGGTTCCGACCGCCACGCGCGCGGTCGTGTGGACGAGCGGCCGTCGCGCGTGGGGCGCGATGCGTTCCTCGGCAGCGCCTGACGTTAGGGAGCGCAAACCGCGAATTTCCACTGGCGACCACGCGAAACGCAATCTGCGATGACGCTGCAAACGAATACCGGAACGGGGAGCGATTCGGTCCGCAGACCATGCCAGCCTCGACGCGTTGCGGGCTGCGGAAACGGACCAGCGCGGGTGGACTTTTTTTTTTCGGCGCGTCCAGCACGGCGGTGCGAAGCCGGTCGCGTTCGTTGCGGCGCCGCGAAGCGGGACCGCTCCGACGAGCCGATCGAGCGCGACCACGACCCGGCTCCTGCTGCGCCAAGCACGGTTGACGCACCGGCGGCTGCGCGGCACAGGGTAACCACGTGTGTGCCGCGCCGCGCCGCGGGGTGAGCCGATCCCGCGCCGACGCGTGGCGGGCTCTATGGCAGGCGCATCGCCCGGCGTAGAATCGCCCGGCGTAGAATCAGTGGCGGACGGCGCCGAGGCGCCGAGCTGCGGCTGCGATTGCGATTGCTGCGGTGCGGACTGGCCGTGGCGCAATGCGGCGGCTTGACGTGGCGACCGCACGCGCGGGTGATCGCGTGCGCTGGTTCGGGCGGTTAGCTCAGTTGGCTAGAGCACCTCGTTTACACCGAGGGGGTCAGGGGTTCGAGTCCCTTACCGCCCACTCTGAGTCGAGCTCGGCGGCGACGGCGGCGTGTTGCGGACGGCACAGGACCGATTCGTTCGTCGCGCCGCGAGCGACGAGCTCGTCATGCGGGGTGCGGCGTTGCGAGCTGTGAGAACCGCGTCGCGCGGCGTAGGATCGATCGAAAGCCGCGGCGTCGTGCGGTCAGGTGCGGGCCCATAGCTCAGTCGGTTAGAGCTGCGGACTCATAATCCGCTGGTCGCAGGTTCGAGTCCTGCTGGGCCCACTTTAGACATTCTAGAATTGCTTGTATCTGCGCCCGTGTGCGCAATTGTGCGGGATTTCCCGCCGTTCGCGGTTTCGTCGTGCGAGCGTCCGCCAGCGTCCGCGTGCGTCTGCCGCAGCGCTTTTTGCAGCGCGCCGAAGTCGGCTTCCGTCGCCGTCCAGTAGCTCTGCGCCGCGACGTTCTGCCCATGCCCAAGGACGAGTGCCGCCTGATTCGCTGGCAAGGATCGCACGCAGTCCGTCGCGAAGGATGCCCGAAGGTTCTGATACAGCCGCGGCCACTGGACAAGCCCGGCCCGCAGGATCGCTTGCTCGGTCACGCGACGGATGTAAGGGACCGCGAATCGCCGCGCGAACACGTGCGTTGCGCCCGTCGCCGCGTCGCCGTGCGCCTTGAGCAGTTCTCCCCGCACGTCATCCAGAATCGGCACGTACCGCACGCCGCCCGTCTTGGGCGCGCGGACGATCATGCGGTCGTGCTCAAAATCGACATCAGCCCACGTCAGCGCGTAATGCTCGCTCGGCGTCCGCAGCCCGGCGAAGCGTGCCAGCAGCACGAGCAGCCGCATTTCCCCCGACAGCTCGCCAGCGACCAGCCGCACCGTCTCGGCGTCGATGTACTGCAACCGCGACGGATCGTTCACGTTCGCTGTCGCAAGGTGCGCCGCCGGATTCTCACGCAGCACCCGGCCGCGAATCGCTCGCTGCATCACGTGCTTGAAGATTTTCAACCGCTTCCGCATCGTCGCCGGTTTCAACCGCGCCGCAAGCACGGCACGGAATGCGTCCACGTCGGCCGGCTGGATGCTGTCGAGCCGCCGCGTCTCGCCGAAGTGCTTGAGCGCGTCTTTGAAGCCCAGCCCGTATTGAACCCGCGCCGCTTCGGACCAGTCGCCGCGGGTCGCGTTGTACGCCGCGATGAACGCTCCCAGCGTCGCCGACTTCCGCGGTTCGACCAGCCCGACCCGTGCGAGCCGGCCATGCAGCACGTCGCCCACGCCGGCCAGCCAGAGCGCCACGTCGCGGCCCGGAACGCCGCCGACCGCCTTCGCGTTGACCAGCTCTTCGACGCGCGAGAGTGTCGTTCTTGCGGCCTTCTCGCTCACCTTGCCGAGTCGCACCGTTCGCCGCGTGCCGTCGGCGTCGGCGTACTGCACGGCCCACGATCCACCGGTCTGATACAGGCTCGCCATTTATCGTTTCCCCTTCGCCGGTCGCAGCTCCAGTCCCAGCGCGGTGCACAGTCGCGCCGCCGTCGAGAACACGATGTCGCGCTCGCCGCGAAGGAAGCGCGTCAGGATGCTGCGATCGACGCCTGCCAGCGCAGCAATCACGGCAGCCGGGCGCGGGTCGCGTTCGATCGTCCGTCGAAGTGTGTCCACGGCGTTTCTCATCCCTTGAAGCATGCCACAGGAATCGCCCGTTGTCAAATCGCACTCTGCGTTTTTCTCGATGCGCGCGCAGTGTGATGCGGGGTCGTCGCCCGGTCATTCCTCTGCGCGCTCTCCACGTCCGTCGAACCGCCCGCGGCCTCGGCGGGAGCGCCGGCCCCGCGCCAATTCCACCGCGCGCCAGCCCCACGAACGCGGACGGCCCACGGCCTCGGCGTGAACATGGGACACCGGATTGTGTGCGCTCGGTGCGCGCCGGCCCGTTGTTCTTTTCCTCTGTAGTTCCGCTCACCCGTGAGCACCTATTACCGCTCACCCGTGAGCACCTATTACCGCTCACCCGTGAGCACCTATTACCGCTCACCCGTGAGCACTTATGGCGGATGGAGGATCGTCGGTGTCGGCCATAACGACGGCGTACACCGTGCCGCCGCGGGCGATCGATCCGCGGGCGCGGACGCGAATCACGCCGGCGCGCCGCAGCTCAGCGACCGCACGCCGTGCCGCCGCGCCGCTCATGCCGATGCCCGCCGCAATCTGGCCGATCGTCCGCTGCACCCGCCCGGCCCGGTCGGCGTGCCGGAACATATGCAGATACGCCGCCTGCGCGACCGGCGACACGCACGGCGCGACCGAATCCACAAAGCGATTCAGGGTTGCCCAGCGACGCCGGCCAGCCTCGATCCGCCGCTTCCGCTCGGCGTGCTGCCGCGCGACGCATCGCGCGTGCTCGGCGTCGCCTGCGCGGCGAATGTCGGGCTCGAAGTCGCCGTCCGCCGCCAGCTCGGCGAGCGCGACCGGCGCAACATGATCTAGGTCACGTAACATCGCTCGCCCCCCATGTCCGCGTCACGGTGTCGAGCGTCTCGCGCTCCGCGGCCTCGATGGTCCGCAGCCGCTCCCATTCGTCGCGGTCGATGGTTTCCTCGATCGCCTCGCGCACGCGTCGCCGCAGCTCCGTCGGCGGCAGTGCGTCGATTTCGGCGCAGCGCGTGCCGTGCGTGCGAGCGAACGCCTGCGCCCGCACGTCGGACGCCTTGACGGGCAGCGGCAGCAAATCGAACGCCTCGAAGTCGGCCGCGACGACGCCGAGCCGCCGCCATTCCATCGCGCGGCCGTCAAATCGCTTACCGCTCCAGCGCTCCAGCTTCGCCCGCGCGTCGCGCTCGATATCGAAGCCGCTGGGGTCGAAGTCGCCGACATAGAAGCACGCGATCGGCTTGCGCGTGCGTCGCATCTCCGCGGCGATCGTGCCGGCGAACGACAACGACGGGTAACCACGCAAGACGTGCAGCGGAACGTCATACTCCGCCGTCACCGGCTGGATCGTGCCGGCGACCGCGTCCTTCTCGCAGACCGCGTGAATCGCAATATGCTGGTCCCGCCAGAAATCACGCCTGTACCGGTCGCGCACCGTCTCCCCGAAGTCGCCCAGCCCGGACCATGACGACGGCTTGTACGTCGCGCGCAGCGAATCAACGAGCCAGTCGAGCGGCACAACGCCCCGCTCGCGTAGCCGCGTCATGACCGCCCCGAGCCGGCGATAGTGCGCGGCGTCAGTGCTCGGCAACTTCCCCGCGCTCACAGTCCGATAGAAAAGCTGTCGCAATGTCATCGGCCGCTCGCGCTCCAGCGCGGCAACAGCGAACCGCGCGAGCGCCTCATTCCCGTCCCGGAACCCGGCCAAGGCGATCGAATCTGATCTAGATCTAGATCGTGAAAGCGGCGCGAGCGCTCGACCGGTCATTCCGCGCCGCCAGTCTGCGCGGCGGCATGCAGCCTGTCGATCGCCGCGACTATGTCAGACCGACGCCACCTTGTGCACCGCCCGCCGAGCTTGACCGGCCGCGGGATCATGCCGCGTGCGGTCATCGCGAGTACATGCCGCGTCGAACAGTTCATCAATGCCGCGACTTGGCGATCGGCGAGCAGCTCGGGGTCCGGTAGGGGCGGGCGCGTCATGCGTCACCCGCTTTCGGTGCGCGGGTGAATTTCACGATTACGCCGAGCCTGCGCAGCTCGCGGAGCGCTTCGGCCGCGCTTTCGTACTCGCGACGCTCGCGCGCCAGCTCCAGCCGCGCGAACCACGCCGTCGGGCACTCGCGCCAGTCGCGAGGCGGGTGCCGGGTCGTATCGGTCCGTCCGGTAGTCGGCATTCGTCGATCCTCCAGGTGGGGATGTCCCGGAGAATGGGCGAGTGTGCCCGACGTGTGCCCTACGATTGCGTGCAAACCACTAGATTTGTAGTGTTTTTCGATGCCGACGTGTGCCCGAAAGTGTGCCCTACGCGTCGTCGTAGGCGTCGATTTGACCGTTGATTTTGGACCCGCTGGGCAGGTCGTGCCGCCCCGCCTCGATCGCACCGCGGGCCGCGATGTATTTCGGCCACTTGTAGAGCGTGCGACGGCTCACACCCGCGGCCCGCGCGATTCGTGCGTCGGTCCAATCGGGATGATCGACCAGCAGCACGAGCGCGGCGGCGCATTTGCTCGCGCCCGGCGTCCCGTCTACGGTCCGGCCGGTTTCGCGATTCGCCGGCGCATCGGGCGCGGCCCGGCTCCACGCGCGGCGCAATGCATGCGCAACAGCATTGTACTCCCAATTGACCGCGACCCGCCCGACCGGCATCAAAGATCGATCGCCAATCAACAGCGACCGAAGGCATTCGTCAAATGCGGTTGCAGAATTGTCGGCGCGCGTGGCGTACAGCGCCGCCGTAGCCAGCGACAACGGGCAGTCGGGCAAGGCAAGCAGCTTTAGCAGTAATGCGCCCGCGTCGTGCTTGTCGTCGGCGAATTGGATTTGGTCGATGAGCGCGTGGATTTCTTCGGCGTGTGGCATTGACATTGTTCCCCGGCGTGTAGGGAACGCCCGGCTGCCGCACGCCGTCGACAGCCGGGCCATACACCCGATAGCTAGTCGGGTGCGTCATTCAAGCCCGCCGCCGCGACAGTGACGAGCACGGCGGCGGGTGCGGCGAGCGGAGCCTACCGCATTTTCCGCGGTCCGCCGTTCGTCCAGAAAGCGCCGAGCGCGAGTAGCGCGCGCTCGGCGATGTATCGCACGTCGCCGTTCTTGCGTTCCCTCGCCCAGGCCAGCCGGCGAAGCCACAACGTTCGCGCCGATTTCCATTGCGAACAAGTCATTGGCCTTTACTCCAGTTCGCCCCATGGCGCAGTCAACAGCGCCGATTCCGCCTTGTCAAGCTCGCGCCGAAGCTCGGCGAGCCGCGACGGCCCGAGCGCGAGCCCGACCAGATCTGCCGCCGCGCGCGCAGTCGCGACCGCCTCGGTTCCTGGTGCAACGTCCGCCCGCTTGAGCAGCGGCCGGGGATCGCCAAGTGTCGCAAAGCGCAGCGCACGCACGCGCGCGACGTATGCGGCCGGCGCGGCGTCAATCAGCGCCGATCGCATGTCTTTCAGTCCAAACAACGACTCGCGCACGCAGATGATGATTTGCTTGGCCGTGTCGCGCGCCGCCGCCGCGTTGGGATCGACCACGGCACGCGGCGAGTGCTTGCGTTCGTCCGCTATTGCCGCGTCGCAGAGTTCGCGGAGCCGCTCGGCAAGCGGCTTGAGCGCGAGCAGCGCCGCGCGCCGCTCGGGCGCGTCCGCGCTCGCAATGCCGGGCCGCAACTCGACGACGCGGGCAGCCAGTGCCCGGGCTTCATCGAGCGGTGCCGTTGGTTCGGACGTTTTCGTAGGTTTGGGAATAGTCGCCGTCGCCGCCATTGGGATTCCTCCGATTGCCACTGCATTTTAACCGCGCACGCGCGCGGCGTCTATTGCATCCACGCCCGCCAGTGTGTCGAGCGCCGTGCGAATGGCGTCGTCCAGCGCGTCGCGCATCTGGTCCGCGGTCATGCCGGCCAGCCGCGGCGCAAGTGCCGGGATTGCCGCGAACGCCGCCGCCGCCGCACGCCGCCGCTCGGTTTCGCCAATCTCCACGTCTCGCCGCGGGATGTAGTCGCCGGCCAGGATCGCGCGCTGCAACTCGATTTTCGACGTTCTCGCAACGAGCAATCGCAACTTCGCCGCGCTGGCGACGCGGCCGGCGTCTCTGGCGTTGCCGTCCTCGCCGAACAGGCTTGCCTCGCGCCACCGTTCGACGCGTCCGACGATCGACGCCGGCCACGGGGGACGCCCGAAAGGCCAGTCTGGGCGGCGAGTCCACTTGTGCGTGGTCGTATGCGACACGCCGACCAGCGCCGCGAGCGCTCGAATGCTCCCGACCCGCGTCACCTCGTCACCCCAAATTCCAAATCGTGCATAACGTCCAAATCGCGGGATCGTTCACCCACGACCCTAACGCCCGTGTCAGGAAGTACCTTTTGTCCGATTTTCACAATGCGAATCCCCGAACTGCCGGCTGCCGCTTTGCCTCGATAACTGCTTCGCGGACGCGATCGATCGCGTCCTTGAGT
>JBFXAM010000091.1:0-17936 GCA_050184295.1 Phycisphaerae bacterium | reverse complement strand
TGATGCGGCCGTAGGCGTCGTATTCGTACCGCGCGACCAGGCGATCCATGTGCCAGCCGTCGTCGGTCGCGTCGCCGTAGCCGTCTTCGAACGCGACGAGTTGACTGACGTTGCCGTTGGCGTCGTAGAAGTAGATGTAGTCTTCGCCGGATTCGACGGTTTCGTCGTGAACAGCCAGGAGCCCGCCGATGCCGCCCGCCGATGTTCGATCGTTGATCGAACCGTTCAGCCCGGCGAGATCGAGGCCCCAGGTGTATTGCCGCACGACCGCGTTGCTGTCCATTGCGTCGAGCTCTTCGAGCAGCAGCCAGCCGTCGTATACATATCGTATGCGGCTCGTCTCGACCCATTCGTCCGGATCGTCATCCGTCCACGTTTCGACGAGCTTCTCGATCCGCCGGCCCATGTAATCGTACACGAACTTCACGCGCTGCGCCCCGAACGGCGGCGGGCTCTGCACCGGCGCCGCCATCACCAGCTTGTTCTCCGCGTTCCACGTGAACGCCCGCGAGACCGCGCCGCCGCTGGTGAGCACGTCCACGAACGGATCAACGTCAAAGCTATTGATCAGGCCGTTGCCGTCCACGTCGGCCCATTCGACGCGCCGATCCCAGCACTCCTGATCGCCGGGATAGAACTCCGGCATCTCATTGTTCTCGGGATCGAGAATCGCCGCCACGAACCAGTCCGTGTCGAAGCTGTTGACCATACCGTCGCAGGTCGCGTCGCCGATGAGCCATTGCTCCGCCAGGTTGCCATCCGCATCGAAGCTGTACCCCTGCCGGATAAGCGCATCGCCCACGGTGTCAATGCGTTCGTACTGGTTCAACGCGTTGGTCTCGTACGCCCAGACCGTCGGCGTCACGCCGTCTTCGGAGCCGGTTCGATTGCCGATCGGGTCGTATGCATACAAACGATCCAACGCCGCGACCGGATCGGCCGGAGTGTCCGGATCGGTGTCCGCGTAGCGATTGCTTCCGGTCAGTTCATTGCGATCATTGTACGACCACAAGTCGAGATGATCCCCCGATCCGCCCGTGCCGCCGAACGCGGCGCCGGTGCGCACCACACTCGTCCGCCGCGACCGCGCATCGTTCACATACGCGTACTTCGACACCACCGTATTCGCCCCCGCCGGCGCCCAGCGGTTCTCGATATACGTCAGCAGATTGCGGCCGGTCTCATACTCCCGCCGCGTCTGCAACTGCACCGTGCCGGAGCCCGTCTTGGTGCGGGCGTACTGCACGAGATCGCTGTCCCCGTGATACGTGTAGTACACGCCGTTGTCGCTCCCGCCGGTCGGACCCGGCAACCCCGGCCCGCGGACGCGACTCAGTCGACCCGTCGCGTTCGAACTCACCTCGTCATCATAATCATACGCCGCCTCGTATTCCGCGCCGATCGAAAGCGTCGTCAGCCGCCCGACCACGTCGGCGTGATAGCCGCGCTCGATATCGCGGCCCGCGCCATAGAACCCGTTCGGCAGATTCTCGCCGATCGGCTCGCGCGTCTCGGCGTCATACGTCAGCACGCGCGTGCCCGCCGCGTCCACGATCGCCTCCGGCAGACCGTCGCGCGTGTAGCCATACGAAACGGCGGGCGTGCTGTCGCTGTATTCGACCTTGCCCAGCTCGCCGGTGTTCGCATTCGAATACCCGCCCGGCGGCGTGAAGCCCGACGAATCGCCATAGTAACGATACGTCGTCACCAGCGGCGAGCTGGCATGCTCCCGCGCCCACGTCCGCGTGAACAGCCGACCGTCGGCGGTGTAGGTGTAATTCACCTCGGTGCTGTCGGCGTAGGTCTTGGTGAGCAGCAACCCCGTCGCCGGGTCGTACGTCCACGTGGTCTCGTCCGCGTCGCCGGGGCTGCCGGGCCACCCCGACCCGTCCCAGCCCGAACCGCCGCGGTATGTCCGCAGCGTCGTCCGCTGGCCGTACGCGTCATACTCGACGTACGTCGGCTGGGGTACGTCGCCCCAGGTCTTCTCCAGTTCGCCACGCAGACTGTAACCGAACCGCGTGTAGACATACGTCGCGTTCTCGCGCCGGTTGCGCGTCCACGCCAGCCGGCCCGTCGTCTCGCTGTAGCCGTAACCCGTCTCCGTCACCACGTCGCCATTCGGCTCGCCGTCGTCGGTCGTGTAGACCGATTCGACGCCGAAGTCATTGTACGTCGTGAACGTCGGGCCCGAGCGCGGATCGGTGACGACCGTCCGGCGGCCCAGGCCGTCATACGCGAACGTGGTCGTCACGCCGGTCGGGGAGGTCGTCGACTGCACCAGGCCGTTGTGCGTGACCGTCTCGGCGGGAATCGCGCTGCCGGGCACGAGCGTCGTCTCGGTGACGAGTTTGTCGGCCGGATCGAGCGCAACGGTCGTAATGGTCGGATCGCCACGGGCGGGGATGCGCTGCGTGACGGCATTGGCTTCGACCGTCAGGCCGCTGGCCTGGCGACGCTCTTCGGCGATCGTGACGCCGGTGTCCGACGAGTTGACGGGATAGATGATGGTGCGCGTGACGGCCCACCAGTTATTTTCGCCGTCGAGTTCATATTCCTGCTCCGTCACCGTGATGCGGTCGACGCCGTCGAAGTCCGGTGAGCCGTCGTCGTCGAGGTCGAGCCAGACGGCGTCCAGCCGCGAGAGGGCGTCGTAGCGGTAGCACGTGTTCGCCTGGTGCGGCGGCGTGATGCATTCGATCTGGCCGGCACCCGCGACGCCGTTCAGCAGGTAGGTGTGAATCGTCGAGATCGTGCCGGTGTCATAGCCGGGGCGGTCCTCGCGGATCACGCGGCCGAGGCCGTCGTAGACCGTCTTCGTCCAGCGCGGGGAATCATCGGCGCCGGTGTAAACCTTCGTGTATGGCCAACGGGAATCGCCCTGCTCCTCGACGCCGTATTCGTAGAACTGCACGACGATCGCCGTGCCAGTGACGCTCTTCACGCGGCCGTCGCGGAAGTACTCCGTGATCTCGCCCGCGCCGCCGGGCAGCGTGCGCGTGACCTTGCGGCCGCCGCCGGCGACCGTCTCATGAAGATAGGTCGTTTCGAGCCCGGTGTCGTCGTCGCTTTCGGCGAGGATGCGGCCGGCGAGATCGAAGGTGCGCGTCGT
Source organism: Phycisphaerae bacterium (assembly GCA_050184295.1). GTDB lineage: Bacteria > Planctomycetota > Phycisphaerae > UBA1845 > Fen-1342 > JBFXAM01. The sequence continues at coordinate 14,824 of JBFXAM010000091.1, read as the reverse complement.
GGTGCGCGAGAGCGTGCCGTCGCTGACGACCGTGGTCTCGGTCGGGTTGTCGCTCCCGTCGAAGCCGCGCGTGATCGTCGTCGTGACGGGATCCTGCGCCGGATAGTCGCCATGGGAAGCCGCGCCCGCCTTCGTCTCGGAGAGCACACGGCCGAGCACGTCGCGGTCGGTCGTTCGCTCCATGCCGGTGCGATCGGTGATGCTGGCTTCGGCACAGCAGCCCCAGGTGTGCTCTACCTTCGTGCCGTCGGAGTGATACTGTACTTCGAGACGCGTCTTGGCATCGTATTGATACACCGTCTGGCTCAGTGGCCCAACCATGAACCACGATCCCCAACTGATTCCCGCGACCCCCCTCTCTTCGTACAGGAGCCGCCCGGTGGCGTCGGTAACGCGAGCCGCTTGTTCGGACACGCCCGTGATGCCGCCGGGCGAACCCGCCGTAGCGTAATAGATTCGTACGATTCGATCCGTACCACCATCGGTGATGGCCGGAGTGATTTCGCCGCCGTCGACGGAAAACGAGAATGAAACGCTGTCATCCACATTGATATAGTGATCACGACGTCCGTCGGGATACAAAACGAATTCAACGCGCCCGTCTGAGTAATACTTAGTAACGGTCTGAAGATGCTGGGTTTCATTGTCGGGATCGGGGAATCGCCGCTCGGTGCGCGTTTCTAGATAACCATACGAATATGCGCAATCATACGTCGTCAGCCCCACAATGTCGTTGCCGACTCTCTCGGTGGCGCTGATCGGTTCGCGCTGTGCATCCTCCTCCTCCTCGTCCTCATACAAGTACTGAACCGATCGGCCATCGCCGATGTCCGGGTCCGCGGGCAGGCATTCATTCAGCCAGGACTGAATGACCGCCTTGAGCCGGCCGTCCTCCTCATAGCGGTAGGCGATCCACGAGCCGTCGGGATTCTGGCGCTTCCACAGCCGGCCGGGCTCCTCCGGCGCGCCCTCGTCCTCTCGATAGAAGTACTCGGTCACGAGTTGAGCGTCCCCCGTCGCGACGCTGCGAAACTTCAGCTCTCGCCCCCACGTATAAGTCCACCAGGTGTCGGTGATCTCGGAGACGATACCACCGTCCCGCTCTACTTCCCGTGTACATCGCCACCGGTCGTCGCCAATGTCCTCCCAGTGCTCGCACTCCACGCTCACCGGCGTGACGCCGTCATCGCTGATTGCCAGCTCCCAGGTCCATTCTTCGTCGGCCGTGATTTCCGTGAACGTGTAATCGTAGACGGCAACCGGCGTTGGACTCTCCGTCGGAATCGCGCCGTCGAATTTCGCGATGCGCAACTGGTTAAAATTCGTCGGAGCGCTGGCGCTCGAGATGCGCCATGCTTGAACCACGTCCGTGCCGCCCGGAATCGTATAGACGCCGCTCGGCGAACCCCAGCCGCCGTCCGGTGTGGCGTAGAACACGATATCGTAGGTGTAGTCGCTGGGGTTCGAGTCCACGATGTCCGCGAGCGTTTCCACCGCCTTGACCTGCCGGATCTTGTTGTCGATGCGGATGACATGAACACCTTCGTATTCGTCCCCCTCCACGCCGTCAAACAGCAGCCCCGCCGGACGCGAGTCGTTCGCCGACGGATTGACCGCGCGGATTGCGAGTTGGCCTGCCCAGACGCCGCCGGCCATGCGGCCGAGCTCAAATCCCGTATCGACGCCGTTGTTCAGCGTCGGCTTGCCGGAACCCGACGTGCAGGACGTACAGCCGTCACAGCCGACCTCCAGAATCACTTCGTCACGGCAGCTCGGACATCGCCCTGCGCCGGCAGCGACCGAATCCCATCCGCCCGGTGCGACCGTCGAAGCCGCTCCGGTTGAGCAATGGTCGCTGAACGATGCGAACGACGCCGATTACAACCGCCAGATGACGAGCGAGCACAAGGTGCTGGTGCGCAAGGCCGGCGGGCGGCAGGTCGAGGCGTGGGCGCCGATCTCGGTCGGGGCCGCGAATCACTACTGGGACTGCGAGGTCGCCCAGTTCGCGCTGGCCGACATGCTGCGCGTCGACCTGCTCACCGAGGCCGGGGCGCAGCGCCGCTCCTGGACCGAACGCGTCGTCCGGCTCAACCGCGGCGAGCGGCCGTGGCTGAGCAGGCGGGATGATCGGCCGTGGTTGGCGCGGCGGTGAGGCGCTCGCTGTTACGGCGTGTCCCGCTGAATGGTAGCGCTGCGCTCTGCCTTCAACCCCGTAAACGTCTCCCACCGCTGCACGATGACGTCGCAGTACAACGGGTCGAGTTCCATGAGGAACGCCCGCCGGCCGGTCTGCTCGGCCGCCATCAGCGTGCTGCCCGAGCCGCCGAAGAGGTCGAGCACGTGCTCGCCGGGGCGCGAGGAGTAGTGGATCGCCCGCGCCGCGAGCTCGACCGGCTTCTCGGTCAGATGCACCATCGACTGCGGATTGACCTTCTTCACCCGCCAGAGATCGAGCGCGTTATTGGGGCCGAAGAACGCGTGCGCCGCCCCCTCGCGCCAGCCGTAGAACGCCAGCTCGAAGCAGCCCATGAAGTCCTTGCGCGTCAGCACCGGATGCTGCTTGCCTGATCAACTACTGTGCGACGGTTGACCACGTACACCAGCCGCCTTGGCAGCCGCCCCTCGTGCGCCTCATGCCCACCTGTCTGGGCCAGCGCCAGCAGCCACACCGCCATCACGCTCGTCTTGCCCAGCCCGGTCGGCAGGCTGCACGCCGGGAACCGCCCGACGTCGGCGTCGCCCACGAACCGCTCGAACAACCGAATCTGCCACGGGAACGGACGCTGCCCTGTCAAGGCGTGAAAATGCCCGGTGAAATCGTAATCTATTGACATGCGCGCTCCCAAGAGGGCGCGAACCGTATCCTAACTTGAATCGGCGGTCAATCGTGCTGCAGCAATGAGCTTCATGGATTCTCGATGTGGCCAATCATGTTGCGCGGTGCTACGCGCTCGTGGTCGCCGGCGCAGGCCGCGCCGCGAGGCGCCGATGCCGGCTGATGAAGGGACCGCGCGGTTCGGCACAAGATTCCATCGAGATCTCGCGACCCCGGTGTCAGAGTTCGCACCGCTGTCCTACGACCCGAATTTCGCGAACCGGATTTGTTGCAGCCCCACCGACGTCGGGCATGCATGGAGCTGGGGAATCACGCGTCGTGCCGCGTCGCCGCGCCGTTCAATCCGCTCTCAGAGCATCTGGCGATCGCACGTCGAGATATCCGCGACCGTCCGGTTATGGAGCGCGTTAACCACGCGGTCGGCGACGCGCAGAGACTCCGAGACTTCCGGCCGGAGGACTGCGCCGGTGGGCTTCGACCGGTCGATGCAGGGGCGCGTGACGCCGGCGGCGAGAGACGCGGTCCCGTCCGGAGCAGCCGTAAGCCCTTGCGTATCCTTGCGATAGAAACGAAAACGCCGCCCGGTCTCTCGGACGGCGTTTCGCGTTAACCACTCGGTCGGCCGATTTCGATACGACCGTTCAACTAGAGGGAAACGCACTCTCTTCGAAAAAAAGTCTCGCGCGACAGGAGAGACTTTTTCGATTCCGTTTCGCTCGTCCGAACCGAACCCCTAAGGTTCGGCTCCCTCGTCCGAACCGAACCATGAAGGTTCGGTTCCCCCGAGCAAAACGAACCCAACAAGGTCGTGCGACGCAGCGCTCATTCATCTTTCCAAGTAAATCGACGCTTCAGCGAGTTGAGCGGGCTCGGCCACGGCAGAACGCCCTCTCGTTGCAGGCGCCCAACGACGATTCCTGGAGCGATTCCGATCTCCTTGGCGAATTGCGTGACCTTGGGCTGCGTCGTGAGCGTCTGCAATCGCGAGGCATGGACGGCCGGGATCATCATGTCGGCCGCGAATCGGTTCGCTCGCGCTTCCCGCTCGTCGGTCCCTTGCTGGTTACCGTCGTCGATGGACACCGACTTTTTGGGGTCGTTCATGATGTGCCCAGCCTCGTGGAAGAACGAGAACCAGAACTGATCCTCGGTCTTGTATCGCAGGCTGAGTTGAATCAGTGCTTTTTCGGGTGTCAGCCAACGAGCGACGCCGCTAATGGGACACTTCTTGAGCTCGGGAACGAAGACGACCGCGACTCCGGCATCTGCCGCCGTCTCGCGCATCCGTGGCTCGAATACTTCCGGAGACTGGATCGTAAGTGACCGGATTGTCGTGAGCGCCTTCTGGAAACGCACGCGGTCGTACGGCTTCGTGTCGATCTTCTGGGCGTCGAGTTCGCCGAGTCGCAACCAAGTTGCGACCGCGCCGGGGTGCGCCTCAAACCGCTCCGATTTCCGATACGCAGCCTCCGGCTGCATCCAGACCTGCGTCCACTGCTCTGAGCTGCCCACTCCGAAGAACTTCAGAACCGAGTGGAGCAACGTCACTTTGTCAGTGGTCGGTTCAATCGTGCCGCGCGAGATGAGCTCCTTGGTGGGTATCGTCTTCATCCACGCGAGGTCGGCCTCCAATCGCTCGCGATCCGCAATCTTCGCCAGCTGTTCTCGATAGTTCGTCTCGAGGTTGTTCCACATTCGGGACGGCACTCCGGTCACGCGTTCCAACAGCACCGAGGTGTCGGGCGTGAGAGCGGCCTTACCTTTGATGATCTCGTTGATCGTCTTTGGTGCCATCCCGGTGCGCACCGCGAGTTCTCGCTGGGTCATTCCCAACGAGTCGATCGTCTCTTGAAGCGTGGCACCGGGCGCCACGGCGTAATCCGGCGTGTATGCGTACCGTCTGTTGCTCATTTTGATCATGTGCTGGCTCTCCTCCGGCGTGCTTGGCTCGCCGTCCTCAGCACACGCGTCCTCTCTCTGTGGCGGCGTGTGTACCTCAATGCGGGTCGTAAACCTCCAGTACGAGAATCTTGGTCACCTGCGTCCAGTCGAGCCCCCCGTCGGGCTTTGCCGGCAGCGGATCGTGATCCGGTGCAAAGATCAGCCGATACGGATGGACCAAATCGACCGACAACTGGCCCTTGCGGTCCCCGGCCAATTCGTGGCAGCGGGCAGGCGGGAGGCGCGAAATCACCTCGAGCGTATCGGCCGCTGCGAACTCCGCCAATCGCTGCTGGAGCTTCTTGGCCATCGCGGCACCCCACGCCTTCTTCATGTCTCTTTCGGTCGAGCAAGCCCTCTGCATGCTCCGACTGGCGAAGCTCACTTCCATGATCGGCTTCGGCTCCGTTATAGTTTACGTAATACGTTAACACTTTTCAAGTGCGTGTCAACCCCCACGCATTGATCTCGGCTGCGGCGGGTCGGTGCGCACGGCCTGCCTAGCTGGGGCCGAGCCGTTCGACAGCCGTTGCCGACGATCCCAGCGGCGCGGTGGAGCTCTCATTTGGGAGACTCGAACTCGCGCGGAAGACCCTGCGGTAGCGGGGTGGCGCTCCGCGTTACGCGCCTGGACCTGGTTCAGGATTGGTGCTCCATCGTCCGCGACCGACGATTGGAGACCACGATGACGCAAGAAAAGGTCCAGCGACTGGCGGATCTCGTAGCCCGCCTTGCCGAAACCCTCATGACCGCCGCAGTCTGTGCGGATGAGGTTCGCGCGATCCTCCGCGCGGAACTTGACGAACTTCAGCTCACGCAACGCCATTCGCTGCGCAAAGGAGCCGTGCGAAGCGCGCCCAACACCCGACCACTCGTCGATGCCTCCACGCTTTCGGTGTTTTGGGAGGGCAGGACGTGCTTGCTCCGCCAGAAGACGCTGTTCAGGCTCGCCGAACGACTTGCGCGTCGCCCGAATCAATATATCACGGCCGGCCAGTTGCTCGAGGACGTCTGGGACGGCGGCGTGAAAGCACCCGAGACGATTCGAAGTGCGATCCGGCACCTCCGGCGTAGATTGAGCGACGCCGGAATGGCGGATTTGGCCGCCGCAATTCGAGGAACCGGTGGGGGTTACGGCCTAATTCTCGACGGCACTCACTGAGCAATTTTGCACGGGAATTGCACGAAAATGCGCCGCGATTTTGCACGGCCAGTCTCTATGCTGCCTCGCACGTTGAGTCGGCGATCGTCTCCTCGGCGCCGTTGGCGCGGTCAGATCGGCGTTCACTTGATCCGCGAACGATCATCGCGGCAGCCGTTTTGTGGCTCTCGCAAGCTGCGGGAAGCAGCGAGGTGTGCATGTCGGATAGCACGAAGCAAGGCTGGTGGGTTCGGGATAGCCCGAGCGGCCCGTCGGCGCCGCGCTTTCGGGCCGTGGCCTACTATCGCCACTCCGCCCAGGATCGCCAGGAAAACTCCGTCGCCATCCAGCAGGAGCAGGTTCGTCAATGGGCACGTGAGAACGGCGTCGACATCGTGCAGGAATTCGCCGACCGGGGAAAGTCCGGCCTGACAGCCGAAGGTCGCGACGGCTTCAACGACATGATGGAGAACTGGGTCAAAATCCGCACGGACTTTGAGTTCGTTATCTGCCTGGACGTCAGCCGCTGGGGCCGATTTCAGGATATCGATCTGTCGGCGACGTACAGCGCGGAGTGCAAGCGCCACGGCAAGCAGGTGATTTACACCACGCTCGGCAAGCCGAAGCCCAACGATCAGCTCTACCAGGTGTACGTCCAGTTCGAGCGCTTCCGAGCCGCCCAGTACAGCAAGGAGCTGAGCGACAAGGTGTTCCGCGGGTGCGTGAAGATCACGCAGCAAGGCTACTGGGCTGGCGGAAAACCGCCGTATGCACTGCAGCGGTTGCTCTTGGATGAAGCGCGCAAGCCAGTTCAGCCGCTGGCGCCCGGACAGCGCAAGAGCATCCAGAACCAGCGCGTAACCTTGGCGCGTGGCGACCAGCTACACGTAGCCACGGTGCAGCGGATATTTCGCCAGTTCACGGAAACGCTCCACAGCATGAATGACATCGCCGACTCACTCAACCGCGACGGCGTTACCTCACCGGGCGGAGGCACGTGGGACCGGTCGAAAGTGCGCCGCATACTGCTCAACGAGCTATACGTCGGCACGCTCGTGTACAACCGCACGACGCAGAAGTTGAAGACGCCGACGCGGCACAACCCGAAAACTGAGTGGATCAAAACGGCGAGCGCATTCGAGCCGATCGTGGAGCGCCCGATTTTCGACGAGGCGCAGCGCATTCTGACGCAGGCCGCTCTGCGGTACACACCGGAGTTCATGCTCGAGCAGCTGCATCGCGTACTGGAAGCGCACCAGCTCGTCCGACCCTCGTTGCTGCGAGCCGACACAACGGCACCCGCATCTTCGACGTACGCGAAGCACTTCTCATCGCTGGACGCCGCGTATCAGCAGGTCTTCCGCTTCGCGCTCCAGCAGGTGAAACAAGAGGTCGAGTCGCAGCTACGCAGCCTGGTACAGGAGGTCGAGAGCTATGAGGACTTCCTGGTGCTGAATCGGCGGTTCACCGTGCTGATACAGCCCTCCGTTCCTGTTCCGCACGGCTACAGCCAGTACTGGTACTTCCGGCCCGACATGCGTGGCGTCGTCGACATCACGCTCGGCGTGCCGGTTTCCGGTCCGCAGGGGCCAGAGATTCTCGGCTACCTGGCGCTGCCGCGCCTCCTGGTCGAGGATCACGGGATTCGGCTGTTCGGTTCGTCGGAGTCGCGGCTCGAACTCTATGGTCACCGTGGATTGGACATGATCTTCCAGCTTGCGAGAGCGTGATGGACACGGCACCGATTCTGCTGATGAAGGACCGACGTCGCGAGATGATCCCGATCGACAAGATCAAGGTAATCAACTCACGGAACCGCGACGAGAAACAATTCGCGCTGAACGTCCAGAGCATTGAAGCGAACGGCCAGCTCAAGGACATCCGGGTCAACGATAAGTTCCTCGCGAAAACCGGCTGTTTTGAGCTGATCTGCGGCGAGGGACGACTGATCGCCCACAAGCGGCTCGGCCGAACCCACATCCGTGCCGAGGTCGTGACCTGCACGCGCAAACAGGCATATCTCGAATCGTTGGTCGAGAATCTCGCCCGCAGCCGTCCCGGGACAATGGAGTTCGCGCGCGAGCTGAAGCACCTGCACGACGAGGGCTGGACGTTCGACCACATCGCGCAGGTGGCTTGCCGAAGCGTCGAGTACATCCGTCAGTACATCCAACTGGTCGAGAAGGGCGAGGAGCGCCTGATCCTGGGCGTCGAGCAAGAAGTGTTTTCGATGTCGTTCGCGGTCCTCGTGGCGAGCAGCGAGGACGCGGCGATCCAGAACGTGCTGATGGATGCGTTCGATCGCGGCATCGTGAACTGCCAGAACTTCGCGCGGGCGCGCCAGATCATCAGCGCCCGAATGGACGAGCGCAAGCGCAAAGATGGACAGGACGGAGCCGCCGTGTACACGGTCGCGACGCTCACGAACGACATCACAAATGCCACGCAGGTGAAGGACTCCTACGTGCGCGAAGCGCAGGACAAGGAGACGCGCCTGTTCGCGCTGCTCGATGGCCTCACCAAGCTATGGAAGGACGCGGCGCTGCTGGAACTGCTGCGCGCCGAGGGCCTGAGTGAGCGCCCGGAACTGGCCGGCACCTACAACGGAGCGATTGCCCAGTAATGGGCATGCCCGGGACGAGGAGGATCGCTATGGACGGATCAGAGGCGTGCGACATCCCCATCACGAAGCTCCGGCCGCTGCGCGAGCGTCGCGTGAGCCAGCGTGAGTACGAGCGGATTCGAGCCAGCGTTAAGGCCATCGGACTGATCGAGCCGTTGGTCGTGTTTCCTGACGGTGAGGGCTTCGTCATCACCGACGGTGCCGTGCGCTACCGCGCCTTGGTGGAACTCGGCGTCGAGATCGTTCCCTGCATCATCGGAGAGCGACGCGAGGCCTTCACCGGCAACCGCATGGTCAACCGAGTCTCACCGGTGCAAGAGAATCGGATGATTGAGAAATCCCTCGAGGAGCTGGATGAGCAGACAATCGCCGCGACTCTTGGAATCGCCGGGATCGCGCACCGAATGAAGAGAACGCTGCTGAAACAACTGCATCCCGACGCGGCAACCGCGTTCGACCAAGGCGCGATCACGCGCACGTGTGCGGTGGAACTGACGCACGTCAAGCCCGCCCGGCAGCAGGAAATCGTGACCGCGATGAAGAGCTACAAGGACTACAGCATCGCCTTCGCCCGCAGCTTGATCCTCAAAACGGCGCCCCCTCAACGCGAGACCCGTCGCGGCCGCAAGCACAATCCGTGGAACAAGTCGGCCGAGCGAAAGAGCGACTTGCTGAAGAAGCTGGCCGACGCGGAGCAGAAGCACGACTTCTATTCCCGGCTGTACAAGCAGTACACGATCGACCTGCTCCGGCTCGCCATTTACGCGCGCGGCTTGCTGACGAACAGTTCGGTCCGCGCGCACCTCGATCAACACTACCCGGACATCGTCGCGCGATTCGAGGCCATCATCGCGGACGCGAGAGATTAGCGCATGGCGAAGTGGACGCGCGAGCGCATCATTCGCGAGATCTTGGCGCGTGAATCCGCGGGTGAAACTCTCACCGCGAGTCACCGGCAAGGCGTCGGGTCGCGACTCTATCAAGCGGGCACACGCATGTTCGGATCCTGGCGCAACGCGCTGCTCGCCGCCGGAATCTCACCCGCGCGGGCGAAGCTGACCGAGCGCTGGCCCCCCGAGAAGGTCTTGGCGACCATCATCGCGCTTTCCCGAAAGGAACGCCCGCTCGGTCCCACGGAGTTGCAACGCCGGCACGGTTATTTGGTCCGAGCCGCACAACGGCATTTCGGATCATGGGCGAAGGCGGTTGCCGCAGCGGGCGTCGATCCCGGCAAGTTGCGACGCGTACCCCAATGGACGCGCGATGGGATCATCAAGGCTATCCTGGAGCGGGCGTTAGACAATGCGCCACTCGGCAGTCGCAGCGTTCGACCCCGATCGCTGGCGGATTTCGGAGCACGAGTATTTGGCTCCTGGCGAGCGGCTCTTTTGGCTGCTGGCGTTAATCCATCGCTCGTCGTCACAGATGCAGCCCCGTTAAGCGCGAGTGTGTCCGACAGGATTGACCATGAACCAGCAAGCCAAGGGCGGCGCTGGACCCCCGAAGGCGTGATCGACGCCATTTTGGCACGGCTGCGAGAGCAGATGCCCATAAATGCCGTCGCCGTCCGTCGGGACAATCCCTCGCTGCATAGCGGCGGACGACGGCGTTTTGGGAACTGGCGCAAGGCGCTGATCGCTGCCGGACTGCATTCCGACGAGATTCTGAAGACTGCCGGAAGCCGGGCAAACCCGTGAGTGAGGGCTTCATGGGCGGAGTCATGCGCCTGCAGTCTCAGCGATCTGGGCCGATGAGACTAAATGCGGCGTGACAACTCCAGCCGTTGCAATGAGTTACATCGCGCAGTCTCAAAGTCTCACACTTTGCAACCTGCGCTCCCTGGACGCACGATGCGCAGACGAACCCGAACGGCTGAATTGCCGAGCGAAATCATCTCCGTCACGACCTACGCGCAGCTGGAGCTGTACCTGGCCAAGTTTGCGGCCGGCGAGCTGGGGTTGGTTCTACTGCTCGGGCGCCACGGTACGGGCAAGACCGAAAGCGTGAGGCGCGCGCTGCGGATATCACCAAACGCGGATGGCCCAGATGGCCCGCCGGAAGAGCACGTGCTGCACGTCGAAGGGCACGTGCAACCGTACGGCCTGTACCGCGGCCTATGGGACTTCCGCGACCGCCCCGTCGTGCTGGATGACCTAGACAAGCTCTATGCGGACGGCGATTGCGTGCGGATTCTGAAGCCGCTGTGCAATACCGAGCGCGTGAAACGGATTACCTGGCTCACCAACCTCACGCAAAACTCGGCCGACGTTCCAACCTCGTTCACGACCAAGAGCAACGTGATCCTGATCGCCAACGAGTGGCGCACGGTGAACCCGAACGTGCGCGCCCTGGAGGATCGCGCCATCATCCTGCATTTTCACCCTTCTAATGCAGAGGTGCATCGGCGGGTGGGAGAGTGGTTCGATGATCGGGAGGTCCATGCGTTTCTGGCGACCGTGTTGCACGCGATCCCAGCACTCTCGATGCGGCACTACTGCAAGGGATCACAGCTCCGGCGGGCAGGCCTCGCCGACTGGCGCACGAGCCTGCTCCAGATGGCGTTTCCGAATCCGCGCTTGGCATGCGTCGCCGCGCTCCAACAAGAGCCGCGTCTGCGTTCGGAGCACGCGCGTATCGAGCGATTTGCTTCACTCACAGGATGCTCTCGGGCCACGTACTTCCGCATAAAAGCGATGTGGACGCGGCTCGAGAACCACCGCGCATAAGGCCGTTCGGCAGCTTCACGGCAGCGTGTTTTCCCGCCCGCCCAGCCCGTGACGAGGTCGGTGGACGTCGCAGTCAAATCGCCCCATCCTTTGCCCGCGCTGCCGTGCGGGTTACGATAGAGGCAGAAAATCAGCATCCGCTACAGCTGTTAGGTCGTCGTGCGTCGGCCCAGGAGACCTCCATCTGCTCGCACGGTCGCCTGGCGAGGGTTGCGTCAATGGCCGCGTTCGTCGCTATTGCAATCATCGTCGTCATCGTTGCCGTCGTGGTTGGCGCGAGTCGACGATCAAGTAAAACTGAAGTGAGCCCGCGCCGCCAATCAAACGACTTCGCTGGTTCCACTCAAGCAGCGCCAGCAGTTTCTCGTCCCGCTCGAGTCGATACCAGGGTCTCCGAAGTTCGGCGAGCACCGAACGTTGCAACGCCTCATGAACCGCTTCGCTGGTTCGGGCCTGGCGAGACGGTTCACGTGCATGGTTTCGAGGTTCGCAACCCGCTGACGTACGTCGGATCACTGGGCCAACCCGGGTCTCAGGGCCGGGCGATTGATCCCTCACAGGTCGACCGCGCTCTACGCATAGAAGCTGCAGGAGATGCGCCGCCGCTGCCTTACTGGCCGTGGTACGCCGAAATGGAGCCCAGGCAGCGCTACGTGTACCTGAAGTGGCTCGCGACGGATCGCAGCTCGTTGCCGCCGAGCGACGGCTATTTGTTCGTGTACTACTACGGGCTCGAACGTCGGGCGCTGGCCGATGGAGTTGACCACGAGCTTGTCTTTGCCGAGGTGCAGCGCCTCCGCTCGATGCATGCCGCGCAATCGCAGTCACGTAGCCGGAGCTTTCAGAACTACAGCTCCTCGTTCCTTTGGTATCTCGTCGCAGTGCATGGCGCTCGGCTCCAGCCGGAACACGTCAAAGCGCTGGTGCGATCGACGCACAGCTGGACGGAAGATTCGCTCGCCGCGGCGCTCGCATGGTTTGCGAATCGGCAGTATCCCCTCCGACCGTGGATGGCATACGTCCTTGCGCAAGAATCTCCGTTGTCACAGCGGAGTGTCGTGGTGCGGCGCGTATCCGACGAGTTCGAGAAGCTCTTTGCACAACGCGTCGAAGCCGAATTCGGCAAAGGTATGCTGCTAAGAGCGTCCAAGCGCGATCGACAGATCATGTATCGGCCTGCCAGCGCTGCGCTTCAGCCGGCATCCGCGAGTGTTGCAAACCCACTTGGGTTTCAAAGCCAGTTCCGGCGCTTTTCGGAAATCTGGAACGACTGCATCGCGGAGCTTCGCAAGCTCAGTAGCGTCGCGAAGGATGGCCTGCCAGATACGCTTACGCCTGAGGCTTGGGAGGCCATGCCTGCCGAGTTGCGGGCGGGGGTAGACCATCCGCATTCCGCGACAATTTGCTCGCTTGTGACCAGTAGGACTGACGAGACCGGACACACGTTCATCCCCATCGGGGAGTTCGCGACCACGCTCGGCATCGAGTCACGCGCGAAACTCACCGCGAAGCAGAGTCGGAGCGTCGCCAATACTGTTCAGCACGCTGGATTTGCCCTCGAACCAGATGTCCGATTGTCGGGGCGGAACTATGACTGGGACGATCTCGTCGCCGTGTTCCCGCATGTGTACGAAGGTGAACCAGATCATCGCCGCTATGGCGGTGCCGCGTGCATTCTGCGACTTGGCGTCGAAATCGCCGAAGCGGACGGTCGCGTAGACGAACAGGAGCTTGCCCGCGTGATGGGACAGATTGAGGCGGGTTTCCAGCTAAACGAGCATGAGCGGCGACGTTTGGAGGCGCTGCGAGCGCTGCTGACCAAAACCGGCTCCGATGTGGCTGGTCTCGGCAAACGGCTTCAGGCCATCATGGACGCAGACGGCCGGTCTGCCCTGGGGCGTCTCCTCGTTGCGGTCGCCGGCATCGACGGCGTGATCAGCAAAGGCGAACTGACAGCGTTGCGCCGTTGTTACCGCGCGCTTGATCTCCCTCCGGATTCGCTGGAGTCCACGATCGCCGAGCTTGCGCCTGCCGCGGATGAGGCACCTGTTCCAGTCGTCACGGGGCTGGCGCGCACAGCTGGAGAGCGAATTCCAGCGCCTCCCTCTGAAGAAGGCTCCGTAAAGCTGGACCGCGCTCGAATCATGAGCATCATGGAAGAAACCCGCGAGGTCAGCATGCTCCTTGCTGAAGCGATGCGAGCGGAGGCCGAGCAGGCGGGTGGACCACAATTAGACGCCGACCGTACGGCGGTATCGCCTCAGACCGCAATCGCGCCTACCCGCCTCGAAGCGATCTCGCATGCGCAGCCTGCGTCCGCTGCTCCGGGCAACGTCGCGGACGGGCCTCCCGTTCGCTACCGTGCGCTGTATTCTGTCCTCGTAAGCAAAGAGCGCTGGCCACTCAGCGAAGCCGAAGCGTTGGCGCGCCAGCACGGTCACATGCTCTCAGGTGCACTCGAAGCGGTCAACGATTGGGCATTTGAGCGCGCCGGAGGCCAGCTGATTTACGAGGACGGCGACTGCATCGTCGTCGAAAAGGTCCTGCTGGAGAGCTTGGCGTCATGACACCCAGGATTACCGAACGAGAGCGATCCGCAATCCTAAGCTCGCTCGCCGCGGGCGTCGTCCCGAGCATCGGTCTACACCACGTTCAGGTTGGCCGAAAGGACGAAGTCGAAGCCCTCCTCGGTGACCTGCGGCGGATCGAGGAAGCCGGCGCCGCGCTGCGTTTCGTGGTGGGGCGCTACGGCGCTGGCAAGAGCTTCTTCCTCAATTTGGTCAAGACCGTTGCCCTGGAACGGAAGTTCGTCGTCGCGCGAGCCGACATCACGACCGAACGGCGGTTGCACGGGACCGGCGGCCAAGCGCGCGGCCTATTCAGCGAGCTGATGCGCAATGTCGCAACGCGCAGTCGGCCCGAGGGCGGGGCGCTGGCGAATCTTGTGGAACGCTGGATCGCCGATCTTGCGCACGAGACCAAGGCCGGCGGCGGCACGGACGACGACGTGAAGACGCGGGTGAGCGAACTGTGTAAGCCGCTTCAGGAGCACGTCAGCGGTTACGACTTTGCAACGGTTCTTCAGCAGTACTACCGCGGATACGTGGAGCACAACGAGGTGCTTCAACAAGCCGCGATTCGCTGGCTCCGCGCCGAGTTCTCGACAAAGACACAGGCTCGCCAGGAACTGGGCGTGCGGTCGATCATCGACGATGACTCGCTTTATGACTACCTGAAGCTAATGTCCGCGTTCGTGCGTGTCGCGGGGTACGCTGGCTTGCTCGTGTGCATCGATGAGCTGGTCGTCTTGTCGCATCGACTCAACAATCGGATCGCGCGCAATAACAACTACGAAGCGCTCCTCCGGATTTTGAACGATTCACTGCAGGGTTCGGTGCAGGGCCTGGGATTTCTGTTTGCAGCGACCGACGACTGCGTGTTCGACAAGCGCCGCGGTCTGTTCAGCTACGAAGCGCTCGCAACGCGTTTGGCACCTAATCGCTTCGCGGGCGGCGAGCTCACCGACCTGACCGGCCCGACGTTGACGCTCTCCA
>JBFXAM010000090.1:0-18192 GCA_050184295.1 Phycisphaerae bacterium | reverse complement strand
TGGGAAAGCGGATGTAGTCGAGGTGCAGGCCGTCGACGTCGTAGCGTGCGACAATCTCCTCAAATACGTCGACGTGGTACTCGCGCACCTCGGGCAGGCACGGATTCAGACTGACGTAAAAGTCGGACAGCGCCTGGCGATTTCCGTGCTGGTCGTACCAGAACCACTCGGGCCGCTTGTTGTAGAGCTGCTCGGGGTTCGCGGGCGGCTTGGTTCCGCGCCACGCGGGCATGACATTCACCCACGCGTGCAGTCCGACCTTTCGAGCCCGCGCCGCGCGCACCGCGACTGCGAGCGGATCCCAGCCGGGGTGCTTGCCGCCAAGCTCGACCGCCCACGGCTCCAGCTTGCTGTCGTAGAACGCATTGGCGTTGCCGCGCACCTGGAACACAACCTGGTTGAAGCCGGCGTCGGCGCAATTGCGGATGATCCGCTGCACGTCGGCTTCGCTCTTGTAGTCGAAGCGCGTGACCCAGATCGCGCGCCAGTCCCGGATCGCGGCCTGTTTCGGCGCACAACCGGCAAGCACGACAAGACCGAACGTCAACGCGACTTGGAGGATTCGCGAGCGCATCATGAAACTCCGCTTAACGGACGTCGTGATTCACGCCCGCTGCCGCGCCTCATCGTAGCGAGCGATCGGCGACGGATCGAGGCGCGGCGGCGATTTGGTAGTGGGTCAGTTTGATCCGTGTGGCACAGGCGTCTCGCCCGTTCGTGCTGATCAGGGTGGGACTGCCGTCTCGCCCGAACCACGCTTTCGAATTCACCACTTCAGGAATCTGACCCACTGCCGGCGATCGGCCGCGCCGGGCTTTACCCGCATCGACACGCCGCCGCTCGACTTTCGCGCCGCGTGCGCGAATTGCAGACCGGTTTGCTATGATCGAGCCGCATCGCGCTCGTTGGCAGGCCGAAGCTCCGGGCGCGCGTCACACAGTCGAGTCGAACGGAGGAATCCCATGCCGCGCGTGAGTGCGAATCGGACGGATCGTCAGGGCTGTGGGTCGACGGCGCGCACGCGCCACAGACGGACCCGCGGCGCAGCCTTGCTCATCGGACTGTGTTTCTCGGGCGGGGCGCTCGCCCAACTCGTTGCCGACGACTACGTCATCGTCTCGCGCCGGTATGGCTCCATCTACTCGATCGATCCGCAGAGCGGCCTGATCCGCGACCTGGTCTCCGGCGTGGATTTACGCGGCCCGACCGGCTTGTCGCGCGGCACTGGACATTCGCTGGCCGCGTCCTTTCACACCAGCCTCGCGCAGTCGCCCACCGGCGCTTTGCTCGCGCGCTACGGCGTTACGACCAACGGTGTTGTGAACTGGGGCCTGATGCGCATTCATCCTACGATCGGCAACCGCAGCGTGATTTCGAACACGACCGGCCACTTGTTCAATGAAGTCGGCGACCTTTGGCACGCCGGGGACGACGTCTTCCTCACGTGTGCCGACGACTGGCCCGGCGGCGCGGGGCGCGACGGACGATTGCTCGAGTACTCGCTCGCGACGAATACGACGCAGATCCTCACCGGGAGCGGCGTTGGAGACGGCCCCCTGCTGCAACTGCCGCGGCCGTTCGCGCTGCTCGACGCTGACACCGCGGTCGTGCTCGAAACCTACGCGAACCGGCCCGGTTACCCGGGCGCGGGCGCGTTTCTTGTCGACTCGGAGACCGGCGACCGAACTTTTCTGAGTCGACTCTCGCCCGCCGTCCTGCGCCGCGACTTGCGCGTCAACGGCCAAGTCACGGGCACGGTGATGCTTGGCGACGACGAGGGCGGCAGCGGGCCCGTGCCGAATCTTCAGGCCCGCGGCGTCGCCGTCGTCGACGGTCGCATCATCATCGGCTTTGCGATTCAGAAACCCGGCGGCGCCTTCAACGGCGGATTGATCGAAATCGATCCCCAGACTGGTAACCGAACGCTGCTCGCCGGCGAGGCGCTGGTCGACGACGGCACCCAGATGAACGTCGTCCGCGTCGATCCGCCGGGCTGGACCAATGTGCGGCTCGACGCGCCGATCG
The DNA here is from genome assembly GCA_050184295.1 of Phycisphaerae bacterium. Taxonomy (GTDB): domain Bacteria; phylum Planctomycetota; class Phycisphaerae; order UBA1845; family Fen-1342; genus JBFXAM01. The sequence continues at coordinate 16,167 of JBFXAM010000090.1, read as the reverse complement.
GCTTCGTCCCGCTCGAACATCGCGTCGCGTTCACGTGCCTGTTCGGCCCACCGCAGATCTTTGAGTACGACCTGAACACCGGCGAGTTGTTTCTGATCTCCGACGTGGGTGCGCAGATCGGTCCGCCGAACAATGTGGATGTCGAGTTCAGCGGGTTGGCGAAAGTCGCCGTATCGGTCACGCTCGGCGATGTGAACTGCGACGGCGCGGTCAACAACTTCGACATCGATCCGTTCGTACTGCTGGTGGTCGCGCCGGACGTCTACGCATCGCAATTCCCGGGCTGTCCGATCGCGAACGGCGACACGAACGGCGATCAGGCAATCAACGCGTTCGACATCGACGGGTTTGTCGCTCTGCTGGGCGGCGGATAGAACCTCGGCTGCGCCCGCGATCCGTCGACAGCGGTCCACACGTCATGGCCCGCGTGTCCGTCGCCACGCGCTGCCACGCCCGCCCGCGAGAGCGCGTCGGTCCGGGTTCGCGATCCGCCGATGCGCCCCATGCAGCCGCACGGCTGCGGCGGAAGTCGTGCTAACACGCCGTGTCCGAAATACGCGGCCGCGCCAGCCAGTATCCCCAGGCAAACGCGACCACGCTTCCGATCGGACCCAGCCACGGCCACGCCAGGTTCGTGCCGTGCGTCGCGGGCGGGCCGGGGAAGACGACGAAGTAGTTGAACCACAGCATCAGCGCGACGCCGGCCAGCAGAATCACCGTCTGCACCGGCGTGTACTCCTGCGTTCCGCGGATCCACATGCGCGATACCCACGCCGCGAGCAGCACGGCGCCAAGCGCCCAGCAAACGGCGTTCGCCCACGGCTGATGCCACACGAGCGCGAAGATGCACAGCACCGACAGCGGCCCCGAGAACAAGAAGCCGCGCCCGTCGATGTTGAGCCGGAAGAACGCCAGCGCGAACCCGGCGATCAGCGCGCCGATGACGTATTGCGCCATCGCGAGGCCGAGCTGGAGAATGGTCGGGTAGAACTCCGCCGCGTGCCGCGCGCCATAGGCCAGTCCGCTGAGAACCACCGCCCACGTCACAATCAGCACGCGGCTGACGACGACCGAGCGGCGGTGCTCGTGGTGGGCGGCGGCGTCGGACGAATCGTGCTCCAGGCTCTCGGAGAGATTGATCGCGACGCCGCGACGCCGCAGGGCGCGCTCGCGAAGCGGATTGTAGAAGGCGCTCTGCACGGACTGCGCCAGCGCCGTCAGCACACCCATGACGGTCGAGATCGCGGCGGCGAAAACTGCAGCGATGATCACGCCCTTGAGACCCATCGGCACGACTTCGACCACGAAGATGGGCAGCACGCGATCGCCTTTCACCGCGAATTGCGCCGCGCCCTCGGGGCTCATCGGGTGCGCCTGGTAATACGCATAAAGCCCGACGCCGACGAGCATCACCGTGATCGTGACAAGCTGGCTGACGGCGCTGCTGATGATCGCCCAGCGCGCCTCGCGCGGGCTCTTGCAGCAGAACATCCGTTGCACGAGCAACTGATCGATGCCGTAGGATCCGACCCCGCCCCACGTGCTCGCGATGACGGCGGCCCAGATCGTCAGATCGTTGGTGAAGTCGGTGCTGGTGTTGAAAAACGTGAACTTGCCCTGCGGACCGGCATTCGGGGCGTTCAGGCCGGCGCGGACGAGCTCCGCCGCCCCGCCGTCGAGATTCGCGATGATGACGCCGAGCGCGACGAGCGCGCCGGCGACGAAGGCGAGAAAGAGAACGACGTCGGTCCAGATCACCGTGGTCATGCCGCCGAGCAGCGTCCAGACGAGCGACACGCCGGTGATCAGGATGATCGCCCACGCGAGCGGATCGAGCCCGAGCTGCGCAGCAAGCCACACCAGTTGGTCGTGCAGCACCACCACGAGCACTTCGCCGGTGAGGTAGATTCGCGCGGACTGCGCGAGCATCGATCCGAGCATGAACAGCGCCGTGATCATCGGCCGCACGTAGCCGCCGAGCTGGTGCTGCATGTAGTCGTACGGGCTGTAGATTTCGCGCTGGTAATACGCGGGGACGAGCCAGTAGCCGACGACGATGCGCGCGAAGAACGATCCGAACACGCCCAGCTGGAGATACGTGAAGTTGCCGCCGTCCTTGAACACCAGGAACGGCACGCTCACAAACGTGAGCGCGCTGATCTCCGTCGCGATGATCGAGCCGCTGACGGCGTACCAGGGGAGCTTGCGCCCGCCGAGAAAAAAATCGCGGATGGTCTGCTGTTTGCCGGCCATCGCGGCGCCGAGCCACGTGGCGCCGGCGAGATATCCGACGACCACGAGCCAGTCGATCCAGCCGAATTGAGCGGAGAATGCGGCGAGCATCAGGCGGCCCTGCCGCGAATCGGAATACGGGACGCCGAACTATGCTCAGGCACGGCGGCGAACCACGGTCGAACGCTTCGGCGATCCACGCCCATCGACGCGCCAAGCACGCACACTCGTCGGGTACCCGTTGATCGCACGGCGGTGCGGCGCGCACCCCGCGGAGCCGACGACCCGAAACCGGAACTCCAGGATCGAATGTGGAACGGCGGGCTCATCCCGGCCTCCCCAGTACCGCGCCCACGCTCCCCCCCGCCGCTGCGAGCAGCCGCTGCGCTTCGGTCCGCTCCACGCCGCGGGCGTGCATCACCAGGGCCGTCTTCACATGTCCGCCGCTGGCGTCGAGCAGCTTCAGCGCCGCGGCGCGGTCGACGCCCGTCACGGTCATGATCATCCGCGCACCGCGATCGACGAGCTTGCGGTTTGCGCGCGTGTTCACGTCGACCATCAGGTTCTGGTAGACCTTGCCGATCCGCACCATGCTGATCGTCGTGATCATGTTCAACACGAGCTTGGTCGCGGTGCCGGCCTTCAACCGCGTGCTGCCGGTTACGACTTCCGGCCCGACCAGCACGCGGATCGAAACATCCGCATCATCGGACACGTGCTCGCGCGGCACACACGCGAAAAACACCGCCTTCGCGCCACGCTCCTTCGCTCGGCGGATGGCGCCGTGGACGAAAGGCGTCGTCCCGCCGGTGGCGATGCCCATCACCACGTCGCGGGTGTCAACCTGGTGATCGTCGATCGCGTGCGCGCCATCCGCTTCGTGATCCTCGGCGCCCTCGATCGAGCGTCGGAGTGCGTCCCAGCCGCCGGCGATGACGCCTTGCACCATCCGCGGATCGGAGAGGAATGTCGGCGGACACTCCGACGCGTCGAGCACGCCGAGCCGCCCGCTCGTTCCTGCGCCGACATAGATCAGCCGCCCGCCGGCCCGGAACGCGGCCACGACCAGGTCGATCGCGGCGACGATTTCGGCGCTGGCCCCTGCGACCGCCGCCGGCACGGTTGCGTCCTCGGCGTTGATGAGCGCCACCGCATCGGTGCTGGAAAGCTGGTCGAGATTCATCGAGCGCGCGTTGCGCAGCTCGGTCAGCAGGTGGCCGCGGTCTTGCATGGCGGGGAGTCTCGCGGAAACTCCGCACAGCCGCAATCGATCGCGCCCCGACCACCCTCCACGCCCCGAACGCGAGCGCAGTGGGTCAGTTTCGTGAAAAAGCGAATCTGAAAGGGTGGTACGGGCGTCTCGCCCGTTCGTGCGGCAGACACGGGCGAGACGCCCGTACCACCCAGACCAGCATGAACGAGCGAGATGCCCGTGCCCCCCGGGATCAAACTGACTCACTACCAACGCGAGCGCGGGGCGTGACGGCCCGACCGTCCGTGATTTACAATCGCGGTGTTTCCCCCAGCACGCGTGATACGCATTCGGAGAAACCTGCGATGAACCGCTGTCGACCGCGCCGGTGTCTCGTCGCGCTTCTCCCGCTCATCGGTCTTTCCGCCTGCCGGGCTCCGGCGCCACGCCCCACCGCGACGCAGCCTGCCTTCGACCGGATGACGTCGGTCAACACGCTGCTGCCCGCGCCGGATGATTTTGCCAAGGCGCGGATCGGCTCCGGCGACTACCCGATCCCGCCTTACGCGAAGCACCTGAAAGGCGTGAAAGTCGTGCTCGACCCGGGGCACGGCGGCGATGCGCACCAGCGCGGGTTCAAGCGCGGGCCGACCGGCGTGCGCGAAGCGGAGATCAACCTGCGCGTGGCTCACTATCTTCGCGACTTTCTCCTGCACGTCGGCGCCGAGGTCCGCCTGACACGCGAGAGCGATGTCGACTCGACCCTTCAACAGCGGGCGGCGGTCGCGAACGACTGGCCCGCGGACATCTTCATCTCGCTGCATCACAACGCGATCGACAACAAGCCGCAGACGAACTACACGACCGTGTGGTATCACGACTCCGTCGACCACCGTCCCAGCAGCCTCGACCTCGCGCGCTATCTGTGCGACGGGCTCTACGACGCGCTTCGCTTGCCGCAAGTCACCGACGTGCCGCTCAAGACCGACAAGCTCATGTACGCGGCCGGTTTCGGCGTGCTGCGAACCTGTGAGGTGACGGGGGCGCTGACTGAAAGCTCGTTCTACACGAACCCGGAAGAAGAGCAGCGCCTGCGCGACCCCGCGTACAACCTGCGCGAGGCGTACGGTCTGTTTCGCGCGCTCGCAAAGTACGCCGCCGCCGGCCTGCCGCGTGCGACGCTCGTCGAGCCCGCCGACGGGCGCGTGTCGCTCGGCGGACCGCGCTGGCTGACGTTCGTGCTCGACGACGGGCTCCGCTCGCGCAAGGCATGGGGGCACGAGCGGCCGATGATCTTCGCCGACTCCATCGTCGTTCGGCTTGACGGCGAGCGGCTCCCCCACGAGTTCACAAGCGCCGACTATCGCGTGAGCGCCCCGCTGCCGCCGACGCTCGCCTCCGGCGAACATCGCGTTGAGATCCAGTTTCAGAACATGAACAAGAACTCGGTCCTTTCGCCAGGATTCACGATCACGGTTCCGGCGGCTTCGACACCCGAGTCGGTGACCTGTGCCCGATGAGCCCGGTCGAGGACGAATGATGTCCGGCGCCGTGAATGCCATCATCCGACCGGCCACCCGCGCCGATCTCGCGGCCCTCCACGAGCTCGCGTGCGCGACGTTGGTGCTCGACCGGTTCTCCCCCGCGCTGCTCGAAGAAAAGCTGTTTGCCGGTCCGCGCCCGGAGCAGATGACCTGGGAGACCTGGGTCGCCGACGTCAGCGGCCGCCCCGTCGGATTCATGCAGTCGGTCGTCCGCCGCGCTGCGCACAAGGCGTGGATCGGGCTGTTCGCGGTCGCGCCCGAAGTGCGGCGGATGAGTTTGGCGACGGCGCTCTTCGAGCACGTTCGGGGCACGTGGCCGGCCGAAATCAGCACCGCCGAGGTTCTCGCGATTCCGGCGAACTACTTCACGCCGGGCCTCGACCCGCGCTACACCGAAGCGCTCTGTTTCCTCGAAGCGCTCGGGTTTCGGCGGGGACGCGACTGCGTCAACCTGCGTGGCGACCTCCCGCAACGGTTCGACACAATCGCGGACCAGACGCGTCTGCAATCCCTCGGCATCGTCGTCCGCCGCGCTGCGCCCAGCGATGCCGCCGCACTCGATGCGTTCTTCGCGGCGCACTTCGGCGACGACTGGCGATTCGAGTGTTCGCTGGCGGAAGCGCGCGACCCGCCGGCCGTGCATTTGGCTTGGCAGGCCGACCAAATTATCGCCTTTTCAGCACACTCGACGCAGAACCGCGAGTGGGGCTTTTTCGGTCCCATGGGCACGGCCCCCGCGGCGCGCGGCCTGGGGGTCGGCCGCCTGCTCCTATGGCATTGTCTGAATGACCTTTACGACGCGGGCCACCGAACCTGCGTGATCCCCTGGGTGGGCCCGATCGCGTTCTACCGCCGCTGGGCTGGCTGCCGGGTCGAACGCGTCTTCTGGCGCTACGAACTCGACCTGTCACAGCGGCCGACCGGATGACACCTGAAAATCGGGCCGTGGGTCCGTTTCGCGAAAAAGTGAATTCGAACGAGTGGTACGGGCGAGGCGCCCGTGCCCCCCGGATCAAACTGACCCACTACCCAAAATCGCGTATAATATTGCTGCCGGACTCGAATTTGGTACGCTACTTGCAAGGTGCCGAAGGAAGGTTCAGCGCGAATCCGGGGCGCCGGCGTCGCGCTTCGACGTGGGATTCGCCGCACGGCTGCGACGCGTCCACGCCAGCAGCAGCATGCGGACCCGTGAGTCCGCGAGCTTGGGAGCATCTCCATGATTCGCACCGCCCAGCCACGCCGCGGGTTTACCCTGATCGAGCTTCTCGTCGTGGTCGCGATCATCGCACTCCTCATCTCGATTCTCCTGCCCGCGCTTAACCAGGCGCGGGAGCAGGCCAAGAGCACCAAGTGCATGACAAACCTGCGGACGCTCGGGCAAGGCGTCGTGACGTTCGCGAGCGAAGCGTCCGACAGGCTGCCCGGCCCGCTGCATCCGGCGGTCTATCGCAACCAGGGCATCGACGCGATTCTGGAGGACACGCTCCGACCGGTCTCGTCGCGCGCCCGCGCGCTCTACCTCCAGGGCCGACAGCTCACGTTCGTCCTGCGCAAGGCGTTCGGCGACTCCCACAGCAAGGCCAACAGCATCACCGACCAGGTCTCCACGTGTCCCACCACGCTCGGCGTCAACCCCGACTCCAACTTCGACGATTACGTCCGCCGCACCAATCGCTCGGCGTATCCGACTCACTATGCGATCAACAACATGGGCAACGCCAGCCCCGACGGGCAGTCCGGCGGCGGCGTGCTTGGCAACGTCCGAGCGACCGACCCGCAGTTTTACTTCGGCTACAGCTCGCCGGACGAGAACGACCCCGGCGGGATCGGCGCCAAGAACCCGCCGCAGCCGATCTCGAAGATTCGGCATTCCGCGCGCGAGTGGATGATCGCGGACGCGTGGTATCGCCCGATCGCGATTGCGGCGTTCCCCGAGCTTCAGCAGGAAGGCCCCTACCAGGTCGATTGGACCGGCGAGTCGCTGCCCAACTTCGCAATTCACGGCGCGAACCGCTCGTATTCGTTCAGCAACGCCGGCGAGCGCAACTCGCAGAACTCGTCCTTCCGCACCAGCCGCGTAGACGGCCGCACGAACACGGTCTTCTTCGACGGACACGCCGAGGCCGTGAAGTCCAAGAAGTTCATCGTTCCGGGCTTCGGACATCTGAGCAACTGGTACGGCTTCCCCGGGACGGTGAATCCGCGCACGCCGATGACCGACGGCGGATACTGGGAATAAGATCGAGCGCCGACGGGCGAGTGCCCAGCGCGCCGCCCACTTCACGGCCTCTTCGCGCGCCGCGCCGTTCCGCCGCCAGCGATCGAAATGCGTCGAGGGGTCTTCGGGATCGTCCCTTGGCCGATGCGAGCGCGCCACACGCGGCGGAGGCGATGCCGCGAGAAAAAGCTGCGCGATGGCTCGCGCCTTCGCTGACCGAACCCTTGTCGGCGGCATCCGGGCCGAACGAGGTCCGGCGACGTTGCGGCCCCGGGTGTCCGCGATGCGCCGTCCGCGCGAATATCGGTAGCGGGTCAGGTTGATTCGGGCGGCACGGGCGCCTCGCCCGTTCAGGTTCTTCCGGGTGGTACGGGTGTCTCGCCCGTTCATGCGGCAGACACGGGCGAGACGCCGGTACCACCCTTTCGAATTCACTTTTTCACAAAACTGATCCGCTGCCAGAATATCGGCCGCGGTTGAATCGCTCCCCCCGCGCGAACTACACTGGAACTCTGGCGATACTGCCAGGGATGGGTGAAGCCGCATGCACAAGCGACGACGGTACTGCGCCCTTGGGCTCGTGACGCTGGCTCTCGCTGCGCCGGCGGCGCTTTCCCATGAGGGCGAGCACAACACAACCGAAGCGTTCCGGGCGCGCCTCGACGCGCCGCCAATGCCGGTCGGTTCGCCGGACGCGCTGCTCGCGGCTCACCTGGTGACCCAACTCGCGGCGGAAATCTCCAACCGCGCACACCAGCCGCTGCTGCCCAAGGAGACGCAGGTCGATTGTGTCGAGTGGAACGACAACGTGCTCGAAGTCGATCTCACCTTGCCCGGTCTGCCGCCCGGGTGGCGACTCTCGCAGCTCGATCTCGAGTCGCTCACCGCCGCGTTTCATCTGCCTTTCATCGCCGACCCGGCGTTCGGCGGCACCCGCATCCGCGCGCGGGTCGGCGCAGACGGCGCCTACGATTCGCTCCAGCAGTTCGTGCCGATCATCCCGGCGCCGCCTGAGATCGCGACACCCGACGCCGACGCCGTCGCCGCGGCGCCTGCCGACGTACCGGGCGGCGTCGCGTTCGGTCCGTTCGCCGCGATGCGGCAGCCCAACGGTGCGCTTTCCGGCGTGACGGTGTTCATCTCCGCCGGGCACGGCTGGACCGCCGGCGACACCGCGTGGTTTCTCCAGCGCCCGGTGTTGCAGGGCATGTGCGAGGACTATGGCAATATCGACCAGCTTAATGTGTTCGCACAGTACCTTTTCAACGCGGGCGCGACGGTCGTTCCCTTCCGCCCGATCGGCTGGCAGCCGATCGAGATCGTGCTCGATAACGACGACCCCGGCGTCGCCTACACCGGCTCGTGGAGCAACAGCGCCGACGCGAAGTACTACGAGAACGGCGTCACGAACTCGGGCGTGCCCTATCGCTTCGCCACCATCAGCGCGAGCGAGACCGCGACCGCGCGCTACACGCCGAGCATCACCACCAGCGACTATTACCCGGTCTACGGCTTCGCGATCGCGGGGACGAACCGCGCCGCACAGACCTATCGCATCGCCCATCACGGCGGCGTATCGGCGGTCGTCGTCGACCATCGCAACGTCGGCAACGGCTGGGTCTGGCTGGGCGAGTACTACTTCGCCGCCGGCGAGAACAACTATGTCGAAATCACCAACGCGTCGCCCAGCGGCGCCGTCGTCATCGCGGACGCGATTCGCTGGGGCGGCGGCTACGGCGACGTGTCTCGACCCGGCCCGGATTCCGTGAGCGGATACCCGCGCGAGGAAGAGGGCCAGCGCTATTGGGCACACAGCGAGCTGGGCAACAACGGCGTCGGATTCGATCCGTCGATCTGGGATCCGGGCGGCGACGATCTCAGCGACAACGTCGGGGCCGGCGCCCGGTTCGCGCGCGAGATGAACCTCGTTCCCGCGGGCGGTGTGCAGACCGATCGCTGGAAACGCGTCCACCTCGAGTTTCACTCCAACGCCTTCGACACGACCGCACGCGGCCAGCTCTGCCTGATCACGAACACGGGCGCGACGACCAATCAGACGTCGTTCGCGACCATCCTCTCAAACGAGATCGACGCCGACCTGCCGCTGCTGAACTCAAACTTCGAGGCGCCGTGGGTCGATCGCTCCTCGCCCACGCTGACCGGCGCCTACGGCGCCATCTCGACGACCAACAACAGCAACGAGTTCGACGCGACGCTGGTCGAACTCGCGTTTCATGACAACACCACCGATGCCGCTCTGCTGCGCGATCCGCGCATGCGGGCCGCGATGGCGCGCGCGTGCGTCCACGGCATCATTCGCTTTCTGAATACGCTGCCCGGCAGCGCCGTGCCGCTCGCCTTCCCGCCCGACACGCCGCGCGTCGTCGTCGTGCGTGACGCCGGCGGCGGCGACATCGTGCTCACCTGGCAGCCGCCCTTGGTTGACGGGGCGCGCGGCGATGCGGCCACGGGCTACGTCGTTTATCAGGGGCCGGACGGCATCGGCTTTGGCAGCCCCGTCGTCATCGGCAACGCGCTGACGGCGACGATCAGCGGCGTCGCGCTCGGCGAGACGCGCTACTTCCGCGTCGCCGCGACCAACGCCGCCGGCGAATCGATGCCGAGCGAGACGCTCGCGGCTCGGCGGGCGTCGAGCGGCACGGTCGGCGACGTGCTGGTCGTGAACGGCTTCGACCGCCTGCGCCGCCAGATCAATCCCATCCAGACGTTCACGCAGCCCCCCGCTTATGCGGGCTTGCAGATCGAACGGCAGATGTGGCGGCGGAGCAACTCGTTCGATTACATCATCGAGCACGCCGAGGCGCTGGCGGCGAACAACGTCGGCTTTTCGTCGTGCACCAACGAGGCCGTAGTGAATACGCGGGTTGCGCTGGGCGACTTCGACGCGGTCGTGTGGATCGCCGGCAACGAGAGCACCGAGGACTTCGTGTTCAGCACGACCGAACAGACCCGCATCATGGATTACTTCAACAACCACTACGGCGCGCTATTCGTCAGCGGCGCCGACATCGCGTACGCGCTCGTCAATCAGAACCAGGGCGCCAGCTTCGCGTTCAACACCCTGCGGATCGGCTATTCGCAGAACGCGTCGAACACCTTCAATGTGCTGCCGGTTGCGGGCAGAATCCTCGACGGCGTGGGCCCGTTTCATTTTGATCCGAACGGCGGCGCGGCCTATCGCGTCGCCAGCGCGGACGTGTTCACCGTCGGCAGCGGTGCGCAGAGCTGCCTGACCTACTTTGGCGGGACCGGCGGCGTCGCGGGTGTGCAGTTCACCAACGGAACGTTCAACGTCGTCACCTTCGGGTTCCCGTTCGAGACGATTGGCGATGAAGCCGCGCGCCACGCCGTCATGGGCCGGATCATCGCGTTCCTGCGCACGCCGACCGGCCCGCCGAGCCCGTTCGACTTCGATCACGATGGCGACGTCGACAGCGTCGATTTCGACGCGTTCGCGTTTTGCTGGGCGGGTCCGGGAACGGTCTACCCACCCGGCAACATCTGTAGACAACTCGACGCCGACGGCGACGGCGATGTCGACCTGCGCGATTTCAAGGACTTTCAGCAGGCGTTTTCAGGGCCATAGGAGTCCCGAACGCGGTGCGACGCGCCCACGGCAGCGCCCCGGCAGAAAGCTCGTTGGCGCTCCACTCGGCGCCGCACGCGCCCCTTCGTCGCGGCCGATCCGGGAAGCGACGCCGGCGTCGGCGCGTGAGGCGCGGATCGGGCGTGGCGGGCGCATCGGTCCGGCGCCGCGAAATCTCGGCCCGATTCGCGGTGTTTTCGTTTAGAATGCGGGCTGCGCCGCGCGCGGTTCGCATCCGCCGCGCCTGCAACAAACGAACTTCGCTGGCGCTTTTTTCTGGGAATCGGGCCATGCTCAACACAAGGCGTTCGCGTCACGCATTCGCGGCCCTGCTCGTCGCCGGCCTGCTCGCCGGTCCCGTGCTGGCGCAGTCCTCGTTCCGCGGCTTCTGGGCGGACGCGTTCAGCGTCGGGTTCAAGAGCCAGTCCGAGATCAACAACATGGTCTCGCGAGCCGTCTCCGGGCGTTACAACGCGCTCGTCGTCGAGGTGCTCGCGTTCCACGACAATGTGGGCAGCGGGCACGGAGCGTATTGGAATTCCGCGATCGTCCCGAAGGCAGCCGACATCAGCCCGCCGAGCCTGGATCCGCTTGCCGCGACGATCACCGCCGCCCACGCCGCCGGCCTCGAAGTCCATGCCTGGATCGTCCCGTATCGCGTGTGCAGCGTCTGGCCGCCGGCGAACAATCCCTATCTCGCAGCCCACCCCGAGTTCCTCATGGTCCCCCGCGCCGCCATCGACGGCGGACCGGCCACCGTCGGCGGCTACTACACGCTCGACCCCGGCTCGCCGCACGCGCAGGAATATCTCACCAGCATCGTCCGCGAGCTGGTCACGAATTACGCGATCGACGGCATCAATCTCGATTACATCCGCTATGTGACGACCGACGCCGGATACCCCGCGGTCGCGAGCTACAACGCGTCGAGTCTCGCGCGGTTTCAGCAGATCACAGGCTTCGTCGGCGTGCCCGCCGCCACCGGCGTCACCGCCTGGAACGACTTCCGCCGCCGCACGATCGACGAATACGTCCGTCGCCTGCGGGCCGAGATGCCGTCGATTCCCAACCCGCGCCAGCCGTTGCGGCTTAGCGGCGACCTCATCTGCTTCGGCAACGCGCCGGCAAACTTCACCAGTTCGGACGCCTACAACCTGCACCAGAACTGGCGTATGTGGATGGAGAAGGGCTGGCTCGACACCGGCATGCCGATGAACTACAAGCGCGAGCACAACAGCAACGAAGCTTCGTGGTACCGCAACTGGGTGAACGCCGCCATCGGGTGGCGCTACAACCGCCACATGGTCACCGGACAGGCGCCCTATCTGAACACCAAGGCCAACAGCGTCACGCAGCTCGCCTACGGGCTCAACGCCGGCAGCAACGGCGTCATCACCTTCTCCTACGACGCCACGGCCGACGAGAACACCAACGGGACACCGGAGACCGACTGGACGTGGTACACCTACGTCAGTGCGAACCTGTTCACCAGCAACGCGACGATCCCCACCATGCCCTGGCGAAACCCCGCGACCGCGATCGAAGGCACGCTCTGGGGTCGGGTCACGGACGGCGACACCGGCGAACCAATCGACGACGCCAGCGTGCAGGTCGGCGCCCTCGCGCCGGTGCAAACCGACGGCAACGGCTACTGGGTCGTCACGCTCATTCCCGCCACCGCCGCCGGAACGCAGTACAACGTCACCGCGTCGCGTTCGGGGTGCCCGCCCGTCACGGCCAACAGCGTCCCGGTGTTCGCCGGCGGTGTCGCACGCCGTGACATCGCGATCTGCCGCACCACGCCGCTCTTCGGCGATTTCGATCTCGACGGCGACGTGGACTTTCTGGACGTGGACACGTTCGCATTCTGCTGGGGCGGCCCCGACGCGCTGTACCCGGTCGGGAACCTGTGCCTGCGCGGCGACGGCGAAGGCGATCGCGACGTGGACCTACTCGACTTCTCGATGTTCCAGACGGCATTCGGGCAGTAGCACCGCCGTCGCGCACCGGGCCGGGCGCCGGCTTTCTCGCGGCGCGCCGCGCGCCTTCATTGCGGCGAGCGCGGCGCCTTCTTCAGCCACTCGTCGATCGCCTCATCCGTGAGCGACTCAAGAAACGCGACGAGGTCGTCGATCTCCGCGTCGGTCAGGTTCAGCGGCTGGAGAATCGTCTCCTGCGGGTGATGCCCGCCGAAGACCGCGCCCTCGCGCGTGGAATAGAACCGTACGACCTCACGAAGCGTCGCGAACTGTCCCTGGTGCATGTACGGCGCGGTCTTTGCGACGTTTCGCAGCGACGGCACCTTGAACTGACCCCACGCCTGCGGATGCCGGCTCACGCGCCGCACTTTGTCAGCGATCGCGCCGTCGCGCTCATCGCTGTAATCGCCGGCCGCGTTGAACGGATCGCGCGCCAGCAGTTCGACGCCCGCAAAGCGCCCCGCGTCGGTCGGCGGACCGCCGTTCCTGGGCGGCACGCCCGTGTCGTGGAACTCGCCGGACGTGAAGTTCGGTCCGAGGTGACAGACGCGACACTGCGCACGGCCGACGAACAGGCGCGCCCCGCGCCGCGCCGCCGGCGCGAGCGCCCCCAGCTTTCTGTCGTCGTTTTCGCGCAGCCCCTCAACAAACCGATCGAAGGCGGCGCCGCGGCTCAGCAGCTTTCGTTGATAGGCTGCCAGCGCCTTGCCCGCGTTCGCGAACACGCGGTTCACCGCGTCGCGATCCTCTATGCTCATCCTCGCCCACGCGGCTGCGTGCGGGTGAGTCGGCTGCTCCGGGCGCGGACACGCCGCCCGCGGAAACCGCGCTTCGTCGCCGAGGTCCGGCAGGCGGCCGAAGACGCGCTCATACGCGCGCCGGAGCTCCGCGTCGTCGTGAATCGCGCGGGCAATCCCCGTTCGCGTTCCACCGATCTCGTGCAGGCGCTCCAGCGGTCCGAGCGCCTGCGCCCAGAGCGTGTCGTTCTTGCCGTCCCACTGGAACCAGCGGTTGTACGCGACGTTCCACAACGCCGGCGTGTTGCGTGTGCCGCGCGACACGCCCTCGCCGAGCGGCTTGCCGTCCGCGAAGGACTTTTCCGGCATGTGACAGGTGGCGCACGAGACGCGCCCGTCACTCGAGAACCGCGGGTCGAAAAACAGGAACTGTCCGAGCCGAGCGGCGCCCCCATCGTCTGCGTGGCGGTTGGTCGGGTCGGCCGGCGGATCCGGCAGCGGTGAATGCTGCACGAGGCGGGTGTGCTCGACCTCGGAGAACTCGCTCGCGATCGACGGCTGGCCGGCTGCGCAAGCCGCGCCCGCCAGCGCCGCGCTCGCCCCAGCCCACGCCCGTCGCAAGCGATGCCGCGGCCCGCTCATCAGTCCAGCGTCACGGAATACTGCGCGCGCTCGGTCACGCCGCCACGCGTCAGGTCGATGTAGATTTCCCAATAGCCCGGCATGTGAAACAGCAGTCCGTTAACGACGAATCGACCGGCGCCGAGATTGCGCACCAACGGCGTAACGTTCATCCCGTGGCCGTGCCCGGGCATGGCGGCGTCGACACCGAGCGAGACGCTGGCGTCTACGCCGCGCACGTCAATGTCGAGATCGAACGGCTCATTCAGGGGCAGCGGCGTCGGGCGTGTGCGGAGGCGAACTTCGTAGGCGCCGTTGCTGCTCCGCGTCGATGTCCAGTCGCTGCCGAGCACCGTGGGTGCACCGGCGTCGCCGCCCGACTCGGCCGGCGTGTTCGCGGACGGCGCACCGCCCGGCGCGGACGGCGCGGGTTTCTGCACGGTCGGCGTAACCGGAGCGCACTTCGGGCACGCGTGCGGACTACCGCCGGTCGCGCAGCCCGACGCCAGCGCCCCGGCCGCGAGGAACGCGAGGATCGTCCGGCGTATTGATCGCGTCTTCATGGGCTCACTCTCCGCCTTGAGGCGTGCGGCGGCGCGCCGCCTGCGTGTATTGGCGCGCCCCGAACATGCCGACAAACTCCCCCTCCGGGGTGAATGATTGCAGCCGGTGATTCCCCCAGTCGACCACGAAGAGTCGTCCCGATCGATCGAACGCGAGCCCCGCCGGCTTGAAGAACTCCCCCGCGTCAAGTCCGCGCCGCCCCCAACGGCGCAGGTCCGCGCCGTCTCGTGAAAACACACGGATGCAGTCCGCGCCGGCGTCGGACACGTAGATCACGCCGTCGGCCCCGATCGTCACGCCGAACGGATCGACCAGCGCCGCCGCGTCGGTCGCGCCCGCCGGTGCGGTCGCGGCGAGCGCACCGTTGGCGTCGAAGCACAGCAGCCGCCGATGTCCGGCGTCGACGACCCACACGTGCGAACCGTCGTCAGCGACCGCGAGATCGGTGGGTTCGCGCAACTCCCCGGCCGCATCGCCGTGAGCACCGCACGCGCGAAGCAGCTTGTATTCACGGTCAAACACCCAGATGCGCGCGTTCCGCGCATCCAGCACATAGAGGTTTCCCGCCGTGTCGAAGCGCATCGCCGTGGCGCTCAGCGGCCACTCCGCCCGCACGCCCAGCGACGCCAGTTCGATCGCCCGGCTGAAGCGCGCCAGCGTCGGCGAGAAGCCGACCTTGTCCGACTCGGCCCCGATGCGAAAAGTCTGTAGCCGTGCCAGCGCGAGTTCCGCCGCGACGATCGCGTCGCCGCTCGGTTCCCACGCGAGCGCGGTTGGCGTGCCGAACTCGCCGAACTTTCGGCCGTAGGCGCCCCAGCGGCCGATGTTGATCGGCTCGGGCCGGGAGGTGTCGAAGACGAGCAGCGCGTGCGACTCGGGTTCGGTAACGACGATCCGCTTTCCGTGGGCCGCGACGCGCTGGCCGTAGTGCGCGAGGGTTCCGGTCTCGGCACTGCCGCCGACGCGCCCCGGGTCGCGATCCTCCGGTCCGAGCTCGCCGAACACCTGCACGCGATTCTCGAACGTCTCGACCACGGCGGCCCGTGCGCCATCCGTCGAAAGCGCGATCCGCGCGGGGTAATGAAGCCGCCCCTGGCCCTCGTGTGGAATCGCGACGTGCCGTCCCCACGCGTAGACGAGCTCGCCGTCGGGACGAAACACCTGGATCCGATGGTTCATCGCGTCCGCGACGAACACGAACCCCCTGCCGGCCGCAACACCTGCCGCGCTCGCGAACAGTCCGGGGTGATATCCGTACGAGCCCCAGCTGCGCCGCCACGCGCCGTCTGAGTCGTACGCCTGAACGCGTTGATTCTCGCGGTCCGCGACATACACGCCGCCGGGCGAATCGATCGCGACATCGCTGGGGTGGTTCAATCGACGATCCACGTCGCTGGTGTCGCTGCCCATCGTGCGAATGAAGCGGCCGTCGCGGCCCAGCGCCTGAACGCGGTGGTTGCCCGCGTCCAC
>JBFXAM010000089.1:0-18298 GCA_050184295.1 Phycisphaerae bacterium | reverse complement strand
GGGCACGAGCGAGTGGCTCGTGAAGCCGGGGAGCGAGTTCACCACGAGAAACCAGGGACGGCCCGCACGATCGACCATCCAGTCGATTCGCGCCAGGTGACGACAGCCGAACGCCAAAAAGATGGCGCGGCTCTGCGATTGCACCTGCTGGAGCAGGGCCGCGTCGTGTCCGGCGTCGAACAGGTATTCGGTGTCGTCGGCCTCGTATTTGGCCTCGTAATTGTAGAAAGCGCGTTTCGGACGGATGCAGATCGGCGGCAGCGGCGCGCCGTCGAGCAGGCCAACGGTCAGCTCGTCGCCTTCGATAAAGCGCTCAACCAGCGCGCGCCCGAAACGCTCGACGACTTCCACGACCGCACCCGGGACGCGGTCGGCGTTTCGCACAATCGCCGTGCCCACGCTGCTGCCGGAGTCGACTGGTTTCACGACCAGCGGCGCGGCGAGCCCGGCGCCGGTGAGCGCGTCGCGGACGGCGTGGTGTCGCGCGGCGGTGTCGCGTCCCGCGGCGAGCGTCCCGCGCGTGACGACGAGAAACGGCGGCGTATTCACGCCCAACGGCATGACGCGCGCTTTGCTCGCGACCTTGTCCATCGCGAGCGCGGACGCGGTGCTGCCCGATCCGACAAACGCGATGCGGCGCGATTCGAGGATGTGTTGGAGCGTGCCGTCCTCGCCGAACGTGCCGTGCAGCGCGGGAAAGACGACGTCGGCGGGTGAATCGAGGCCTTCCAGTTGCGCGGGGCCGATGTCGGACTCGAACACCGCGTGTCCGCGGCGGCGCAGGGCGGCGGCGATGGCGGCGCCGGACGCGAGGCTGACCGCGCGTTCGTCGCTCGGACCGCCCGACAACACCGTGACGCGGAGCGTGGCGCGGCCGGCGCATGCGCCGACGGACAAGCCCTTGTCGTCCGTTGTGGCGTCCGCATCGTGGCGCAGGCCCATGTGTCGCATCCCTGCGTAATCTCAGCCGTCGTTGTCGTCGCGATGCCGGTCGCGCGAGGCGTCGTCTGTCTTTCCACGCCGCGCTTCCGGCGGTCACCAGATCTCCACTTCTGTCTCAAGCCGTATGCTGAACTGCCTCCAGACTTCTTCCTGTGCAAGCTCGATGAGCTTCACCACGTCCGCCGCTTGCGCCCCGTCGTGCGCGACGATGAAGTTGGCGTGCTTGCGGCTGATCTCGGCTGCGCCGGCGCGGCGGCCCTTTAGCCCGGCGCGGTCGACCAGCGCGCCCGCGGAGTGGCCCGGCGGGTTCTTGAAGATGCAGCCGGCGGAGCGCTCCGAGACGGCGGGTTGCGTGGCGTACTTTTCGCTCCAGATCTCGCGGAAGCGCGTGAGCAGCTCTTCCGGGGCGCCACGGCCCGCGCGCAGCGTCGCCCCGACGATGACGCAGCCGTCGAGGTTGGTGTGACGATAGCGAAACCCGATCTCGCGCGCGGCGCTTTCGCGAAACACCCCTTCCCGATCGATGAAGCGAACGCGGTCGACGGCGGCGGCGATCTCGCCGTGGCGCCCGCCGGCGTTCATACGGATGATGCCGCCCAGCGAGCCGGGGATGCCGGCGAGCAGTTCGAGTCCCGAGAGGCCGCGCGAGCAGGCGCGCTTCACCAGCAGCGGGAAGTCGGCGCCCGCGGCCGCGACGATGCGATCGGCGGAAAACTCGGCGTATTCGAATGCCGGTCCGCGCAGCACGATCACGGCGCCGTTCACGCCTTCGTCGCGGACCAGCAGATTTGCACCATGGCCGAGGATGCGGACCGGAATTTCGGACTCGCGGCAGCGCGCGAGAATCGCGGCGAGCTCGTGTTCGTCGCGCGGTGCGAGCAGCCAGCGCGCCGGCCCGCCGAGGCGGTACCACGTGTGTTCGCGCAGCGGGGCGTCAGGCCGGCAGATGGCCTCCCAGTCGCTGCACCAAGTCGTCGGCGAGCTTTCCAACATTTCCGGCCCCCATTGTGATGACCAGGTCGCCGGCCGTCACGCTTGAAGCGAGAAAATCCGCGATCGCATCGAACTCGGGGATGTGAACCGCCTCGACGCCTGCAACACGCAGCCGGTGCGCAACCAGCTCGGCCGAGACGGCCGCCCGGTCGTCGGCCGAGTCGCGGGCGGCGTAAATCTCCGGAACGACGACGCAGTCGGCGACGCCGAAGCTGTGAACGAACTCTTCCAGCAGGTGGCGCGTACGGGAGTATTGATGCGGTTGAAATACGACCCACAGGCGGCGTGGCCGGAAGCGCTCGCGCGCGGCCTGGAGCGTGGCGCGGATTTCGGTCGGGTGGTGGGCGTAGTCGTCCGCGACATTGACCCCGCGGGCCGACCCGCGGAGCTCAAGCCGGCGCTTGGCGCCGCGGAATTCGCCGAGAGACCGTTCGATCGCCGGCCACGACACGCCACACTCGCGAGCGAGCGCGACGACGGCGAGCGCGTTGAGGACGCTGTGTGCGCCGGCGATACCGAGCCGAACGCGTCCGAGCGGTTGCCCGTGGGCGACGACAGTGAACGCGTGAAAGCCGTTCTCGATTCGCAAGTCATCTGCTCGCCAGTGGTTATATTCGTCGAGACCAAACGTCTCGATGGCCGCGGCGACGTTGGCTCGCACGAGCGCCCGGCAACGCGGGTCCGCCCCATTCGCAATGAGCCGGCCGTTTGCGGGGAGCAATCGGGCAAAGTCGGCAAACGCCGCCCCGATCGCATCGAGGTCGGCATAGTAGTCGAGGTGGTCGGCGTCGATATTGAGGATCGCCGCATGCCGCGGACGCAGGTGGAGGAACGAGCGGGCGTATTCGCAGGCTTCGGCGATGAAGTGCGGTCCGTCACCGACGCCGCTGCCGCCGCCGAGCTGGTCGACGAGCGCGCCGACGACGAAGCTGGGGTCCAGCCCCGCTTGTCGCAGGACGTACGTGAGCCAGGCGGTGGTGGTGCTCTTGCCGTGCGTCCCGCTGATCGCCACGCCCACGTGCTGCGACATCAGCAGCCCGAGCATCTCGGAATAGCGGACGATTTCGATCCCGCGGCGGCGTGCTTCGACCAGTTCGGGATGGTCGTCGGGAACCGCGGCGGTCGCGACGACGAGTTCCGCGTCGATCGGAAACGTGTCGGCGCGCTGCTGTGCGGAGACCGCGGCGCCGAGCGTGCCCAGGCGCGCCAGGTCGATCGACATCCGCGCGTCGGAACCGCTCACCCGCGCGCCGCGGCGGAGCAGGACCGCCGCAAGCCCGGACATCCCCGCGCCGCCGATGCCGACCATGTGGATGCGCAGCGTGTGAAAGTCGCTGGCGGTCGCGGCGTGCACCGCGCGGCGGTGGTCGGTCGAAGCCGCGGGCATGGGGACTCCCATCCTTTGGAGTGTACTCGATGTCTTGCAGAGCAGGTGGAGTTGAGCGGACGTGCCTCCGTGCACGTGACCGGATCCCTCGCAATCGCATTTATCGGTTCGCGCGGTTAAGTTCTTGAGCCGCGTATGCGGATTTATGCGCGGCGCGCGAGCGCGTGGCAAGCGGCGCGGTGTGTCGAGTTCGACGACGAAGATCGCATGAGCAACGAAGTCCACAGCCGCTGGGGCGCGAGCGCGACTCTCTGGCTAGGGGTTGGGTTGTGCGCCGCGACGTACGTGGTGATCAGCCCGCCGGCCGGGCAGACGTATCCCGGCGCAATTCCATGGCGCGATGCTTCATGGCTCAAGCCGCTCGTCGATCTCCTCGCGCTGGGCGGCGCCTTTCCAACGGCGCGCGGCGTCGAGATCAAGGACGTCGCGCTCCACTTCGCCGCTGCGGCGGGGCTGCTCGTGCTTGCGGTGCGCTGGATGCGACCGGGCGAGCGCGTGTGGTCGGAATCCGGCGGACCGGCGATGCATGCCGAGCGATTCTTCGTTGCGTGGGTGCTCGTCTCGCTCGCCAGTTACGCGTGGTCAAACGACGCCGCGACCGCGCTGGGGCAGGCGCGCATGTACGCGTTCGGTGTGGGGTGGGCGGTCGCGGTCGCGCACCTGTTCAAACCCGCGGATCTGCGGCGGTTCCTGGGATGGCTGACCGGCCTGTCGGCCGCGGCAGCGACGCTGTGCGTGTGGTACTACATCGAGCGCAACCCCTTTCACCGTCCGGGTTTCCCGCTTGGGAATCCGGGCGTACTCGCGATTGCGATCATGCCGGGCATCCTGGCCGCGATCGGGCTCGTGGGGCAGACCGTGCGGGAGTCGCGCAGCGGTCGCGGGTTGTTCCCGCCGCCGCGACTGAATCCGACGCTTCGCGACGCGGGCCTCGCTCCGCGCCCGTTGCGGCTTTCGCGCCGCGCCGTGTGGACGCTGGTCGGCGCGGGATTGTCGCTCGTGCCGCTCACGTGGTGTTTCCTGCTTGCGAACGCGCGCGGCGCCACGCTTGGGCTGGCGGCGGCGGCGTGCGTCGTGCTCCTCAGCGTGACCACGCTGCGAACGCGGCGAACGCTCGTGCTGCTCCTGGTCATTGGCGTCGCGATCGCGGGCTGGCGCGTGGTTTCGGTCAGCGCGGATCCCGCGATGGGGCGGAGCGATACGACCCGATTGCGGCTCTACGTGTGGCGCTACGCCGCCGAGCTCTGGCAGCAGCGCCCGTTCGCGGGGCACGGGGCCGGTGCGTTTCCGCGGCTGGCGAATCAACTTTCGCTGCGCGACCGGCTGCTCGACGACGCCGCGTTCGCGGGCGACTGGGTCGAGCACGCCCACAACGAGCTGTTCGAAGTGCTGGCCGAGATCGGGCTGATCGGTGGGCTCACGTGGGTCGTCGGCGTGCTGGCGACGCTCGCGACAGGCTGGCTGCTGCTGCGCGACGCCGGCGTGCGAAAACAGCGCTGGCTGCTCGCGGCGGTCGTCGGCGCGCTCGTCGCGATGCTCGTCGACGCGATGTTCGGCGTCGCACTGCGCCTGCCGGGCGCGCCGGCCGTGTTCTGGACGCTGGTCGGCATCGTGTGGGCGCTGGGGCGCAGCCGCGCGCCGGCGGGTCGGGGACGGGGGCCCGTTGCGGCGCTGGCGGCGAAGCTGGCGCGCGCGACGGGCGCGTCGGCGGAGTCCCGGCGGTGGACGCGGCTTGTGCCGTCGGCGTGTGCGGGACTCGCGGGGCTCGTGCTCGCGTCCGTCGCGCTGAGCAACGCGGTCGCGCTGCGCTTCGAATATGCGGCCCGAGCCGCGAAAGCGGTCGACGCGGATACCCGCTACGCCGCTGTCTTGGCGGCTCGCGGACTGCTGGATCCGGTGCGACAGATCGCCGCGTCGGACCTCGCTTTGCGAGCCGCGTTTGAAGCCGCGCGCGCGGCGGCGGCGGACCTGCTGCCCGCGGCGGGAGACGCAAGCGCCGGGGCGTCGCGCGATCCCGCGGCTCCGGAGGCCACGGACCTGGCGCGGGCGGCTGCGACGGTGTCGCCGGAGCGGGTCGAGCTGGCCGCGGAGCGTCTGGAATCGGCGCTGGGCGCGGCGCGGAGCCTGGACTGGCGCGCGCCCACCGTCGGGCGGGCGCTGGTGGTGCAGGCGCGCTGCGCGGAATTGCTCGGCGAGCTGCATCGCGTGCGCGATCCGGCTCGGTCCGCCGAGTGGTCCAGTCTGGCGGCCGCCGCGTGGCGGGAGCAGCGGCTGCGGTATCCGCACGACGTGGAGACACTGCTCGCGTTGCTGCGTTATCCCGACTCGCTCGCGGCGCACATCGGCTATTTGCGCGACGCACTGCGCGACGGCAGCCCGCCTGATGAGTGGCGCGCGGCGGTCCAGCACTTCCTCGCGGCGCCGGGATTCGACGAGGCGCTGCGCCGCTTCCTGCTGGCGGTGGGACCGCTCGATCCGCAGACCGATCTCGATGCGCTCGCGGCATCGATGGCGCCGGAGGTTTACCGGCTCGCGGCCGAAGTTCACGCGCTGCGCGGCGAGTTCGAAGCGGCCGAGTCCGACGCGGGCCGCGCCGTGGCGCTCTATCAGCCCATGCGCCAGCGGTTTCCGACGCTCTATTCGATCGCGCAAGGCGAGCGGGCGGACTACGCGCTGCGCGTGGCGCCGCAACGCGCGGGCGCCGCGATGCAATACGTTCACGAAGCGATCGAGCGACTGCCGCGGATTCAACAGCAGAAGTACGAGGCGCTGCTGCGGCCGTTTCGCGAGCGGCTCGTGCTGCTGCACCTGGCGGTTGGCGACGAGGCGCGGGCGCGCGAGGAGTTGCGGACGCTGGAGGCACGCGAGGTCGAGCGCGAAGCGGGCGGTGGCGCCGCCGCGGCGCCGACGCACGAGACGCGGCTCGCGGACGCGTACGTTCGTCTGGCGGCGCTGTACCTGCGGCGCGGCGCGGCGCCGCGCGAATCGCTCGACGCGTGGTTGAGCGCCGCGCTGCGCCACGACCCGAGACATGCGCGTGCATGGGGCTTCCGGGCGTGGCTCGCCGCGGCGCCGACGCGCGATCCGGCGGCGGCCGAGGGCGTGCTGGCGGAGGCCGCGGAAGCAGGGGTCGGGCTGCGCGACCTCGAGCGCGTGCGGCGCTCGCTGGCCGCGGAGTTTGCCGCGCCGGCCACGCAGCCGGCGAACGAGTCCCCGTAACCGACGCCGGCCGCGCGCGTACACGGCACGGCCGGCGCCGACGCGGACCGCGGCCTAGATCACGACCGGCTTTCCGAGCTTGCGGCGGACGGCGACGAACTGTCCAACGTGCATCATCTCGTGGGCGCCGATCAGATGGAGCACGTGGGCGACGGTCGGCGCATAGTCGCGCATCGACGCGGGTCCGGGCTTGCCGAGATCCGCTTCGGGTGTCGCATCGATCGCTTTCTTCGTCGCCGCGTGGACTTGCTGAAAGAGCGACAGGTACTCGGCCTTCTTGCGGAATTTCGACGGGTCGTCGGAGGTGGCGGCTTCGCGGCTGTGCGACGCGTCGAAACCGTCGGGCAGCTTCGGCATCGCGTTGCCGAGGCCCGACATCATCTCGCATTCCGAGTGGATCAGGTGCCCGAGCTGCCAGGCGATGTGGTTCACGCCCGGCACCGGCCGCACGAGCAGGTCGGCGTCGTTCAGATCGCCGAGATAGCGGTTGGTCACGTCGTGGGCGAGGTCGATGTTTGTCTTGAGGATTTCCTTGACAGTCATGGGGCGGCTCCGGAGTGATGAGGTTGCCAAAGCGCGCCTCGGCGGCGCGACCGAGGATTATACGCGCGCGGCGCGGCGCCGAGCGGGTGCTGCGCCGCCGACGACGTCAGGCGCCGTCGCGCACGCCGCTATGATCTTCCACTCATGGTGAGCATCCTCGGTATTCTGAACCTGACGCGCGACTCGTTCTCCGATGGCGGGCGATTCGTCGACCCGCGCGCGGCGATCGAACACGCCGGCCGGCTCGTTGCCGACGGAGCGGCGATCGTCGACGTCGGCGCCGAATCGACCCACCCCGACGCGGAGGATGTGTCCGCGGCGGATGAGATTCGGCGGCTCGATCCGGTCATCGGTGCGCTCGTCGCCGACGGATTCGCCGTCTCGGTCGACACGTGCAAGCCGGCGGTGATGCGGGCGGCGATTGCGCAAGGCGTCGTGATGATCAACGATGTGAACGGCTTCCGAGATCCCGACGCGATCGCCGCGGTGCGCGACGCGGACGTGCGGCTGATCGTGATGCACAATCGCTCGCCGCGCGGGCGCGCCAGGCCGGATTCGGGCGGAGCGGATGCGACGCGCGCCGCGCCGCCGACGGATGGCCCGCCGGCGCTCGGCACGGCGACGATCGTCGACGAGATCGCGGCGTTTTTTCAGCGGCAGGTCGCGGCGCTCACGGCGGCCGGCGTGCGGCGCGAGCGCATCATTCTCGATCCCGGCATGGGTTTGTTTCTCGGTCGCGATCCGGCATTGAGTGTGCGCGTGCTCCGCGAGCTGGCGCGTTTGGGTGCGCTCGGACTGCCGTTGTGTGTCTCGGTTTCGCGCAAGTCGTTCATCGGTGCGACGCTTGCGGCGCCCGGCGCGCCGGCTCGGCCCGTCGACCAGCGCGGCGCGGGCACGCTGGCTGCGGAGTTGTGGGCGGCGGCGAACGGCGCCGAGCTCATCCGCACGCACGACGTGCGGGCCCTTCGCGATGCGATTACGATGTGGTCGGCGCTGCGCGGCGATCCAGCGGCAAACCCGTCCGGCGGCGGCGCGATCGCGATTCCGTGCGACGGCGCAGCATAAAGCGGAACTTCCCCCGGAGAGTGCCTATTCATGAAGCTCCACGGAACCATCACCGCGCTCATTACGCCGTTCCGCGGCGGCACGGTCGATTTTGATGCGCTCACGCGGCTGGTCGAGTCGCAGATCGCCGCCGGTGTGGACGGGCTCGTGCCTTGTGGAACGACTGGCGAGTCGCCAACGCTCTCGAAAGACGAGCACAAGCGCGTCGTCGAGTGCGTGACGCGAGCGGCCCGCAAGCGGGTGCCGGTCATCGCCGGCGCCGGCAGCAACAACACCGCCGAGGCGGTCCGCCTGGCGCGCGAGGCGGCGGAGCTCGGCGCGGACGCGCTCTTGGTCGTTGCGCCGTATTACAACCGGCCGAACCAGGAGGGGCTGTATCAGCACTTCGCCGCGGTCGCAAGCGCGACCCCGCTGCCGATCGTGCTCTACAACATCCCCGGGCGCTGCGGGGTGGAGGTTTCGGTGGAGACGCTGCGGCGGCTGCGCGAGGCGCACCCGACCATTGTGTCGGTAAAGCACGCGACGGGCAGCGTCGGTGGGGCGGCGGAGCTGTTGGGGGCGGTGAAGATCGAGGTGCTTTCGGGCGACGACCCGATCACCCAGCCGCTGATGGCGCTCGGCGCGGTGGGCGTTGTGAGCGTGATCTCAAACCTCGCACCGCGCGCGGTGAAGCGGCTGACGCAGTCGGCGCTCGAAGGCGACGCGGCCGGCGCGCTTGCGGCCCACCGGGCGCTTTGGCCGCTCATGCACGGGCTGCTCGCGCTGGACGTGAATCCGATTCCGATCAAGACGGCGATGGCGATGCGCGGCCACTGTGCCGAAGAATTCCGGTTGCCGCTCGTGTCGCTCGCGCCCGAGAAGCGCGGCCGGCTGGAAACCTTGCTGCGGGATCACGCGCTGGATTGAGCGGCCTGTGCCGCCTCGGGACGGCGCCGCGTTCAGTGCGGTCGCCGGGCGCGGGTGCTCATTCCATCGATGAGGATGAATCCGGTCGGACGTTTGGCGTGGCGCGTTCGCGCGGTTCGGCCGAGAGCTGTCCGAGCAATGCTTCCGTCATCGCCTGTCCATCGTTCGGCACCCGCGAACGCGCGGCGACGGCGGCGTAAATGCGCTTCGCGCCCGCCTTTCGCAGCACCTTCGACACTTCGTGCACGGTCGCGCCGGTCATCAGCAGATTGTCGACGATGCACACCGTCAGCCCGCCGACGCGCGGCGCCGGCCAGCGCCGCGGGCCGAAGCAGTCTTGCACGTTTTCGAACCGGTCGTTCCGCGACGGAATCTGCATCTGGCTCGGCGAATAGCGCGTGCGAACGACTGCCCGAGACATCGGAATGCGCATTCGTCGCGCCAGCGCTCTGCACAGTACGTCGGCATGACGACACGGGCGCTGAAGGCGGCGCAGCCAGTGCATCGGCACGGGCACCAGCACGTCGATCTCGCCGCACCACGGCCGCTGTTCGATGGCTTGCGCGAGCCAGTCGGCCAGCGCGTCGGCGTTACGTTCGTGGCCGCTGAATTTCAATCCCAGCAGCACCGGTGCGAGCGGCTGCTCATAGGGTCCGACGCACGCGATCCCCGCGATGTTCCACGCCGGTTCGCGCCGGCAGCGGTAGCAGCGCTCGCCGTGGATCGCCTCCGGCCGCACGACCCGCGCGCACCGCGGGCACATCGGCAACAGCGACTGGGCGCGGCGCGTCGCATCGCACGCGGCGCACAGCGGCACGCGCCCCACCGTTTGCGGTCGGCCGCACGCGGCGCACAGGTCCGGCACGATCGTGTCGACCATGTCGCGGAGCACGGCGCTGGTGGCGCGGAGCGTGCTCGTCATCAGCGATGACAAAGTCACGGGCATTGGCGCTTGCGCTTCGTCTGTCCCATGGATGTGACCGGCGACCCGATGCACGCGCCGCGCGGTCGCGGTTGAACCGCGACGCTACCCGGCGTTTTCCGACTCGTCGTCGGCGCCGCGCGGCGGCGTTTCGAATGGCCCCACCTTGAGCTGACCGGTGCTCTCGAGCTGAATGCGCTGGATGCGCAGCTCAGCCTCGTCGAGCACGCGCCGGCAATGGGCCGCGAGCTCCATCGCCTCTTCGTAGCGCGCGATCGATTCCTCGATGCCGATCTCGCCGGCCTCCATGGCCTCGACGATCGCGTCGAGCCGCTGCATCGCGTCTTCGAACTTCAGCGACTTGGGGAGCTTCGCCATGGCCTTTCGCCTGATCGTACCAGCTCCGCCGGGGCCCAGTCTCCGAGATGGTCCTCGCCGGTCGAGGAAGCGAGTGTCGCGAGGGGTCTCGAATCCGTCAAGCTGTGCGGTGTGGGGTGAGCAAACCGCCGCGGCGTTCTGGTTGCCCCGGCACCTGCCCGTCGGCGAAGCACCCTGCTTCACTGCTTCGACCGTGGTCCGGCGCCAGCGCCCGCCGATGCATGCCCGGGCCCGGCGCACGCCCAGCCCGCGGGCGTGCATGTCACTCCAGACTGCGTCGGCGATCCGTCACAGCCCGCCGCGCCACGCAGCGGGCCCGGGTCCGCATGCGGTTCGCGCTGTGCCACGCGACGGGCCCGGTTCCGCGCGCGGTCCGCGTCGCGCCAGGCGGCGGGCCCGGGTCCGCACACGGTTCGCGCCCCGCCAGTTGGCGGGACCGGGCGCACGGACCGGTTGTAGCGCCCGGCCCCGTGCTTGGCGCACGGGCTTCTGATTCGCAGACGTGCGAGAGATGGCCTCAGCCCGCGCCCGTTACGCACCAACCGGTTGACGCACGAAACGCCGCGCTTACGATACGCAGTCCGCCGAAACCACGGCGAGTGTCCCGTGCGGGCGCCCGACTGGTGACGCGGTGCGGTGCGTGCCTGCAAGGCCGTCGCTGCGGATCCGGGCGTGTGTCCGAGTGGCCAAAGGAGACGGGCTGTAAACCCGTTGGCTTACGCCTTCGCTGGTTCGAATCCAGCCGCGCCCACTCGTGTAGTGTCTCATCAAAACCGCGACGGATTGAGGACGCGACAGTCATGTCGCGCGGCGGTTGCGCGCGGCCCGAAGGCCGCGGCTCGGTTCGTGAAATGATCGTTTTTTTTCAAGGCACTGCACTAGAGCTTCTCCGAAATCGCCTGATCGTCGGCGCATCGCGCGAATCGGCCAGCCGTTACAGCATACCGTCCTCCATCGCTCGCGACGCTGTCTTGCCTTCTCGCCACGCGGCCTGGTTCTGGCCACGTCGAATTCACGAAGCTGCGGTCGTTGCGGCGAATCGAGAAAAGCCGGGACGCCATGCCGACGGCTGACCGCGGGCATGGCGTTCGGTGCCTTGTTGGGCTCTCGGACGTCGCGCGTTTCGGAACGTCGCGCGCTGCGAGTCGTCGCGCGTTTCGGAACTTCGCGCGGTCCGGGTGATCACGCACTCCGGGTTGTCGCGCACTCCGGGTTGTCACCGGCTCCGGGTTGTCGCGCGCTACAGTCCGCGCGGGCGGCGTTGGATTCGGCGCTGAGGGCGCGTCCAGGCCAAACCAACGAGCGTCATCGTCATCAGCGCGACGGCCGTTCCGCCACAGAGTCCGCCCGGTACGCGCGCGGACGGGTCATCCGGGTCGCCTGCTCCGGGCGCGCCGCCGCCCTGGGGAGGATTGCCGGGCGTGCCTGCGGCGCCGTCGCCGGGGTTTCCGGTTCCTGGATTGCCGGCGGCCGGATCGCCGCTGCCGGGACCGCCGTCGCCGGGATTCCCCGCGCTAGGCGGCAGGATCGAGAGGTGGTCGACCGGGAACGTCGGGACGGACGGCGCGCAAGTGTCCGGCACGCCGTCGCCGTCGGTATCGGTCGGCAGCACGTCCTCGCCGGTGTCGCAGCCAAGTCCGTCGACGAGTGCGATGGCGTCGTCGACGCCGTCGGCGCCGATGTCGAGCGTCGAGCTGAGTTGCGTGGCATCGGGCCAGTTCGCGATCTCAACGCGCTGCACCGAGTTCGCCGGCACCTGGAACGGCCCGAAGATGCGGGTGCCGTGCTTGCCCGATGCGCCGTCGACAGTTTGCGCGACGAGTGTGTAGGTGACCGGCGCGTTGCCTTCGTTCTTGAACTGCGCGCCGCGGGCCGCGGGCGCCGCAAGAAACTCTCCGCCGCCGCCGCCGGGCAGCGTCATTCCGCTGAACTCGAACACGATGCGCTCGAGTTCGCCGGTGACCATGCCGATGCGCGGGCGCACGGCGGTGCTGCGCTCGGGTGCGAAGCGGAGCGTCTTGGCCCGTCCGGCTTCGTCGCGTCCGAACGCCGCGCGGTCGGTGGCGCCGGCGTTCGAGTCCGGGACGATGAGTTGAAGAATCGTTCCGCCGCTGGCCGCGTGGAGCAGTACTTCGCCGCCGTCGGAGCGGATTTCGATCTGCGGATCGGGCGCGCCGTTGCGGAGCACCCACGGGAAGTTGCGCGGCTCACCGTCGGCGGGCTGGCCCTGCGGCAGGATCGCGATGGCCGCGGGATTCTCGGCGATCTCGTTGCCATCCGCGTCGCGGCCCCAGCGCCGCCCGTCGGGCGTCGAGTAGGTCACGTTCGCCTCGCCGACGACGAAGAACCACATGTAGTCGACAATGTCCTCGATGCCCGGCATCGTACGACCCCGCTGAAAGATCGAGAGCGGGAAGGTGAAGATGCGGTTCCCGCCGCGGCTGCCGTTGTCGAAGCGATACGTGTCCGCGGCGCGATCGACCACAATCTCGGGCGCGAGGCTGCGCGGCGAGTTGTTGTCGTAGACCTTGATGATGTTGCTGTCGGCGCCATCGACGCGATACGGCGTCACGACGTGTCCGGTGCCGTCCATCATCGAGATCACCTGTCCCAGCGGCGCGAGGCGAATCTCGTTCAGGCGCTCGACCGGTTCGCCCTCGACCGGCGGCCAGGCGAAGGCCTCGTCGGCATCGCGCAGAAACTCGCTGATGAACTCGTCGCTGGTTTGCACGCCGTGGAGCTGCCGGATGCGCGCGAACAGATTTCGCGGCTCGGCGGGACGCGTGAAGCCGGCGCGGCGCCAAACGGGCACGTAGTCGGTGCTGGTAAAGCCGGCCGGGAAGAGCACATTCGGATCCCAGTCGGTCGTCTTCTCGAAACCGAGGCGGAACAACAGGGAAAGCGCCGACAGACCATTGCAGCTGCCCTGGACCGGACCGACCCACGCCTGGTAGACCGGCAGCCACAGACCCATGTAGATCGGGTCCGGGATGTGCAGGTCACACTCGCCGAACGGATCGACGCAGATATACGCGTTGAAGCCATACACAGCGGTGAAGTCGTCCAGACCCGCGCCGCTGCCGCCGTTGGTGAAGCCGAAGCCCCAGACCTTGGGGTAGTCCTTGGGCGGCTCGACGCCGAAGTTGCCGCTCGTCGTGTACACGCGATAGTTGGGTCGTGACCAGCGATCCTTGATCACCCAGCGCCAGTTGATCTGGAACGTGGGCAAGGAGCCGATCGGCTGCGGCGGAATCGTTAGCGTCTGGCGAACGGGCGTGCGCGGCGGAACGACCGGCGCCTGCACATCGACGAACGACCCGTCCGGCGAACGCGTCACGATCTGTGCGGGATAGAGAATCCACGCCTCCTCGGTCGGCGTCGTGTCGAACGGTGAAAGGTAGACCTCGAAGTCGTCGTGCAGGTTCAGGCCGTTGATGCGCACGACGTCGCCGGGCACGATGATCGTCGTGTCGGCGCGCAGACTCACCGAGATCGACGGGTTCGCGGGAACTTCGCCGATCTGGAGCGGACCCGCCGGCGTCAGCACGCGAAAGTCGATGTTCGCGAGCTGCACGTCGCTGCCCGAAGGCTGCGCCGGAAAACCCACCCCCTCCGGCCGGATGTTCGTCGGCGCGACGCCCCCCGGCGGCGTCGTGACGATCGGGAGTTCCCGCATGCGGCACGACAGGCAGCTCGGGAACACGCCGACGCCCAGCGGCACGTTCGCCGGCACGCGCACGTCGAAGCTGAACGTGCCGTTCGCGTCGCTCATCACGCGGTAGGAGACGGAGCCATCGCCCGCACCCAGCGTGACCGGCAGGTTTGCCAGCGGCGTGGTCACGCTGGTCGCGGGACGCAGCGGTTCGCCGACGCCGGGAAACGTGTACCCGAGCACGCGGCCGCTCACCCGAACGCGCGGCAGCGCGACGCCGTTGGTGCTGTAGCTGGCGGCGGCCCAGGTGGCGGGCGAGGTGCGCGTGGCGCCCACGGGGCCAAGCTGCGAGCCCGCGCCTTCGCCCACGTCGAGGATGCCCAGCGCCAGGCCGTCGATCTGGTTGAAATCGCCGAGCAGCGTACGGCCGACGCGGAATTCGTGGCAGGTGGCGCGGCCGATCTCGAAGCCAGTGCAGTTGGTCGTGGCGGTCTGCCAGTGCGTGCTCGGCGGCTCGGCATTGGTGGCGACGAAGTTTCCGTTGCCGTCGCCCACGCGGAATCGCGAGCTGAGGATCGTCGCACCGGACGTGATCAGCAAATCGCCGGGTTGCGCACGCGGATCGCGCGAGAAATTCGGATCGAGGAAGAGCCCGACCGCGGTCGGGTCGATGAAGAGCGGATTGCCCAGCCTGGAGATGTTGACGGCGGCATAGAGGTTGTCGTCATCGCGCACGAACAGCGCCGCCGTGTCGAAGTCGCGCGACGGGTCCGTCGGGTGCCGGAAACGCACGACCATCTGCTCCGCACCGGCGTATTCCGTGCTCGTGAAGATGCGGCCGTCGATCTCCGGCGTGAACGCGGCGCGCGGAATGACCAGCTCCGATGGCAGAATGCCGAACGCGCTGTCGGCCGTGCTCACGGCGGCGCTCGCCGTGCCCTGAACGTTCGCGACCCCGTCGCGTGGTCCGCCGGTGTCGAAGGCGGCGACCAGGCCCGGCGCGTTTCGGAGCTCGCGGTTCATGTCCGCCTGAATCTGCGGCTGCGTGCGTGCGACCGACCACATTCGAATCTCGTCGAGCCGCCCACGGAACCCGCAGCACGCCGCCCCCGCACCGATGATGACAGGTCCGACGGCACCAGCGCCGCTGTGATTGAGCGGCTGGACACCGGCGGGAGCGCCGTCGATGTAAAAGCGAACTTCGGCGCCGTCATAGTTGGCGGCCACGTGTGTCCAGACGTTGGCCCGCACGTTCGAGGACGCGAACGCGAACTGCGCCCCGTTTCGGCTGAAGAAAAGCCGATCGACGGGATCGATTCCGTTGTCCAGGCAGAAGCCGAGGCTGAACGAATTCGCCGAATTCTGTGCGATGATCGTTTCGCAGCGGCGCGAGTCCTCGCGGAACACCCAGCCTTCTAAGGTCATTGCCACGCTTGTGTTAAAACGCTCGTCGGCGCCGAACTCGACACCGCCGGCACCCGAGTAGTGAGTGCTGCGCACGGTCTCCGCAGCCGCCTGATGTGCTGAGCCCACGACCACTGCGGCGGCAGCGAACGGAAGAAACCACAAGTTTTCGAGACAGGGTCGTGACCGGTTCATTGCGTGCTCCGTCGGAATTCCCACCCAGGCACCGACGCCCCCTTGGCGGCAGCGCACGTCCGTCAATAGCCGTCGAGCCGTCGTTGGTGGACAGCGTTGGCGGCGAGGCGCCGGCGCAGGACCCGGCGCGCGTGGGGTCCGCGTCGACGCGGCGGGTGTGCGATGCATGGCGCGTCCCGAGCCGATTCTCCGACAAACGACCGAGATTACATTGACACCGAACACGCTTTGGAGCTAATCTCGGAACTGGTTTCGAGGATCCGATTTCGACCGTCGTGGCCAGACCGCGGCGCGTTTCGTACGTCGGTCCACTGCGGCACTTCGGTCGGGGGTTCTCGCAACAGGTTTCCGTCGCGCTGTCACGCGGCCGGGTCGCGGTCGAGCTTGCTATGCTCGCGGCGGCCGTCCTGTGGTTCTCGATTCGGAGAGTTCGGTTTCGCCGGGGGACACGCGCGCCCCGTCGTGCGCCGCGCACCGATCCGGACGCGCAGCTTCTTTCGTGAGGGTGATGAGATGATCAGACCTTTCGAATTTCGGAGCCGCGGTCGCGCGGTCTCCGCGTGGATGCGGTGCGTCGCGTTCGGCGTTCTCGCTTGCGCCGCGTCGGGCGTTGCGTTCGGCGACGCGGGACCGGATCGCGCGTGGCTTGCGGCGCGCGCGTTGCCCGCCAAGCCCGCGGCCACCATCGTCAAGCCGGGCTGGCACGATCCGACGTTCGTAGTGGTGAAGTTCCAGGACGGGCTCCGCATTCGCGCGCAGCAGGGCGCGCTGACCGACTTCGGACTCGGCACACTGGCGCCCGCGGCGAATGTGCTCGCGTCGATCCCGGGCGCCCGCTGGAAGCCAAGCCACTCGGCTCCCGAAGCGAAGTTGGACGAATGGCGCGACAAGGCGGAGCAGAATCTGGGCAGGCAGGTCGCGGACCTCAATCTGCAATTCAATCTCGAGTTGCCCGCCGGTGCGGACGCGTCCGCGGTTTGCGACCAGTTGAACGCGCTCGCGATCGTCGAGCTGGCGAAGCCGATCGAACTGCCGCCGCCGCCCCCCGTGCCCGGCAGCTTCGTCGACGAACAGGTATATCTCGATCCCGCAACCGCCGGGATCGGGGCCGAGCCCGTCTGGGTCATGCCTGGCGGCACCGGCGCCGGCGTCCGAATCTGCGACATCGAGTACAGTTGGAACCTCAATCATCAGGATCTGCCGGCTGTCACGCTGTTGGGTCCGGCGTCTGAGGATCCGTTCAACGACAACGATCACGGTACGGCCGTGCTCGGCGAGCTCGTCTCGCAGCCAAACGGCTTCGGCACGACCGGAATCTGCGCGGCCAGCACGATGTTCATCGCCGGCGCGCGCACCGGCGGCGTCTACGACGTCGGCGCTGCGATTACGAACGCGCTGACCACGCTGGTGAACGGCGACGTCATCCTGATCGAGCAGCAGATTCGCGGACCGAACTGGATCGACGACACGACCCAGTTCGGGCTCGTGCCGGTCGAATGGGACTCCAACTACTACAATGCGATCGTCCTCGCGGTCGGCGTCGGCGTCATCGTCGTCGAGGCGGCCGGTAACGGGTCGCAGAACCTCGACGGCGCGGAATATAACGTCGGACACGCGCCCTTCCTGCTCGCGAACGACTCAGGCGCGATTATCGTCGGCGCCGGCGCGCGGCCCGGCGGCTCAACCACCGACCGTTCGCGCCTCGGGTTCTCCAACTTCGGCGCGACGGTCGATCTGCAAGGCTGGGGCGAAGGCGTCACCACCACCGGCTACGGCTTTCGCTACAACGCGGAAGGCGTCGATCTGCTCTACACCGGCAGCTTCAGCGGCACCTCAAGCGCGTCGCCGATCGTCACCGGCGCTTGCGTCCTGACGCGTTCCATCTATCGGGCGGCGACCGGCACGTGGCTCACGCCCGCGCAGGTCCGCAGCGCGCTCATCGCCACCGGCTCGCCGCAGCAGAGCGGGGCCAATCCCGCGAGCGAGAACATCGGGCCGCGCCCGAACATCCAGGCGGCGCTGAACAACCTGCTCGGCAATCGGCCGCCGGACGCGCGCTGTCGAAATCGCTCGATCCCGGTCAACGCGAACTGTTGCGCGACGGTCACGGCCGCCGACATCGATAACGGCTCGTCCGACCCTGATCCGGGACAGCCGGTGACGATTTGCATTACCGCGGTCGACGGGGTTCCGCAAAACTGCGTCGATTCCGTCTTCCTCTGCGGCACGGGCGCGCGGACGTTTACACTGTCCGTCACCGATCCGCTCGGCATCACGTCCACGTGCAATGCGCAGGTTACGCTGATCGATACGACTCCGCCGTCGATCACGTGTCCGCCGGGTCTAACGATTGAGTGCGACGAGCCGCGCGACCCGTCGAACACCGGCAGCGCGACTGCGACCGACAACTGTGGCGTCAGCGGAATCGTGTTCAATGATGTGATCACAAACCAGATCTGCACGCACACGTTCACAATCAATCGCACATGGACGGCGAGCGACGCGGCCGGAAACACCGCGAGCTGTCTCCAGCTCATCCAGGTCGTCGACACGACGCCCCCCGTCATCACCTGCCCGCCGGACATCCGCGTGCCGTTTGGCAACAAGATTTGCGACAGCGCCGTGCAGGACTGGCTCGACAGCACGACCGCGACCGACAATTGCGACCCCGACGTGGCGATTGTCAATGACG
>JBFXAM010000088.1:0-18422 GCA_050184295.1 Phycisphaerae bacterium | reverse complement strand
ACAGGTCGTCGTCTTCGCGAATCTTGCTCGTCGCGTGCTCCGCGACGCACAGCCGCAGGTCGTCCGCGTCCATCCCGCAGCCGTCGTCCGTCACGCGGATGAGTTCGCGCCCGCCTTCGAGGATGTGGATCGCGATGTTCGCCGCGCCCGCGTCCAGCGCGTTCTCCACAAGTTCCTTCACGACGCTCGCGGGCCGCTCGACGCACTCGCCGGCGGCGATGCGATTGACCAGACTCGTGGACAACACACGGACGCGTCCCATGAAATCAGGCTCCTCCTCCGCGGCGCAGTATAGTCGCGCGGTTACAATCCGCGGCGCATCGGAACCCCGTGCGCCAAGCACGGGGCCCGGCCCGCCGACCGGCCCCCGCCGTCGCGGCCCGCCGCGCGGCGCGGCGGGTCCGGCTGGGCCGCTCGCCCGACACCCCGCACGGGAGCCCGCCGTGAAAAACGCGGTCGCGTATCTCCAGGAGCATCGTCGCGAGCACCTCGACTGGACCGTCGAGCTGTGCCGAATCCCCAGCGTCAGCACGCGCCCCGAGCACAAGCAGGACGTCGCCAACGCCGTCCGCTGGACCCACGAACTCTGCCAACGCATCGGCCTGCAAAGCCGCATGATGGAAACCGGCGGCCATCCGCTCGTCTTCGCTGAATGGTGCAACGCGCCCAACCAGCCGACGATCCTGGTCTACGGACACGTCGACGTGCAGCCGACCGGCGACCTCAAGCTCTGGGACGCCGACCCGTTCACCCC
Organism: Phycisphaerae bacterium; assembly: GCA_050184295.1. Classification (GTDB taxonomy): domain Bacteria; phylum Planctomycetota; class Phycisphaerae; order UBA1845; family Fen-1342; genus JBFXAM01. Next base: position 17,668 of record JBFXAM010000088.1, on the reverse strand, counting down.
CACGCCGCAAGGCGACTGGCTCATCTGCCGCGGATCGTCCGACGACAAGGGACAAGTGCTGCTCTACCTGCGGGCGGCGGCGGCGTGGCTGGCGACCGCGAAGCGCCTGCCGATCAACGTGAAGCTCCTGATCGAGGCCGAGGAGGAGATCGGTTCGCCCAACCTGCCCAGGTTCATCGAGCAGAACAAGGACATGCTCCGCTGCGACGAGATCGTCATCTCCGACACCGGCATGTACGAGGACGGCTGGCCCACCGTCACCCACGGCACGCGCGGGCTCGTATACAAGGAAATCGCCCTCAGCGGACCCCGGCACGACCTGCACAGCGGCACGCACGGCGGCGCGGTCGCCAATCCGACGATCGTGCTGTGCGAGATCATCGCTTCGCTGCACGACGCGAACGGCCGCGTCACGATCCCCGGCTTCTATGACAAGGTCGTCGATCCCAGTGCCGAAGAGCGGAAGCTCGGCGCGTCGCTGCCCTTCGACGAGAGCAAGTACGTCGCGGACCTCGGCAGCCCCGCGCCTCACGGTGAGAAGGGCTTCACCACCAACGAACGCCGCACGTGCCGCCCGACGCTCGACACCAACGGCATCTTCGGCGGATTCTCGGGGCCGGGCGCCAACACGATCATTCCCGCGAAGGCGGGCGCGAAGGTGAGCATGCGGCTGGTGCCCAACCAGAGCGGCGAGGAGATCGGGGCGCTCTTCGACAAGACGATCCGCGAACGCTGTCCAAACACCGTGCGGCTGGAGATTCACAATCACGGCGTGGCGGACCCGTACATGTTTCCGCTCGACGCCCCCAGCATCGGCGCCGCGAAACGCGCGCTGCACGAGTCGTTCAGCCGCGATCCGGCGTTCATCCGCGAGGGCGGCTCGCTGCCGATCCTGCCGATGTTCAAACGCGTCCTCGGCGTCGACAGCCTGATGCTCGGATTTGCCAGCCCCTACTGCAACGCGCACGGCCCGAACGAAAAGGTGCGCATTCCCGATCTCGACCGCGGTGCTGAGTCGATCGCGCGGCTGCTCGGCTACCTGGCCCGCTGACCCGACGTTATTGTGCGGCCTCCGAAACAGGCCACTGTCTGCACATGGGTGGTCCGGGCGTCTCGCTTGGCGCTGGTTTCGGCAAACGACCGGCGGGACGCCGGCCCCCCGGGTTTCAACGGGGCACTCCTCCAGAGGCAGCAGAGCGTGAAGCGGCCGCAGCGCTTACGCACGGCGCTCGCGCTGGCTTGCGGCTCGTATGCGCTGCTGTGGCTCGTGCTGGCGCTGCTGAATCCAAATCCGATCGCAGACGAAGAGGAGCACCTGCCGGTCATCGCGCGCTTCGCGCAGCGCGACTGGTCCGGGATCGGCGATGTCCCCATGCTGCCGACGTATCACGTGCTGGCGGCGGGTGCGACGGCGTGGTGCGGCGCCGCGGCGCTCGCGGTGCGCGGGCTCAACGTGCTGCTCGCGTGCGCGGCGGTCGCGGTGTTCGCGATTGGCCTGGAGCGCCGCGCGACCGGAATCGCCCCGACCGTTCGCGGAGTCGCTGCGACGATCGCTCCGCACGGCGCCACGCTCGCCGTGGACCGGCTGCTGCACTTTGCCTGGAATCCGCTGCTCTTTCCATTCGTCGCGCTGGCTTACACAGACGTGGCCGGCGTGCTGCCGGTGGTGGCGGCGCTCGAACTGCACGAACGGCGGCGCTACGCATGGTCGGGTGTGGCGCTGCTGGTCGCGTGTCTGATCCGACAGACGAGCGTGGTCTGGGTCGCTTTCTTCGTCGCGTGGGCGCTGCTGGTGGAACGCCGCGGCGGCGCATCGGAACCCCGTGCGGCAAGCACGGCGCCCGGCGCGCCGAGCGGTTCTCGCCGTCGCGGCCCGCCGCTTGGCGCAGCGGTTTGGATCGGCGCGGCGCGGCAGGACTGTGGCCGCATGTCGCGATCCTCGTTGTCGCGGCCGCGGCGCTGCTGATCTTCGGGCGGCTGACGATCGGCCCCGCGGTGTTCAACCGCATGGAGTTCAACCCCGCGCAGCTTTACTGTTTCGCGATCTTCGTTGCGTTGCTCGGGCTGCCGCTGTGGGTCGTCCGCGCGGCGCCCGTGTGGCGTGGGTTGGCGCGCGGCTGGCTCATGCGGCCGGCCGGCGTCGCCGCGACGGTCGCCGCGGTCGCGGTGCTGGCGCTCTCGTTTCGCAGCCCGCACGCGTGGAACTACGACCTCGATTATGTCCGCAACTGGCCGCTGGAAGCGATGCGCCACTGGCCGGTCGCGAAGCTCGCGGGCGCGGGGTTGATCGTCGTGCTGGCGCCGATCGTCGTCCGCTTCGTCGCCGATCAGCCGCGCTGTGCGGAGATGTCGCTCGTCGGCGCGTTCACATTCCTGTTTCTGCTGCCGCTGTCCGTCGCGGAGCCGCGCTATTACATCGTGCCGATCGTGCTCGCGCTGTGGCTGATCGAGTGGAAGCCGACCGAGGCGCGGCGCATGACGTGGTGGTTCGCGACGCTCTCTGCGGCGATCGCGGTGTTCGTCGTCGTGCATGGCAGCTCGCGCGGCGGGGTGTGGTAGGGTGGGCGCGGCGCACCGGTGTCTCGGCGCGGTGGGTAAGCGTGGCGCGCGCGTCGGGCCCGCCGCTGGGCGCGACGGGTTCTGACGGACGCGTTTTGGCGGTAGAATGCGGCGAATAGACGGGCGTGGACGCCGCCGGGCGGCGAAGCCACGCGAGGCGCGGCGAACGGGCTCACCCGCGGGCGAACCAGAAGGTCCATGTCGAACACAGCACCCCTCGAATGCGCGAATCCGGATTGTCGCTTCCTGAACGGGCCCGAGGCGCGCGCCTGCGCGCGTTGCGGGCGCGACCTGGGGTCGTCGCGCGCCGGGCGGGCCGCGTCCGGGGAAAGCGGCGCGGCGCAGGGCGGCGCGCTGGAAGAAGCGACCTTCGAGCCGTTTTCGCCATATCGGCTGCGCCGGGCGCAGAACTGGTTCGTGCTGGGGCTCACCTACGCGTCCTACTACCTCTGCCGCTACAACCTCGGCGCCGTCGCGCCGGAGCTCAAGGCGGGGCTGAGCTTCAACAACGAGCAGTACGGCGCGATCCAGGCCTCCCGCGACGGCGCGTATGGCATCGGGCAGTTCTTCAACGGCTTGTTCGCCGACCGGGTGGGCGGCAAGCAGGCGATGACGATCGGCGCGCTCGGGACGGTCGTGCTCAACCTCGCGTTCGGATTCACGGCGTGGAGCCACTTCGTCTGGATGTTCTACATTCTCTTTGTGATCCGCGCCGCCGACGGCTACGTGCAGGCGTTCGGCGCGCCCGGCATGGTGAAGATCAACGCCGCCTGGTTTCGGAGGCGCGAGCGCGGCGGGTTCGCGGGCATTTTCGGCGGGATGATCCAGCTCGGTGCGATCGGGGCCAATCAGCTCGCGGCGCTGCTCGCGTCGGGCGCGATCATCCCGCTGGTGTTTTATTCGATCACGATTCCGAAGCTTGACTGGCGCTACGCGTTCATCATTCCGCCCGTCATTGTCGCACTGATGGTCGTGCTGCTCAACCTGCTGGTCAAGAACCACCCGGAGGACGCCGGCCACCGCGTGCGGCACGAGGACGAGAAGGCCGGCGAGAACATCCACGAACGCCTGCACGTCGCGCAGGTCTTCTGGGCGATCGCCTCGAACCCGGTCATCTGGTTCGTCGCGGTCGCGTACATGTGTACCGGGTTCGTGCGGCGCGGCGTCGAGAGCTGGTTCGCCATCTACCTGAACGAGGTGTGGGGCGCCGGCAAGACCTCGCACATGTACTGGATCCTCGCCGTCTTCCTGCCGATTTCGGCGTTCGTCGGTTCGCTCAGCAGCGGCTTTGTGTCCGATCGTTACCTCAAGGGGCGGCGCGCCCCGGTCGCGGCGACGCTCTACAGCGCCGAGGCCGTGCTGATCCTGCTCGGCATCTGGGCGTCGTTCAACTACCATGTCATGACCCCGACGCTCTCCATCGCGCTGCTGCTCGCGATCAGCCTTACCTGCAACTCGACCCACTCGATCCTCGGCACCGCGGCGGTGATGGACCTCGGCGGGCGCAAGATGTCGGGCTTCTCGCTCGGCCTGGTGAACATGTTTCAGTATGCCGGCGCCGTGCTCGCGACCTGGGGCGTCGGGCGCCTGATCGACCGCTACTCGCCGTATTTCCCCAACGCCGCCAAGGCCGTCACCAGCGCCGCCGCGACCAGCGCGCCTGCCGCGCCGCAGTTCTCGTCCGTGGCGGCCGCGGCCTCGACGCAGCCGATGGTCGTCTTCAGCCCCACGGTGTGGTTTCTCTCGATGCTGCCCTTCGCGCTGCTCGGCGCCAGCCTGATGCTCTATCTGACCGTGCGGCATCGCGGCACCAACACGCGCGGCACCTGAGTCGCTATTCTCGATTCCGCGGCGCGCCGCGTGACGGACGTCCGCGCGGGCCAAAGCCCGCGGCTCCAGCGCGCCGCCGCGTTGTGGCGACGGCGAAAACGAACCGTCGAAGCCGCGGTCGCGCGGACCGGATCGCGCGGCACGGGGCGATTCGGAGGCCAGCGCATGTCCAAGCTCGATCGCTATCGCATCGATCCCGGGTCGAAAGTGCGGCTCGCCGACCGGCCCACGGCCGACGACGGCGGCATGCAGCCGGAGGACGGCAAAGCGCAGCACGAGACGCTCCGCGAGCGCCTGATCGATCTCGCCGAACTGCTCTACGCCGAGCACCAGCGCTCCTTGCTCGTCGTGCTCCAGGCGATGGACACCGCCGGCAAGGACAGCACCATCCGCGCCGTCTTCAGCGGGCTCAACCCCGCCGGCTGCCGCGTGACGAGCTTCAAGGCCCCCGCCGGCGACGAACTCGCGCACAACTTCCTCTGGCGCATCCAGCGCGCCCTGCCGCCGCGCGGCGACATCGGCGTGTTCAACCGTTCGCACTACGAGGACATCATCGCCGTGCGGGTGAAAGGGCTGCGGCCCGAAGCGGTGTGGCGCGAGCGCTACGAGCACGTCAACGCGTTCGAGCGGCTGCTGCACGACGAGGGCACAACGGTCCGCAAGTTCTACCTGCACATCTCGAAGGACTATCAGCGCGGGCGGCTTCAAAAGCGTCTCGACAACCCCAAGAAGCACTGGAAGTTCGACGCCGCCGACCTGACCGAGCGGGCGCGTTGGGATGAGTACATGAAAGCGTACGAATCCGTACTGGAGAAATGCTCGTCGAAGCACGCGCCGTGGTTCGTGATTCCCGCCGAGAAGCGCTGGTATCGCGATTGGCTTGTGACGAGCATTCTCGTCGAGACGCTCGAAGCGCTGAAGATGAAGTACCCCGAGCCGAATTTCGATCCCCGGACGATCACGATTCCGTAGTCCGGACGCTGGCCTCTGCACAAACGCAATCTGCCGTCATTCCCAGCACAGCGGCTGGGGAATGCCGGCAGATCGCGTCGTATGTCGGCAAACCGTCGGGCTACGGCTTCCCGACGCCCGGCGGCGGTGCGATGCCCAACAGCTCCACGTCGAAGATCAGGATCGCATTCGCCGGAATCACCGGCGGGCTGCCGCGCTGGCCGTAGCCGAGGTCCGGCGGAATGACGAGCTTGCGCTTCTCGCCGACCTTCATCAGTCCGACGCCGGTGGTCCAGCCCTTGATGACCTTGTCGAGCGGGAAGCTGGCGGGCTGGCCGCGATCGACCGAGCTGTCAAATTTTTTACCGTCGACGAGCCAGCCCGTGTAGTGGACGCTCACGGTGTCGGTCGACTTGGGCGACGCGCCGTCGCCTTCCTTCAGCACGACCGTCCAGATGCCCGACTCGTGCTTCGTCAGCTTGACCTTCTGCTCTTCCTCGATCTTCTTGACCACGTCGTCGATCGCCATGTCCCGGATCGCCTTGGCCTTGGCCTCTTCGGCCTCGGCGGCGGCGACGACTTCCTTGCACTTCGCTTCGATCTTCTTCGTGTCGCAGGCGCCAACGACTTTCATCGACTTGATGATGACCGCTTCCTTGGGCGTGACCGGGCTGGGAGACGGGTACTTCGGGTGCGACAGCAATTCCACCGACTTGATCTTGTCCACGACATCCAGGCCCTCGACAACCTTGCCGAACACCGCGTACGCGGCGCCGTCCGGCTGCGGACGGTCGAGCCGGTCGTTATCGACGACGTTGATGAAGAATTGCGCGGTCGCGGAGTTGGGTTGGCCGCCGAGCCGCGCCATCGAGATGGTCCCGCGCTCGTTCTTCAGCCCGTTCTTCCACTCGTTGAAGATGCCGTCGCGCAGCCCGGACTTCTTCTCCTCCATCTCGGGCGAGTAACCGCCGCCCTGGATCATGAAGGTGGGGATGACGCGGTGGAAGATGGTGTTGACGTAGAACCCGTCGTCGCAATAGCGGAGGAAGTTGTAGACGGACACCGGCGCCCTTTCGCCGTCCAATTGCAGCACGATATCTCCGAGGCTGGTTTCCATCTTGACGCGTGGGTGCATGGGGTCGTCCGTGGCGGCGGGTGTCGCAGTAGGTTGGGTAGTCTGGGCAGCCGCGACGCCGGTCAACGCCAGCCCCGCAGCAATCGAGATAAGTCGTTTCATAATATGTCCTTGCGGTTTTTTGGCCGCGCGGCGCCACACGGCTGGTGGCAGACCGGTTGCGCGGCTCCGGGAGCATCTTAGTGGCGTCGGTCCGCGCCGACAATTCGGAAGTCGCGACGCGGATTTCGGGAGCGATCTCGGTCCGCCGATGCGCGGCCTCCGCGATTCCCCACGATCGACGCAACCGCACACCGGCCTTCCGATTTTGACAAACGCAAGCTTGCAAGCGCGCGGCGAACATGGTGTATTAGACAGCCGCGAGCAACTCTCTCTTGACGTGTCGCGCGTCGCAGGTCCGCTCAGGTCCGGATTCTCGTTCGGGAGTGTCTCATGCACGTCTTTCGTCTGCGCCTTCGCGCATTCTCGCTGATTGAACTCCTCGTCGTGATCGTGATCATCGCCTTTCTGATGGCCATTCTGCTGCCCTCGCTCCAGGACGCGCGTCGTCAGGCGCAGCGCGTCAAGTGCATGGCCAACATGAAGGAGCACGGCGCTTTCGCGACCTATTTTTCCAAGGAGGACTCGCTCGAGCGCCTGCACATCGCGCACGACGCGACGGGCGAGGATCGCGCCGGCGTCACCTCGTTCCGCTGGATGGGCTCCGGCGATCACTGCTGGGGCGGCGACGACGGACTCGACCCCGAGTTCAACGCCAGCGCGACCGCGAAGGGCGCGACGGGTCGCTTCATGAACAAGGTTTACCTCGGCAAGCACCTGAACAACGCGCGCACCCGCAAGGCGGATTATTCGCTGTGGCAGTGCCCGGGTGACAAAGGCCTCGACCCGGGCGTGCCTTCGCAACGCGCCCGCAACGCGACCGGCGCGCCCAACTCGCTGGTGTGGTCCGAGTCCGTCTTCAAGGCCTCGGGCAACAGCTACATGGGCGACTATTTCTACGTGAAGCAGCACTACCTCTTTGACGACCCGCAGGATCGATATCCGTATCGCCGCTGGGGCGCTTATCGCCGCCCGCTCAAGGACTTCGCCGATCCCAAGCGCAACCTGCTCTTCTGGGAATCGCGCTTCATCCAGGCCCTCGCGAACGCCAAGGAGATGGGCGGCATCAGCCTCGGATACCAGATCGGCGAGCGCCCGACCAACGTCGCGAGTTGGCATGGACGCCAGAGCAAGTTCGAAGCCGTCTTTGTCGACGGCCACGTCGGTACGATCCAGCTCCGCCGCGAAGGCGACATGTATCGACCCAGCGACTTCCAGACCGCGGGAAACCGCTTTTGGCGCACCTACTGGCGCGGACCGGGCTGGCAGTACGACAACTTCCCCAAGCCCATGGTCCGCATGAACTGGTTCAGCCCCATGGTTGGTCCCGACCGCCGGTTGAGCGGCATTTGGAACTGAGCGCGGCGCCGCCCGCGGAATCCGCGCGCTCCAGCTGACGCCAATCGGCCCCGCAATCCTGCACGGACCCCGTCGCGCCGCGCGCGGCGGGGTCGCGTCGTTGACGCGGAGCACGCACGCGCCGCAGCGGCGCAGGCACCTCTGTCGGCGGCGCGGGCACGCGTTCAGCCGATCCATGTGCACAGCAGATCCGAGCGGCAAGCGCCAGCGCGGGGCGGCGCGCAAGACCCGCGCCAACGCGACGGATGCGTACCCAACGAGTACGCGCAACGCTTCGGGGGCCTGCCCGCGTCGCGCCGCGCTGGCCGTTGGCGCTCGGATGCGGCGTGCCGACTCCGCCCGGAATTGGGCAGTGGGTCCATTTCGTGAAAAAGTGAATTCGAACGGGTGGTACGGGCGTCTCGCCCGTGTTTGCGGCATGAACGGGCGAGACGCCCGTGCCACCCAGACCGGCATGGACGGGCCAGACGCCCGTACCATCCAGACCAAGATGAATGGGCGGGACGCCCGTGCCCCGCGGTTCAAACTGACCCACGACCCGAGAATTGCGCCGTGTTCGCACGCCGACCACGCTTCGGATAATGTACCCAGCCCGCGATCGTGGAATCTGCGGGGGCTGGCGCGGCTCCGGCGTCGCCGCCGACGCGGCTGAAGCTCCGCGTCGAGCCCGTTGGCGGCTCGCGCACGCCGCACCGCCCCGCGACGCGTGTCGCGCGGCGGCGTGCCGGCGCGAAGGCCGCTCCGCGAACGAGGGTGAACCGCAGTGTCCGGATTGTCCACCGTTTCGGCGCTTCCGTTGCCCGCCGACGAGTCGCCGAAACGCTACCTGATCACCGGCGGCGCCGGCTTTCTTGGCGTCAATCTCGTGCGCTACCTGCTGGCGCGCGGCCATAGCGTCACCTCGCTCGACCTCGAGCCATTCGACTACGCGGATTGCCGCGACCGCATCCGCGAGGTCCGCGGCGACATCCGCGACGCCGCCACCGTGCGCGCGGCGACCCGCGACGCCCAGATCGTCGTACACTGCGCGGCCGCGTTGCCGCTCTATTCGCCGCACGACATCCACACGACCGACGTCGACGGGACGCGCAATGTGCTCCAGGCCGCCCACGACGCGGGCTGCGAGCGCGCCGTGCACGTGTCGTCGACCGCAGTCTACGGGATCCCCGATCACCATCCGCTGCGCGAGGACGATCGGCTGCACGGCGTCGGCCCATATGGCCAGGCGAAGGTCGACGCCGAGGCGGTTTGCTTGGAGCTGCGGGACCGGTACGGGATGTGCATCCCGATCATCCGCCCGAAGAGCTTTATTGGTCCCGAGCGGCTCGGCGTCTTTGCGATCTTCTATGACTGGGCGAAGGACGGGCGCGGCTTTCCGATGATCGGATCGGGGAAGAACCGCTATCAGTTGCTCGACGTGGACGACCTGTGCGACGCGATCTACCTGTGCTGCACGCTCGAGCGCGAGCGCGTCAACGACGTGTTCAACATCGGCGCCAAGGAGTTCCTCACGATGCGCGAGGACTACCAGGCCGTGCTCGACCGCGCCGGCTTCGGCAAGCGCATCCGCGGGTTTCCCGCGGCGCCGATGATCTGGACCCTGCGCGTGCTTGAGCTGCTGAAGCTCAGCCCGCTCTATAAATGGGTGTACGAAACCGCGTCGAAGGACTCGTTCGTCTCGATCGAGAAGGCCGAGCGCGTGCTCGGGTTCCGGCCCAAGTACAGCAACCGCGACGCGCTCGTGCGAAACTACGAGTGGTACCTGAAGAACCTCAACAAGTTCGAAAACGCCAGCGGCGTCACGCACCGCGTGCCGTGGAAGCAGGGCGCGCTGCGGCTGGCCAAGGCGTTCTTCTGAAACCGCGCAGGGGCACGGCATGATCGCGGTCACGGGCGCGGCCGGCTTCATCGGATCGAATCTCGCCCATCGACTGGCGCGCCGCGGCGACGAGCTGATCCTCGTCGACCGCGCGCCGTCGCCGACGAGCGTCGAGAACCTGCGCGGCCTGGCCGCCGATCCACCGCTGGAGCACGAGGATTTTCTCGCGCGGCTCGAAGTGGGCGACCTGAGCCCCGCCGCGGTCTTTCACCTGGGCGCATGCAGCGACACCACCGAGACGCGCTGGAGCTTTCTCGAAGAAGTCAACGTCCGTTATACGCAACGTCTCTGGAACTGGTGCGCCGCGCACGAGCGCCCCCTGGTCTACGCTTCAAGCGCCGCGACCTACGGCGACGGAGCCCGCGGCTTCGACGATCGCACCCCGCCGGAGCAGCTCCGCCCGCTGAATCTCTATGGCAGGAGCAAGAACGATTTTGACGCGTGGGCGCTCGCGCAGGTCGCCGCGAACCGACCCGCCCCGCCGCGCTGGGCGGGCGTGAAGTTCTTTAACGTGTATGGGCCGCGCGAGCGGCACAAGGGACGGATGGCGAGCGTCGTGTGGCACGCGCGGCGCCAGGCGCTGGAGACCGGCGCGGTGCGCCTCTTTCGCTCGAACGACCCCGCGATCGCGGACGGCGAGCAGCGGCGCGACTTCGTCTTCGTCGCGGACTGTCTCGATCACATGCTCTTTCTCGCGGCGGGCGGCGCGCCGAACGGCGTCTACAACTCGGGGACCGGGACAGCGCGGACGTTTCTCGATCTGGCGCACGCGGTCTTCGCGGCGCTGGGACGCGAGCCGCGCATCGAGTTCATCGACATGCCCGCGGACGTGAGTCGCCAGTACCAGAACTTCACGCAGGCGGACATGAGCAAGCTCCGCGCCGCGGGCTTCGCGAGCGCGCCGACGGCGCTCGAAACCGGCGTCGCACGCACGATCGCCGCGATCGACGGCTGAGCGGAAGCGCCGGGGTGCGGTGCGTGCGTACGCCCCCCAGGTCGGCGGCGATGGATCGCGGACCGCGGGGTGCGGATCGTGCGGGCCGCCCGGCACGCACCCACCGATCCAACCCGGGAGCAAACCCGATGCTGAGCGCGCGAAACCAGTTCTGCGGCACCGTGGCGAGCGTGAAACACGGCGCGGTGATGAGCGAGGTGGTCATCGACATCGGCGGAGGACACCAGATCGTTTCGCTCATCAGCGCGTCGTCGGCCAAACGACTGAAACTCAAGAAAGGAAAACCCGCCGTCGCGATCATCAAGGCGACCGAGGTGATCGTGTCGACCGACGAGACGGACCGTGGCTGAGCCGCGGCGGCGCGACACGCCGCCACGCGCCCACCGGCCGGCGGAGTCGCGTTCCGCTTGGCGCCCACGCCGCTCGACCGCGCCGCGCGGCCGTCCGGAACCGCCGCGCCTGCGCGGCCGCGTCTGGGTAGAAGTCGGCGGCGGGAGCGCGCTCTCCGAAGCCGGCGCCGACCTGCTGGAACAGATTCTCGCGTGCGGGTCGCTGTCGCGGGCCGCACGGCGGCTGGGGTTCAGCTATCGGCGGGCCTGGGTGCTCGTGGACGCGATGAACCGCCGCTGGCCGAACCCGCTGGTCGCGAAGGCGGTCGGCGGCGCGCGGGGCGGCGGGTCGTCGGTGACGGCGCTCGGACGCGCGGTGCTGGCGGCGTATCGCGCGCTGCAAATCGAAGTCGAAGCGCTGCTCGACCGCCAGGCGGTCGCGTTCCGGGCGCAGCTCCGCGCCGCGCTCGTTTGACCCGTTATTCCCGCGCGGATATAACGAACGGCGTCCATGACGCTCCACCCGAACGGTCCTGCGGCGAGGACGCCATCCGGCGGCGCCCGACGTCTCGCAGCCGCCGCAGCAACGGCGCTCGCGGCGGTGCTCGCGCTGTCCGCCGCCCACCCGCCGCTCGCGCCCCCGGCTGCGGCGCGCGTCGATCCACCCCTGCGCGTGGCGGCGGCGATCAGCGTGCGCGACGCGCTCACCGACATCGCGCGCGACTTCGAGCGCTCGACCGGCTCCGGAGTCACGCTCAGTTTCGGCTCGACGGGACAGCTTCTCGCGCAGATCCGCGAGGGCGCGCCGCTCGATCTCTTCATCTCCGCCGCTCACGAACAGGTCGACGCGCTCGAACGCGAGGGACTCGTCGCACCAGACACCCGCCGTGTCGTCGCGCGCAACCAGCTCGTGCTCATCACGCCGCGCGATCGCGACGATCGCCGCGATCCGGCGCGCGAACAGCACGAGCTCGACGCCGGCGCGGCGTTTCCGTCGGACGCGGCGTCGCCATCCGATGCGCATCCGGGTCGCCCGGCGCACGTTCGCGGGTTTGCCGAACTCGCGCGGCCGATCGTCCAGCGCGTCGCGATCGGCGATCCGCGCACGGTGCCCGCGGGCGCCTACGCACAACAGGTGTTCGAGTGCCTGCACTTGAAACAACCGCTGGTCCGGCGGGTCGTGTATGGCGCGAACGTGCGGCAGGTGCTCGACTACGTGGCCCGGGGCGAAGTGAGCGCCGGCGTCGTCTACGCCACGGACGCCCGCGCCGCGCTCGGCCGCGTCCGCGTCGTTGCGATCGCCGACGACGCGTGGCACGCGCCGATCGAATACCCCGCAGTGACGCTCGCCGCCAGCCGCCGAAAGGAGATTGCCGCCCGCTTCACGGCCTTTCTGACCGGCCCGCGGGGCGCTGCCGGGTTCATGCGACATGGCTTCGCGACGCCAGGTGCGTCGACGACGCAGCCCGGCGAACTCCGGAGCGCCGCGCCGCGCGGGAGCAACGACCATCGGACCGCGTCGCCGCACGAGCCGCGGCCGTGAGCCCGATCGCGCTGTCGTTGGTGGTGGCGAGTGCCGCGACGGTGGCGGCGGCGATGGTCGCGATTCCGCTGGCCCACGGGTTGGCGCGGGCGGAGTTTCGCGGGAAGAGCGCGATCGAGACGCTGCTCACGCTGCCGCTCGTTCTGCCGCCGACGGTCGTCGGCTACACCATCGTCGTGCTGCTCGGGGCGCGCGGCGTCGCCGGGCGCTGGCTGCATGCGGCGTTCGATTACTCGATCCTCTTCCGCATCGAAGGCGCAGTCCTCGCGGCGGCGGTCGTTTCGTTTCCGCTGCTCTATCTGCCCGCGAAGGCCGCGTTTCGCGCGGTCGACCGCGAGCTGCTGGAGACTGCGGCGTTGCGCGGCGCCGCGCGGTGGCAGGCGCGGGGGCCTGTCAGCCTCCCGATCGCGCGACACGGGATTGCCAGCGGCGCGGCGCTCTGCTTCGCACGGGCGTTGGGCGAGTTCGGCGCGACGGTCATGGTCTTCGGCTGGCAGCCGGGGCGGGTTACGATGCCGATCGCCGTCTACTCGGCGTATGAGCAGGGGCGGCTGATGGAAGCGTTCCCGATCGTGGCGACGCTGACGGTGCTCTGCTTCGGGCTGCTGGTGGTGATCAACCGCACCGCGTTCGAGCGGCGCGCGTGACCTCCTTGAGCGCGCGTGCGCGAGCGGCGTCGTGCACACAACACGCCCGCGGGGCTTTGAAAGAAGCGGTCAATCCGCGGACGATTCGCAAACACAACACGCGTCTTCGTTCGAAGCTCCGACACGAGAAGACGGTCGGTCCGCGCTGCGCGTCGCCGTCGCGGCCGCTCGTCGTTGATCCGCGCGATGGTTCTGTGCGATCTGGACGGCGCGCGGCGCGCACGCGAATGGTCCGCGTCGTTATAATCTCCCCGGCGCGGGCTGCCCGATCATCGATTCGGCGTCAATCAGCCCCGCGCGTCGAGAGGTTGGTGATCGGCCGCCATGACCCCGCGCTCGCAAAACGCCGTTCTGGGGCTGACGACCATCGGCATGGTCGCGCTGTTCCTGGGCACGATTTACTTTCTCGCACCGGCGATGCGCTTTGCGACGCGCGCGCTGGAGGTGCACTTTCGTCACGACGAGGGGCTTGCGCCGCTGAAGGTCGGCAGCCCGGTGATCCTCAGCGGGGCGCTCGAGGTCGGCAAAGTCACGGGCCTGCGCACCGAGCAGCGCATCGACGCCCTGACCCCCACCGCGCCCGCCAAGCTCTTCATCATCGTCGACGCCGCCATTGATCGCGACCTGATCCTCTACCGGGACTGCCTCATCACGACGGACCAGCCGGCGGTCGGCGGCGGCGGATCGCTCGTGATCCTCAGCGTTGGCACGCCGCCGACGCTGCTCGACCCGCGCAAACCGCTCGTCGGACTGCCCTCGCAGAGCTTCGCTGCCACCATCAGCACGCTCTCGCGGCGTCTGCTGGGCCCGGACGGCATGCTCGCGCAGCTCGAGCGGGCGCTCGACGAGCGCGTCGCCGGTTCGCTCATGTCTCAGATGCACGCCATCCTTTCCGACGTGAACGCGATCACCACCGAGCTGCGCGCCCAGACCGACCCCGGCACGCCCGGCACGCTGCTGGCGAAGGTGCAATCCTCGCTCGACGATGTCAATGCGCTCACGCGCGCGCTCCGCCAGCAGACCGACGCCGCCGACGCCGCCAGCCTGGTCGCCAAGGTGCACGTCTCACTCGATTCGCTCGCCGCGGCGCTGGGCGACGTCGCGACGCTGATGCGCGACAATCGTCCGAAGATCGACGACACGCTCACGAACGTCCAGACCTCCGTCCGCGTCGTCAGCGACCAGGTCGTGCCCGCGGTGGCGCGGCAGCTCGCGCCGGACGACGACGCGAACCTCGTCGGCAAGCTCCACGCGGCGCTCGACCGCGTCAACGCCTCGCTCGGCGACGTGAACGCCTCGACCGACGAGCTGCGGCGACTGGTCGTGCAGAACCGCCCGTCGCTGCAGCGGACGCTCGACAACCTGAAAGACACCAGCGAGCAACTGCGGCTCACGGGGCAGGAATTGCGGCTCGCGCCCTGGAAGCTGCTCTATCAACCCACCGCACAGGAGAATCAGCAGCAGCGCGTCTTCGAGGCCACGCGGACGTTCGCCGATGCGGCGACGACGCTCCACGACGCGCTCGCCCGCCTCCAAGCGATCGAGTCGGGGCGCGGCGCCGGACCGCGCTCCGCGTCCGACGAGCAGGAGCTTGCCGCGCTCCGCACCGCGATCCAGGCGGCATTCGAGCGCTTTCGCCAGGCCGAGCAATTCCTCTACGAACAAATGAAATGAGCGCGACCCCGCCGACCACTTCGAACAGCGACCGGCCGGATCCGCTCGACCTGCTCGACCTGATCGTGGTCGGCGGCGGACCCGCGGGCGCCGCGACCGCGATTCGCGCCGCACAGATCGGCCTGAACGCCGCGCTATTCGAGCAGCACAAGCAGCCGCCGCCGCGACCCTGCGGCGGCTGGGTCAGCCCGGCGGGGATCGAGTTGTGCGCGGCGTGCGGCGTGGGTGCGGCGGACGTGGGCGCGGCGGCGTTTGACGCGATCGGCCTGCATTCGTGGGATTTTCGCAAGCGCGTCGCGGTGAAGGAGCGCGAGCTGCACGGCTGGATCGTGGATCGGGCGCGTCTCGATGCGGCGCTGCTGGGGGCGGCGGCGGCCGCCGGCGCGCGGGTCGTGCGCGGCGTGACGGCGACGGGGCTGACGCTGTTTGAGGATCACGCCGTGTTGAGCCTCGCGAACGGCGACCCGGTGCGCGGGCGGCTGATCGTACTGGCGGACGGCGTCGACTCGCCCATGGCGCGGGCCGCCGGGTTGACGCCCGCCGGGCGGCTGACCGCGTCGGCGACGAGTGTCTACGCCGAGTACTCGGGCGGCACCGGCGAGGTCGGACTCGACATCGTGCTCGGCGTCGGGGCGGGGGCTCCGCTCGGGACCATCGCGCGCGACGGCGCGACCACGCGCGTGAGCGTGCTGCTGCGCGGTCCCGGGCGCGGCGAGGAGCTCTTCGCAACCATGACAGCGGGCGCCGAGGCCGCCGGTCTGCTGCCGGGCGCGCCGCGGCGGATCATCGAGTCGACGACGCCGGGCGGGCTCGCGCTGGACATCGAATCGCACGTCGGCAAGCGCTGCCTCATGGTCGGCGACGCCGGCGGGTTCGTCGCCGCGTTCAGCAACGAAGGCATCTATCCGGCGATGAAGAGCGGCTGGCTGGCGGCGGAGACCGCCCGCGACGCCGCGCACGCTCCGCTCCCGCAGGACGTGCTGGCCGAATTCGGCGCCCGCTGGCGCGGCGTGCTCGCCGACTACCTGCGCATGCCCAACACCGATCTCTCGCTGCTGCTCCCGCTGATCTTCAGCAATGCGCAGATGTCGAAGCGCGTGGCCCAGGCCTTCTTGCTGGGGCGGAAATTCTAGCGCCGCCGTCCGGCTTCGCGAGTAACACGTGTCCAAGCGCGCCCACCGCCAGCACCGCACGCGACGCCGAACGCCCGTCGGCGCCCCGCCGGGCACGCTGGTCTCCGATCCCCACGCGGCGCCGCCCACGTTGTACGCGATGTCGTTCGGCGGGCGCGACGGCATGCACGAGGGGCGGCTCGCGTCGGTGGCCGACATCCGCCCGTTGCGCGCCGAATGGGCCGTCACGTGGATCAACGTCGAAGGCGTCGGCGACGCACGCGTCGTGGCGGAACTCGGCGAGCTCTTCGGGCTTCACGCGCTGGCGCTCGAAGACGTCATCAACGTGCACCAGCGCGCCAAGGTCGACGAATACGAGCAGCACCTGTTTCTCGTCGCGCGCATGCCACGCGCGGGACCGCCGCTCGACACCGAGCAGCTCAGCATCTTCTTCGGAACCGGGTTCGTCATCACGTTTCAGGAAGGCCTGCCCGGCGACTGTCTCGAACCCGTGCGCGACCGGCTCCGATCCAACCGCGGGCGGCTGCGCCAACTCGGCGCCGACTACCTCGCCTATTCGCTGCTCGACGCATTGGTGGACAGCTACTTCCCGATCCTCGAGGCGCGCGGCGAAACGCTCGAGGAGCTGGAGGCGGAGATCTTGCACGCGCCGCAGAAACGCAGCATCGCCGCCCTGCACGAGCTCAAGCGCGAATTTCTCACGCTCCGCCGCGCGGTGTGGCCGCTGCGCGACCTGCTCGCGTCGCTCAGCCGCGACCCCGCGCCGGTCGTCGCCGAGGCGACGCGCGTCTACCTGCGCGACTGCCACGACCATACTATCCGCATCGTCGAGCTGCTCGAGACCTATCGCGAGGTCGCGTCCGATCTCGTCGATCTCTATCTTTCCAGCGTCAGCCAGCGGCTGAACGAGATCATGAAGATCATGACCATGATCGCGACCGTGTTCATGCCGCTCACGTTCGTCGCGGGCATCTACGGCATGAACTTCGACCCCGACCGCTCGCCGTGGAACATGCCGGAGCTGCGGTGGTACTGGGGCTATCCGTTTGCGCTGAGCGTGATGTTGCTGATGGCGGTGGTGTTCGTGGTCTTCTTCTGGCGGCGCGGGTGGCTGCAATCGGGGGCGGCCGCGGATCGCCGCCACAGCGTGCGTACGGAGGAGCAATCCAGATGATCGGCGCGGAAGTCGTGGCGGCGACGGGCTTCGGCGAGCAGGCGCTGGCGCTCGTCACGCTCACCCTGCTCGAAATCGTCCTGGGCATCGACAACATCATCTTCATCAGCATCCTGACCGGACGCCTGCCTGCACATCAGCAGGCCAAGGCGCGGCAGATCGGGCTGCTGCTGGCGATGGGCATGCGCATCGCGCTGCTGCTCGCGATCACCTGGATCATCCGCCTCACCGCGCCCCTCTTCTCCATCCTCGAACATCCCGTCTCCGGACGCGATCTGATCCTCTTGCTCGGCGGCCTGTTCCTGATCGCGAAAGCGACCCACGAGATTCACCACAAGCTCGAAGGCCCCGACGTGCACCGGGCCGGTCGCGCCGCCGTCGCCGCCTTCGGTCCGGTCATC
>JBFXAM010000087.1:0-18754 GCA_050184295.1 Phycisphaerae bacterium | reverse complement strand
TTCTCAGGGAGGGCGCTGGCATGCGCAACACGCTGACGGAAGTCCGCAACATGCTCGTCCGGCGGTGGGGCGAAATGAGCGGCTACTGGGGCATCAACCGCACGATGGCGGAAATTCATGCGCTGCTTTACATCTCCGGCGAGCCGCTCTGCACCGACGACGTGATGGAGCAGCTCCAGATTTCGCGCGGAAACGCGAGCATGAACCTGCGGGCACTGGTGGACTGGGGGCTGATCGGCCGCGTCCATCAGCTCGGCGACCGCAAGGAGTATTTCCAGGCCGACGTCGACGTCTGGCGCATGTTCGAGACCATCATGCGCGAGCGCCGGCGGCGGGAGGTGGAGCCGATCGTGTCAACGATCGACCGGAGCCTGCAAATGCTGGCGGCGAACCCCGCGGACCTGGCGGGCGTAAAGCCCGAGGCGATCCCCGCGGCCCGCCGCCGCCTGAGCGAGTTGCGGCGCTTTCTGGCCAGCATGAGCACGCTATTCGAACTGGTCCTGCGTGTGGGGCGCGACGGCATCGCGGAGCTGGCGCGGCTGGTCGACTCGGCCGGCGGCGACTCCGGCGACGGGGCGCCGTGCGGGTCCGGCGGGCGGTCGCCGACCGGGGCGCCCGCGGGCCCGACGCTCGCGCAGCGCGGCACGCGGGCGATGCTGGCGCAGGTTGGCGATCGCGCATTAGAATCCAACGCTCCGCGCGGGCTTGCTGCCGGCGCTGCACCGGCACGCCGCGCGAGCTCCTCGCGACGGACGAAGAGATGATGACGGACGCGGACCTGGGCACGGCACTGAAGCGGGCGGCGTATCTGGAAGGGGACTTTACGCTGCGCTCGGGGCGGAAGAGCAAGTACTACCTGGACAAGTACTTGTTTGAAACCCAGCCGGCGCTGCTGCGCGAACTCGCGCAGCGCTTCGCGAGACACGCCGGTCCGAACATCCAGCGCATCGCGGGCGCCGAGCTTGGCGCGGTCGCGCTGGCGGCTGCGACGGCGCTGGCCACCGACAAGCCGTTCGTAATCGTGCGCAACTCGAAAAAGGCCGACTACGGGACGGGCAAGCTGATCGAGGGGCGGCTCGAGCCCGGCGAGCGCGTGCTGCTGGTGGAGGACATCGCCACCAGCGGCGGGCAGGCGCTCGAGGCGGCGCGCACGTTGCAACAACACGGCGCGCAGGTTGCGGCGGTCGTCGCAGTGCTCGATCGCCTCGAAGGCGCGCGACAAACGATCGAAGGCGCGGGGTTGGTGTTCCACGCACTCTTCACGACGGACGACCTGGGTATCGTGAAGGCGCCCTGATCCGCGCGGCGCGGCGAACACCCCCGGGTGGCCGCGGGCGAATGTAGCGACTCAGGCTCCGCCGCGCGTATTTGATCTGGGGAGCATCGGCGTGCCGCCGGTGCGAAATGGGCGCGCACGATTTGGGGCAGGATGCCTTTCAGGTCGACGGTCCAGACGAAGGGCCGCGGGCGGCGCGGAGACTGAGGCACTGTAGACGCTGGGCCGGCCGCGAGCGGGGGATACGTTCCGCCCACGGCCGCGGCGGCAGTGGTTCGTCCGGGTGCCACTGCTCTCAGCGGTGGGCGCGGAACGTGGCGCGCGTTGGGTCTTTGGTTGAGCGGCTGCGCAATTGCTTCTTTCCTCTGCGCTTCCGGAGCACCACCCGCGGCTTCTATGAGCGTCCCGAGTTTGTCAATGCCAGGCGGACGAAAGCGGTCTCATTCTCATACTCGAGCGAGCCCTTGAGGTGGGCCGCCCAGTTGGGTTTTTCGAACGTCGGTGACAACTTCACCTGCATTCGAGCGTGAAGCCCAGCCACGGGTCGAGCCACGCACACACTCGCGAGTCGCTCTTCGTCCATCGTTTTCCAACTCGGTGCTCTCCGAAGGAGGAAACAAGCTTCTTCAGGCCGCCGGTCGAATCTGGACCAGTTCATGGAACAACTTTCGGACCGAGCGGCTGGCCACGGCCGCGGCAAAGACGTTGCCGGGCTTGCCGCGTTGCTTGAGGTGTTGCGCGAAGATCTGCCAGCGGGGATCAACGCGTTTCAGCCGATGAGCGGCTTCGCTACGCTGCGCCGCCCCGCCGCGAGGTCGGCGACGTCCAATGGCTTCACCCACCGCCGAGAAGACCGCCGACCGCGTTGTTTTGCGAGCTACAGGGAAGGGTGGTGGGTCAGGTTCGTGAAAGAGTGCATTTGAAAGGGTGGTACGGGCGTCTCGCCCGTGTCTTCCGCGTGAACAGGCGAGACGCCCGTGCCACCCAGACCAACATGAACGGGCGAGACGCCCGTGCCACCCGGATCCAACTGACCCACTACCGGGGGACGCGCCCCCGTTGACACGTCCGGGGCGGAGCGGATAAAGTCTCGCGCCCCGGTTGGCCACGGCCGGGGTTGACGTACTCCGATTGCCTGGGGCGTGCGGGAACCTCCCGCAGCGAGCTGCCGCGAATCGCGGCCGGCAGCGCGAGCCTCCGCAACGGGCCTTCTGAACCGCGCTTGCAATGAACTCGTGGCGGGAACGAGCGTCCGGTCGCCGCACATCGGAGCGAACAGCTCTCCCGTGGGCGGCTTCGGCGATCTCGATTACCCCGTGGTGTAATCGGTAACACACCAGATTTTGGTTCTGGGTTTCCTGGTTCGAGTCCAGGCGGGGTAGCTTCGTCCGCCCCCGCCGGGCGTGTTTGCCGGCTCGCGGCGGGCGGCGGCAGCGGGCGAACTTGGATGAGTCGTTAGGAGCGTCAGTCATGGGTGCCGGGCGCGTCGCCGCCATTCTGCTCGCCGCCGGCAAGGGCACCCGCATGCGCACCGAGCTGTGCAAGGTGATGCACACCGTGCTCGGACGTCCGATGCTCGCGCACGTGATCGACGCGTGTCGCGACGCCGGTGTCCGCGACTGCTTCGTCGTCGTCGGCTACGGCCGCGAAGCCGTGATGGCCGCATTCGCCGGCGACGCCAACCTGCACTGGGTTCACCAGGAGCAGCAGCTCGGCACCGGACACGCCGTTCTGTGCTGCCGCGACAGCGTCGCGGGCAAGTACGACGACGTGCTCGTGCTCTGCGGCGACGGGCCGCTGATCCGATCCGAGACGATCCGCGCCCTGCTTGATCGCCATCATGCGGACGCCGCCGCGGCCACCCTCGCGACCGCGATTCTCGACGATCCGACCGGCTACGGACGGATCGATCGCGACGCCGGCGGCGGCCTGCGCGGCATCATCGAGCACGGCGACTGCACCGACGCACAGCGCGCGATTCGCGAGGTCAACCCGAGCTACTACTGCTTCCGCACGACCGACCTCTTCGCCGCGCTCGCCGATGTGAAGCCCGACAACCAGAAGGGCGAATATTACCTCACCGACGCGATCGCGATCCTGACCCGCGCCGGCGGCAAGGTCGGAGCGATCACCGCCGTTCCGCCGCAGGACGTGTTCAGCATCAACTCGCGGCAGGATCTGGCGCTGGTGAACGCCGTGATGCGCGACCGGGTGAACGACCGGCTGATGACCGGCGGCGTGACGATCGCCGATCCGCGGTCGGCGTGGATCGATTCGCGCGCCCGCATCGGTCCGGACACGACGATCCACCCGTTCGTGTACATCCACGGCGCCGCGACGATCGGCCGCGGCTGCGTGATCGGTCCGTTCGCGAGCGTGAGCGGCCCGGTGGCGCTGCCCGACGGCGCGCGGCTCGAACCGTTCAGCGGAGCGCGGGCATGAACAGCGTCCAGGTGTTCAGCGGCCGCAGCCATCCGGCGCTCGCCGAGCGCGTGTCGGCATACCTGGGTATTCCGCTCGGGCGTGCCCAGCTCGAGAGCTTTCCCGACGGCGAGATCTCGCTGAAGCTGCTCGACGACGTGCGCGGACGCGACGCGTTCGTGCTCCAATCCGTGAGTCGCAAGCCCAACGACTACCTGATGGAAGTGTTGATCCTGATCGACTGCCTCAAGCGCGCATCGGCGAAGCGCATCACCGCGGTGATGCCCTACTTCGCTTATGCCCGGCAGGATCGCAAGGACGAGGGCCGCGTGCCGATCACGGCCAAGCTGGTCGCGAACATGCTGACCAAGGCGGGCGCCGATCGTGTGCTGACGATCGATCTGCACGCCGCCCAGATCCAGGGCTTCTTCGACATCCCGGTCGACAATCTCTCGGGCGAGCCGGTCATCACCGCGTATCTCAAGTCGCTTGCGCTCGACCCGCTTGTGATGGTCAGCCCCGATATCGGCAACGCCAAGCGCGCCCGCGGATACGCGGATCACTTCGGCGGCGAGCTTGCGATCATCCACAAGCGCCGGCTGAGCGGCTCGGAGTCGCACTCGTACCAGATCATCGGCGACGTGCGCGACCGCACCGTCGTCATGTGCGACGACATGATCGCCACCGGCGGCACGATCGTGCAGGCGATCGACCTCGTCCGAAAGGCCGGCGCGAAAAAAGTGGTCGTGACCGCGACGCACGGCGTGTTGTGCGGCCCCGCGATCGATCGGCTGGCCGCCGCCGAGATCGACGTGTTGGCGATCACCGACACGATTCCTCTCCCCGATGAGGCCCGCCGGCGCCTGCCGAAGCTGGTCGTCCTCACCGTCAGCGAACTGCTGGGCGAGGCGATTCGGCGGATTCACCGGCACGAATCGGTCAGCAGCCTGTTTCTCAAGGAGACGCGTTTCTAGCGGAGACGCCGCGCCCGGACGTCAGGCGGACCCGCTGCAAGGAGTCGCA
Organism: Phycisphaerae bacterium; assembly: GCA_050184295.1. Classification (GTDB taxonomy): domain Bacteria; phylum Planctomycetota; class Phycisphaerae; order UBA1845; family Fen-1342; genus JBFXAM01. The sequence goes on along the minus strand of JBFXAM010000087.1, from coordinate 14,034 downwards.
GACATGCAGATCATGAGTGTCAAAGGCGAAGCTCGCGCGCCCGGAAACCGCCACGCCGGCACGCGCCTGCGAAACGCGGGTCTGGTGCCCGCGGTCATTTACGGCCACGGCGAGACGCCCGAGACGGTCGCGTTGTCGCGCCACGACCTGGAGATCGCGCTTCAGGCGAGCGCGCACGTGATCAAGGTGCAGTCGGGGGACGGCGCGAACACCTATCTGCTGAAAGAGGTGCAGTACGACCATCTTCAACAGAAACCGTTGCACGTCGATCTGATGCGCGTGGACGAGAACGAGCGCGTGCCGGTGCATGTCTCGATCGAGTATCGCGGCGACCCGAAGGGGGCGCACGAGGGCGGCGTGGTGCTGCACGTCATGACGGACCTGCACGTCGAATGTCCGCTGCTCAAGATTCCCGAATCGGTGCGCGTCAACGTCTCCCACCTGGGTCTCGGCGACGCGATCCACGTGAAGGACGTCGAGCTGCCCGACGGCGTCAAGCCGCTGCACGAGCCCGACGACGTGGTCTGCGTGTGTCGCCTGCCGCGCGTACACGAAGCGACGCCGACCGCGGCGCCGGTCGAGGCCGAGGCGTCGATCGAGCCGGAGGTCATCGGGCGGATCGCGAAGGAGAAGCCGGAAGAGGGCGCGAAGGAGTAACGGTGAAGCTGGTGGTCGGTCTGGGCAACCCCGGTCCGCAGTACGCCGCCTCGCGACACAACATCGGCTTCATGGTGTTGGACGAGTTGGCGCGGCGGTGGAAGACCGGCCCGGGTCGCTTCGACCGCGACTTTCAGGGCGCCCTGGCGGAGGCACAGCGCGGCGACGAGCGCGTGCTGCTGTTGAAGCCGGCAACCTATATGAACCTGAGCGGGCAAAGCGTCGCGAGTGTGGTTCGGTTCTACCGGCTCGCGCTGGCCGACATGCTGGTCGTGTCGGACGACCTCGATCTGCCGCCGGGCGCGATGCGGATTCGAGCCGCCGGCTCGTCGGGCGGACACCGCGGGCTGGACAGTATCATCCGGATGCTCGCTTCGCAGGAGTTCGCGCGGGCGCGGATTGGGATCGGAAAGGTGCACCGCGACGCGACCGTCGATTACGTCCTGGGTCGCGTCGACGCGCGCGAGCGCAACGTGTTCGACGAAGCGATCCGCGCTGCCGCGGACGCGGTCGACTGCTGGGTCACGAACGGCGCGCAGACGACGATGAACCGGTTCAATCGGCGTCCGGCCGACGAATCGCCGAAGCCTTAGCGCATCCGGACGAGGTTTTTGCCGTGGTCGGCGCGGTTCCCCAGCGCCGGCGCCGGCTCGACGCGAATCGCGGGCGCGGAAGCCGCCCATCAAGGAGAGTCGTTGTGAATATGTACGAAGGCATGTTTCTGTTCGACGCGGCGGCGGCCCACGACTGGAACAGCATGGAATCGGAGCTGCGCCGGCTGTGCGACCGTATCGGCGCCCGGTTGGAAGCGTGCGTGCGCTTCGACGATCAGCGCAAGCTCGCGTTCGAGATCAAGAAGCGCAAGCGCGGCACCTACGTCCTGACCTATTTCCAGGCGCCGCCCAACCGCATCACGGACCTCGATCGCGACGTGCACCTGAGCGAGGTCATCCTCCGGCACCTCGTCCTCCGCACCGACGACCTCAAGCCGGAGAAGCTTGCCGAAATCAAGGCCTGGCCACACGACAAGCCCTACATTCAGGCTTGCTCCACGGAGCCGCGCCGCGGCGAGGACGGCGAGGGCGGCGAAGGCGAAGGCGACGGCGACTTCCGCCGCGGCCGCGGCCGGGACCGTGATCGCGAGCCCCGCGGCGACGGCGGCCCGCGTGGGGACGGCCCCCCGCGTGGTGATGGTCCGCCCCGTGGGGAAGGCCCCGGCGATCGGTAGGTCGATCGAGGACGTGATCCCGGCGTATCCGCGGCGACACCGACCGCATCAGCAAGGACTCGACGTATGTCATTCAACCGCGTCATCCTGATGGGCAACCTGACGCGCGATCCGCAGCTCAAGTACCTGCCGAGCAACACGCCGGTGTGCGAGTTCGGCGTCGCAACCAATCGCAAGTGGCGCGACAAGGACGGGCAGCAGCGCGAAGAGGTGTGCTTCGTCGACGTGGCCGCCTTCGGCCGCACCGGCGAGACCATCAACCAGTATATGACCAAGGGCCGACCGATCCTCATCGAAGGCCGACTCAAGTACGACCAGTGGACCGCGCAGGACGGCGGCAAACGCAGCAAGCTCAGCGTGATCGCCGAGAGCTTCTCCTTCGTCGGCAGCCGCGAGGGCGGCGGTGGCGGCGGGGCTCCGACGGGTCAGTACGAATCGGCCGACAGCGGCGGCTCCGCCGCGCCGCCCGCGGGCGGGTACACCCAGACGCCGGCGTCGCGCCCGCCGCAGCCGGCCCGCGCTGCACCCTCGGCATCCGAGGACGAGCCGCCGCCCAATTACGACAATATTCCGTTCTGACAGAGCGCGGAGCGTGCGGCCGAACGGCGCACCACGTGCCCCGAGAGAGTTTGTGAACCCCAGCGGCCCACACGCACCGGAACACCGTGATGCCGGTCGCGCCGCGTAGAGAAGGAAAATCGCAATGCCTCCACCGTTTCGACCTGGTTCCCGCTCCAGTGCCGCGGCCAAGAAGCGTAAGAAGCGCCGCGCCGCAGAGCCGACGCGCTTTCGCTCGAGCGAGGTGCGCGCCTCCGACATCGATTGGAAGGATCTCGGCCTGCTCCAGCGCCTCATCAGCACGCAGGGCAAGCTCTTTTCGCGGAAGCGCACCGGCCTGACCGCCGAATGCCAGCGCAAGGTCTCGCTCGCGCTGAAGCGCGCCCGCTACATGGGCCTGATGCCGTACGTGACGTAAGCCCGCGGTCCGTGGGGTGCCGCGCCGCACGCGACGCGGGCGCCGCGCCGCACGGGTTTTCGCCAGCGAAGGGAGAGTTCTGTCATGCAGGTGTTGTTGCTCAAGGACGTGCGCAAGCTCGGTCACGTCGGCGACGTTGTCGACGTCACGCCCGGTTACGCGCGCAACTACCTCTATCCTCAGCGGCTGTGCATCGAACCGTCCGAGGACAACCTCAAGGCCATCGAGGACCGCAAGAAGCACGCCGCCGTCGAACGCGCCTTACGGAACAAGGCGTTCAGCGAGCACGCCGAGAAAATGAAGGAGGTCTCGGTCACGATCGAGGCCGCCGCCAACCCCGAAGGCACGCTCTACGGCTCGGTGGGGCCGAAGCACGTTGCCGACGCGCTGCGCGCGCAGGGCTTCCCGGTCGAACCCGCGATGGTCATGCTTGATCCGCCGATCCGTACCCTCGATAATCGCATGATCAACATCGAGTTCACCGACGAGATCGCGGCCCAGGTCAAGGTGTGGGTCGTTCGCGAAGGAGGCGTGCCCGATGAGCAGCCCGCCGATGCCGACGAACCTGACACCGACGCCGACGCGGACGATCGCGAGTAACGCCCCCGGCATACTCGACCGGGTTCCGCCGCACTCCGCCGACGCCGAGCGCGCCGTGCTCGGCTCGATGCTGCTCGACGAGGCGGCGATCGGCGAAGCGCTGTCCATCCTGCGCGACGCCGGTCGCCGCGCGTTCTTTTTCGAACGCAACGGCCTGCTCTTCGAGCACGTCGTCGAGCTCTACGACCAGCGAAAGCCGCTCGACGGCGTCGTCATCAAGGACGAGCTGCTGCGCCGCGGCGTGTTCGAGTCGCTCGGCGGGTACGAGTATCTCGGCGAGCTTGCGACCTCGGTGCCATCGGCGCTGCGCGTGCGGCACTATGCCGAGATCGTCCGCGACAAGTTCCTGCTGCGCGAGCTGATCCGCGCCGCGCACGAGACGATGGAAGCCGCCTACGACGCCCGCCGTTCGACACCGGATATCCTCGACTTCGCCGAGCAGGTCATCTTCGACACGACGGAGCGGCGCGTCACGGGCGCGGCCCAGCCGCTGCCCGAGTTGATGGAGCAGTTGCTCCAGGTTCTGCGCGAGCGCGGCGACAAGCCGCTGACGGGCGAGCCGACCGGGTATTACGAGCTCGACGACCTGACCAGCGGATTCCAACCCGGAGAACTGCTCATCGTCGCCGGACGGCCGTCGATGGGCAAAACCGCGTTCGGGTTAAACGTCGCCGAGAACATGGCGATCGATCACGGCGTTCCCGTGCTGTTTTTTTCGCTCGAAATGAGCCATCACCAGATCGCGCAGCGCATTCTGTGCAGCCGGGCGCGTGTCAGCTCGCACGATCTGCGTCGCGGGCGTTGCAGCAAAGACGACTACCAGGCGCTGCACGCCGCCGCGGAGCAGTTGCGGGCGGTGCCGCTGCTGATCGACGACAGCGCGAACATCAGCATTCTGGAGTTGCGGGCGCGGGCCCGGATGGCGCATCGCAAGTACAAGCTGCGCGCGATCTTCGTCGACTACCTGCAATTGCTCCGCTCGCCGGGCGCGGAGAGCCGACAGGTCGAGGTCGCCGAGATTTCGCGCGGGCTCAAGGCGCTCGCGAAGGAGCTGCGGCTGCCCGTCGTCGCGATGGCCCAACTCAACCGCAACGCAGAGGACCGCGGCAACAACCGTCCGCGCATGAGCGACCTGCGCGAGAGCGGAGCGATCGAGCAGGACGCCGACGTCGTCGCGCTCCTGCACCGCGAGAGCTACTACAAGCAAGGCGACGATCCCGCCGCCGGTGAGGACAACTCGGCCGAACTCATCATCGCCAAGCAGCGCAACGGCCCGGTCGGAACCGTGCAACTGCTTTTCAGCCGCCATTGGACGCGCTTCGAGAATTACCGCCCCGGCGGACAATACGACCACGTCGACACCGGCGCCTTTGCCGCCGTGCAGACCCCCCGCCCGTTTGAGCGCCCCACGGGCTACGTGAACCCGGACGGCCCGGGATTGTCGAAGTCCGCCGACAGCGATTCGCCGTTCTGAGGCGGGTCGCCGCGTCCTGAGCGGCGTCGACCAACGGCCCGGCAGCGCCGGCGGGGCCGCGACTCGTCAAGTCGCCGGGTCCAGGGGCGACCTGCAAGCCACGAACACCCGCGCCGGCGCTGTCGGACCGGTCCATCGGACCCGCTCGGTTCAACCACATCGTAGCGGATCAGCCGGCGCGCGAAGCGCAGAATCCCCGGAAACTCCACGCCGCAGCGATACCCCCAAGGTCCGATCTTCGCTCGCACGGCGACACGCCGCGCCGTGTCAGGTCCGATGTACAACCTCGGTCGGCGCGGCGCGCGAGCGACTACCGCCTCACGGCGCTGCCGCCGCGCCGCGGAGCATGTGATCCGGCATCAAGACCGCGATCACGGTTCCCCGCGCGGTAGTGTCGCCGCCGGCCCGCAACACGACGTCGACTACAACCTTTCGCGGCTTCACCTCGACGATTGTGCCGCGCGCTTCGAGCGGCGGCCCCAGCGGCGTCGGCTTCAGATAGTCCACCTTCAGAGATGCCGTCACAAACCTCAGCGCCGGCTCGCTGCCCGGCTCGCGCCCGGCCGCCCGATACGCCGCCAGCGCCGCCGACCCCGTCCCGTGGCAGTCGATCAGCGACGCGATCAAGCCGCCGTAGACGTAGCCGGGGATCGCCGTGTGATGCGGCCGCGGAATGAGGACCGCGACCGTCTCGTCGCCGTCCCACGAACTCCGCACGTGCAGGCCGTGTGCGTTGAGCCGCCCGCAGCCGTAGCACTGTGCGAGATCGTCGGGATAGAAATCCTGAACGGCGGATTCGGACATTCGCAGCCTCGAAGTAACGCCGTCCGGCGCGAGAGGCGCCCGGGACACTCGGCCCAGTCGCCTCAGCCACCGCTGGGCCCGGCAACTTCCCCGGCACGCGTGTGCGAGCGACGCGCCGCGCGCGTCGCGTGCTGCATTTCAACGGCGCATCAGACACAACCGGGTGCGCTAGCGCGCCGCAACCACGGCCGTTCGCGCGGGCGCACCGCACACTTCGCGAAACACGCCGACCGCCTGCTCGATCTGCGCGCCGGACACGTCGAGATGCGTCACCGCGCGCAGCCGCGACGGCCCCGTCGCGAACAGCCACACGCCGCGCTCGTGCAACTTCTTCGCAAAGCTGTCGGCGGAGCCCAGCGCCGGCGCGAGGTCGAAGATCACGATATTGGTCTCGACGGTCGCCGGGTCGAGCACAATGCCCGGCAGGGCGGCGATGCCCTCCGCCAGGCGTTTCGCGTTCGCGTGGTCGTCCGCGAGGCGCTCGACGTTGTGATCCAGCGCGTACAGCGCCGCCGCCGCCAGCAGCCCGGCCTGGCGCATCGCGCCGCCGAACATCTTGCGGAATCTCCGGGCGCGCTCGATGAACGGCTTGGCGCCGACCAGGATCGACCCGACGGGGGCTCCGAGCCCCTTCGAGAAGCACATCGACGCCGAATCGACGTGCTGCGTGTACTCGGTCGGAGCGCGCCCGGTCGCGACGCACGCGTTCATCAATCGCGCGCCGTCGAGGTGCACGTGCAGGCTGTGCTCGCGCGCCGCGGCGCGGATCTCAGCGAGATTCTCGAGCGGCCAGATCGTTCCCCCGCCGCGGTTGTTCGTGTTTTCGACCACCACCATGCGCGAGCGGGCGAAGTGCATTGTCGGCGGGCGCAGACATGCGATCACGTCGCGGGCCGTGAACACGCCGCGCGGGCTCTCGACGAGCCGCACGCTGCACCCCGACAGCCCCGCGAACGCGCCGACCTCGTAGTTGTAGAAGTGCGTGGTGACGTCGGCGATGATCTCATCGCCGGGCTCGGTCGCGGCGCGGATTGCGACCTGGTTGGCCATGCTGCCCGACGGCAGATAAAGCGCGGCCTCCTTGCCCATGAACCTCGCCAGCCGCGCCTCGAGCGCGTTCACCGTCGGATCGTCGCCGAGCACGTCGTCGCCGACCTCCGCCTCGGCGATCGCGCGGCGCATCGCCGCCGATGGGCGCGTGACCGTGTCGCTGCGCAAGTCAACGATACTCTTCATACTGCTCCTTCCAGCGCTTGACGACGCGCTCGGCGTGCTTCTTGACGCGTTGGAGCTCTTCCTTCACGAGCCGCTCGTTGCTGTTTTCGAAGAACCGCGCCGGCTTGATGTCCTTCACGCGGCACATCTTCGCCACCGCCTCGTACGCCGTCCGCACCGCCGCCGGATCATCCTCGTCGAGCGCCGCCATCAGGTGCTCCGCGGCGCCCGGCTCGGCGCCGTTGAGCGCCTTGGCGGCGGCCGCGTCGCCGGCCTTCGCACGATCGAAGAGCGCCGCCGTCGCCGGCTTCGTCGCCAGAAATGCCAGCGTGTCGTAAATCTGCGCCTTCTGCCGATCCTCCACGCCCTTCGCGTCGAGCAGCTTTACGAGGTCCGCATCGGCTTCAATCACCGCCATCTCGCGAACAAAGTCGAGCGCCTTCTTGAGCTCCCCGGGCGTCGCCTTCCCGCTTGTCACCTTCTCCTTCACCTGCTGGTCATAGATCTGTTTGCGATACTGCCGAAACACCGTCACCATCTTCCGCGTGAACGCCTCGGCGCTCGTCACGTCCATGGCGCCGAGCTGGCCCAGCAAGTCGCCCTCCGGCGTCGCAAAGAGCACGTACATGTAGTAGTCGCGCGGCTGCTTCCAGCGGTCGAGCATCTCGCGGTGCTGGCTCGATGACATCTGTACGCAGACGAAGCGCTTCGCGGTCTCGGCGACCCGCGCGTCGTTGAACGCCCGCTTCTGATCACGCTCCAGATCCTCGTCGCGCCGGTCGCTGGCGCGCGTGACGTAGAACATCAGCGGCTTCATCGTCCGCTTGGCGGTCGCGACGCCGGCTTCGACGTCGTTGCCCCAGCGCAGGCGCTCCTGCGCCTCCGCAGCCGTCACGCCGCAGATCAGGATCAACGCCGGCGCGAGCACCCGGCTCGCCGCCGCAAATCGTCTTCGCATGGTGAATCTCCCGCCGTTCCGGACGGCTCGTACGCCCGGACTATTCTAGGGGGTCTGTCGGCGTAACGGGAGCGCGAAAGCCGGGCGCTCCGCAGAGTCGCGCCGGGGTGTTGCGGGTGTTCGCGAAAGACCCGCGGATGCGCACATGCCGTCCGCATGTGCGCGCGGAAGCTCTGCGCGTTGACCCACCGTGCAGGGCGCGAAGTCCCGTGCGACGGAACGCGCACGCGCGGCGCCGCCGGAGTCGTACGCAGCGCTCCTGTCACTCCGCGCGCGGCAGGTAGAGCAGGTCGCAGACTGCCGCGACCTGCCCTACTTGCTACGACGGCTGGAACGACGGAGATGACTGGGTCAGGGCAGCACCAGGTTCCAGGAAGGGCAGCAGCAGCAGGTAGGGCAGGTCGGTCCGCGCGGGCAATACGTCGATCGCGCGCGTATGCCACGCGGACCGACCTGCCGCCGATTTCGCAAACGGACCCGAGCTGATTTCACAAACGGACCCGAGCGGCAGGTCGCAGACTGCCGCGACCTGCCCTACTTGCCACTTGCTACTTGCTACGACGGCTGGAACGACGGAGATGACTGGGTCAGCGGGGCGATGGTGCAGGTCGGAATGAGCAATTACACGCAGAACACGCCCGCCGCACGCGTCTGGGAAACTCAACCCTGCCGCGTGGCGTGGCGCCGGGTCGCGAATTCAAGGTGCCGTCAGCGCCCCGCGGGCAGCGCGTTGAGCGCCGGCGGGAGCGGCGCGCGGTCGCCGAGCAGCGCCAGCACGATCATCGCCGTGCCGTAGTTGCGTGAGCGGGGGAAGACGCGGTCGTTCCAGGTGCCGTCGTCGGCGCGCGTGCGCAGAATCACATCCAGCATCCTGGCGCGCTCGCGGGCGCGGTCGTTCTCCGGCAACATCTGGATCGCCTGGGCCGCATAGCGATGCCCGTAATAGAAGTAGTATGGTGCGATGCCATACGGCCCTGCGTGCGTGCCGGTCTTCCCGCGGCGCTTCTCCAACTCGTCCCAGTGCGCGTGGAATGCATCGACGGCGCGCTGGACGCTGTCGGCCGAGCCGCCGTCGAGCAGCAGTAGCGTCGATTCGCAGATGGCCGAGCGGGCGATGCTGCCGGGCAGTGCCGCCGTGCGTGCCGGGCGCGCGGGGCGCGTCGTGGGTCGCGTCGCGGGGACTTTGGGAATTGGACTCTGGACATTGGACCGCGAATCGGCGTGACGCTCTTCCGCGTCTGTTCCCGGTTCCCGGTCCCCTGCTCCCTGCCCCTCGCGCCGCACCCCGCTATAGAGATACGCGCCATCCTCAAAGCGGCTCCTGGTCAGCGCCCGGCGGGCGCGCAGCAGCACCTCGTCGGGAACCTGCTCGCCCTGCTCGCGCGCCAATAGCAACGTCTGCGTCACCGGCGCGGTGACAAACGCCGCATGCGCCCTGCGGTTGGCGTAGTTCCACCCGCCGCCCTTCAGCTCCTCCGTGATCAGCGCCTCCACAAGCTTTGAGAACCACGGCCGAATCGCGTCGGCGTGCCGGCCCATCCGGTCGGCCGCCCGCAGGCGACAGAACAGCTCCAGCGCGTAGCAGTGTCCCCACACGCGCACGTCATATGCGTCCTTCGTGCTCGGCGTCATGCGCTCGTCGTCGAGCTGCGATAGCACAAACTCCACGCCGCGCTCGATCGCCGCCCGTGCCGCCGCATCTTCCGGCGCCGCCGCCAACAGCGTCTGACAAACGATCGCCGTGCCCCCGACGCGATAGCCGATCGGAATCTGCCCCGCGACGCGATACACGCCTTCATATGGCCAAGCGCCGTCCGATTCCTGCATCGCGATCAGTTGCTCCACGCCGACGCGGATCAGCTCCTCCACCGACGGTGCGGCGGACGCGGCCCGGCCCAGCGAGGTCAAGGCGAGCGAGAATGCGGCGAAGATCGCGATACGGTGCATGCAGATTGCTCCGGTCGAATACGAACACGATTTCGACTCCATCATAACAAGCGCCGCCCGGCAACGACGGCGTCCGCCGGCGGATCGCGAGTCCCCGGCTACACCGGCTCCAGCGCGAACCACGCGCCGTCGCGCACCACGCGCACCAGCGGCGACTCCGGCTCGTGATCGAGAATCAGCAGCCAGTCGCGCTCCGCCGCCTCCGACAGCAACCGTCGCTTGGTCTCGGCGTTGTCGAGCGGCAACAGGTCATAGCCCATGTTGTACGGGCGACCGACGTGCTGACGCGTGGGCATCACATCGCCGACAAACACCGCCGTGCGATTCGCCCCCGCGATCACGACCGACTGGTGCCCGCGCGTGTGCCCCGGCGTCGGCCGCAGCGTGACGCCTTCGCACGCCGCTTTCGCGCCTTCGTGCAGCCGCCACGCGCCCGAGGCGTCGAGCGGCAAGAAGTTCTCCTCGCGATAGGTGTTGGTCATGATGCCGAAGTTGGCGCGCGCGTCGTCGAACTCGCGCCGCTGGACGTGAACCGCGGCGCGCGGAAGCGTCGGCACGACCCGATCCGCCTCGCGCCGCGTCAACCCGCCCGCGTGATCGAAGTGCAGGTGGGTGAGAATCACGTCTTCGATCGACTCCGGCCCGACGTCCGCCGCCCGCAGCGCGTCGGCCAGCCAGCGGCGCGGATCGATCGCGAAGATGCGCACGTCTTTCTCGTTGTACTTGTCGCCGTGACCGGTCTCAACCAGTGCGCGCCGCCCGCTCCGCGGCCACTCGACCAGCACGCTATTGCACGCCAGGGAAATCCGATTCTCTCCGTCGGCGGGCGTGCGCCGGCTCCAGAGCGCCTTCGGAATGATCCCGAACATCGCGCCGCCATCCAGTCGCAGGCTCCCCGCGCGCAGCACCGTGATCACGCAGTCGCCGAGATCGACGCGGCGCGCGCTGGAGTCGGGTGCGCCGTGCGCGTGGGCAGCAGCGGGCGCACCGCTTCCGGGGGATACGCCGCGCCGCGGAACGGACTCGGGCGCACTACCGCGCGGGGTCGCGGGATCGCTGGCAGCCATCCACTCTCCTTGCGACTTGCGACAACGTGGATCCGAACCCGCCGCGCCAAACGGCGGGCCAGCCCCGTGCTCGGCGCACGGAGTTCAGATCGGCGCGCCGCGCGCTAGAACCCGCGGCGTCCGGCGGCGGGCGAAACCGCGAACCGCCGCCGGAATGCGCCAAGCCGACCTGCGACGCCGACTTCGGACCGTCGCCGCTGCGCCTTTTCGGCTATGATCGTAGCGTCCCGGGTGGCTGCGCCGATGGGCTGTATGAAGCGCTTCCTGCTTCGGACCGGCGCCGCGACAGCCCGGCGGCGGGAGCGGGTCTCCGGCATGAGCGAGGTTCGGCTGTTGTGTCTCGACGTCGACGGCGTGCTCACCGACGGGCGCATCCACGTCCACGACGACGGAGCACCGACCCGCGCCTTCCACGTACACGACGGCTTTGCGATCCGCTGGTTTCAGAAGCTCGGCGGCGCCGCGGCGATCATCACCGGAAAGAAGTCGCACGGCGTCGCGCACCGCGCGCGCGAACTCGACATCCGCCACGTCGTGCAGGGCAGCGACGACAAGCTGCGCGACCTGCGCCGGCTCGCCGGCGAACTCGGCATCGCGCTGTCCGATGTCGCCGTGGTCGGCGACGACCTGCCCGACCTCCCGATGCTGCGAAACTGCGGCTTCCCGATCGCGGTCGTCAACGCCGTCGACGCAGTGAAACGCGCCGCCCGGCTGGTCACGCAGGCGCGCGGCGGCGACGGCGCCGTGCGCGAGGCGATCGAGTGGCTGATGCGGCGCGACGGCCGCTGGAGCGCGGTCGAGGCACACTACGATGCTCAGGCGGCGAGCTGACGACCGGCGTCGCTCGCCATCCGACAGTCGCCGCCGCGACACCGACGCGCGATCGATAGACGCCGAAGACCTTGAGGCCCAACGGTAATCAACGATGCGGACAGCCGTTCTTACGATCTCGACCGCCGCGATTCTCCTGGCCCTGTTTCTCGGCTATCGCCAACTGGTTGTCGACCCGGCGCCGCCCGAGCGCGAGCGCGGCGCGGCGTTCGAGGGGCTGCCCGTCGCGCATCCGCCGGGCGCGGACGGCAGCCTGCGCGTCGGCGCGGTCGAGGTGCCTCCGGGCGGGCAGATCATCTTCACCGTCTACGACCCGCACACCGGCCGACCGACCGACCGTGTGCGGTGCGAAGAGTGGTCGAGCGTCCCTGGAACCAAGAACGAAATCGCCGTCAAGAAGCCCGAACTCGCCATGCGCCTGCCGAGCGGATTGATCGCGACCATCACGGCCGACGCCGGCCAACTCGCCGTCGATCGCGTCCAGAACACGCGCATGCGCCCGCAGCACGGGTGGCTCCGCGGCGGCGCACGCATCGTCATCGATCGCGATCGCGAAGGCGCGATCGACGCGCCCGCCTCCACGCAGCCTGCCGACGACGAGCGCATCATCATTACGATGGACCGGCTCGAATTCGACCTCCAACTCGGCATGCTGCGCACCCGCGACCGCATCCAGCTCGAAAGCCGCGACTTTGAGATCGTCGGCGAGGGACTCGACCTCGTCTGGAACCAGGCCGACAACCAGGTCGAATCGCTCGAGATCGCCCGCGGCGAACGGCTCGTGATCTTCGGCGCCGGCGGGCTCCTCGGCGAGCGACCCGCCCCGGACACCGACTCTGCAACCCGGGTTCCGCCTTCCGAGATTTCGACCCCGCCGACCGCCGGCGCCGACCGGCCACGCCGAGCCGCGGGCCGCACCCAGCGCGGCGGCGCGACCGCGTATGCCTGCACCCTCAGCGGCGGGGTTCGCGCCACGCACCGGCGCGGCGAGCAATCGCTCGGAGAACTCGTCGCCGACGAGCTGCGACTGACGTTCGATGTCGGCGGCGGGGCGCGCGACCTGCTCGGCGCGCGCCGCGACCGCGTCGCGTCCACCCAGCCGCGCGAGTCGCGCGAACGGCTCGTCGTCGCCTGGAGCGGACCGCTCCGGCTCGGCCCGTCCAGCAGCCCGGCCCGCGGCGACCGGAATCGCCGGCGACTCGAAGCCAGCGGAAACCCGGTCGTCCTGAACCGCGGCGACGGCTCGATCCGCTGCGGGCGGCTCGAATACTACGAGGACAGCGGACAAATCTGGCTCTACGCCCCCCACGGCGGCGCAGTCGACATGACGTTGCGCGCCGATCTCACCGCCCGCGCCGGCAGCATCTACGTCGATCGCACCCGCGACATCGTCAAGCTCATCGGCGACGTGCGGCTCGAATCGCGCCGCGCCGGAAACACGGGTGCAACGCGCAGCTTCGCCATCCACGCGACCCAGTGGGCCGAGCTCCACATCGACCCGAGCACGCCGGCCGCCGATTCGCCGGCGGTCGATCCGGGCGCCGCCCCCGCTGACGCGGCGCTTGCCCACGCCGACGCAACCGCCGCACCCAGCGCCGCAACGGGCAAAACGCCTCCGGCCAATGCCCGGTCCGCGGCCGACGCGCTCGGCTTCGCCGGCCTGCGCGGCGCAACTTTCGTCGGCTCGGTGGTGGTCGATCTCGGCGACCAGACGCTGCGCACCCACCGCCTCGACACCGCGTTTCACAAGGACGCGCCCGACGATTCGCTCGAAGCCGCGCTGCGCAGCGCCGTCGCCTCCGGCGGCGCGGTGCTTCAGGCGCGCGACGAGCGGCTCGAATGCGTCGAGCTGCGCCTCGAATTTGCGCGGAGCGATTCCGGCGAGGTCTATCCGCGCGCGGTCGACGCGTTCGGCAACGTCGTCATCGAACAGCAGCAGTCGTCGCTTCGCGGCGGGCGCGTGCGGGCACAGCTCGACGCACCGCCTCCCGCGAGCGGGCGCGCGTCGGGACCGGCGTTCGTGATTCGCTCGTTGCACGTCGAGGACGGCGCCGTGCTCGACGACCCGCGAAACCGCGTCGGCGCGCGCGGCGCGACGCTCGACGCCACCTTCACCGCGGACAACCAGCTCGATCGCGCCGTGATCGCCGGCGACGCCGCACGGCCCGCGCGCGTGCGCGCGTCGCCTTACATCGTCGCCGGGCCGCGCATCGAAATGAGCGAGAGCGCCCGGACGATCCAGGTCGCCGGACGAAGCGAGCTGCGGTTCCGCTCCGC
>JBFXAM010000086.1:0-18917 GCA_050184295.1 Phycisphaerae bacterium | reverse complement strand
CGGCTCGAGGTTCAGGTGGTCGCGGTCGAGACCGGCCCGGTGATCACGGTGTTCGAGTTGCGACTGTCGCCGGGGATCAAGGTCAGCCAGATCACGTCGCTTCAAAACGACCTCGCGCGGGCGATGAAGGCGCCCAGCGTTCGCGTGGTCGCGCCCCTGCCCGGCAAGAACACGATCGGCATCGAGGTGCCGAACATCGACAAGGAGAAGGTGCGGCTGCGCGAGCTGATTCACGCGGCTGCGAGCCGCAGCGAGACGCAGGCGCTGCCGATGTACCTGGGCAAGGACGCGTCGGGGCAGGCGCTGGTGACCGACCTGGCGCGCATGCCGCACCTGCTCATCGCGGGCACGACGGGGTCGGGCAAAAGCGTGTGCGTGTCGAGCCTGGTGATGTCGCTGCTGCTGGCGCGCACGCCGAGCGAGGTGCAGCTCATCCTGGTCGATCCGAAGGTGGTCGAGCTGGCGATGTTCAAGGACGTGCCGCACCTGATGTGCCCGATCGTCACCGACCCGACCAAGGCGGCGAGCATTCTCGACTGGGCCGCGACCAAGATGGACGAGCGCTACGCGCTGCTGGCCGAGGCGGGCGTGAAGGAGATTCGCGCGTACAACAAGCTCGGCGTCGCCGGGCTGCGCGAGCGGCTTCAGCCGAGCAGCGACGAGGAACTCGCGAAGATTCCGGTGCACCTGCCCTACATCGTGATCATCATCGACGAGCTCGCCGACCTGATGATGACCAGCGCCAAGGAGGTCGAGTTCTTCCTTTGCCGACTGGCGCAGAAGAGCCGCGCGGTGGGGATTCACCTGATCGTGAGCACGCAGCGCCCGCAGGCGAACGTCGTCACCGGGCTGATCAAGAGCAACCTCCCGTGCCGCGTGGCGTTTCGCGTGGCGAGCCGGCTTGATTCGCGGATCGTGCTCGACCAGAACGGCGCGGAGCTGCTGATGGGGCAGGGGGACATGCTGTTTCTGCCGCCGGGCAGCGCGAAGCTGATGCGGGCGCAGGGCACGTTTATCGCCGACGACGAGCTGCGGCGCGTCGTGCAGCACTGCAAGCAGCAGGCGGAGCCGCAGTTCCACCCCGAGCTGGTGCGCATGCCCGGCGGCGGCGACGCCGCGAGCACCGAGCGCGACGAGCTCTTCGACTCCGCGGTCGACATCGTGATCGAAACGCAGCGCGGCAGCGTGAGCCTGTTGCAGCGGCGGCTGACGATCGGCTATGGACGCGCGAGCCGGCTGATCGACCAGATGTACGCGGCGGGGCTGGTGGGCGAGTACAAGGGCAGCCAGGCGCGCGAGGTGGTCGTCACCAAAGAGGAGTGGCAGGCGATCCGCGCGCAGCGCGATCGCGAAGTGTCGGCGGAAGAGAGCGAGACGGCGAACGGCTAGACCGACGGAAACCGGTCCATGCCGAAGTTGTCGCGCACGCCCGTCGCGGTGAAGCCGCCCCACTCATGCCGGCGGTCCAAGCACGCCTGGTCGCCGCCGAACCACGACCGAATCCAGCGGCACTTGTTGATGAGTCTCGGGCTGGATCGTCTCGCCGCCGTCGCACTGATAGAAATCGCTGCCGTGCGGGACGTTGTCGCCGCCGCGGGTGGGGAGTGCGGGCGTCTCGCCCACAAACGGCGTCCTCGCCCGCGAACCGGATCGCGCGGGCCTCTCGCCCGCAACCGGCGTTCCCGCCCACGAACCGGATCGCGCGGGCCTCTGGTCCGCAACCGGCGTCCTCGCCCGCGAGCCGCATCTCGGGCAGGCCGTCGATGTACGGGTTGAAGTGCGTGAAGCGTCGCCCGACGCGGGGCGCGGGTGCGTCAGGAAGGGAATCAGCGACAGTCCGAAGCGAAGGACTCCTACGACGCCAAGCCGCGCGGCGTTGACCTTCCAGCCGTTGTGCGTTATCCAGCTTGATATGCGAAATCGGCGATCGCGCACGAGCGCCGGCAACGGCGCGCTGCTCACCGGATTGCGAGAGGCAGCGCAGTTCGGCCCGTACGAATTGGTTCACGCCGACGCCCTGGATTGGCTCGCCGTTGCGCGGCCGAGGTCGATTCACGCGGTCGTTACTGATCCGCCGTACGGGCTGGTCGAGTATCGTCCCGCGGAATTGGCGAAGCGGAAGAACGGGCATGGCGGGGTCTGGCGAATTCCGCCGTCGTTCGACGGACATCAGCGCAGCCCGCTGCCGCGCTTCACCGTCCTGCGTGAGGCGGACCGGGCGCAGCTCCGCGATTTCTTCCGCCAGCTTGCCGCGCGCCTGTTTCCCGTGCTTGTCCCTGGCGCTCACGTCTTCATCGCCACAAATCCGCTCGTCTCGTACCTCGTCTACGAACCCTTCATCGCGGCCGGCTTCGAGAAGCGCGGCGAGATCATCCGCGTCGTTCATACGCTGCGTGGCGGCGACCGTCCCAAGAACGCCCACGAAGAGTTTGACGAAATCTCCGTAATGCCCAAGTCGTGCTGGGAGCCGTGGGGCCTGTTTCGCAAGCCGTGCCAAGGCCGGGTGCAGGACAATCTGCGCAAATGGAAGACCGGCGGATTGCGGCGCATATCGGCCGATGAGCCATTCAAGGATCTGGTCCACGCTGCGCCTGCCCGGGGTCTGGAGCGCGCCATCGCACCGCACCCGTCGCTCAAGCCCCAGTCGCTCATGCGACAGCTCGTCCGCGCCGCCCTGCCCCTCGGCGAGGGCGTGATTTTGGACCCATTCATGGGTTCCGGCTCCACCATCGCTGCGGCGTCCGCACTGGGACTGCAAAGCATCGGCATCGAAAAAAACGACGAGTATTTCCGGCTGGCGCAACAGGCTGTGCCCCGGCTGGCGGAACTGGTTGTGAAGGATCGCAATGGCCAAGGCGAGTGACTTCGATCCTTCCGTGCAACTTCCGCCTGGGCTTGAGATCGGCGCTCTGCGGCGCGCCATCGACTACATGGAAAAAGAGCTGGCAGAACTGGTCGAGATCTACTTCGAGCAAGCCAACGTGTTCAGCGCGATTGTGGGCATCTTCGGGACGCGCGCGTTGCACTCGGTCAGCAACTACGAGAAGCACAAACACGCGAATACGGCCCAGCAACGCTTTCCCGACCTGTGCCGCAAGGGCTGCGGCCCCCGGCCTACTCCGAACGACTGCCTGGAGAGCAAAGGCAGCAAGCGGCCGTGGGCGCTCCAGTCGCACTACGACCACCCCGGCTGGTACGTCGTCTGGCGCTACCTGATCGACCCCACGCAGTCGCTGGAATCAGGAAAACCAGTCGTCATTTGGCGTGTCGATGTCGTGTTCCTCACCAAGTCGGATTGGAAATACGAGAAGAGCAGCGCGGGCGATGCCGGCGGCGGGCGCACGCACACGTTCGGTGTGAAGCAGGCCGCCAGGAAATTGAGCGGAAAGGCCGTCTATCGCCGCAAGGATGTGACCATCCGCGACGGAAAGCCCATCCCGAAGAACGGCGATTAGCGAGAACGACGATCCTGAGCCGGCGGCGTAAGCCATCCACGCCCCCGGCGCATCCGTAGCCGTGCCTGGCTCATCTGGGGAAGCCCCCGGCGCGCCCGTAGAAGCCCACGGCACAGCCGTGCCGATCCCCGCCGCCGGCCGGCGATGCTCCCGGCCCATTCGTGCCCATACCCGGCTCATACGGGCCGTCTCCCGGCCGGGCTGCACATTGCCCCGGCCCGCGCGGATCGTCGCCCATTGACTCGCGTTCTTTAATCCGCTGCTGCACAGCCTGCGGCGCAGCGACGATGCCTTCGAGTTGCCCGCGGTTCGACGCCGTTTCGGCGTTCGCGCCGCGCCCCGCCGTCGCCGCAGGGCAGGCGCGACGCAGCGCGTTTTCAAATGAGTTGGCCCGATTTTCCGCGCCGGTCCGCCACCCGACCCGTGCCGCTCGCGGTTTGCGCGCGCAACGTGTAGCGCGCAACGTGTATCGCGCGATCCGATGGCGCTGACGAACGAGTCGTCGTCGGTCGTGGCGGAGCATGCGCGCGGAGAGGAGTTGCTTCAGTAACCCGCCGAGGCTCGGCCCGGGGTCTTGTGGCTGATCAGCGTCCAGAGCCGTTGCGAGGTGTAGTAGTATGGCAGCATTTCGCGCGGGAACACGTCGCCGCGCGGTTGGCTCTGCGCGCTGGGGGGCGGGGTATCCGGGTAGTAGTTTCCGCCGAACGACGAATCGGGTCCGACGCCGAGCGGTTCGCCGGAATACCACACGAAGACTTGCCCGGTGTTCACGGGCTCGGGCTGCTCGGCACGATAGCGGAGCGTGCTGACGTGGCTATCCTGCATGAGCAGGTTGCCGCGGAGGGCGCGGTGACGCCAGGCGACGGTGTTGTCATACCACGCTTCGTCGTTCCAGATCCCGCTGACGACGCCGCGGCCGTTGAGGTTGTAGATGTAGCTCCAGTTTCCGTCGGCGGCGAGGAGCCGGCGAGCCTGGTCGCGGTCATAGCCCTCGAAGCGGCGCTGGCGGTCGTCTCCCGCGCGGCCGTGTCCGGCGCGCCACTTCCATCCGGCGGCGGAGAGCGGCACACCGATCCCGTAGCTGTAGTCGACGCCACCGACGCCTGGGGAGGTGGGGTATGAGACGCCGACGGCGGCGCCGCGCGCCATGTTGAGTCGGTCGGGCATGGCGTCCTGCGGGCAGTAGCCCATCTTGTTGGAGGGCAGGAATCGCCGTTGGACCAGGACGTCGATCCAGGTGAAGCGAGTGGGCACACCGCCGTCGTCCCAGACCGGGTAAACCTCGAATTCGTTGTGTGCGGTGATCAGGCCGACGCCGACCTTCTGAAGCTGGCTTGCGCAGATGGTGTCCATGGCCTGTTGCCGCGCGAGCTGAAGCGGCGGCACGAGGACGGCGACCAGGAGCGTGATGATGCCGACGACGACCAGGAGTTCGGCGAGAGAAAAGCCGCGCGAGAGCGCCGAGAAGCCGCGCGAGGGCGCGTGTACGGGGGGTCGAAGATTGCACTTCGCAGCGCGCATGGTTCGCCAGCCATCAGCGCTCGGGCAGAATCGCCCGGGAGAATGCACCCGTCGAGTCGAGTGACCCGACTCCTTCACGATCGAGAGCATACGCCCGGTAGCGTGAGCTTTCAAGCGGTTTTTGCGCCGCAATATCAAG
The DNA here is from genome assembly GCA_050184295.1 of Phycisphaerae bacterium. Lineage (GTDB taxonomy): Bacteria > Planctomycetota > Phycisphaerae > UBA1845 > Fen-1342 > JBFXAM01. The sequence goes on along the minus strand of JBFXAM010000086.1, from coordinate 13,802 downwards.
GTTTATCAGGGTCCGGGTTGCCCTTTTCGTGGTTGAGTCCCGCACCATTCGCTCCTGCTGAGGCGCGCTCCGAGCGCAAACGTCGTACGCGCGCCGGCGGATTGACGATATCATCTCTACCCAATCTTATGCCGTTCGGCTCCGCCGATCTCTGGTACTTCGCCGGTGTGCTCGCCGCCGCCGCGTGTTTCGCGCTGATCGAGATTCAAATCGAGGGGCCTGCCGGCTGGGCGGCGAATCTGCCGACGTGGCGCCCGCGGCACCCGCAGATCGTCCGCTGGGCCGAACGGCTCTTTCCGGGGCGGCTCCCCACCGGCTATCACCTCGGCATCCTCGCGTTCATCGCCGTGGTCGCGCACCTGCCCTTCGCGTTCGGCCTGCCGTGGAGTTGGAACGCGGAGCTTCGGTCGATCGCGTTTTTTCTTTTTTTCTGGGTGGCTGAGGATTTTCTCTGGTTCGCGTTCAATCCCCACTTCGGCGTGCGGCGATTTCGGGCACAGTACATTCCCTGGCACGGGCGTTCGTGGTGGTGGATCGCGCCGCGCGACTACTGGATCGGGCTCGCGGTTGCGACGTTTCTTTACGTGAGCAGCCGCCAGGAGCCGGAGATCATCATCGCGATGAAGCCGTAAGGGCGCTTGGCCGGGTCGCCGTGCGACCTGTGGCGCGCCGGATCGGTGGGGGTGGGTTTTGACGGCGTTGACGCGCCGGACGCACCGCTGGCGCGGTGGGTACTGAAGGACGAGCGCGGTGCGGGCGGCCGGGTCCGGCGCTGCCGCGGTGGGTTCTGGCGGCGTTCACAATCCGGGCCACGCGCGCGGGGGGAGGCGGCGCGCGGCGCCGTGGGTTCTCGCCCGCGTGTCCGGCTATAACTTAGGCGTGAGCGAGGCCTTCGAATCCTCGATCGAATTGCCGGCTTCGGCAGCACCGGCCGTGGAAATTGTCCGCGCGCTGCGGGCGGCGGGTGGCGAAGCGCTTCTCGCGGGCGGGTGCGTTCGCGATCTTCTGCTAGGTCTTGAACCGCACGACTATGACGTCGCGACCAACTTGCCGCCGGAGCAGGTTGCGCGGCAGTTTCGCGGCACGCGGCAGGTGGGGGCGGCTTTCGGCGTGGTGTTGGTGCGCAAGCACGGCGTATGGGTGGAGGTCGCGACGTTTCGCACGGACGGCGCCTATCGCGACGGGCGGCGGCCGGAGAGCGTCGTCTTCACCGACGCGGAGCACGACGCGCGGCGGCGCGACTTCACGATCAACGGCATGTTCCTCGATCCGCTCGCGGGTCGGGTGATCGACTACGTCGGCGGGCGCGCCGATCTGGCGGCGCGGGTCGTGCGGGCGATCGGCGATCCTGCGGTGCGCTTCGCCGAAGATCACCTCCGTTTGCTGCGGGCGGTGCGCTTCACGGCGCGGTTCGATTTCGCGCTCGAGGCGGCGACGAGCGCGGCGTTGCGGGCGGCGGCGGCGAACCTGGCGCGCGTCGCCGCGGAGCGGACGCGGGACGAGCTCGAGAAGATCCTCGCGCACGCGGGTCGGGCGCGGGCGGTGCGCCTCGCGGCGAAGCACGGGCTTTGGAATCACATCCGTCCGCCGTTCGCGTGGCGCGACGAGCAGCTTGCGCGGGCGGCGGACGCGCTGGAGCGCGTGGGGGCGACGGCGTCGTTCGAGCTGGCGTTCGCGGTGCTGGTCGCGGATCGCGGCGCGCGCGAGATCGACGACCTCTGCCGCGATCTGACGTTTTCGAACGAACAACGCGAGCGCGTGCTGTGGCTCGTCGGGCGGCAGGACGCACTGGACGTTCCGGAGCGGATCTCGCGCGCGGCGCTGAAGCGCTTGCTGGCGCACCCGGGCGCCGGCGAGCTGCGGGCGTGGGCGGCGGCGCGCTTCAGCGAGCGTGCCGACGGCGCGGCGCGGCTGGCGGAGCTGGAGCGGCGCATCGCGGCGATTCCCGCGGACGCGATTGCGCCGCCACCGCTGGTCACCGGCGACGACCTGATCGCGCGCGGGCTGACGCCGGGGCCGCGCTTCAAGGAGCTGCTGGACGGGTTGTACACGCGGCAACTGGACGAGGAGCTTGTCGATCGAGCGGCGGCGCTGGCGGAATTGGAGCGGCTGACGACGGGTGGAACGGAGCGCGGCGGTGGCGGACGGTAAGCGCGCGAAGCAGCCCGCGGCGATTTCGGCGGAACGCTGCGTCGTGCTCGGGATCGAGACGTCGTGCGACGAGACGTCGGCGGCGGTAGTCGTCGACGGTCACGACGTGCGGTCGAACGTCGTGAGCTCGCAGGTGCACCTGCACGCGCGGTTTCTGGGGGTTGTGCCGGAGATTGCGGCGCGGGCGCACGTGGAGCAGATCGGGCCGATCGTGGAGGGGGCGCTGGCCGCGGCAGGCGTCGCGTATCGCGACTTGTCGGCGATTGCCGTCACGGAGGGGCCCGGACTCGTTGGCGCGTTGCTGATTGGTGCGACGGCGGCGAAGACGCTCGCAACGGCGCTGCGCGTGCCGATGGTCGGCGTCGATCACATCGAGGCGCACGCGACGAGCGCGGCGCTGGCGGGCGGCATCGCCCCTTGGCCGGCGGTAGCGCTGGTCGTGAGCGGCGGACACACGTCGCTCTACCGCGTGCGCGACTTTCTCACGGTCGAACTGCTCGGGCAGACCGTCGACGACGCCGCTGGCGAGGCGTTCGACAAGGTCGCGGCCCTGCTGGAGATCGGCTATCCCGGCGGCCCGCTGATCGACCGGCTCGCCCCGCAAGGCAACCCGCGCGCGGTGCGGTTTCCGCGCCCGTGGATTCACGAATCGCACGACGACTTCTCGTTCAGCGGGCTCAAGACCGCCGTGCTCTATCACGTCTACGGCGCGGGGCGCAAGTACGGTTCGGTCGCGCATCTTTCGCCACCGCAGATCGCCGACGTGGCGGCAAGCTTTCAGGCCGCGCTGGTCGACACGCTGGTCGCCAAAACGATCGCCGCTGCCAAGCGCGAAGGCGTGCGCGACGTGGTCGTCGGCGGGGGGGTCGCGGCCAACTCGGCGTTGCGCCGTGAGCTGGCGGAGGCGTGCGCGGCGCGCGGGTTGCGGCTGCACCTCACGCCGGCGGAGTATTGCACGGACAACGCGGCGATGATCGCGGCGCTGGGCTATCACCGGCTCGCGGCGGGGCGCGCCGTCGGGCTCGACTTCGAGCCGCGCGCGGGGCTGAGGCGGCCGTTGCGCCAACGCTGAGTGGGCGGCGTTTCCGAACCCGCGGCGCCCGATGGCGAGCCCGGTCCCAAGCGGGCCGCACGGGGCTTCGACTTGCACGCACGGGCGGGCTGCTGGCGACGCGCGGGCACGGGCGGCATAATGCGGGTTGAATTTTCTTGAGGCGCGTTCGCCTCCTTCACTCTGCGAGATCGCACGAGGAACGCCATGACCGCCGCCAACAGCCGCACCGTCGAGTTTCCGCGCCGCTATTTGCCCGCCGACCTCGCACTCGGCACCTGGGAGGCGGCGGAGCCGTTTTATCGCGAGTTGGCCGAGCGCAACGTCACCTCGGCCGCGGAACTGGAGCGCTGGCTGGTCGATTTCAGCGAGCTCGACGCGGCGTTTGAGGAGGAGGGCACGAGCCGCTATATCGCGATGACCTGCCAGGTCGACGATCCGAAGCGCGAGCAGGCGTACCTGCAATTCGTCGAGGAGGTGAAGCCGAAGCGCGAGCCGATCGCGCACCGGCTGCGGCAGAAGTACGTGGACCTGGCGAAGCGGTTTCCGCTGCCGGCGAAGCGTTACGAAGTGCTCGATCGCGCCGCCCGCAACGCGATCGAGATTTACCGCGATGAGAACGTGCCGCTGATGACCGAGGACGACGTGCTGCGGCAGAATTACCAGAAGATCGTGTCCGCGATGACGGTTTCGTATCGCGGTCAGGAGATCACGCTTCAACGGTTGGGGCGCTTTCTGGAGGAGCCGGACCGGGCCGTACGCGAGGAGACCTGGCGTCTGGGCAGCGAGCGGTTTGTGGCGGACGGTCCCGCGCTCGACGAGCTTTATGGCCGGATGATCGCGGTGCGCGACCGGATTGCGCGGAACGCCGCCTGTCGCGACTATCGCGAGTACGCGTTCAAGGCGATGGAGCGCTTCGACTACACGGCGGACGACTGCCTGCGGTTTCACGACGCGATCGAAGCGGTGGTCGTGCCGGCGGTGGGGCGCATTCTTGAGCGTCGTCGCGGGCAGATGAAGCTGGATCGTCTGCGGCCCTGGGATCTCGCGGTCGATCCGGAGAATCGCCCGCCGTTGCGGCCGTTTGAGAACGTCGACCAGCTCGCGACGGGATGCAGCAGGATATTCCATCGCGTGGACAACGAGCTGGGGAGGATCTTCGACGCGCTGCGGGCTCAGAACCTGCTCGACCTCGATAGCCGCAAAGGCAAAGCCCCCGGCGGCTACCAGGCGATGTATCACGAGCGGCGGCTGCCTTTCATCTTCATGAACGCGGTGGGCACGGAAGGCGACGTGCGGACGCTGCTGCACGAGGGCGGCCACGCGTTTCACTCGTGGGCGTGCCGCAGCGATCCATTGCTGGCGTATCGGAACTATCCGACCGAGTTCGCGGAAGTTGCGTCGATGGGGATGGAGTGCCTCGCGCTGCCATTCCTGGAGGAGTTCTATCAACAGGACGTGAACCGTGCGAAGCGGCGGTTCTTCGAAGAGATCGTGATGTTCTACCCGTGGATGGCGCGGGTCGACGCGTTTCAGCACTACGCGTATACGCACGTGGCGCACACGCCGGAGCAGCGGAACGACGAGTGGGTGCGAATCCGCCAGCGGTTCTCGACGATCGTCGACTGGTCGGGGCTGGAGGCGTACGACCGGCGGTCGTGGCACCGCAAGCTGCACTTCTTCGAAGTGCCGTTCTACTACGTGGAGTACGGGATCGCGCAGCTGGGTGCGTTACAGGTGTGGCTGAACGGGAAGCGCGACTTCCGCGACGCCGTGGCGATGTACCGCAACGGGCTGGCGCTCGGCGGCGCGCGGCCGCTGCCGGAGCTGTTCGCGGCGGCGGGCTGTCGCTGGGATTTCTCGAAGGAGACACTACGGCCTTTGATCGACGCGGTGATGGAGGAGATCGAGAAGTACTGATTGCCGCGCGAGCTGCGCGCGTGGGCATCGGCGGCGCGAATTGCCTTTGACTTGCCTTGGCGCGATCCGGATAATAGGAACGGGATCGGCGCTCGTGCGCGGACACGCTCGACCTTGAAGCAGCGTTGTTTCGTCCGTGTCCGCCGGCCGATCGACCTGGCAGGAAAGTTGAGGACGTAATGGCTCAGGGCACCGTGAAGTGGTTCAACGACACCAAGGGTTTCGGATTCATCGTCGGCGAAGACGGCAAGGACGTCTTCGTCCACCAGAGCGAAATCCGCGTGGAGGGTTACCGCACGCTGGCGGAAGGCGCGAAAGTGGAGTTTGACGCAGCCGCAGGGCCGAAGGGTCCGAAGGCCACTAACGTGCGGCTGGTGGGCGCGGCGTAGTCGCCGGCCATCGGGAGACGGTACGTAACCAGGGGCGTCGGCGCTGAGGCGGCGACGCCCTTTTTTTCGTCGTGCGAGCGGCGCCAGCGGCGCCAGCGGAGCCGGCCACGATGACTTCCCGACCTGGTTCGTTCCTGGCGTCGGCGCCGGGGTACGCGGCGCCGGTGTCCGAGAAACGGGCGTGGCTGACCGCGCTCCGCGACCGATCGGGCGCTGCCCGCGCCGTCGCGGCGCAGCGCGAGAATTTTGCGTCGCTGACGCGGCTGGCCACGTTCGTCGCCGGCGTCGCGCTGGTCTATTTCTCCGCGGCTGAGCTGTGGGCTTGTGCGCTGGCCGCCATCGTGTCGGTCGGCGTGTTCGTCGCCGTGGTGCGCATTCATCTCGCGCTGGCCGAGGAACGCCGCGCGCTCGACCGCCTCGGGACGGTGATCGACGAAAGCGCGTCGCGGCTCGGCGGCGCGGTCGTGTGCGTGCGTGCGCCGCGCGCGAGCGACGATCCCTTGGCGCGCATCGAGCTGCCGCCGATCGCGGACGCCGGGCCCGGTTGGGAATTGACGCCGCAAGAGATCGACGACCTCGACCTTTTCGCGGCCCCGGCGGGCGCGTTTGGCTTGCTGAACCGCGCTTCGACGGCAATCGGGGCGCGGCGGCTGCGCGACGCGCTCACGCGGCCGATGCTCGACCCGCAGCGCATCGCGGCGCGCCAGTTGGAGGTTCGCACGCTGGCGGACGACTCGGAGCGACGGCTGCGGCTGATGGCGGCCTGCGCGGCGCTGCGCGAGGAGGACCGCCGGCTGGCGCGGTTTTCCGACGCGGTCCGCGGAGCCAAGCCGTTGCGGTTGTTTGCGCCGGTTGCGGTGCTGCGATGGGCGTCGCTCGTGACGGCGGCGGTCGCGGTCGTGGCTTCGGCGCCGGCGCTGGCTGGCCAGGGGCGCTGGGGCGTCGTGGCCGGCGGTGTGCTCGTGCTGCACGCGGTTGTTCTCATGCTCATCCGCGGGGCTGTCGGTGCGGCGCGCGAGCCGTGGAAGGAGGTCGCGTGGGCAGCCGGGGCGCTGCTGAACACGGTGCGGCGGTCGGCCCCGCTCGTTCCGGCGACCGGTGCGCTGGAAGAGGTGCGGACGCGCTTGGCGCGTTTGTGCGGGAGCGACGCTCTCCCGGCGCTTTCGCGACGGGTGGCGTGGGCGGAGTCGGGCGGGCTGATTCTCACGGTCCTCAACCTGCTCGCGCTGTTTGAGCTGCATGTCGTGCATTCGATCGTCAAGCGCGCGGCGCGCGTCGGGCCGGACGTGACGAACGGGCTCAGCGCGCTCGCAGAGCTGGAGATGCTGCTGTCGCTCGCGGCGTTCGCGTGGGAGCAGCCGGTAGCGACGATGCCGGCGATCGACCGTGCGCACGGGCTGACGATTCGCGGCGGCGTGCACCCGCTGGTCGGGCCGGAGCGCGTCGTCGCGAACGACGTGGAGCTGAGCACGGCGCTGCGGGTGTGGGTGATCACCGGCTCGAACATGGCGGGAAAGAGCACGTTTCTGCGGATGGTCGGATTGAACGTGCTGTTCGCGCAGGTCGGCGGTGCGGCGTGCGCTGCCGCGATGCGCTGGTCGCCGGTGCGGCTGATCACCGACCTGCGCGTTCGCGACAGCCTGGCGGCGAGCGAAAGCTACTTTCTGGCGGAAGTGCGGCACCTGCGGCGGATGATCGCGCCGCCCGCGGGCGATGAACCGGTTCTGGGGCTGATCGATGAGCCGTTTCGGGGGACGAACGCGCTGGATCAGACCGCGGCGAGCATGGCGGTCCTGGAGCATCTGCTGGAGTCGCCGCACTTTTTCCTGGTCGCGACGCACGATCGTGCGTTGACCGAGTTGGCGGACGGGGGCGCGGCTCGGAACGTACATTTTCGCGAGAACCTGGGCGCGGAGGGGATGGTGTTTGACTACGTGGCGCATGCGGGGCCGGCGCGGACGAGAAACGCGCTGCGCGTGCTGGCGCGGGAGGGTTACCCGGAGGCGCTGGTGCGTCGCGCGCGGAGTTGGCTGTGTGCGGCGGGTGACGGTGGGGACTCGGATGTGGTGGAGGAGTGCTCGCCGCCTGAGGATTGACGGCGTTGGGGCGAGTTGGGTGGGCCGAACTGAGCGGCCGATAATTGTCGTTTTTGGTGATGCTGCCGTCCGTTCGTGTCAAAGCGCGGCGCAGGTTTGGTCAGAATTGGGTGGCGAAGCGCAAGAAGTTGTTGACAAAAGCCCGCTGACGCGGCATAGATAATCTTTGTGTAACTCCGACAGAGGTTCGCCCGCGCGGGAACGGACGAACTGGGTGTGGGCAGCTTCTCGGTGCGACAGGTTCGCTGCTGTTCGGTCGAACCTGTGGCGTTCGCTGCGATCAACGATCGTCGGACGGGGCCGGGAGCACACCCAAGCAAGGCGGGCTGAACCGCGTCGGGGCGGTCATGAGGGTGGGTTCGTGCATCGCACGAGCCCGAGCTGGCGGCCGTCGCCTGGGTGGGCGGCGGTGTGAGTGACGTTGGGATGGTCCATCCCCCCATCGCCAGAACATGGATGCCTGCTTGCGGTGAGCGCCGCGACAGGCGGACGAAACGCTCGCACGGCGAGCCAATTCTTAGGAGAAGGGTCGAGTATGAAAAAGATTGTGTGTAGTACGGTCCTCGCCCTTGCGGCGACGGCCACGGCGGCGTTCGCCGAGCCGCAGCTCCAGACGTTGAACTGGAGCGGCCAGACGATCACGCCGATCGAGGTCATGTACCTCGACGGCCAGGGCAACGTTCTTCAGGATTGGACGCCGGTCAGCGGCGGCATCGCGGGCGTGGATTGCGCCGGCGGGCTGGCGTACGACGCTGCGTCGTGCGATCCGCTGACGGCGGCCCCGATCAACGGCGAGTGCACGCAGGGCGGCGTCGCGTCGTCGCGTGCGTGGTTCGGCGCTGGTTACAACATGTTCAATGGCTACGAGGACTTCCGCGTTGAGCCCGCCGCCGCCGGTCAGCCGGTCGGGTGGCTCGCGGCGCTGATGAGCTGGCGTCCGGGCGCCGGCGTGACGCAGCCGCTGGTCGTCGTGTTCCAGATGTACGACGACTTCGATTTCACGTGCAATCCTGGGCCGCCGATTGAGCCGGCGACCAACCCGCTGTGGCAGGCGATCTTCAACTTCGGTCCTCTGGCCGAAGGCGCCGGCTACTACATCCTGAACATGAGCCTGTGCACCGCTCCGGCGGGGATCGACTTCCCGGCGGACGGCGCGGGTGCGTACCGTTTCGTGTACTCGCAGGCCGCCAGCGCCGGCCCGCCGCTCACGTTCACGAATCCCACCGCCGCCGGCCCGATGTTCTGGGCGTTCCGCGACGATCCGGCGATTCCGAATGACGGCAGCGATCTGCTGATTCGCGCTGGTCACCCGGCCGATCCGAACAACCCGCCGACGAACCTGGTGTGGTTCGATGACACGCCGGCCGACGGCCAGATCAACGATCCCGCCAACGAGTGCTTCCTGCTCCCGCAGCTGAACACCGTGTCGCTGTGGCTGACCTGCAACATGGTCAACACCGAGACGGCGTGGTCGATGTGGGTGCGCGGCACGCCGGATCCGTGCAACGCGTTCATCCGCGGCGACTCGAACTGCGACGGTCTGGTCAACTCGTTTGACATCGACGCGTTCGTGCTCGCGATCGTGAATCCGGACGGCCCGGGTGGTTACACCGAGACGTTCCCGAACTGCGATCTGATCTGTGCGAATGACATCGATCAGGACGGCAACGTCAACTCGTTTGACATTGACGGCTTCGTCGAGTGCGTCGTGAACGGCGCGTGCCCGTAAGTTTTTCGGGTTCGCGATCGCTTTGCGATCCGAAGTGAAGTCTTACAACGCACCCGTCGGCTTCGGTCGGCGGGTGCGTTGTTTTCATTCCCTCGCGCGTGCGCGCCGCGTCGACATGCCCGCCGTCCGCCGGCGCGTGCGCGATTGGCGAACGGCGGACGGGGTGCGCGTGATCAGGCGGCCCTTCGCTGGCGTGGTGGGTGCTGAAGCGTCACCGCCCGCGGTGGGACACCACGCCTCCGGCGACGGTGCACGGCGCTTCGCCGCGAGCGCGTCGCGGCGGGCTCTCCGACATGGCGCGGCGGTCGCGGACCGTTTGATTGGTTGATTCAGCGCATTTCCGACAACCTTGGGTTGACACATTGGCGCTGTTGCGACATATTAGATAGACGAGCCTTCCTCCACGTCTCGCCCGCCCGCGAGACGCCTGAGCAGCCGAGGATTGCCGCCGCGGTCACAACGCGCTCCTGGTGCGTTTGCGGCGAGCACGCGGCTGCGAGCCGGGTTTTCATGCCTGAGTATTGACGGGTTGTGGGGTGCTCCGCGCGCGAACGCCGCATGTGACGGCGTCCGCCGTGCGGGGGTGCCCGCGTATGACTGGGGTCCGGCGCCGCCTCCGACCTGCGGCGCCGTCGGGCGGTGCGTAGCCGCACCGCGGGAAATCTGTTGTGTTGTGTTCGACATTGCGCCGCACCGACGCGGCCGACGCGCGGGTCAATCTGTTTCTGCGCAGGGCGAGCCTTTGCACTGGGAGTATGAGCCGATGAGACGAATGTTCGTGTTGGTGACGCTGGTTGCGACGAGCGCGGCGGCCTTTGGCGATCTTCAGGGTCGCCGGATGGTGGGCAAGCTGTATGCCCGGGAGTACGCGGTGCTCGGTCCCAACGGCGAGATTGCGCAGGACTGGACGCCGATCACGCCGCCGGCGATCGCTGGTGTGACGTGCAGCGGCGGGTTGGGTTTCGACGCAGCGGAGTTGACGGTCGGGACTGCCGATCCGGTCGGCGGCGAGTGCACTCCGGCGGGGATTGGCGGCACACCGGATACGCGGTTGTGGTTTGGTCCGACGTATAACGCGTTTCGGACGGTGGAGGACATTCGGGTTGGGCCGGCCGCCGCCGGGCAGCGCGTCGGCTGGATCGCGGCGCTGATGAACTGGCTGCCGGGCGCGGGCCAGACGCAGAACCTGATGGTGGTGGTGCGCGCGTTTGACGCGTGCGACTTCACGTGTGCGGGGCCGCCGGCGGTTCCGGCGACAGGCGGGCTGTGGGCGGTCATCTTCAACTTCGGTCCAGTGGTGGACGGCAGCGGCGGCTATTACATCCTGAACATGGACCTGTGCACCGCGCCGGACTTCATCCGCTTTCCGGCGGACGGTGAGGGCGCTTATGAATTCATCTATGCGCAGGCGGCGAGCCTGGGACCTCCGCTGACCTTCACCAATCCGACGCGCGCGAACACGATGTTCTGGGGCTTCCGCGATGATGACACGGTGCCGAACGACATGGATCCGCTGATTCGGCCGGGTCATCCTGCCGACCCGGTGAATCCGCCGTCGAACCTGGTGTGGAACGACGACACGCCGGCGGACGGGCAGTTCAACGATCCGGCGAACGAGTGCTTTCTGCTGCCGTCGCTGAACGGCGTGGCGCCCGCGTGCCTGCACATCAACACGGAGACAGCGTGGTCGTGGTGGCTCGCGGGAGTGCCGGATCCCTGCAACGCGTTCATCCGCGGCGACTCGAACTGCGACGGTGCGGTCAACGCGTTTGACATCGACCCGTTCGTGCTCGCGATCGTGAATCCGGACGGTCCCGGCGGCTACACCGAGACGTTTCCGAACTGCGACCTGATCTGCGCGAACGACATCGACCAGGACGGCAACGTCAATGCGTTCGACATCGACGGATTCGTGCAGTGCGTCGTGGACGGCGCGTGCCCGTAAGAATCGCGAGGGGCTATACGCCTCGTGAATGACTGTTCGTTCCCGCGCTGTGCCTGCACGTCTCTCGACCCGCGTGTGGGCACGGCCTTTTTCTTGCGCCACCGAGGGGCAGGAGAATCTGCGGCGCACGTCCCACTGGGCGCCGACCGCGCGAAAACGCGGCCCGGCGGCGAAACGCCGCGCCGCGGCGCCGGCGGATTGCGCGCGGTTCCTGTGTCCGGCGGCGTGCGTCGCCGGCGTGGACGCGTCGCGGGGCGGCACTCGCCCGGCCGGACTTCGCTTGGGCGGGTCGGCGGGGTAAGCTACGCGGCGCCGCGGCGCGGTCGGCGCGCCGGCGGCGTGTGCGGCCGGGCCCCCATTCGACGGAGCGAATGCATGTCGCGATCGCTTTATTCCATCTTGAATCAGCGCTACGGAGCACCCATCGACGCGCTCACGCGGCGCGAGATGCTGAAACTCTCGGCGGCGACCGCGGCCGGCTTGCTCCTGAGCAACGCACCGCGCGCCGGCGCGCAGAGCACCGGCGGCGGGCGGCGGGTCGTGGTCGTCGGCGCCGGCTTCGCGGGGCTCGCGTGTGCCTACGAGCTCAAGAGCGCCGGCTACGACGTGACCGTCGTCGAGGCCTCGCCGCGCGTCGGCGGACGCGTGCTCACGTTCGGCGATTTTGTGCCCAACAAGATCGTCGAAGGCGGCGCGGAGCTGATCGGGTCGAATCACCTCACGTGGGTGGCGTATGCGGAGAAGTTCAAGCTCGAGTTCCTCGACGTGACCGAGGATGAGGAGCTCAACTATCCGATCGTGATTTCGGGCAAGCGCCTCGGCGACGACGACGCAAACGCGCTGTGGGAGGAGATGAGCGCGGCGCTGAGCCGGATGAACAAGGACGCCGAGCCCGTGAATGCCGACGAACCCTGGCAGAGTCCGAACGCGGCGGAGCTCGACAAGAAGAGCGTCGCGGACTGGATCAGCGCGCTCGACGCGCCGGCGAACTGCAAGGCTGGTGTGACCGCGCAGCTCGCGGGCGACAACGGCGTCGCGACCGCAAAGCAAAGCTACCTGGGCTTGCTGTCGGCGGTGAAGGGCGGCGGGCTCGAAAAATACTGGACCGACACCGAGGTGTATCGCTGCAAGGGCGGCAACGAGCAGCTCGCGAAGAAGCTCGCCGACGAGTTCGGCCGCGACCGCATCAACCTGAAGCTGCCCGTCACCGAGATCAAATCGAGCGACCGGGGCGTCGTCGTGAAGTGCTCCGACGGCCGCACGATCGAAGCGGACGAGGTGGTGCTCGCGGTTCCGCCGAGCACATGGGGGAAGATCAAGTTCTCCCCGGAGCTGCCGGCGGCGCTGAAGCCGCAGATGGGCGTGAATGTGAAGTACCTGACGTCGCTGAAGAAGCGCTATTGGGCGGGCAGCGGCGTCGCACCGACGGCGCTGCTGGACGGCGACATTTCGTGGGTGTGGGAATCGACCGACAACCAGGAAGGCGACGAGCACGCCGGGCTGACGTGCTTCTCCGGCGGGCCGGGCGCCGAGGCGTGCCGGTCGCGCGACGCCAAGGCCCGGCGGGAGTGGTACGAAGGCGAGCTCGAAAAGTTGTATCCGGGGTTCAAGGAGAACTTCGTCGACAGCCGGTTCATGGATTGGCCGGGGATGCAGTGGACGCAGGCGGGGTATTCATTCCCCGCGCCGGGACAGGTGACGACGGTGGGTCCGCTGCTGCGCAAGGGGCACGGCCGGGTGCACTTCGCGGGCGAGCATACCTGTTACCAGTTTGTAGGGTATATGGAAGGCGCGCTGCACAGCGGCGTCGCGGTGGCGAAGCGGCTGGCGAAGGCGCACGCCGGCAAGCCGTAGCCGCTGCGGGAGTGGAAACCGGGGGGGGCGGGGCTCCCCGCGTGCGGCTCCTCGCGCGGAAGTGGCGAACGCCGTTCGTCGGTTGAGCGCGATGGTCGCCGCGGGCGGGGCGCGGTGGCTGCTGCGCGGGGCGGGATCGAGACACCGGGTCCGCACGCTTCGCGCGCCGGTGTACTGCCCGGCACATCGCTGGCGCAGCAAGGGTGGCACGGGCGTCCCGCCCGTTGTCCCACCGTGCCAACGGGCGGGACGCCCGTGCCACCCGGACGAGAGCCGGCAGTTCGTGGCGAGGCGCTGCGCACGCAGCGAAGCCGGCGGGCGTGGCGCCAGGGAGCCGAGCCGGCCGGTGGCCTGCCACTTTTTGACGGACGCGCGACGAGTTTTCGAAGCTGGTTTTTTTGCGTCTGGCACGCCGCGTGCAGGGAGATTCTGAGACCATTCTGCCGGTCGTTCGGCGGGTTTCGGGTCGAAGGGTTGTTGCACCGGAGGACTCGAATCATGGCCTCGAAACTGCAAGTCACGCCCCCCCCCCGATAGTTACGAATCACGCCGGGGTCAGGACCGTTCTGAAATGCCCCGAGCGACGCTTTCGGCTGCGAGCGGCGGCGGGGGGCGGGGCGGTCGCCGCGGCGGGGGGCTGGGCGCTCGCCGCCGCGTGGTTCTGCGG